>NZ_CBDRBL010000044.1:0-52767 GCF_965342175.1 Actinacidiphila sp. bgisy167
ATCCGCCCTCTGCCGCGCCGTCCATCGCGGCCGGGGACAGCCGACGTCAGCGGTTTCAGGCCGCCTTGATCGCGGAGATGTCGAAAGTCAGCTTGACCTTGTCGCTGATCAGGACACCGCCGCCCTCGAGAGCCGCGTTGTAGGTGAGGCCCCAGTCGCCGCGGTTGACGGTCGTGGAGCCCTCGAAACCGACGCGCAGGTTGCCGTAGGGGTCGGTGGCGGAGCCGTTGTAGGTGAAGTCGATGGAGACCTGCCGGGTGGTGCCCTTGATCGCGAGGTCACCGTGCATGCGGTAGGTCTCGTCGTCGACCTGCTCGGCGGAGGTGCTCCGGAAGCTGATCTCGGGGTAGGTGGCGGCGTCGAAGAAGTCACCGGTGCGCAGGTGCTCGTCGCGCTGGGCCTGGTTGGTGTCGATGCTGGCGACCTTGATGGTGACCTCGGCAGAGGAGTTGGCGGGCTTGCTGCCGTCCAGCCGCAGCACGCCCTCGTACTCCGCGAACTGGCCGCGCACGGTGGTGACCATCGCGTGGCGCACGGCGAAGCCGATCTCGCTGTGGGTCGGGTCGATGGTGTACTCGCCGGTCAGGTGCGTCAGGTCGGCGGACGGCGTGGCGGCGACGGCGGTGGTCGCGGCGGTCTCGGTGGTGTCGCTCTTGCGGCTGAACAGGCCCATGGTGAACTCCTCGGGGACGATTTGGTTTACGATTCAACCTCCTTCACTATAGCGGCATTCCCTTGAACCTTCAAGGAGTCTTGTGGCGCGGCCCACTTTCGAGGGACGGGGATGAAGCGCCGGAGGTCCCGACCGCGGGGCCGTCGGCAGCGGATCGCGGCGGCGCAGTGTGCGACGAGCGCGTCGATGCGGTGCGCCAGCTCCGGGCTGAACAGCGCGATGAGCAGGCCGAGGGCGGCCAGGAACACGCCCACGGCGAAGAGCAGCGGAGTCTCGGACATCACGCCGCAAATCTGACTATCCGACGTATGGGCGTCAGGGGAGCAGGGCCGCCCGGGCGGCGGAAGACCACCCGGGCGGCTTAGGTTAGGCTGAGGACCCCTTCGCGGCCTTCGCCTCCTTGGCGGCCCGCTTCTGCTCCTGCTTGAAGGCCCGCACCTTCTCCAGCGACTTCGGGCCGGTGATGTCGGCGACCGACCGGTGGGAGCCCTGCTCCCCGTAGGGGCCCGCCGCTTCGCGCCAGCCCTCGGGCGTCACGCCGAGCTGCTTGCCCAGCAGGGCCAGAAAGATCTGCGCCTTCTGCTTCCCGAAACCGGGCAGCTCGTTGAGCCTGGCCAGCAGCTCGCGGCCGTCGGCGGCATCGCGCCAGACCGCTTCGGCGTCGCCGTCGTAGTGCTCCACGAGGTACTGGCACAGCTGCTGCACCCGCTTGGCCATCGACCCCGGGTAGCGGTGGACGGCGGGCTTGCGCGAGAGCAGATCGGAGAAGGCCTCGGGGTCGTACGCGGCGATCTCGCCGGCGTCGAGGTCGTCCTGGCCCATGCGCTGCGCGATGGTCCAGGGCCCCGAGAAAGTGGACCCTACACCCTGGTATCTGTGTCTGACCAGCCGTTACAACGTCTCAGCCGGCGGCAGCGGATCGGCCACGAAGGTGCCGCGCGCCGGACGGGTGACCACCAGACCAGCGTCCCGCAAGATGCTCAGCGCGCGCCGAACCGTGCCCGGACCGACTCCGAAGTCATGCGTCATGGCTAGCTCACCCGGCAGGCGCGAACCGGGCGCGTACTGACCAGTGCGGATCTTGCGTTCAAGAATCGCCGCAAGTTGCTCGTACACGTAATCGGGGGAGTCGGGGTTGATCCTGTCCACGCGTCGACCGTAAGCCGCTACCCGCCACCACGCATTACCCAGCACCACCACCAACCACTACCCACCACTACCTACTACGCGCTACGCTCGTTTACCCGAGAAACAAAGCGCCCCGGCAGGACGCGGCTACGTCCGTACCGGGGCTTACCGAAGATGGAGCTTCGGCTATGTCGAACCTTATCGCTGCGCTGCTCGCGTGGCTCTTTCCTGCCCGTGGTCGACGTCGGGCCGTAGCGCCCGTGCCAGCCCAGCGCACAGCACCCAGCGCGCTGCCCAACCACCGTTCCCCGCGTCCGGCGGCGGTGATCGAGTCTGACGACCTGCCGCTAGTGCCGCTGTATCTCGTCCACCATGAACGCGCGGAGGAAGCGCGCCGGCAACGGGAACGGCGACGGGCGCTCGCGTTGGCAGCGCTGGGGCAGGACATGCCGGGGGCTGCGGCATGAGCACGGCGGTAAAGACTTGCGACCAGCACCGGCCCGGATACGAGCACGGCGGCACCGGACGCGGCTACCTCCGCTGTGCCCTACCCGCCGACCACGAAGGGCACCACCAAAACATCTTCCGCGACACGTGGTCCGGCTACCTGCCGATCATCGACGCCGAGCCAGCGCGCGACATGACGCGGCGTCTCCTGCCATGGGGCGGTAAGCCCGCGTACGTGTCAGCGGGAGGTGCGATTGCCCGCATCGCTGACCGCATAGAGGCTGTGCAGCTCAACACAGCGGCGGAGCTGCTGACTCACGCGCGCCTCATGCTCGCGGACGACGAGCCCTTAACGCCGGAACAGTCGCGCTTCGTCGTCATGCGCCTCAGCGAGGCACTGTCGGACACGCTCCGCGTCGCCCAGTCACGGGGCATGCGCCTTCCGGGGGGCGGGCACGATGCTGAGTGACGAATGGCAGTACGCACCGCTTGCGCGCCTGTACGCCGAAATGCTCGCTACGGACGCTGCCGCTGGCCCGCGCACGCTGCTCCGGATGCGCACGAGCACGGACAGCGGGGAGACGTGGTCGGAGCCCGTTGACGTGGCCAGCAACGAGAACTTGCCGCCGCTGTATTCGCATCGGTGGCCGCCGTGTGAGTGTCCGCGCTGTGGGTCCGCGAGTAGGTGGCGGTAGACAGGCTGAACGCGACAGAGCCCCGCACAGACCACCATGCAGGCAGGTCAGTGCGGGGCTCACTCGTGTGGTGGTCTAACGGGTCATTAGCTGTGGCCAGAGTTCTCCCAAGCCCACCACTCGCCAAACACCACTTCCCAATCCTTGCCGCTCTTTTCCACCGCTGTGTCCAAGTTGTCGGCTCCATAGTTAGTCTGGAACCAATCGAGTTTGCGTCGTTCGTAAGCCTGACGGTCCGCCTCCCGCTGCTTAGCGGCGCTTAGGTCACGTTGCCGCCTGACTTCGGCCGCATCGGCCGCAGCAGAGACGACGCTCCTGCTTTTCTGGACGAGCTTCGCAGCGCAGTCCGGGCCCACGTAGAGGGGGCCAACAATGACTGCCTGTTCGAGCACACGACCGCACTTGTCGCACGTGGCCACTTCACTCGTGATGCCCTTGATGTCCCTCACGCTGTACGTCGCCATGCTCCCGCCCCTTCACGCTGGTGCTCGCTGACAGTCTGCCGGGGGCGCTCTTCAGTTGTCAGTCGAAGGGCTCAGCGGTACTGGCGGTCTCCGACTAGCTAGGTCAATCCGCCCCCGTGCTGACCGTCCACTGAGGCACCATACCTGGCATGGACGCCGGAACAGCCGCCGTACTGGGGGCACTTGCAGGTTCGGTCGCGACGGTTGGCGCAGCGCTGGCAACAGGCTGGGCACAGAGGGAAGGGGCGCGCATCGCTGTTCGCGCTGAGCATCGCAGAGAAAGGCGAGAACCCCGCCTCGCGGCCTACAAGGAGTTCATATCCGTAGCCTCCGCGTTCCGTAGCGAATCCTCGCCGTACACCATCCCCGGACTAATTCCCGACGATCTTGAGGACGAAGCGGCTGATTCGATAAGCGAAGCGGCGGCGGAGCTAAAAAGGAGTGCGATGGACGTAGCGCTGGCTGGCCCGCGGCGAGTAAGCAAGGATGCCATAAGGATTGAGCGTCTCGGCAATCATCTGGCAATCAGCATTCGGCTATTCGTCCACTTTGCGCCACAAGCAAATGCGGCAATCGATGAAAAACTATTTCAGCGGATGCGGCGTAGAGGTGTAGTGTCACTAGCCAGGAAGGTGAACCGAGCGATAGACACCTTTCTGCTTCGGGCGCAAGCAGCGTTGGACGACGACGGCAGCCTGGGCAGGCGCTAGCACTGCTGGCCCACTGCGGGCATGTGCTCCGCCTCGCGCCATGGCCGATCACCTCCGCCGGCTGGTCACAGTGCGTGCGTGTGTCGCACGTCACAGACGGGTCTTTGAACCGGGCAAACCAGGCAGCGCCCTCCCCCGCGTTCTGTAGGTCCGGGGCCTAGGGGGTCCTACGGGTGGGGGTGGGGTACCCAGCGTGACGGTCCGAACGATCACGAGCGACCGAGCGACGCCCAGCAGACCAGCGCACGGTACGCACGCACGTCGGGCAGGTGGCCGGCACGCTGGGCACCCATGGCACGCAGCCTTCGAACGCACGTTCGTCTTCTCGCAGCTCGTCTGTCCGCTGGGCGCGCAGGTTGCACAGACTCCTCACGGTGAGTGGGTTGAGCCTGTGCAGCACCGCACAGCACCGCACCGCGCATGGGGGTCAGGGTGTCGCCGCTGTCAGCAGCCCCCCGGGGGGTGGTTTTCAAATCGCGGGTGCCCACCCCCTTAGCTTCATCCCGCTGCCTGCCTCACCACACAGTCCGCCCGCAGGTACGTGCCCGGCACGCTCGGCTCATAGGTCGCGGTCACGTCGAACACGCGCCCGTCCTGCCGCAACTCGTCCCCGCGCAGCACGTCAGCAGCCGCCGGCAGGAACACGACGTGGGATAGCTCGCTGCCGCTCTGCGCTGCCACCGTTCGTTCCGTGGCGGACGGCTGGGAGAACCGGGCGCGCACCGTAGCGACACGCGCCCACGCCTCCATCCAGCCCCCCATACCGTCCGCTGTGCGCGTGTACCTCCACACCTCCGCGGAGCCGTTCAGCAGCCGGCTAACACGACTCACCGCGACGTCACCCCAGCGACGGAAGCGCCGAAGCGGGCAGCGAGACGAGCGCGCAGGTACTTCGGCAGCTCCATGTCGGAGTACGACACGTCGTATCCATAGGTGACGGAGTAATCGCCTATGCGCTCCTGAATCACAGGCTTGGCCGCCGGGTCGCCGGACCGGTACGCGCTGAGCCCACGAGCGGCCATACGGCACACCAGGTCCACGATGTCAGCGGGCACAGCGGGCAGGCCGTGCGTATAGGTCACGCTGATCTCTGCGCCCCGTGCAAAGCCCGCGTCACGCACCACAGCGCCGGTACGCAGCGTCCAATCCGATACGGGCACGTCGTTCACTGCCAGCGCGACAACGGCCGTTGTAGGCAGACCAGGCAGCACAAGACGTGTCCCGCCGTTGCCCGGCAGCGTGACCGTGCTCGTGGTCTCGATGATCGGCGAGCCGGCAGCCTCGCGTACAACGGCCGAAGCGATCCCCAGCAGGGCTTCCGCTACCGGCTCTTCCGCTGAGTCGACCACAACGCCACGGGCGGCCAAATCGGCGGCAGTGGCAAGGTTGGGCAGCACCACGCGCCCGCTCCTTTCTGGAAAGCACGAAGGGGGCCGCCACCGTTACGGTAGCGACCCCCCAGCGATCACGCGCCGATTACGTCACGAGCAACGAGCGCAGTCGGACGGATGACCTTCGCGCCGTAGACGTGCAGCCCGCGGAGCCGGTCGGTGAAGCGGTCGGGGTGGCGCAGCGCCTCCACCTTGCTGATCTGGTCAGCGTAGGTAGTGGCCAGCGCGTGACCAGCGATGATGAGCTTTCCAGCGCCGGTACCCGGACCGTCCGGAGCCTGCGAACTCTCTAGCACGGCGAAGCCCGCAGCCTGCCCCACAACGCCACTGGAGCGCGTCACGTCGGCACCGCTGGAGCCCTGCACAAAGCGCGTGTCCTTGAGGAGCATGCTGTGCAGCTTGGGTGTGACCACGACCCAACGGCCATCAACCGGGACATCGGCTTCGCTCAGCGCGGTTCGCATGTCAACCAGCAGGTCGAACGCGTCGGCGGGGTCGGTGAGAGTCACCTCAGTACCGGGGGTCACCGCGGCGGCCATCTGAGCGGCAATGTACGCGTCCGCGCTCTTCGCCAGCAGGTGAGCCGCACGGTTCGACACCTTGCCGATGAAGTCAGCGTCGTCGCGAGCCTGAGCGGAGTCGACGTCGTCGATGTCGAGCGACCACGCCTTCCGCTGGTCGACAGGCATAGTCTGCTGCGTCGAAGCAGCGTTCCCGCCGGTCATGTTCGTGTACGGGACGTAGTCCTCAATGGTGGGATCGGCCACCGTGTTGATGACGACGCTGCCGCCGTACTCGGAGACGGTCCCCTCATATTCACGATTAATCACGCCCAGCGAGCCATACGCTAGCGTGGTGTCAAGCGCGGTGAGAGTGGCCGCAGCGTAAACGGCCGGAATGAAGTTGGTCAGTGCCATGGTTAGGCACTCCTTTCGTCAGAGAGACAGCGGCTAGTTCCAAGCCCGGCCGCTGAGCAAATCCCGCAACTGGCCGGCCTTACGCGCGGCCTCAATCGCTGCGGGAGACATCCCACGAAGGTCGTCATTCCCAAGCTGTCGGCGCATGCCGGTAAGGTTGTGGGAGTCGCCTTCGTGGACAGGCCCCGCGAATTGCGGTGCCTTCGGCTGTGACGTGTCAACGGGCGTCGCGCTCGCATCGTTGTCAGCGCCAGGAACCGAGTCGCTCGTGTTCTCTGACGTGGAATCCTCCGCGGGGGCGGCATCGCGCGCGCCTTCGCTGTTGGGCTCCATAGCCTTCAATTTGGCCTTGAGTTCCTTGACTTCGGAACGAAGGGCGGCCAGTGCCCTTTTGCCGGCGTCGCCCAGTGCCGCATCCGGCGTGGACTCCGGCGCGTCCGCCATAGCCTCAGAAGCCTGGTTGCTCACGCGCTCACCTCCGGGCGACGCGTGCGCATCTCGCCTACGTGGCGCGAAGCTTCAATGCACATGCGCCCGTAGTCGGCAGCAGCGTGTACAAGTTCGGCGAGCGCAGACACAGCCGCGGGTTCGTACTCGTTGTCTGCGAGCATCACCGTGGCGGCTGCGAACGTGGCTTCGTTTACGCGGAAGCGCAACGTCGTGTTTGTGATCCTGTCATCCATGCTGTTCACCTGTCGTTGTTGTGTGCGCTATGCGGAGGAGCCGGCGGGCAGTTGGCACAGGACTGCCACGCCGGCTCAACCCCTGGGAGGAGAGCAGCGGAAATGCCGCTCCCCTGCGGTTTGTGTGTGCTACACGGCGTCAGCAGTTGCGCGCATCATGCGTCGTGCGCGCTCTTTGCTCGCTGTGTTGCGCGTCGCGCGCTCGATACGCGCACGCGTCCATCCCGCGCATTCCATCTGCGCGACCAGTTGCGCATCGCGCTCCGCTGGCGTCAGTTGGTCGTCACGCTCGACTGCGCGCACGTTCGCTCGCTGGAAATCGCGTTCAGCGCGCAATGCGCGAGGAACCTTCGGTGCCGCAGTGGCGTACAGCTTGCGGTAAGCGCGTCGATCCGCCGCCATCGCGCGTTTTTCTGCCTTTGAAAGGCGCGCCGTTGCGCGGAAGTACCGCCACATAAACTCGTAGACGTCCGCACCGCGACGCTTCATCCCGTCGAACGCACGGTGGTCGCGCGAACAGAGCGGGCCGTAATGCTTCGGATCGTTGGAGTACACGAGTCCAGCGCTGTCAGTGAGCGCGTCCTGGTCGCTGTAGGCGTGCGCCCACTCATCGGCCTTACCGCCACACCACAAACAACAATAGAGGTGTGCAGGACCGTACTCAGCGCGGACGCGGGCATGAGCGGCTTTGTACTCGGCAGTCACGGGGGAAGTCCTTTGGTTGGCGACCAATACAAAAACCCCCGTCGGGGAGTGGTCTACGCCCGGTCGCCACCGGCATAGAGCACTCAACCCGACGGGGGTTAGTGGCGCGTTCAACGTGCGGCCCACGGGCAGCACCTAACGACGCGCGGCGTTAGAACAGGAAGCGGACCGGGGCGCTAGGCCACGTGGCGACTCCGCGGTGACAGAAACTGTCCTACATATAGTGGGAGAGTGGAAAGCCCGGCAGCGGGGAGCGTGTGCAGGAATGCAGATGTGAACTGCGTTTTACTTCGCTCTATAGAGCGCCTATAGGAATGTTGTTGTGTAGTAAAAATTACACTCACTACATAAGGGCAGGTCAGAGGCCGCGCCCCTTTCGCTGCTGGTGTAGGAGTGCCCGCGCTGGTCTGCCGCTGACTGCTGGCAGGCTTCACGCTTGTCACAGCTTGTGATGGCCGAACACTTTCCGTGACGGGTGTTGGGTATGGAAAAGGCCGCCCAGCGTGAACCGGGCGGCCCTCCCGCTGTCTCAGCGACTCAGCGCGGCCACGTCACCCACCAGCGCAGCCATGAGCGCATCCACGCGCCGAAGCTGCTCCCGAATGTGCAAGGTGTCGTCTGTGCGCAGTCGTGCCCGCAGCCCTTCCCAGCGCAGCGACAGCGCCCCGTACTCCTCTGCCCACCCGTGCGCGTCGTCCGCTAGCGCCCCTTCAACGACGTGCCGCGCGAAGGTGGTGAAGTCCCCTGCCGCGTACGCGGGCAGTGCCTCAGACAGCGCTGTGCGAGCTCGTGCGCGTCGCAGCTCGTCCCCGCCGGCGTACAGCGAGATGAGCGGTTCCATCGCGTCCAACACGGCCACGATCGCGCTGGCGTCCCCGCGCTGTGCATCCGAAATGTGCGCCGAAATGTTCGTCCAACGGTCGCCGAACGCGTTCGCATGCGCGCATTCGTGTCCAGCGCCCAACGCGCACGGGATGGACATGCGCCCGACAGGTGCGCGCAGTTCGTAGCCGGGTCGACGCGCTCCGCAAATGCTCTGTGACATGCTTGATCTGCCTCTTTGCTGAGGACAGCGGCCCCGGTTGATCCGCCAAGATGCTGCCGGGGCCGCTGCTGTGTGTGCTTAGTTGTCGTCGTCCTGCGCGGCCCACGTGATGTGCACGCGCTGCCGCCCGTCGAAGTACACGCCGCGCCGCCCCTGCTTCACTGTGATCCGGTCGACCGCCAGCAACAGCAGGTCACGCTTCAACGCCCAATCCGCGCTGTCCCACACGCGCTCCGCGTCACCGCTCACAAACAGCGAGATGTCAACCGCGCGAGTACCCAGCGCCGCTACGCGCTCTTCCGCGGCGTCTAGGCGCGCTTCGGCTTCCTGCTTCGCTGGCAGGCGAAAGCGCTGTGAGCGGCCCGCGTAGAAACCTGCCCGGTCGTCCTCATGGAACTTCTCTAGCGCCGCCTCAGCCGCCTTCAACGCTGCCATGGCGTCCCGCAGCTCCGCTGTCTCACCAGGGCGCGTAAGAGCCGCGTACCGCTCCGCGATGACCGGCAGCAGCGGGTCTTCCGGGTCGGATGCGTTCAGCCTCGCAGCCCACGCTTCCGCTACGTACCGCTCAATCGAACTGCGCTTCACCGACACGGGGGCAGGGCATGGCGCGCCCGCTTCATGCAGGTTGCAGCGGTAGGAGTTGCTGTTTGCGGTCAGCGCGGACCCGCAGCCGTCGCACCGCAGAACACCGCCCGTGAGCCAATGAGCGGCACGACCAGGGCGCGGCGTGCTGTCGACCATCTGATGCCCGCTGAGCACACGGCGCGCACGCTCGGCAAGGTCTGGCGGGATCAGCTCCACATCAGCGCAGCGGACGCGCTTCCCGTCCACCGTGTACGGCACCGGGTCTTTCTTTGGTCCGCTCGTGGTCAGCCAGCCTTCATAGACAGGGTGGACGACAACAGCGCGGATCGAGTCGCAGCGCCACGGTGCACCCACGGGACCGGGGATGCCCTCAGCGTTGAGCGCGCGGGCAAGGGCACGGCCGGACTGACCATCCGCTATCGCGCTGAAGATCCGGCACACCGTGTCCCATGGGGTCACCTCAGCGCGGGTACCCACCAGGCAGACGCGCGGTTCATTGTCGGGGCTCAGCCGTCGCGTCCCCTTATCGGCGCGCAGCCCGTACGGAGCCTTGCCCAGCCACCGACCTTCGTTGCGCTGTCGCTCTTTGGTCGTCCGCACGTTGTGCGCTAGCCGGTCGCTGAATTCCTTCGCGTCCTCGGCGCGCATGACGATGTAGCGGCGGTCGCGCGGACGGCTGGAGTCGAGTTCTTCGTAGTCGAAAACGATACGTCGACCGGCGTCAAGAATGGGCATCACTGCGCCCGCGCCGCGCCTGCTGAGTCGGTCCATCGCGTACACCCACAGCGCGGGTACCTCGCCGTCTTGCAGCGCCGACATAGCGGCGTCATAGACGGGGCGCACGGTGTCCGTGTACGCGCTGAGGTTCTCTCTCCACACCTTGCGCACCGTGTAGCCGTTGGTGGCTGCCCAGCGCCGGCCGCGCTCTTCCTGGGCTCGGATGCTCAGCGCGTGTTCGCCCTCGCGGACAACCTTGGACTTGCGCAACAGCAGGTCTACTTCTTGTGTGCTCACGTCTATCCGAGAGCGTGTCGAAGGCTCAGCCATGAGGCCACAACCCCTCTGACCAGGGGAAACGGCCCCAGTTCCGGCAGATCCTAGGGTGTTGGACCCGCGAAGGCCCATTCCATCGGGATCTGCTGGTCGAGCAGCATGCCGACCAGGGCCGCCAGCGGGCTGCGCGTCAGCAGGGCGTCGGCCTCGGGCTGCTGGGCCAGGTGGAGTGTCGTTGCCATGCCCCGATCATCGCGCCTGTCGGGCGCCGCCGCGCGGCTCACCCGGACGGCGCAGCGCGGATGGCCGTACCCGCCGGCCGGGCGGACCGTGTGGAGTGTCCGGGCAGCGCGCCCGGGCGGCGAGGGACAGGAGCCATCTCATGACCCAGCAGACGCAGTGGCGCATGGAGCGCCCGCACTCGGGGCTGGCCGCGGGCGGTACCACCTTCGCCGGGGTGCTGCTCCTGGTCTCCGGCGTCGTGATGATCTTCGAGGGCATCTCGGCCATCGCCCAGGACGACATCTGGGTCGGGCTCGGCGACTACGTCTTCAAGTTCAACCTGACGGCGTGGGGGTGGATCCACCTCGTGCTCGGCGTGCTGGTCATCGTGGTCGGCGCCGCGCTGCTGCAGAACGCCCCCGACTGGGCCCGGGTGGTCGGTGTCGCCCTCGCGGCGTTCAA
The DNA here is from genome assembly GCF_965342175.1 of Actinacidiphila sp. bgisy167. Taxonomy (GTDB): domain Bacteria; phylum Actinomycetota; class Actinomycetes; order Streptomycetales; family Streptomycetaceae; genus Actinacidiphila. Next base: position 11,121 of record NZ_CBDRBL010000044.1, read on the forward strand.
CATCATCGTGAACTTCGTGTGGCTGCCGTACATCCCGGTGTGGGCGGTCATCGTCATCGCCATCGACGTCTTCGTCATCTGGGCCCTGTGCCGCAGCTGGGGGGAGCACCCGGGGCGCGAGTGAGGCCCGGGGACGACGGGGACCGGCCCGGGACAGGGGCCGGTCCCGGCGGTTCCCGGGAGCGTTTTCACCCGTTCGTATGGGTTGCCCGCCATGCCGGATAGCGCCCCCGGGCCCGGGTAGCGCTGAATGAGTGACGCAGCCATTTGAACTGCCCGACTTCTACCTGCCGTACCCGGCGCGACTGAACCCCCACGTGGAGCAGGCCCGGGAACACTCGCGCAGCTGGGCACGGGACATGGGGATGCTCGAAGGCTCGGGCATCTGGGACACCGACGACCTCGACTCGCACGACTACGCGCTGCTGTGCGCGTACACGCACCCGGACTGCTCCGAGCCGGCACTCTCCCTGGTGACGGACTGGTACGTGTGGGTCTTCTTCTTCGACGACCACTTCCTGGAGGCGTTCAAGCGCACGCAGGACCGCGAGGGCGGCAAGGCCTACTTGGACCGGCTCCCGGCCTTCATGCCGATGGACCTGGCGCAGGGCATGCCCGAGCCGCGGAACCCGGTGGAGGCCGGCCTCGCCGACCTGTGGACGCGCACGGTCCCGGCGATGTCCATGGACTGGCGCAGGCGCTTCGCCGAGAGCACCGAGCACCTGCTGGGCGAGTCCCTGTGGGAGCTGTCCAACATCAACGCGGGCCGGGTGCCCAACCCGGTGGAGTACATCGAGATGCGCCGCAAGGTGGGCGGCGCCCCCTGGTCGGCGGGGCTCGTGGAGTACGCCGCCGGGGCCGAGGTGCCGGCCGCCGTCGCCGGGGCGCGGCCGCTGCTGGTGCTGCGGGACGCCTTCTCCGACGGGGTGCACCTGCGCAACGACCTCTTCTCGTACCAGCGCGAGACCGAGGAGGAGGGAGAACTCAGCAACGGTGTGCTGGTTCTGGAGACCTTCCTCGGCTGCACGACGCAGGAGGCGGCCGAGTCGGTCAACGACCTGCTGACCTCCCGGCTGCAGCAGTTCGAGAACACCGCGCTCACCGAGCTGCCGCCGCTCTTCGCCGAGCACGCGCTCGACCCGGGGGAGCGCGCGCGGGTGCTGGCGTACGTCAAGGGCCTGCAGGACTGGCAGTCCGGCGGCCACGAGTGGCACATGCGCTCCAGCCGCTACATGAACGGCGGGGGGACGGGCGGCGCTTCCGGCAACGGGTGGTCGCCGTTCGCGCTGCCCGGCGGGCTCGGCGTGTCCGCGGGCACCGTGCGGACCACCGGCCGCGCCGAGGCCGCCCGCTTCCGCTCCTTCACCCATGTGCCGCGGCGCACCGGGCCCACGCCGCTGCCCGACTTCCTCATGCCCTTCCCGGCCGCGCTCAGCCCGCACCTGGACGCCGCCCGGCGCCATGTCGTCGAGTGGGCGCACCGGATGGGCATGCTGCTGCCCCAGCCCGGGGTCCCGCACTCGCACGTGTGGGACGAGCACAAGCTGGTCGCCTTCGACTTCCCGCTGTGCGCCGCCGGCATCCACCCGGACGCGACCCCCGAGGGGCTCGACCTCACCTCGGGCTGGCTCACCTGGGGCACCTACGCCGACGACTACTTCCCCGCGGTGTACGGACGCACCCGCGACCTGGCCGGCGCCCACGCGGCCAACGAGCGGCTGTCGGCCTTCATGCCGGTCGACGGTTCCGCCGCCCCGGCCCCGGCCACCGCCCTCGAACGGAGCCTTGCCGACCTGTGGGCGCGGACGGCCGGGCCGATGGAGGAGCAGGCGCGCCGCCGCTTCCGCACCGCCGTGGAGAACATGACGGCCAGCTGGCTGTGGGAGCTCGCCAACCAGGCGCAGAACCGCGTCCCCGACCCGGTCGACTACCTGGAGATGCGCCGCCACACCTTCGGCTCGGACCTCACGATGAGCCTGTGCCGGCTGGGCCACGGCCGGCAGGTGCCCGAGGAGGTCTACCGCAGCGGGCCGATGCGGTCGCTGGAGAACTCCGCCGCCGACTACGCCTGCCTGCTGAACGACGTCTTCTCGTACCAGAAGGAGGTCGAGTACGAGGGCGAGATCCACAACGCCCTGCTGGTCGTGCAGAACTTCTTCGACTGCGACGAGCGGACCTCGCTCGCCGTCGTCCACGACCTGATGACCGGGCGGATGCGGCAGTTCCAGCATGTGGCCGAGAACGAACTCCCCGTGCTGTACGAGGACTTCTCCCTCGGCGTGGAGGCGCGGGCGGTGCTGGACGGCTATGTGCGCGAGTTGCAGAACTGGCTCGCGGGCATCCTGGTCTGGCACCGCGGCTGCCACCGCTACGACGAGGCGGAACTGCGCCGCCCGGTGGGGGGACTCCGGCTGCCCACGGGCCCGACCGGGCTCGGCACGTCGGCGGCACGGCTGGCGGTTCTGGCCGCGCGCTGACGCGGCGCGGACGGGGGTCCGGCGCGGGGGCGGGGCGCCGGGTTCCGTGCCGCCCCCCGCGGTCGCGTTGCGGGGCCGTCCCGCCCGCCCGGGCGCCCGGGGTTCACCTCCGGCCACAGGCCGCGGAATCGCCGGGCACGGCGCGAGCGCGGTCGCCGTCGACGGCGCGCGGCCGGTGGGCGCCGCGGGCCGGGTCGTGCGGTTCCGCGACCCGGCCCGCGGCGTCGCGTCATCCCCCGTCCTCGCCGCGCGGGCGTACGGAGCGGGGCCGTGGACGCTCGCCCGAGACCTCTGTACGGCGGCCGTCGGGTGCGCGTGCGCCGCCTGGGTTCTCCTCCACCCGGCCGGCGAGCCGACCCACCGTCAGAACCCCTTGCGGCAGCCCCCGTCACCTGTCGCGGGCTGTCGTCACCCGCCCGGCCGCGCGGCGCGCGCGTCCGCTCGCCGGGTCGGGGCGGTCGGCTTATGTTCGCGCAAGGCGTGCTCTCGCCCAGCACCGTCCCCACGGCCGAAAGGCACCGAGAAATGATGCACCCGTGCGCCCGCCCGCCCAGGCTCCGCAGCGCTGTGCGGAGGGCCGTCGCGGCGGCCTACGCCGCCACCGTGCTCCCCATGGCTCTGGCGTGCGGCGGGCCCGCGGACACCACCCGGTCCGCCGAGGGCACGAGGACGGCGGCGTCCGCGCCGGCCTCGCCGCGCGCGCAGGCCTCTCCCGTGCAGGCCTCGCCCGTGCAGGCCTCGCCCAGTGGTTCTCCGGGCGCCGACGGCGACTTCCCGGCGCTCTCCGGCGAGATCGTCAGGAGGCTCGACAACGCTCTGGACGACACCCTGCGCAGGACCGGGGTGCCCGGCGTCAGTGTCGGGCTGTGGGCCGAGGGCAAGGGCTCCTACGTACGCGCCCTCGGCGTGGCCGACCGGAAGTCGAAGGCGCGCATGGAGCCCGGCCTCTACATGAGGGTCGGGAGCGAGACCAAGACCTTCACCGTGACGGCGCTGCTCACCCTCGTCGACCAGAAGAAGGCCGGGCTCGACGACCCCGTCTCCCGGTATGTGGACGGCGTGCCCGGCGGCGACGGCATCACCTTGCGGCAGCTCGCCGAGATGCGCAGCGGGCTCTACAACTACACCGACGACCCGAACTTCCAGAAGGCCCTCAAGGCCGACCCCGAGCGGGAGTTCGTCCCCGCGGAACTGCTCGCCTACGCCTTCCAGCACCCCTCGCCGTCCGCCCCGGGCTCCCGCTTCCAGTACTCCAACACCAACACGGTGCTGCTGGGCCTGGTGGTCGAGAAGGCGAGCGGCCGGCCGTTCGGCGAGTACCTGCAGCGCGACGTGCTCGACCGGGCAGGGCTGAAGCACACCGTCCTCCCCGCGGGACGTGCCTTCCCCAGCCCCCACGCCCGCGGCTACACGCGGCAGACCGAGGACGGCAAGGAGGCCGACGCCACCGACTGGAACCCTTCCTGGGCCTGGGCCGCCGGCGCCATGGTCTCCGACCAGCAGGACCTGCGCGCGTGGGCCCGCATCGTGGCCGAGGGCACACTGCTCGACAAGGCGACCCAGGCGCAGCGCACGACCTTCCGCCCCACCGCGTACGCGGGCATCGGCTACGGCCTGGGCCTCTTCGACAACCACGGCTGGATCGGCCACAACGGCTCGCTGCCCGGCTACCAGAGCACCGCCGTGTATCTGCCCGACGCCAAGGCGACCATGGTCGTGCTGCTCAACAGCGACACCGCCGTGGGCGGCAGCGAGCCCAGCAGCCTGTTCGCCGAGGCGATCACCAAGATCGTCACTCCGGACCACGTCTACGCGTTCCCGCCCGCCAGCGGCACGGGCACCAGCCCGAGCAGCAGCTGAGCGCCGTCCGCGCCGTCCGCGCCGTGCGCTCCGTCAGCGCCCCCGCCGCGGCGGTCAGCCCACCAGGAACGGCGGCCGGCGGTCCCGCCACGGGACGGCCTGTTCCAGCTGCGCGGCCACGCCCAGCAGCAGGTCCTCGCGGCCCTGTGCGGCGACCAGTTGCACACCGATCGGCAGCCCCTCGCGGCTCTGGCCGAGCGGCAGGCTGACCGCGGGGTGCCCCGAGACGTTGAAGGCCGCCGTGAACGGCCCGTACGCGAACAGCTCGCCCAGCCAGGAGCGCACCGTGTGCCGGGGGTCGTCGTAGCCGAGGGTGCCGTGCGGGGCGGGGAGCGCCCCGAGCGTCGGCGTGACGAGCAGGTCGTAGGCGGTGAGGAAGCGGCCCACCTCGCGGGTCACGCGGTGCTGCGCCTCGGTCGCCGCCATCAGCTCCAGTGCGGTGCACGCCTGGGTCTCGGCGAGCACCGCCCGCGACACCGCCTCCAGCAGCGAGCGGTCCATACGCGGCGCCGCCCGCAGCAGCGCACCACCCGCGGCGAACGCGGCCAGCGCGGCCGCCTCCACGAGGTCGTCGGCGTCCAGGCGCGGTGTGTCCTCGGTGACACGGTGCCCGATCCACTCCAGCACCTTGCCCGCGTCGACGGTGACGCCTGCGACCTGTCGGTCCACGGGCGTTCCCGACCACGCCGCGGTGGTCAGGGCGACGCGCAGCCGGCCGGGGTCGGAGCGCGCGGCGTGCGCGAACGGCACCGGGGGCGCCGGGAGGACGTGCTTCTCGCCGTAGGAGGTCCCGCTCACGGCGTCCAGCAGCGCCGCGGCGTCCCGGACCGTCCTGGTCACGGCGAACTCCACCTGGAGTCCGAACGCCGCCTCGCCCGCGGGCGGCCCGCACGGGGTGCGCCCCCGGCTCGGCTTGAGCCCCACCAGCCCGCAGCAGGACGCCGGGACGCGGATCGAACCGCCCGCGTCGTTGGCGTGCGCCACCGGCACCGCCCCCGCGGCGACCAGCGCTGCGGAGCCGCCGCTCGACCCGCCCACCCCGCGCGCCGTGTCCCAGGGGTTGCGCGTCGGGCCGTACCGCACCGGCTCGGTGGCGAAGCTCAGGCCGAACTCCGGCGCCGTGCTCTGGGCGAGCGCCACCAGCCCGGCGCCCCGGAACCGGGCCATCAGATCGTGGTCGGCCTCCGCGACCGCTGCGCGAAGGGCCCGGCTGCCGAGGGTGAAGGGCACACCCCGCGCGAACGGCCCGCCGTCCTTGATCACGAACGGCACGCCTGCGAAGGGTCCGTCCGGCCGGTGCGCGGGCGCGGGGTCGAACAACGGCAGCGTCAGCGCGTTGAGCTCGGCGTCCGCCACCTCCAGGGCCCTGCGGGCGACGGTCTCCACCTCGCCCGCGGTCACCTCCCCGGCGCGGATCAGCGCCCGCAGTCCCGTCGCGTCCCGCTCCGCGTACTCGTGGAGCTCCAGCGTTCCACCCTCCCGCGCCCGTTCGCGTGCCCCGTGCACTCGTTCCGCGGCCAGCGTGGCACGCGCCGCCCGGCCGCCACCACGGGGTTTTCGCCGGTGGGGCGGCGGCCGCCCGCTCCGCACGCGGCGTACCGTGCTCAGCCGCGGCGCAGTGCGATCCCGGTCGAGGGCGCGACGAGGGTGCCCATGTTGCGCTCCATCATCCGCAGCGCGGCGTCGGCGAGGTCCTGGTGGATGTGCGCGACCGCGTCCGGCGCGACGACGGTGGGCAGGTGGCGGATGTGCGCGTCCAGCGCCGAGTAGAGCACGCACTGCTCGGTGACCTGCCCGCACAGCACCAGGCGGTCCACGCCCAGTTGCCCCAGCAGGTATTCGAGCGGGGTCTGGAAGAAGATCGAGTGCCGGGCCTTCACGACGAACAGCGAGTCCGCGTCGGGGCGCACCGGGTCCACCAGGTCGGCGTGCGGGCCGTCGAGGGCGATGCCGAGGATCTCGTCGTGATGCGAACGCCAGCGGCCGAAGTTGTCGTTGACGTAGATGACGTCCACGCCCTCCGCCCGGGCCCGGGAGATCAGCCGCCGCACCCCGGGCAGCGCCTGGCGCACCGAGGGGAGCAGCAGCTCGGCGTCCTCGTGGTCATAGGTGTTGATCATGTCGATGACGACGAGCGCGGTGGTGCCGCCGGTGTCGCGCATACCTGGACGTCCTCGGGTGGGTGGTGGGGGGCCGCCGGGCAGCGTATGCCCGCGAAGGGCGCGCCCGGCGGAGCCCGCGCCGCAGACGGCGCGGGCGTCCGGCGGTCGGTGGCGCCGGGCCGTGGCCGGTGGTGGTGACGGGCGGCGGGCCGTGTCGGGCCTCGTTGCGCCGCACGGGCGGCATGGCTCGGCGCGGCGGCGTCGCGACCCCGGGGCGCCGGACCGGGCTGGTAGCTTCGCCAGCCTCGCGGGTCTGCCCGGTGCCGTGTCCCGCGCCAATCTTCTCGGGGACGGAGACCTGGGTGACGGAACAGGTGGACGACCAGGACAGCGGGCGCGGGAGCGCCGTGACCCCGCCGGCGGCCCTCGACCGCCGGGGCTTCGTCAGGTCGGCGGCGCTGGCCGCCGTGACCCCCGCAGTCCTCGGCACCACCGCCCACGCGGCCCCGCTCGCCCCGTCGTCACCGGCGGCGGTCCCGGCCACCGTGGCCGCAGCGGCCACCGCCGCGCCGGCGGCCGCCCCCGGCGCCGCGGCAGCGGCAGCCCGAGGCATGGTCGCCCGGCTGCTGGCCGTTCCCCCGCCCTCCCGGGGCACGCCGTGGCTGCGGCAGGCGCTGCAGGTGGCCGTGGAGCTGGAACTCGCCACCATCCCGCCCTACCTGTGCGCCTGGTGGTCGGTACGGGACCGGTCCGCCACCGTCGCGCGCCTGTTGCGCGGCATCGTCACCGACGAGATGTTCCACATGGGGCTGGCCTGCAACATGCTGGTCGCCGTGGGCGGCCGGCCGCGGATCGCCTCCGTCACCCCGGACTACCCCTGCCACCTGCCCGGCGGCGTGCGCAGCGAGCTGACGGTGTCCCTGTCGGGGCTGACCCGCCCGTACGTACGGGACGTCCTCATGGCGATCGAGACCCCCGAGTCCCCGCGCCCCGAGCCGTCCACGGGGCCGCCGACCATCGGGGACTTCTACAACGGCGTCGTCGCCGCCTTCCTCGAGCACCGCCCCGAGCTCAGCGTCCGCGGTCAGCTGGGTCAGCGCATCGGGCCCGACGAGCTGCGGCCGATGCGGACCCTGGACGACGTCGTCGCCGCGATCGAGATCATCAAGGAGCAGGGCGAGGGCAGCGCGAGTTCCCCCGCGGCGCCGGTCGGCGAGGCCACCGGGGCCAACCGCGACCTGGCCCACTACTACGCCTTCGCCGAGATCTACCACGGCCGCACCCTGCGGGAGACCGACGGCCAGTGGGAGTTCAGCGGCCCGCCCATCCCGTTCCCGGAGGTCCACCCCATGGGCGTCGTCCCCCGGGGAGGCTGGCCCCACCCGCCCCGCGAGGCCGCGGCTCTGCTGCGCCGCTTCGACACGGCCTACGGCGGACTGCTGCGCGACCTGGAGGCCGCCTGGTCGTCCGGGGACCACGGTGCGCTCAACCGCGCGGTCAGGACGATGGGGCACCTGGAGGAGCCCGCGCTCGCCCTCATGGAGATCCCGCTCGGCGACGGGCGCCACACCTACGGCCCCCAGTTCCGTCCGCTCGCCCCGGCGGGGGCCCAGCCGCCCGCCGTCCCGATCACCGGTCCTCCCGGACGCCGTCCGTAGAAGGCGCCCGCCCCCCGGCCGCCCCAGCCCGGTGCGGTCGGGCGACAAGCCCTCGGGCCGGAGCCCGTCGGGGACCGCCGCCGCTACGCGTCCGCGCCCCGGAACTCGTGGACGACCTCGATCCGTCCCACGATGTGCCGGTTGAACTCCGGCAGTTCCTCCGCCGGCACCCACAGTTCGAGGATCGTCCGGCCGCCCGCCTGGCGCACCGGGTAGCGGGCCGCGAAGGCGGCCCTTGGAGGCCGCGCGGATAGGCGGGCCGGCGTCGCGGGTCGATGGCTCTCGCCTGGCGGCGTTGTCGTCGGTCGCCGCAGCTCCGCTGCGTCTCCCTTCTCCGCCTTGCCAAACTCGGCCCTCGACTCGATCCTTTCTCCACCCCGCCTATCCGCGCGACCTCTTACCTGGAAGCGGGTCACATATCCGACGCCGGAGGCGGGGACGTTCCAGTCACGGGCGATGCGGATGGCGTAGTCCTCGTCGAGCACCGGGTAGAAGATCGGCTGTTCGGGCAGGCGCGGCGGCCACTCCCGCCAGTCCGCCGCCTCGACCAGGGCCAGTTCCTCCGGCCCGGTGGGGCGCCAGAGCGTCGTCGTCTCCGTTGGCATCCGCCCGTCCTCCCTTTCCTCGTGCTCGGCGTTCCCGCGGCCTTCCCCCCGTACGTCCGTCGTTCCGCGGCCGCCCGGCCGCTCACCGTACGGGCCGTCGCTGTCCCGGCCCACCGGTTTTCTGGCCGGCGCCGGCAGTGCGCGGACCACCTTCCCGCACGACCGGGGCCCCGGCCTCGTCGGAGGCCGGGGCCCAGCTGGCCGCCCGGAAGGCGGTCGCGAAGCGCGGCGGATCAGGCCAGGACGGGCTCGCCGCCGATCTGGCAGGCCTGGCAGGGCGGTTGGCCGCAGGTGCACTGGGTGATCGCTTCGAGCACCCCGCGGTCGTGGTAGAGGCACTCGTCGCGGCACGTGTGGCGGGGGATGAAGCCGGCTTCGATCTCCCCGGGCCAGGGCTCGTGGCCCTCGCGACAGCGGACGAACCGCTCCGGGTCGGTCGCGTGCAGCTCGCGCATCGCGGACCGCGCCTCGTCCTCCAGCTCCCGTACCCGGGTCACCAGGGACTTGAGCTCGGCGGCGAGGCCCTCGTACCGCTCGGCACCGGTCCGCACGTGGGCGGCCCGCAGGGCCATGGCTGCGTTGCCCAGGAACCTGACTGCGTCCTGGAGGTCGGTGACGTGGTGCATCTGAAGGCCGTTCACGCCACGGACCCACACGGCGTCCATGCTCACTTCTTCACCTCTCCGGTGTTCGCCTCGTCCCGGCGAAACGTTGTGTGCCGTCCGATGGAGCGCGGCGCCGTCGCCACTGCATTCACGGAAAGGCCGATGCACATGAACGCTAAAGCCGCGAGTGGTATCCGTCCAGGAAAACTGCAGTGAACCCCCTCACAGCGGTCATATCATCCGCAACATGCACCCCATGGTGCTCACCCGTGACGCGGTCCGTGGGTCTGGCGCACGCCGGTCACGAGGCGGATTCCCTGCGCGGCCTGCCCGCGGCGCGTCCCGGGCGCCCCGACATGCGTTCGCGGCCGGTGCGGGGTACAAGCGGCGACGGCGCGAGGGAGAGAGCTGGCTGAGAGGTCGCACGGATAGGCGGGGTGGAGCAAGGAGCGGGTCGAGGGCCGAGTCCGGCAAGGCGGAGAAGGGAGACGCAGCGGAGCTGCGGCGACCGACGACAACGCCGCCGGGCGAGAGCCGTCGACCCGCGACGCCGGCCCGCCTATCCGCGCGACCTTTTCATGTGATCCGGTGTTTCCCGGAGTGCCGGAAAGGGAACTCGGCAACTCCCTTCCGAAACACCCGGGGCGCCTTCTGCCGACCTTGACAACTGTCTTGCGGTGGCGTCTCCTTGAAATAGGGATTTGTCCCCCGGCGTGCGCTCAACGGGGTGTGTGCAGACGTCGAGGTTGACCTGGGTGCGCCGATGACCGGAGGCAACTTCATGGCGACCTACGAATACCTTTGCAGCGACTGCGGGCCTTTCGACGTCAGGCTGGCGATAGGCTCGGCGCCCGCCACCCACGACTGCCCCCTGTGTGCGGGCGAGTCCCGGCGGGTGTTCTCCTCGCCTTCCTTCGCCGTCACCCCGCACGCGCTCGCCGTCTCCCGTGAACGGGAGGAGAAGTCCCGTGAGATGCCGGACGTCGTGTCTGCCCTGCCGCCGCGCGAGAGCCCGGCGCCGCGGCCGCATCCGGCGCTGTCTCGGCTGCCCAAGCCCTGAACCGAGGGTGGCGATCGGGGAGTCATAGCTGTTCAGGGGGTCTGCGCCGGAGCGCGGACGCCGTTCCCGCCGCCGCGGGAACCGGGCGTCCGGTGCGGCCGGTCCCCTTGCGGACTTAGGAGGTGCGTCCCCGTGGCGAACGTGGGACTGCTCTTCGTCGGTGCTGTGCTGTTCATGAACGGCCTGCTGCTGCTGGGGAAGGTCGATCCCAAGTCGGCGGCGGTGTTCAACCTCTTCGTGGGTGCGCTCCAGGTGCTGACCCCGACGTACCTCATCTTCACGGCCGGCGGGGATCAGGACAAGATCCTGGCGGCATCCGGGCTTTACCTCTTCGGATTCACCTACCTCTATGTGGGGATCGTCCTCCTCGCGGGCATCGACAACGTCGGCGTCGGTTGGTACTCGCTGTTCGTGGCGATTGCCGCCCTCGGCTACTCGTTCGTCAATTTCCATCTCTTCAAGGACAACGCGTTCGGTGTCATCTGGCTGTACTGGGCGTTCCTCTGGGCTTTGTTCTTCGTGGTGCTCGGTCTCAAGAAAGCGGAGCACACCATCTATACGGGCTGGGTGACGGCGATCGAGGGCTGGGTCACGGGTGTGATCCCCGCGGCGCTGCTGCTGTCCGGCTACTGGAAGCACGACACGGAGATCGCCATAGCCCTGGGCGTCTTCGGCGTGGTCGTGTTCGCGGCGTTGTGGCCGCTGACGAGGGGGGCGCGGGAACGGGCCCGGGCCGAAGCGGTGGCCGCCGCGGCGTCCGGCTCGCCGCGTTAGGCGCCGGACGTGCCGGCTGCCCGGAAGTGCCCGAGGTGCGGGACCACCGTCCTGACCGGATCAGAAAAGAGAGGCTGTCATGCCCGACGTAGTTTTCAGCGTGGACCAGACCAAGTCGATGCGCGATCAGGACACCCCAGGTCACAACCGGTGGCACCCTGACATACCCGTCGTCGCCATGGTGAAGCCGGGAGCCGAGTTCCGCGTGGAGTGCCGGGACTGGACCGACTGCCAGATCGGCAACAACGACTCCGCCAACGACGTCCGCGACATCGACCTCACCGTCCCCCACATGCTCAGCGGGCCGATCGGTGTGGAGGGGGCCGAGCCCGGCGACCTGCTCGTCGTCGACATCCTCGACCTCGGCCCGGTGCCCCAGCAGGTCGGGGACGCCCCCGGCCAGGGATGGGGCTACACGGGCATCTTCGCCAAGGCCAACGGCGGTGGCTTCCTCACCGACTACTTCCCCGACGCCTACAAGGCGGTGTGGGACTTCCACGGCCAGCAGGCGGTCTCCCGGCACCTGCCCGGGATCCGCTTCACCGGCATCACCCACCCGGGACTGTTCGGGACAGCGCCCTCCGCCGAACTGCTGGCCCGGTGGAACGCCCGCGAGAAGGCGCTCATCGACACGGACCCCGGTCGCGTCCCGCCGCTGGCCACACCCCCGGACTCTGCCAACGCGCTCGCCGGCACGGCCACCGGGGACCTCGCCTCGCGCATCGCCGCGGAGGGCGCGCGCACGGTGCCGGCCCGTGAGAACGGGGGCAACCACGACATCAAGAACTTCACGCGCGGTTCCCGGGTCTTCTTCCCGGTCCACGTGAAGGACGCCAAGCTCTCCGGCGGCGACCTGCACTTCAGCCAGGGCGACGGGGAGATCACGTTCTGCGGCGCCATCGAGATGGGCGGGTTCATCGACTTCCACGTCGACCTGATCAAGGGCGGCATGGAGACGTACGGCATCTCCACCAACCCGGTGTTCATGCCCGGCAACGTCGAACCGCGCTACTCGGACTTCCTCACCTTCATCGGGATCTCCGTGGACCACGACACCGACACCAACTACTACCTCGACGCGACGCTCGCCTACCGCCGCGCGTGCCTCAACGCCGTCGAGTACCTCAAGAGGTTCGGCTACAGCGGCGAGCAGGCCTACCTGCTGCTCGGCTCGGCCCCCATCGAGGGACGCATCAGCGGCATCGTCGACATCCCGAACGCGTGCTGCTCCCTGTACCTGCCGACCGCCATGTTCGACTTCGACGTGCGGCCGTCGGCCTCCGGACCGACGCGGGCGGACCGCGGCCAGGCGGCGCTGACCTCCTGACCTCCCCACCTGTCCGACCGCATCGCGCCCGCGGCTCCCGTCCTCACCGGACGGGAGCCGCGGGCGGTCGCGCGGCGCGGGATCAGGATCGGTAGAGCGACTGGATCCTGACCACCTCGCCGTCGGCGTCGAAGCTGAGGTCGAAGCCCACCCAGGTCCGGACCGAGGCGGATTGGGCCCACCACCGGCTGATGAACTGCGACTGGGAGTAGGTGTGGGGAATGGAATCGTCGCCCAGCGGGACCGAGAGCAGGATGCGGCAGTCCGGTGCCAGGCGGACCGTCGTGTAGGGGCCCTTGCCAGGGATGATGTCCCACCCCTCGTAGGGTCCCGTGAGGGGTTCCTTGCGGGCGGAGCGCGCCGAGAGGTAGGTGCGTCCGTCCTTGCCCCAGACGTTCTCGAGCAGTACGAACTGCTTGCTGCCGGCCCAGTGGGTGGGGGTCCGCGGCGACGGCGGGGCCGACGGGACGGCCGACGGGCCGTCCGGTGCCGGGATTCCGGCGGGGTGCGAGGGGGAGGACGCGCCGGAGCGGCTCGCCGAGGGGGACGCCGAGGGGGCGCTTGAGGGCGGGGTGGAGGCCGGCGACGTGGCGGGGGAGGAGGCCGGGGCGGCCGCGCCGGCACGGCCGGTGTCCCCGTCGTCCACCCCCGCGCCGGAACAGGCGCCGAGGACGAGGGCGGTGAGGGCGAGGGCGGTGAGCCGGGCGGCGGCGCGGCGGCGCGGGGAAGGCGAGACGAGCACGGTGGGTCCCATCGGGTCGGTCGGGTAGGAGGTGCACAGGCTCTACGCCCCACGACCACAAGCGGGTTACACCGAAGATGTCATGGTCAGGTAACAGCCTCCCGCCGCGACCCGGCCTCCCGCAGGGACGCCACCCGCCCGTCATCGTCGTAGTCGATCTGGAAGGTCCACCGCGGCCCGCCGGCCAGTCGGCCGACCAGCTGGCCGAGTTCCCGGTCCGCGGGGCGCCCGCCGGAGAGGCGGCGGGTCTCGACCAGCGTGGTGCGCGGCAAGGTCAGCGTGTGCACCACGCCGGTGGGCTGCGGCGCTCCGCCGGCGACCGCCCGGAGCTGCAGCACGGTGACGCGCACCATGTCGCCCTGGACCACCGCGTCGTGGACGTAGCCCAGTTCGCCGGCGTACTCCTCGCCCGGCGCGGGAGCCGGGGGGACGAACGCGGCGGGCGGCGAGGTGACCGCCGCCGGCTCCGGCACCCGGGTGGTGGTCCTGGCCAGGGCGATCCCGCCTCCCAGCAGCGCGCAGCCGAGCACCGCCACGGCGCACACCCGTACCGTGCGGGCGCGGCGGCGGCGCTGGTCGCCGCGGGCCCGCACCCGGTGCGCGGCCACCGGCACGGCCCTGCTTCGGCCTGACTCGGCGAGTTCGGTGAGGAGCCTGCCCAGCTCGGTCCCGTCAGCCATGTCTGCCCTCCGGAAGTCGGCCCGCTCCGGGCTCCGGTTCCGTGTGCGCCAGCAGCCGTGCGAGCGTCGCCCGCCCACGGCTGAGGTGCACCTTGACGGTGCCGACCGGCGTGCCGGTCTCGGCCGCGACCTGGTCCACCGGCAGATCGCACAGATGGTGCAGGACCACGGCGCGCCGCTGGGCCTCCGGGAGACGCCGCAGCGCCTCGACCAGCACCACGTGGTGCGGCTCCGGCGGTGGGACGACCGGGGGCGGTCCCTCCCGGCGGGCCAGTGCGAGGGCGGTGCGCACGCGTCGCCACCGGCTGACGGCCAGACGCCACGCCACGGTGCGCACCCAGGCCTCGGGCGCGCCGTCCAGATCGATGTCGGCACGGTGCTCCCAGGCCCGGGCGAAGGCCTCCTGCACCACGTCCTGAGACTCCGCGAGGTCGCCCGTCATCGCGTACAGCTGTCCGACGAGGCGGCCGACGCTCGCACTGTAGAACGCGTCGAACTCACGCTCCCCCGTCGCGCGCCCAGAAGGCTCCTCGGGCAGCCGCATTCCTCATCCCCCGCCGGACGCCTGTGTGCCCCGGCGCACACATGGTCGATGCCGCGGGTCCATTGTGTTGCCTGAGGCGACCATGCTCAAGCGGTGGCCCCACGGCGTCGCGGCGGGCCCGGTTCCCTCGGGCCGGGCTACGCCCTCGCGGCGGGCTCGGCGCCCGCGGTGTGGCGGTCCACGTTGGCCGTCAGCCGGCGCAGCAGGTCCTGGGCGGTGGCGACCTCTTCCTGGGTCAGCCCCATGGCGTCCCAGATCGCGAGGGGCACCGTGCGGATCTGCTCCCGCAGCGCGGTCCCCTCCGGTGTCAGCGCCACCTCGACGACGCGCTCGTCGTCCACCCGGCGCCGTCGTTCGAGCAGGCCGCGCCCCTCAAGGCGCTTGATCAGCGGAGTGAGCGTCCCGTAGTCCAGGTGCAGCGCGGCCACCAGGTCCTTGACGGTCACGGTGCGGTGCTCCCAGAGCACGACCATGACCAGGTACTGGGGGTAGGTCAGGCCGACGGCGTCCAGCAGGGGCCGGTAGACGCCGGTGACCGCGCGCGAGGCCGCGTACAGCGTGAAGCAGAAGTGGTCGTCCAGCAGCGGCGAGGGCTCCGCTTGGTCGCCGGCGCCGGGTGCGCGGGTGTCGTCGTGCACGATCCTCTCCCTTCCTTGGTCGTCGGTCGGTCTCCGGTGGCCATTGTCCCACCAACCGCGTGAGCCATGGACTCGTGTACGATTGACTTGTGCACAACTTAAATGGACGCTAGGTTTTCGTCATCGGCCGGAGCGGGACGCCCCGGACCGACCACAGGTCCGGCACGCCGCCGGGCGCAGTCCGCCAAGGAGTCACCGTGAACCTCAAGACCGTCTTCCGCCCCACCCGCAAGAACGTCGCCGTCCTGGGCGCCGCCGCAGGCGCCGTGGCCCTCGCGCTGACGGCGACGGCCCCGGCAAGCGCCGCCAAGGCGACGCACCGCCCGCAGGAGAAGAAGCCCACGGTCGTCCTGGTGCACGGCGCCTTCGCGGACTCCTCGAGCTGGAAACGGCGTGGTGACCCGTCTGAAGCACGCGGGCTATCCCGTCGTCGCCCCGGCCAATCCGCTGCGCGGACTTGCGAGCGACTCCGCGTACATCCACAGCTTCCTGGAGAGCGTGCAGGGCCCGGTCGTGCTCGTCGGCCACTCCTACGGCGGCTCGGTGATCAGCGAGGCCGCCGCCGACTCCCCGAACGTCAAGGCGCTCGTCTACATAGCGGCCTTCGCCCCGGACAAGGGTGAGAGCCTCGGGCAGCTCTCCGACAAGTTCCCCGGCGGCACCCTGGGCGAGACCCTCAACCCCGTGTCCTTCCCGCTCCCCGGCGGCGGCACCGGCACCGACCTGTACATCAAGGCCGACAAGTTCCGCGCCCAGTTCGCGGCCGACGTGCCGAAGACCGTCGCCGAGCAGATGGCCGCCACCCAGCGTCCCCTGGCGGCCTCCGCCTTCGACGAGAAGGCCGTGAACGCCGCGTGGCACACCATCCCCTCCTGGGACCTCGTCACCACCCAGGACAAGAACATCACCCTGGCCGCGCAGCGCTTCATGGCCGAGCGGGCACACGCCCACACCGTCGAGATCAAGGCCTCCCACGCCGTCTCGGTCTCCCGCCCCGATGCGGTGACCCGCATCATCGAGCAGGCTGCCCGCTCCACCGTCCGCTGACCCCCCGGGCACGGCGCTCAGCCGGTCAGTTGACGACGAAGGCCCGACCGCGTCCCGGTCGGGCCTCGCGCCATACGCCGCGCCGTTCAGCCGCCGGCGACGGTGTTCCGCTTCTTCTGCATCGGGTAGGCGTCCGCGTACCGCACCAGGTCGAGGAAGCGCGGATCACCGACCGCCGCGAGCAGCTCCTTCTCGTCGACCGGCGCCGAGACCTTGGCCTTGTCGTCCGGGTAGAGGGCGAGCGCGACATCGCTGCGGCCGAGGACGAAGCGGACCTGGGTGTACGTGGTCTGCGGCCCTCCGGTGAACAGACGGACGGCCACCGCCTTGATGCCGCCCGGCAGCGTGCCCGCCGCGCAGGTTCCGCCCTTGAGGGCACCCGGGGCCTTCGGGCAGGAGGAGCCGGGACCGGTCGGCCCGGAGCCCTCGCCGGCGGAGGGCCGTACGGACAGAGTGATCGTGAACGATCTCCCGTCCTTCGTCTCGCCCTGGTAGCGGCTCACGTTCAAGTCGACAGGGCGCACCAGGCCGACCGCGTCCGGCAGGAGTTCGTCCAGGAGAACGGCCACCTGCTGCTGGAACCGCTCCTGCCGCTTCCGCTCGGCCGACGGGAGGTCGGCCATCGACTCCTCCGTGTCATTGCTGGGCTCCAGGTGGACCGGCGTCCGGTACGGCGCCGGCTCCTCGGACACGCGCGGAGCCGGGGTGGTGCTCGCGGCGGGAAGTACGGTCCCGCCTCCGCCGCCTCCGCCCGGCAGCGCAAGAAAGCCGAACGCCGCGGCCCCGACCGCGCAGGCGACCGCGACGGTGACGGCCACCCGCGCCCGTGCCGCGCGGCGCCGGCCCTGGACCACGGCGGCCGGCACCAGGTCGAGCACCGGCGGAAGGTCCGCCACCGCGTGCTCCATGGCGTCCCTGACCAGCAGGGCGCTCCCGTGCTCTTCCTCAGGCATGTTGTCTCCCACGCTGGTTCCTCAGCTTCCCGTGGCGTAGATGTGGGCCTCGCCCAACTGGGCGCGCAGTCTCGCCAGGGAGCGTGAGCACTGGCTCTTGACGGTGGACTCGCTGCACTTCAGCAGCGCGGCGACGGATTCGACGCTCTGGTCCTCCCAGTACCGCAGCACGACCATGGCGCGGGCCCTGTGCGGCAGTCCGGCGAGTGCTGACAGAAGCGTCACCCGCAGGTCTGCGTGGTCCGGCGCGGGTCCGGGTCCGGGGCGCGAGTGGGCCAGCAGATCCCGCAGCCGCCGCTTCCGCTCCGCCAGGTAGGTGCGGGTCAGCACGGTCCTGGCGTACGCGTCGATGTGGTCGGCGGCACTCGCCCTCCGCCAGTGCTGGAACAGCTTGGCCAAGGTGGTCTGCGTCAGGTCCCGGGCCGTGTCGGCGTCCCCGCACAGCAGGTACGCGGTCCGGTACAGCCGCTTCTGACTCGCCCGGGCGAAGTCCTCGAAGCTCTCCGGCGCCCGCGGACCCCCCACCGCACCCGGGCCCCGGCGGTTCTCCGGCATCTGGTCTCCTCTCGGGGCCCGTACGGGCCCATCCGTCACCCGTGTTCAGAGCGCCCCCGCGCGCCGGAGGTTGAAGCCTGATTCCACCGTGCTGCCTCGCGGTGCCGCGGAGGGGGCTCGGGGGAGGGGCAGGGGCGCTCAAGAGCGGGACGCTGGCCGGCGGGTCGGCAAGCGTGAGTTCTCCGCGTTCATCACCGCAGCGGTGGAGCGCGAGTTGCGCGGTCAGATCCTGGACGAGTACCTGGCCGACTACGAGCGCCGCCAGGGGGCGATCTCCGAGCAGGAGCAGGAGCGGGCACGCCGAGTCTTCGACGAGGTGTTCGCCGAGGAGGGGCAGTGGCCGGACGCAAGCTGAGCCACGAAGGCACCCTCGTTCTCGACTGCGAGGGCCTGTCGAAGTTCGGCGGTGCACCGTCGGACCGACAAGGCGCGGCTCGCCCGGGTCCTGTCCGGCGTGCGGATCGTGCACATCGGCGACGACGAGGCCAAGACCGCCTCAGCCATGCCGATCAATGCCGGGCTTCACGGTCACACATACGCCATTGAGGCCGTAGTGGCTGAGATGGCGCTGCGGCAGCGCCGCCCGGTCGTCATGCTCACCTCGGACGTCGACGACATGGCGAAGCTCTGCGGAGACACAGTGCGTCTCGTTGCTGTGCAGCCGACGCCGAAGACCCGCAGGCCGCGATCACTCGGTGTGCTGGGCCAGGGAAGGCCACTGCCCGTCGGCGAACTGCCGCCCCCAGTAGTAGGGGTGCACTTCCTCGAGGGAGCGCGCCTCCCACCGGGTCGGGTCGTCAGCCCGTGGGACGGCTACCTCCACGGACGGTCCCCACAGCGCGAGCCGTTCCTGGCAGACGCCGCAGGGAGGCAGGATCAGGATCCTGCCGCGTTCCACATCGCGGCAGACGCAGACGGAGGCGGTGACGGTCCGGTTCTGGGTGTAGGCCTGGATGAATGCCCCGGTCTCCTGGCAGAGCGCAACGGAACCGTGCATGTTGTCCAGCCCGACGCTCGTCAGGATGCCGCCGTCGGCGAGCCGTACAGCGGCGGCCCCGCCGGGTTCGCCGGTGGGCCAGCGCCGATCCATGAGTTCCACGGCCGCGTCCACAAGCGTCTGATCGAGTTTCATGCGCCGGAGTGTGGCACGGACCGAGGCCGTGAAGGTCACGTGCCGGCGTCGGGCCCGTACCACTGGAGGGCTTGCCCGGTGACGGCGGCGATGCACTCGAAGTCGCGGTCGGTGCGAGAGCGCGAGGCCCTGGAGTTCGGCGGCGGCTACCACCGGGTCGACCGCCCCTGCGCTGTGGTGCCGATCTCGTCTGGTCAGGCTTCCTGGACTTGCCAGGCCGGGCTCGCGCAGAGCGGTGTCGACCGTTCCCTCTCGGCGCACGCCCAGGGCCTGCGCATCGGCGAGCCTCGGCATGACGCGGCCGCCGAGGCGGGGCAGCGACTCGCAGATCTCTTCCATGAGGCCGTAGGGGTTATGGGGTGTCCGGTGACGCCTCGAGGCCGCGGAGCAGTAGGGCGAGGCCCCCGAGGAATTCATGGTCGGCGCTGACGTGCTGGGCGTGCCGGGCGGTCTCGATCATGTGCGGGAACTCGGTGGGCGGCAGCTGGGTGATGGTGATCGTGCCTGGGCCGGACAGGGCTCCGAGATGTTCCAACTGGATCGCTCCGATGACGTAGCTGAGCAGGCCGCGTAGAGCGACGACCCGCCGTTCACCCGTGATGCCTGCCTCGGTGAGGACTGCCAGCACGGTCTCCGACCAGCGCAGCACCCCAAGAGAGTGCTGCCGGTGGGCGATGGCGAGAGGGACGACCGCTGGATGGGCGCCTACGGCGTCTCGTAGGCGTCGCGCCATGATCTCGACCCGCTCGCGCCAGGACGCGTCGGGATTCGGCGGCTCGACGTCCACGGCGCTCAGTACCAGTTCGACGGTGAGTCTTTCGAGTTCCTCGCGATCGCTGACGTATCGGTACAGCCCCATCGTGCTCATGCCGAGCTGTTGGGCGACGGCGCGCATCGACAGCCCGGCGAGTCCGTCGCGGTCGATGACGGTGAGCGCGGCCGAGGCGAGCTGATGCGCGGTGAGTGAACGTGGGCGTGGCATAACGGTTGACAGCGTACGGTAGACGCCTACGCTGGTAGGTGTACACCATACGCCTATGGGGAGTGTCCATGGCCAATTCCCGCAAACCGATGGAGCCCGGCTCCCTCGTGAAGGAACGCCGTCTCAACGCGGTTGCCGGCAGCGAGCAGGTCGCCGTTCCCGACCCCGACCGGCTGATCCACCTTCAGTTTCGGCGCTTCGCCGGATGCCCGGTCTGCAACCTGCATCTGCGGTCGGTGGTACGGCGACACCGGGAGATAGAGGCCGCCGGTGTACGTGAGGTCGTGGTCTTCCACTCGCCCGCCGAGGAACTGTTACGCCACACCACCGACCTCCCGTTCCCGGTCGTCGCCGACCCGGCCAAGCGGCTGTACACCGAGTTCGGCGTGGAACGGTCGCCCCGCGCGCTGCTGAGCCCGCGAGTCTGGGGGGCGATCGTCTGGGCGGTCGTGTCCGGCGCGTGGAAGGTTGTCCGCGGGCGGGAGCACCTGCCCTCCAGCAGCCCGATCGGCGGCCGGCTCGGTCTTCCCGCCGACTTCCTCATCGCGCACGACGGCCAGGTCCTCGCGTGCAAGTACGGCGAGCACGCCTACGACCAGTGGTCGGTCGACGAACTACTGGAACTGGCAGCCCGTGTCCAACATACGCCGCCTGCGCATCCCGGCTCCCTCGGTGATCGAAATCCTCCCTCGGCGCCAGAAGTCCAGGAGTAGCCGTCTGCGGCCGAAGCGGACACGGCTGCACCGAGCCGCGCGGGCGCAAGGCAGGTCCACTGCTCGAGGCGAAGTCGGTCCAACGGCAGGCGAAGCCCACGATGTCCCGCGCTGGCTTTGTTCACCGGTTTCGACAGCAGTTGTGCAGTGCTTCGGGAGGCACCCGGGCCCCGGCGTGTTCGATGGTCACGAGAAGCGACAGCGCCGGTGCGCGTCGATGGGAATGGCGCCGCTCCAAGTGGCCCCTACGAGCTGCTGGATGCTCCGGCGGTGCGGATGGTCGGCTTCGGGTTGGGTGCGCACCGAAGGGCGAGGTCTCGGTCCTAGCGGCCGGCTGTCGGCGTGGCCGTCGGCTGCCACTCGCGGCGGAGGAGGCCGAAGACCCAGGAGTCGGAGACATCGCCGTTGACGACGCAGTCCTCGCGGAGGGTGCCTTCGCGGACGAAACCGAGCTTCTCCAGGACCCGGGCGGAAGCCGCGTTGCGGGTGTCGGCCTCGGCCTGGACGCGGTTCAGGTCCAGGGTGTCGAACGCCCACCGCAGGACTGCGTGCGCGGTCTCCGTGGCGTAGCCGTGGCCCCACGCGGCGGCGTCGAAGACGTAGCCCAGGGACGCGCTGCGGAAGTCCGGGTTCCATCTGGTCAGGCCGCACCAGCCGATGAACGCGCCGTCGGAGGCGCGGTCGACGGCCACCCGCGCTCCTGTGCCTTCCTCCTCGATCGTCCGGCTGGTCGCGATGAAGCGCTGGGCGCGAGCCGGCTCAGTCCACGGCGGGGAGTCCCAGTAACGCAGCACGTGGGCGCTGCTGTGCAGCATGTAGAGCGGCGCCGCGTCGGCGTCGGTGAACGGCCGCAGTCGCAGGCGGGCGGTGTGCAGCTCGGGGGTGGGCAAGGTCATGCGGAGCATGCTGCCGCGTCACGCTCCACCCTGACCATCCGATTGTTCTGGGGGTTCGGGGAGGGACGGGGGCGTCCTGACCTGCGGCGGAGAGGGGCATCGGGAGTACGGGACGGCCGACTGCACGACGCTCGCCACACCGCGGCGACGGTCCTCCTTCTGCTCGGCGTTCCCGATGTCGTCGTGGACGCGATGATGGGCTGGGAGCCGGAGGCTCGGCCCGGATGCGCTCGCGGTACATACACGTGACCGGACCCGTGCTGAAGAACGTGGCTCGCCAGGTCGGCGACGCGCTGTGGAGCGCACCGGATACCAACTGAGACGGAAACTGAGACGGAGAACGTCGAAGGGCCCCACCGCGACCGGTGGGGCCCTTCGACAACGTGCCCGGTGAGGCACTGGCGGAGGATACGAGATTCGAACTCGTGAGGGGTTGCCCCCAACACGCTTTCCAAATGGTCGTCCGTGGGTTCGGAGGTGGTCGTGGGTGTCCTGACCAGCCGTGGAGCGGACTGTTCAGCGGCGTCCGGACACAGCTGAACGTAGGTGAATGAGACCAGAACCGAGACCACGAGGTGACGGGTGGGCGGCTCGCGTCGTTCTACGGGTGCTGCACCCCGACCGAATTCCTACTTGTTTGATAATGTTGGTCCCATGAGCGAGATTCCCTACAGCGTCGGCGAAGGGCCGGCCACCAGGGTCAGCCTCTCCCTCCCCGAGGGGACGGCGGAGGCGATCCGCCGACGGGTCGGCAAGCGTGAGTTCTCCGCGTTCATCACCGAAGCGGTGGAGCGCGAGCTGCGCGGTCAGATCCTGGATGAGTACCTGGCCGACTACGAACGCCGTCAGGGGCCGATTTCCGAGCACGAGCAGGAGCGGGCACGCCGGGTCTTCGACGAGGTGTTCGCCGAGGAGGGGCAGTGGCCCGCCGCAAGCTGAGCCACGAAGGCACCCTCGTTGTCGACTGCGAGGGCCTGTCGAAGTTCGTCAGTGATCACGAGCCCGTCGTCGCCCTCATCGCCGAAGCCCGCAAGCGGGGCATGGAGGTGGTCGTCAGCGCACTCACCATCATCGAAGAGGTGCATCGCCGGACCGACAAGGCGCGGCTAGCCTGGGTCCTGTCCGGCGTGCGGATCGTGCACATCGGTGACGAGGAGGCCAAGGCGGCCTCAGCCATGCTGATCAATGCTGGGCTTCATGGTCACACATACGCCATCGACGCCGCCGTGGCCGAGATGGCGCTGCGGCAGCGCCGCCCCGTCGCCATGCTCACCTCGGACATTGACGACATGGCGAAGCTTTGCGGTGACAGAGTGCGCCTCGTCGCCGTGTAGTCGACGCCCCGCCCAGGACCTGAACGTCGGGATGCGAGGTCGGCCCGTACGTCTTGTCTCAGCGCGGCGTAGCGGGGTCGGTGGACCAGTCGGTAGGGCCCAGGGCCGTGAACGGTGGCGTGGCCGGACGGCTCGTCCTTCATGGTGCCGTGAGGCGCAGCAGCCGCGCGTTGGCCTCGTCCGGCGCGAAACGGTCCGGGGCGAATTCCGTGGCGGACCGAAGACCGAGCCACACCAGCATGGCGTGGTGTTCCTTATGCGCCGGGTCGGCGAGGATCACTTTGAGATCGCTGTAGCCGGGGGCGCCGCCGCAGTCCTCGGGCGGGCACGCCCCGGCACCGTCCACGCAGTACGGATAGTGAAGCCCGGCTGAGGCTGTCTGGACCTGCTCCACGGTGATGAGGTGCTCCCAGGAGTCCCCGAAGTCGTACGTGTACACGAAATGGGCGCCCGGTTTGAGTAGGGCGGCCAGTATGGCGGTGCGCTCGTCGCGGAATCCGAGTTCGCCGTCGGGGCGGCCGTACTGGACGCCTGAGATGGGCAGCGCCCAGGGAGACCAGGGCCTTCAGGACCCGTTGGATGTCGTGGTCGTTGGCGGTGCGCAGATGCCCCAGACGGTCGGGAGACAGGTCGTCGAGCACGTACAGCGGGCTGACCGCCTGCCACACCACCTCGTGCAGGTCACTGAGTGGCACCGGGGCGGTGGTCGCGTACAGCCGCTGCAGCAACGCCCGCAGACCCCGGTCGTACTCGTGCGAGAGCAGGGATTCCAGCCAGCCGGAGACCGTCACGGCCGGGCCGATGTGCGGCAGCGCTGCGAACAGCGCGCCACGCAGCTCGTCGGGGCGGTCCAGCAGCCTGGCGTTCTTCTTCACCGGCAGAGCAGGCGCCCGCCCGCGGTCCGCAGCAGTCGTGCCGCCTTCGCCCACTCGACCAGCAGTGTGAGGTGGTACAGCTCCTCGCTGGATTTCGTCTTGAACGTACGGTCTCCGATCACCGGGTCCATCCGGTCGCCGGTGTCCAGAACCTCCACCAGTGCTCGCGCGTCGGCAAGCGTCACACGGCCGGTCTGGGTCAGCTTGCGGCCCGTGCCGACCCAACCGACCAGCGCTCGCACCTGCTCGACGGTCCCGCCCACTGTCTCACCCATGTTGACCTGCCCGTTCCGGTTCGTGTCCCGACTCACCCGAACCCAGGATGGCAGCACCGCCGGCGCACCCTGTGCTTCGCATGGGGGCGACACGGAAGTGGCAGACTATGACGGTGACAACGCGCGACGAGGAACTGCTGGCCCGGGTCCAGGAGATGAGGGAACGCGGCAGCGCGCCGAAGCAGATCGCGAAGGCGCTGGGGCTACGCCCGGCCCAGGCGACCGCGCTGGTCAGACGGGTCGCCGAGGCGGCACTGGCGAACATCGCGCCGGATAAGCGGCCGGTGGTGGGCTGCTGGGTCAACGCGGGCTGGAGCGCGGGACTGGACATGGCCAAAGCCCCGGACTGGGCGGCGGCCGACCCCCTCGGCCAGGAGCCCGACCCGGGCACGGGCGGCTTCGCCCAGATTCTCCTGGCCCGCCAGGAACGTGCCAGCAGGGTGACCGTCACCGGGTTCCTGGTGGACGTCTACTGCCTGGGAGTCAAGAACGTCACCGACCCCGAGGTGATGGGGTCCGGATCCCTGACCACCTACGTACCGATGTACTACTCGGCCTTCGATCATCGGCCGCTGCCGATCGGCGTAGAGCAGGCGCAGACGATCGTGCACGATGCGGTCGCCTACGCCCGCGGTCTTGGCTTCGAGCCCGCGGGCGGCTTCGCCGACGCAGCAGTGCACCTGGGTGTCCCGCCCGGCGACCGGCCCGTCATCGGCTTCGGCAGGGACGGCAAGCCGCTCTACTTCTCCGGCCCCTACGACAACCTGCGCAAGGTGGTCCAGATCCTCGAGCGCACCTGCGGTCCGGGCAACTACGACTACGTTGCTCATCTGTAGGAACGGGACGCGAGCGGTACGAAGCGGAAAGACGAGCAGTGATACCGGTCGACCAGCAACAGGAGCCCACCGGCGCTCCACGGGTCCGGCGCACCGAGCACGAGGCGCAGGTCAACCTGCTGACGGTGCTGCGCCTGTGTATGACGCAGAAGCTGCGGTGCAGCGAAAAGACCCGCCGCCCCAGCACGGCCACCGTCTCGGCGGTCGCCGACGTCCTGGACGGCAGCGACTTCTATCCGGACGAGGCCATCGCGGCCTTCGCCTGGCCGATGCTGCTCCAGGCGGGCGGCCTCGCCCAGCTCACCGGCGGTCGGCTCGTGCTGACCACGTGCGGACGGGCCGCGCTGACCCGGCCACCGCACCTGACCCTTCCTCAGCTGTGGCAACGCTGGCTGAACAGCAGCCTCCTGGACGAGTTCTCCCGCGTCGAGGAGATCAAGGGCCAGCGCTCGGCGAACGTCCTGACCGCCGTTAAACCGCGCCGCAAGCTCGTCGGCCAAGCACTGGCCGGCCTCACCCCGGGCGAGTGGATATCCATCGACGGCCTGTTCACAGACATGCGCGCGGCCGGTCTGGATCCAGTCGTCCACCGCAGTGAACGCGCCCTGTGGAAGCTGTACCTGGAGGATCCGCAATACGGCAGCCTCGGCTACGACGGCCACCACGGCTGGTCCCTCCTCCAGGGTCGGTACACCCTGGCAGTGCTCTTCGAGTACGCCGCCACGCTCGGCCTCATCGACATCGAGTACGTCCCCCCGGCGGGCGCCCGCGATGACTACCGGGACAACTGGGGTGGCGACTACCTCGACCACCTCAGCCGCTACGACGGCCTGTCCGCACTCCGCCTCAATCCCCTGGGCGCCCACGCCGTCGGCCTCACGGGCGACTACGCCCCTGCCCAGGTCCCCGCCTCGGCCGTCCCGACGGGCAGGGTCACCGTCCTGGCGAACTTCGACATCGTCGCCCTCGACGGGCTGCCCTCCGCCGACACACTCCTCTTGGACGCCTTCTCCGACCGGAAAGCCGACCGGGTCTGGACGCTCACCACCGCTTCTCTTCTGCACGCCCTCGACCGCGGGCACACCCTCGACGAGCTCCGTGGCTACCTGGACCAGGCCGCCTCGCACCCCGTGCCCCAGACCGTCACCACCCTGCTCGATGACACTGGCCGTCGCACCGGCCGACTCCGCGATGCAGGACAGACCCATCTCATCGAGTGCGCGGACGAGACACTGGCAGCCCTCATCATCAGCGACCGCCGCCTGCGCGTGCTGTGTACCCGAATCGGCGAGCGCCACCTTGCGGTCTCCCCCGATCGTCTGCCGGCGTTCCGGAAGGCCGCCCTGGCCCTGGGCTACCCGCTGGCCTGATGGCACGAGAGAGCCGCTTCGGGGCCCCTCTGGCCGAGGCCGGGGCGCACGTCGTTGCGTGACCGCTGATTATCGGCAGAGGGCGCGCTCGCCGCATGGTGAAATGTCTTGAATGTCGGAAATGAATGAGACCGAGACTGAGACCAAGGCCGGAGTGTCAACTGAGACCACGAACGTCGAAGGGCCCCACTGCGAACAGTGGGGCCCTTCGACAACGTGCCCGGTGAGGCACTGGCGGAGGATACGAGATTCGAACTCGTGAGGGGTTGCCCCCAACACGCTTTCCAAGCGTGCGCCCTAGGCCTCTAGGCGAATCCTCCGCGGCAAACATTACTAGACCGGAGGGAGTGCTCGCGAACTCGTTCCCGGGTGATCCGATCGGGTACGCTGGGTCCCAGCCCCTCACGTGGCGCTATCTCGCTGAACCCCCCCAGGGCCGGAAGGCAGCAAGGGTAGGTGGGCTCTGGCGGGTGCGTGAGGGGTCTTTTGCTGCCTTCTACTCCCCGCTGACCTGCGAGAACCCGGGCGTGGGCGGTCGGCGGGCACCCCGGCTGTGGGGTCCGTCACATCCGCGGGGCCCGGGTGTCGGTGGGGGCCGATATCGTCGTAGGCGTGTCCCTCGCTCTGTACCGCCGCTATCGTCCCGAGACCTTCGCCGAGGTCATCGGGCAGGAGCACGTCACGGACCCGCTGCAGCAGGCACTGCGGAACAACCGGGTCAATCACGCGTACCTGTTCAGCGGGCCGCGCGGCTGCGGCAAGACGACCAGCGCCCGCATCCTGGCGCGCTGCCTGAACTGCGAGAAGGGCCCGACGCCGACGCCGTGCGGGGAGTGCCAGTCGTGCCGCGACCTGGCCCGCAACGGCCCCGGGTCGATCGACGTGATCGAGATCGACGCGGCGTCGCACGGTGGTGTGGACGACGCCCGCGACCTGCGGGAGAAGGCATTCTTCGGGCCGGCCAGCAGCCGCTACAAGATCTACATCATCGACGAGGCGCACATGGTCACCTCGGCGGGCTTCAACGCCCTGCTGAAGGTGGTCGAAGAGCCCCCGGAGCACCTGAAGTTCATCTTCGCGACCACCGAGCCCGAGAAGGTCATCGGCACCATCCGGTCGCGGACCCACCACTACCCGTTCCGCCTGGTCCCGCCCGGCACGCTGCGCGACTACCTGGCGGAGGTCTGCGAGCGCGAGGCGATCCCCGTCGAGGCCGGGGTGTATCCGCTGGTGGTCCGGGCCGGTGCCGGGTCGGTGCGTGACTCGATGTCGGTGATGGACCAGTTGCTCGCCGGCGCGGGCGAGGCAGGTGTGACGTACGCCATGGCGACCTCGCTCCTCGGCTACACCGACGGCGCGCTGCTGGACGACGTCGTGGACGCCTTCGCCTCCGGGGACGGCGCGGCGGCGTTCGAGGTCGTGGACCGCGTCATCGAGGGCGGGCACGACCCGCGGCGCTTCGTGGCCGACCTGCTGGAGCGGCTGCGGGACCTGGTGATCCTCGCGGCCGTGCCGGACGCGGTGGAGAAGGGCCTGATCGACGCCCCGGCCGACGTCGTGGAGCGCATGCGGGCCCAGGCCGGGGTGTTCGGGGCGGCCGAGCTCAGCCGCGCCGCGGACCTGGTCAACACCGGGCTCACGGAGATGCGCGGGGCGACCTCGCCGCGCCTGCAGCTGGAGTTGATCTGCGCCCGCGTGCTGCTCCCCGCGGCCTACGACGACGAGCGGTCGCTGCAGGCCCGCCTGGACCGGCTGGAACGCCGTGCGTCCGCCGGTGGTTTCGCACCGCCCGCGGGCGGCGCGGCCGCTCCCGTCGTGGAGTTCGGGGAGCCGCTCCCGCCCGGCGGCGGCCCTGCCGCGGCCCGGGCAGCGATGGGCGGCCCGACCCGGCCCGCCGAAGCCGTCCCCGCGCCGGCGCCCGCAGCCGCCCCGGCTCCCGCCCCGGCAGCGGCAGTCGCGGAGCCCGCGCCCGCCGCCCCGCCCGTGCAGCCCTCCACTGGCCAGCGTCCCGGCGCCTGGCCGACCGCCGCCGCCCCCGGCGGCGGGCAGCGCCCCGGCGCCTGGCCCACCGCGGCGTCGGCGCCGTCCCCACAGGCACAGGCACAGGCACAGCCCCAGCCTCAGGCACAGGCCCCGGCGCCGGCCGCCGCGCCTGCATCCGGCGCGCAGCCCATCGGCGACGCCTCCCGCGTCCACCAGATGTGGCCGACCGTCCTCGAGGCGGTCAAGCGGCTGCGGAAGGTGACCTGGATACTGCTCGACCAGAACGCCCGGCTCGTGGGCTTCGACGGGTCGACGCTGCAAATCGGCTTCGACAACCCCGGGGCCCGCGACAGCTTCGCCAACCGCGGCCACGAAGAGGTCCTCAAGCAGGCGATCAGCGAGGCCCTCGGCGTCCAGTGGCGCATCGAGGCGATCGTCAGCCCGGGCGGCGGCCCCGGCGGTGGCATCGGGGGCGGCGCGGGGCCGATGGGCCCGGCCGGCGGGCCCGCCGGGCCCCGGCCAGGCCCCGCCTCTCCGGTGCCGTCCGCGCAGCAGCCGTACCAGCAGCAGCAGCCCCCGCAGCAGCCGCAGCAGCAGTCCCAGAGCCCGGAGCCGTCCCCCGCGCCGCCGTCCGCGCCAGCGGCGTCCGCGGCCCGAGCCGCGGTGGGCGCCGCGCCGGCGGCGTCCGCGTATCCGCCGGTCGCCGACGAGCCCCCGCCCGTCGAGTACGACATGCCCGAGGACGACGACCCGGACCTGGACGAGACGGCGCTCAGCGGCCACGACCTCATCGTGCGCGAGCTCGGCGCCACCGTGATCGAGGAGATCGCCAACCAGTAGGCGCCTTTGCGCTGTTGCGCGCGCGGAAACGGCACGGCCGGAGTGGAACGGGCGACGCGCCCCGCTCGTTCCCTCGTACGGGTAGCGCGAGTCGGCGCCTGAGCACGTAGGCTCGCTCTACCCGCACAACCGACGTCGTGAGGCAGGAGCGAGACCGTGATCCCCGGTGGTCAGGCGAACATGCAGCAGCTGCTCAAGCAGGCACAGAAGATGCAGCAGGACCTCGCGGCGGCCCAGCAGGAGCTTGCCGAGACCGAGATCGAGGGTACGGCCGGCGGTGGCCTGGTGAAGGCGACCGTGACCGGATCCGGCGAGCTGCGGGGTCTGGTCATCGACCCCAAGGCGGTCGATCCTGAAGACACGGAGACGCTGGCCGACCTGGTCCTCGCCGCCGTGCAGAACGCCACCGCGAGCGCGCAGGAGCTGCAGCAGAACAAGCTCGGCCCGCTCGCCCAGGGGCTCGGGGGCATCCCCGGCCTTCCTTTCTAGTTACCCGGGCGACGAAGAGGGCACAGCGTGTACGAGGGCGTGGTTCAGGACCTGATCGACGAGCTGGGCAGGCTGCCCGGCGTGGGTCCCAAGAGCGCGCAGCGGATCGCCTTCCACATCCTGCAGGCCGATCCCGCCGACGTCCGACGGCTCGCGCACGCTCTCAGCGAGGTGAAGGCGAAGGTCCGGTTCTGCGCGGTCTGCGGCAATGTCGCCGAGGCCGACCAGTGCCGGGTCTGCCGTGATCCGCGCCGCGACCCGGCCGTCATCTGCGTGGTCGAGGAGCCGAAGGACGTGGTGGCGATCGAGCGGACCCGCGAGTTCCGCGGCCGCTACCACGTGCTCGGCGGCGCGATCAGCCCGATCGAGGGGGTCGGCCCGGACGACCTGCGCATACGGGAGCTGCTGGCGCGGCTCGCGGACGGCGCCGTCACCGAGCTGATCCTGGCCACCGACCCCAACCTCGAGGGCGAGGCGACGGCCACGTATCTCGCACGCATGGTCAAACCGATGGGACTGAAGGTCACCCGTCTCGCCAGCGGCCTGCCGGTCGGCGGCGACCTGGAATACGCCGACGAGGTCACGCTCGGGCGGGCCTTTGAAGGAAGGCGGCTGCTTGATGTCTGACAACGCCCTGGACCGCGACGACTTCGCGTCCTCGATCGCGGACCAGATCGAGAGCTTCATCCTGTCGGTGCGGGAGGTCGCCAAGGGCGACGACCCCGACAGCGCGGTGCCCTACCTGCTGCTGGAGGTCTCCCAGCTGCTGCTGGCCGGTGGGCGTCTCGGGGCGCACGAGGACATCGTCCCGGAGGAGCGCTACGAGCCCGACATCGGCCCGGAGCCCGACGCCGACGAACTGCGCCAGCGGCTCGCGGTGCTGCTGGAGCCGATCGACGTCTACTCCGAGGTCTTCGACCCCTACGTGCCGCACAGCACCCCGGTGGCCTGCCGGATCTCCGACGACCTCGCGGACGTGGTGACGGACCTCGCGCACGGCCTGGCGCACTTCCGGGAGGGCAGGGTCAGCGAGGCGCTGTGGTGGTGGCAGTTCTCCTACTTGTCCAACTGGGGTCCGACCGCCTCGGCCTCGCTGCGTGCCCTGCAGTCCCTTGTCGCGCACGTGAGGCTGGACAGCCCGCTGGACGCGCTGAACGGTCTGGACACCGACCACGGCGCGGACGACGAGGAGCGCCTCGCCGCCGAGGCCGGCCGGGTGATGGCCGCCGAGATCGCGAGGCCCCTGGGGCTGCGCCCCTCCCGCTGATCGGAAGGACCCGGCTCGAGGACGGAGCGCACGGGCGACGCGCGTATCTCGGCGCGTCTATGCCTCGGGGCCGCCATGGGCCGCCCATGGGGGCCTTGTCTCGGGGCAACGTGTATGCCTCGGGGCGTGCATATCTCGGCGCGTCCTGGGGGAGAGGTTCACGGAGTGGGCCCAGCGTCTCACCATATGATATTGAGGGGTTCGTCCCGGCCTGCTCGTTAGACTGTGCCGAACGCAGTACCGGACATTAGGAGCGCACGTGGGCCTTGTCGTGCAGAAGTACGGCGGCTCCTCCGTAGCGGATGCCGAAGGCATCAAGCGCGTTGCCAAGCGGATCGTCGACGCCAAGAAGAGCGGCCACCAGGTCGTCGTCGTGGTCTCGGCGATGGGTGACACGACGGACGAGTTGATCGAGCTCGCCGAGCAGGTATCCCCGATGCCGACCGGCCGTGAGTTCGACATGCTGCTGACCGCCGGAGAGCGGATCTCCATGGCCCTGCTGGCGATGGCGATCAAGAACCTCGGCCACGAGGCGCAGTCGTTCACCGGCAGCCAGGCGGGTGTCATCACCGACTCCGTCCACAACAAGGCGCGCATCATCGATGTCACGCCGGGGCGCATCCGCACCGCGCTCGACCAGGGCAACATCGCGATCGTGGCCGGCTTCCAGGGCGTTTCCCAGGACAGCAAGGACATCACGACGCTGGGCCGGGGCGGCTCCGACACCACCGCGGTGGCGCTGGCGGCGGCCCTGGACGCCGAGGTGTGCGAGATCTACACCGACGTCGACGGCGTGTTCACCGCCGACCCGCGCGTGGTGAAGAAGGCGCGCAAGATCGACTGGATCTCGTCCGAGGACATGCTGGAGCTCGCCAGCTCCGGCTCCAAGGTGCTGCTCCACCGCTGCGTGGAGTACGCCCGCCGTTACAACATCCCGATCCACGTCCGGTCGTCGTTCTCCGGCCTCCAGGGCACCTGGGTCAGCAATGAGCCCCGAGAGGACCAGAAGGGCATGGAGCACGCGATCATCTCCGGTGTCGCGCACGACACATCCGAGGCCAAGGTGACGGTCGTCGGTGTGCCCGACAAGCCGGGCGAGGCCGCCGTGATCTTCCGGGCGATCGCGGACGCCGAGATCAACATCGACATGGTGGTGCAGAACGTGTCGGCCGCGGCCACCGGCCTGACCGACATCTCCTTCACCCTCCCCAAGGCCGACGGCCCGAAGGCGATCGAGGCGCTGCAGCGCGTCCAGGGCGGCATCGGCTTCGAGACGCTCCGCTACGACGACCAGATCGCCAAGATCTCGCTGGTGGGCGCCGGCATGAAGACCAACCCGGGCGTCACGGCGCAGTTCTTCGAGGCACTGTCCAACGCGGGGGTCAACATCGAGCTGATCTCGACCTCCGAGATCCGCATCTCGGTCGTCACCCGCGCCGAGGACGTCAACGAGGCCGTGCGAGCGGTGCACTCCGCGTTCGGTCTCGACAGCGAGAACGACGAAGCGGTCGTCTACGGAGGAACCGGCCGCTGAACCCCGTCGTACCGGTCAAGTGATCAAAATCGGTGGTCCGTACCGCTTGATCGGATGCCTGTAGACGCCAGAGAATTTCAGCTCCCTGTGTGCCGCAACCACGCGGCGCGCAGGGAGCGTCCTTGTGTGTCAGTGCACTGCCCTACTTTGTGCTGCAGGCCGGGCGCGGCGCAACGGCGCCAGCGATAGGGGCATTGGGGAAGAGTTGGTACGCATGGGCATAGCTGCTGCACCGCCGAATGCGGTGCCTCGGGCGTACAACCCTGACGGGGGGACGCGTGTCCAACAGTCGTGGCAGAGGCACTCGGCATCGAAGCACCCCTCCTGGGGCGGGGCGGCGCTGCGGCGCGCCCGCTGGTCCGCCGGCCCTCGGGCACGGTCGGCGGCATTCCGGTGATCGCCCCCTGGCCTGTGGTGCAGGCGCCTTCGGACCGCGGCGACACTGACGCCGCGATGTCAGTCGGGACGACCGTCGACCACCTCACCGAGACCTACCGGGCCCACTACCGCTCGCTGCTCGGTCTCGCGGCGCTCCTGCTGGACGACACCGCGTCCTGCGAGGACGTCGTCCAGGAGGCCTTCATCCGCGTCCACTCGGCCCGCAAGCGGGTCCGCGAGCCCGAGAAGACCCTCGCCTACCTCCGGCAGACGGTCGTCAACCTCTCCCGTTCCGCGCTCCGCCGCCGCATCATGGGCATGCGGCTGCTGTCCAAGCCCATGCCCGACATGGCGAGCGCCGAGGAAGGCGCCTACGAGGCGCTGGAACGGGACGAGTTGAAGGCGGCCCTGCGCAAGCTGCAGCGGCGGCAGCGAGAGGTGCTCGTCCTGCGCTACTTCGCCGACATGACCGAAGCCCAAGTGGCCGAGACCCTCGCCATTTCCATAGGCTCGGTCAAGGCCTACGGCTCGCGCGGCCTCGCGGCGCTCCGCGTCGCGATGGAGGCCCCGGCATGATCACCCCCAACCCCCCCGGCGGCATGGAACCTGAGAACGACATCCACGGCGGCGCGCCCGAGGAGGGGCTGAGCCCCGACGAGCTGGCACTGCGCCGGCTCATGCGGGACGCGGTCAGCGGCATCCAGCCCGGCCACGAGGCGCTGGACCACCTGCGCCGCGCGGTTCCCGCCCGGCGGGCGCACCGCCGGCAGCTGCTGGTCGGTTCGGCGGCCGCGTGTCTGCTGGCGATGGTCGCGGTCCCCGCGGCCCTCCACGCGGCGGATCTGTCCGGTGCGTCCGGCACCGGGACCACCAACGCCTCCAGCGCCCAGAACACCGGCGGCGCCGACGGCGGCGAGCCGAGCAGTCCCGCCACCCGGGCGGGCACACCCAGCCCGACCGAGAACGGGGAACGTCCCGGCACGAAGCCCACGCACACCGGCAGTCCTCCCGTCCGGGCCACCTCCGGGGCCCCGCACCACGCCGACCCCTCGCGGTCCCGCACGGCCGCCGCCCCGGCATGCACCGCGGGCGACCTCGGCGGCGCGTCCGGTCACGCCGGACCCGCCGACGGCTCGGGCCACGTCAGCGGCTTCTTCCAGGTGGACAACGTCTCCCAGGGCCCGTGCACCGTCGGCGGCAGTGGTTCGGTGACCGCTGCCGCTCAGGGCGCCGCCGACCCCGCACGCATCAGCGTCGTCAGCCACACGCCAGGCGACGGCACCTCGCTGCCCGACTCCTCCGCGACGCCGCTGGTCCTCGGGCCGGGACAGAGCTACCGCGTCGAGTTCACCTGGGTCCCGGCAGCCGACGGCTGTACGCCCCCGTCCACGCCGCCGGCCACCGAGACCCCCACCGGCAGCCCGACCGGGGACACCTCCACGCCGCCCGCGGACGTGGAGCAGCCGCCCCCGAGCGCTCCCGCGTCCGTCGTGCTGAGCCACACCCCCGAGGCCGGGGCGCCGGTCGCCAGCACGACGATCGACGGCGCATGCGCCGGGACGGTGTACACGACCGGCGTCCTCAGCGCGCCGTAGCGGGGGGCGGTTCACGACCACGGCCGCAGGCCCCGTACCGTTGACGGCGTGTACCGGTTCCTGCTGTCCCCCCGCTGGCTGGGCGGGCACCTCTTCACGGTGTGCGCCGTGGTCGTCTGCACGCTCATGGGCAGCTGGCAGCTGAGCCGGTTCGAGGCCCGCGTCGACAGCCATCGGGCCGCCCAGGACATGCCCGCGACCGCCGCCCGTGACGCGGTGCCGCTGGAGCGCCTGCTGCCGCGGGCGACCTCCGCGGTCACCACCGAGACGGCCGGCCGCACGGTGGCGGCCACCGGCCGCTACGACCCCGCGCACCAGTTCCTCGTCCCCGGTCGCGAGCTCGACGGACGCACCGGCTACTACGTGCTCACCCCACTGCGCACCGGCGACGGCGGGGCCGTCCTGCCCGTCGTCCGCGGCTGGCTGCCCGGCGACGCGGACCGCGCATCGGCGGCCGACGTCCCCGAACCGCCCGCCGGCGAGGTCACCGTCACCGGGGCCCTGCAGGCTCCCGAGAGCGCCGACACCGACGGTGCGATCGGCCGCGGCGGCCTTCCCGCGGGGCAGCTGGGGATCATCAGTGCCGCGTCCCTGGTCAACCTCGTCCCGTACCAGGTGTACGGCGCGTGGATCACCCAGACCGAGGGCGTCGACGCCCCCCTGCGGGCCGTCCCTCCGGTCGCGCCGAGCGGCACCGGCCTGGACCTCAAGGCCTTCCAGAACCTCGGCTACACCGGCGAGTGGTTCGTCTTCGCGGGCTTCGTGGTCTTCATGTGGTTCCGGCTCGTCCGGCGGGAGGCCGAGGCCCGGCGGGACGCCGAGCTCGGCCTCGTCGCGCAGGAGGGGCCGGCCGGGCCGTCAGCCGCCGAGGTGGCGGCGGACGAAGTCCAGCTCCAGTCGTAGCTGCTTGATCCGCTCGTCGACGACGAGCGAGCCGTGCCCGGCGTCGTAGCGGTAGACCTCGTGCACCTTGCCCAGGCCCGCCAGCCGTTCGACGTAGTTGTCGATCTGCCGGATCGGGCAGCGCGGGTCGTTGAGCCCCGCCGAGATGTAGACCGGGGCCTTGACCCGCGCCACGTACGTGATCGGCGAGGACGCCTCGTAGCGGTCCGGGACCTCCGCGGGGGAGCCGCCGAACAGGGTGCGGTCCAGCGCCTTCAGCGCCTCCATCTCGTCCTCGTACGCCGTCACGTAGTCCGCGACCGGCACCGCCGCCAGGCCCACCGTCCACAGCTCGGGCCGGGTGCCGAGACCCAGCAGCGTCAGGAAGCCGCCCCAGGAGCCGCCGGACAGCACCAGCCGGGCCGGGTCGGCGAAGCCCGACTCCACCGCCCACGCCCGGACCGCCTCGATGTCCTCCAGCTCGATCAGGCCGACGCGGTGCTTGAGCGCGTCCGTCCACTCCCGGCCGTATCCCGTGGAACCGCGGTAGTTGACGCGGACCACCGCGTAGCCGTGGTCGAGCCAGGCCGCGGGGCCGGCCGCGAAGGCGTCGGAGTCGTGCCAGGTGGGCCCGCCGTGGATCTCGAACACCGTCGGATACGGGCCCTCGCCCTGCGCGGGTCGCTGGACGAGCGCGTGCACCGGCCCGCCGGGCCCGTCCACCCACACGTCCTCCACCGGCAGCGAACCCGGCGCCCGCTCGCCCGGCGCCTCCAGCACCACCGCGCCGGTCGTCGACCGCACCTCCGAGGGCGCCGCCGCCGAGGACCACAGGAACTCCACGGTGCCGTCGGGACGGGCCGTCGCCCCGCTCACCGAACCCGCCGGGGTGTCCAGCCGGGTCAGCTCCCCGTCCGCCAGTCCGTAGCGGTAGATCTCGCTGCGCGCGCGGTAGGAGTGCACCACCAGCAGCGCCGAACCGTCCGGGTACCACTCCGCCGCGACGTCACCGGGCAGGTCGATCGCCAGCGGGGTCTGCGTGCCCGCCGTGACGTCCCAGACCATCGGCTCCCAGCGGCCGCGCCGCTGGTGCGCCACCAGCAGCCGGGCGTCCCCCGGCACCGGGGCGAACCCCAGGCACTCCAGGCCCAGTTCCTTCGTGCCGCCCTCGCTGTCGTCCAGCTCGGCGACCGGCGTGCCGTCCGTGGTGAGCACGCGCAGCGCCGAGTGCATCGCGTCACCGTGCTCGGTGTGCTCGACGACGACCAGCGTGCCGTCCTCGGACAGCGCGCCGACGCCGCCCGACTCCTCGTGCCGGTAGATCTCCACCGGCTCCGCCCCGGGACGCACGACGTGGATCGTCGTGCCCTCCTCGTCGGTGGAGCGGCCGACCACCGCCAGCCCGCCCCGGCCCAGCGCCAGCCCCGCGGGGTACGAGGGCGCGAGGCCGGGCGCCGCCGGCTCGTCCGGGCCGCCCTCGAAGGGCTGCCGCATCCAGACCCCGAACTCGTCCCCGTCGGTGTCCGCGAACCACCACACCCACGCGCCGTCCGGCGTCAGCGTCCCGTCCGACGTGCCGTTCGGCCGGTCGGTGACCTGCCGCTGCGACCCGGTCGTCCGATCCCACGCGTAGAGCTCGTACGTACCCGTCGCATTCGACACGAACAGGCTGCGGTGGGGGGCGTCCTCCGCCCACTCCGGCAGTCCGACGCGTGGCGCCCGGAAGCGCTTCTCCCAATCAGGCATCCCAGCCGTGACGTCACTCATGCCACCATCAAACCCGATCGCGCGCCGCGGTGGACCGTGGCCGTCGTCACCCGCTGCGCCGCCGTTCGGATCGGCGGTCCGCGCCGCCCCTGCCGCGGGCCGACCGGTGACCGCGGGGCGCCCCGGAACCTTCCTCGTGCGGGGCTCCGGCGTCGTCCGGAACGCGTCCGACTCGGGCCGCCGTCCGGGACATGGCGCGCGTCCCGCCCGGGACGGGTCGGGCAGGACGCCCGCTCCGACCGGCGCCGTTCACCGGAACCGGCCCTGCCCGCACTCCGATACCGCCACGCCGGGACAGCCGCGACGACGCACCGCCATGACGTGGTGATGCCGCAGGCGCGACGGCCCCGGTGGCGCCCGCAGCCGCTACCCTCGCGCCATGACCGCCGCCGAACATCCCCTCGTCCCGGCCGACTTCGCCGTCCCGGACCCGCCCGCCACCGACCGCTTCCGCCTGGAACCCCTCGGCCCGCAGCACAACGCCGCCGACCACGTCGCCTGGACCACCAGCATCGACCACATCCGTGCCACCCCCGGTTTCGAGGGCAGCTCCTGGCCGCCGCCGGGGGGCATGACCCCCGAGGCCAACCTCGAGGACCTGCGCCGCCACGCGGAGGACTTCGAGCGGCGCACCGGCTTCACCTACACCGTCCTGTCCGTGCCCGACGGCGAGGTCATCGGCTGCGTGTACGTCTACGGCTCCCGCGCCGAATCCGGCACGATCGACGTCCGCTCCTGGGTCAGCGCCCGCCACGCCGCCCTGGACGCCGAACTCCACCGCGTCGTCGGCGACTGGCTCGCCCGCGCCTGGCCCTTCGAGCGCATCGCCTACGCACCCCGCTGAACGGCTCCCGGCCGGCGCCCCCGAGTTCACACGTCCGGCCCACCCGGGCCGCCGCCATGCGCGAGGTGTGATGGGGTGGTGACGCTGCGGAGCCGCGGGGGGCGCGTCGGAGCGCTCCGCGACACGACCGGACCATGACCGCCCCGGCCGGCCCGGGCGCACGCGTCCGGGGGCCGTCGTACGGGCGCACGAGGAAGGCGTGGCGATGATCGCTGTCCTGGACACCGACGACACCGACGACACCGACGGGATACCCCGGCGCAGGCCGCGCGGCCGGCTCGCGGTGCTGAGCGCCTGCGGGCTGCTGCTGACCGCGGCCTGTGCCACCGCCGTCCCTCCGCGTCCCGCGCCCGAGGCCGTCCGGCCCGCGCGCCCCGCCGCGGGCGTGCCGCCCGAGCTGCGGCGCTACTACCAGCAGCGCCTGCACTGGCAGTCCTGCCAGGACGTGCCGGGGTTCCGGTGCGCCACCGTCACGGTGCCCCGGGACTACGACCGCCCGGAGGCGGGCGACATCACCCTCACCGCCGCCCGTCTGCGGGCCACCGGCGACGCCGCCTCTCGCGTCGGCTCCCTCCAGATCAACCCGGGCGGCCCCGGCGACTCCGCCGTCGACTACCTGGTCGCCGCCGCCGGCACGTTCTCGCCGGCCATGCGCTCCGCGTACGACCTGGTCGCCGTCGACCCGCGCGGCGTCGGGTACAGCACCCCCCTCGACTGCGGCACCGACACCCCGGCCGTCCCCATGGGCCCCGGTCTGCGGGTCTCCGGTGACGCGGAGGCGATCGCCGACTCCTCCGAGGCCTTCGAGGAGATCTCCGCCGCCTGCGAGAAGCGGGCCGGTGGACTGCTGCCCCACCTCGGCACGCCCGACGCGGCCCGCGACATGGACGTCGTGCGCGCCCTCCTCGGCGACGAGCGTCTGCATTACCTCGGCTACTCCTACGGCACCTACCTGGGCGCGACCTACGCCGAGCTCTTCCCCGAACGGGTCGGCCGCATGGCGCTCGACGGCGCCATCGATCCCGCCCTCGACGGCTACCGGGAGAACCTGGACAGCACCGCCGGCTACCAGGTCGCCTGGGAGTCCTTCGCCGCCGACTGCGCGGCCCGCTCCGACTGCCCGGTCGGCCACTCCGTCGCGGAGGCCGGACGCGTCCTCGACGGCCTGGTGGACAGGCTGGACGCCGGTCCGCTGCGCCAGGGCAAGGACATCGCCGTCACCGGCGACGACCTCCTCACCGCGGTCATCACGGCCCTGCGCGAGGCCTCCTGGGCGGAACTGCGCACCATGCTGCGCCAGGCCCTGGCCGGCGACACCACGGAGTTGCAGCAGTTCGCCGGCACGAACGACGACTCCGGCAACGCCGTGGACGCCCTCCTCGCCGTCAACTGCCTCAGCGCCACCCTCGGCGCCCGCTTCTCCGCGGCCGAGGCGCAGGCAGCCCTGCCCGCCTTCCTGCGCGCCTCACCCCAGTTCGGCAACGCCCTGGCGCCGTTCCTGGTGCTCTGCACCCACTGGCCCGTCCCGCCGACGCAGAAGCCCCGCCCCATCGCCGCCCCCGGCGCGGCCCCGATCCTCGTGGTCGGCACCACCCGCGACCCCGCGACCCCGCACGCCTGGGCCCGGTCCCTCGCCCGCCAACTCGACTCCGGCCGCCTCCTGACTTACGACGGCGACGGCCACACCGCCTACCACCGCGGCAGCCTCTGCATCGACGAAGCCGTCGACGGCTACCTCGCCCATGGCGAACTGCCCGCTACGGGCACGGTGTGCGGCTGAACGCGCACCCCCGCGCACGTCCCCGGCCGTCCTGCAGGGCATCCCCGCCCCACACGCCACCACGGACGCGAAACGCCCGGCCGGGAAACCCCGGCCGGGCGTTTCGCAGGCCGGCGGCCTGTGCCGGACTAGCGCCCGGTGCGGGCGTTGGGCGGCGGGAGGTGCCGCCCGGGACCAGCCTCGGACAGCGCCGGCCGGGTGACCGGAGCGACCGTCCCGGCAGCCTTCCGCAGATTCTTCGGTGACGCGGCCACCGGTGGGGTGCCTGCCGCCGCCCACACGGTGGTGATCCAGGAGTTGCTTGCCGCGATGGCGTTGCCGATGGCCGTCCGGTTGGCCACCGAGTAGTTCTTGTAGCCGCCGAAGGTCTGCACGTTCTGGATGCTCGCGGACTCCTTGGTGAGGTAGGCCGCGGTCGGTGCCGAGAGCGAACTCACCTCGCTCCACAGCATGGGCCCGTACGTGGCCGTGGCGGCACCGCCGACGACGGCCGTCTGCCAGTTCCACCGGCTCTCGACCGAGGCCGAGTACGGCGCCGCCCACCAGAACTCCGCCAGGTTGACCGCGGTGGCCTCGTTGGTGGAACCGCTGACGTCCCAGAAGCTCCAGATCTTCTTCAGCGGCGCGTTCTCCAGCGCCTTCCTCGCGTTGGTCCCGACCGAGACCAGATTGGTCCTGTTCGGGTCCAGGGCGTCGAGGTACTTCAGGGTGGCGGCGGGGACCGTGGTCCCCTTGGTCACCAGCACCACACCGAGGCCGTGGTAGCCCAGCGAACCCGCGGCCGTCGAGGCGGCGATCGGGTCCCGGTACTGGTTGCCGTCGGCGACGAACACCCACGTCGGCTTCGTGGTGATCTGGCCGGCGACCCGTGCGGTGACCGAGGCGAGGTCGTTCCCGCCGAGCCTGAGCACCTTGAAGCCGAGCTTGGTCACCTGCTGGGCCACCTTGTCGGAGATCAGGTTGGTGCCGCCCTCCAGGTAGACGGTGCCGCCCTTGTACAGGGAGCGCTTCAGCTCGGTGGCCGCCGCCGCGTCGAGCGAACCGGGTGACGTCATCAGGACCGCGCCCTGTTTGTTGGCGGCGAGCGAGACCGCGGGGGCGGCGTAGGTGGAGACGTTCTTGTTGACCAGCACCGCGGACCGCTGCGCGAGCAGGCCGTTCACGTGGGGCTTCCCGATGGCGTCGAACGTCCAGCGGGAAGCGGCGCCATCGTCGCCGACCGCGCCGTCCGCGTAGACCCGGTCGATGCTGTTGGTGCGCAGCGGCTGCCACGCGGGGTGGATGCCGCCCCCGGGGATGGTGGCGATGCTCCCGTCGGAGAGGGTCAGGATCCGCGCCGTCGTGACACCGGTGGACGGGTCCACCGAGTCGTACGCGATCCGCCCGCCTTCCGGGTCCCACGACGCGCCTCGGTGGTCGGCCTCGTCGGTGGTGACCTGCTGGGCGCCGGTGCCGTCGGCCGCGGCGACGAACAGCTGCCGGAACCCGTTGACAACGCGGGAGAAGGCCAGCCGGCTGCCGTCGGCGGAGAACGCCGGGTAGGAGGCGGACTTGATCGTTTTCGCGAC
This sequence comes from Actinacidiphila sp. bgisy167, assembly GCF_965342175.1. Lineage (GTDB taxonomy): Bacteria > Actinomycetota > Actinomycetes > Streptomycetales > Streptomycetaceae > Actinacidiphila. The sequence goes on from NZ_CBDRBL010000044.1 coordinate 52,088, forward strand.
CTTGTGGGCGACCGGGTCGTACGTCCAGACGTCCGGGCCGGCCGAGTTGCCGCACGACGAGGTCCGGATGAACGCGATCGGGCCGTAGGGACTGACTGTCGGGCTGCCGTCGCAGTCCCCGGCACCCTTCAGGTCACCGCTGAACAGGGGCTCAGGAGAGTAGGAGCCGTCCGACGGACCGACGTAGAGTCCGTCGGTCGTGTACGTGCTGGTGATGATGGAGCCGCCGTCTGCCGAGAAGACCGAGGCGAGGTTGTTCCCGGGCCCCATGACGATCGGGGAGGTGGGGCCGGTGACACGGCCGCTGATGACACTGCCGGCCGATCCGGCCACCACCCGGCTGCCGTCGGGTGCCCAGTTGGGCGTGACCCCGTTGTTCGTGATGCCGGGCACCGAACGCCGCCCGGTGCCGTCGGGGTTGACCGTCACGACCCCGCTCCTGCCGTCGTACAGCGCGATCTGACCCCCCTTGGCGCTGACGGGCATGGCCTGTGCCGACGGCGTGGCGGCGACGAGTGCGCCGACCGCGACCGAGGCGGCCGAGGTGAGTGCCGCGAAGCTGCGGCGCGTCGAAGGTCTCACGTGGGAACCCCCCAAGGATTCGTGAACCATAGGCGCCGTCGAGCCATCCGACCGATCGGTCCCACCCGTGTCCTGCTCAACGGCCGCGCGCATCCTAG
>NZ_CBDRBL010000045.1:0-51178 GCF_965342175.1 Actinacidiphila sp. bgisy167
GCGGGTGTGGCACTCGATCGATTCGAGGGTTGTTACTGCACGCCCAGCGAGGCGTAGTCGTAGCGGCCGTTGTACGCGTCGGCCGTGTAGACGTTGGTCAGGCGCGAGCTGCGCCAGATGATGTTCTTCTCGAAGGTGAAGGGCAGGTAGTACGCGCCCTCGGAGACCTTCTGGTTGATCTGCTTGTAGACCTCGGCCGCGGCGTTCGCGTCGGTCTGCTGCAGCGCCTGGTCGAACAGGCCGTCGATCGACTTGTCCTTGATCTCGGCGAAGTTGTTGTTGCCGCTCTCGAGGATGAACCGGCTGTCGACCAGCGGCTGCAGGAAGCCCTGGCCCGACGGGAAGTCGGCGCCCCAGCCCATGATGATGATGCCGTAGCCCTTGGACTTGACCGTCTTCGGGGCACCGATGATGCCGGAGGTCTGCGCACCGTCGAACTCGTCGAGCTCGGTGGTGATGCCGACCTTCTTCAGCGACTCCTGCAGCGACTCGGCCGTGGCGATCTCGATCGGCTTGTTGTTGCGGACCGCGATCGTGGTCTTGAAGCCGTTGGGCTGGCCGCAGGCCTTGAGTTCCTTCTTGGCCTCTTCGACGTTGCCCGTGGTGTCCTTCAGGACGTTGTACGGGTCGTACTTGCCGTCGGCGCCCTTGATGCCCAGCGGGAGCATGTTCGGGGCGATCGCGCCACCGGCCTGCGGGCCGCCGCGGGCGGTCTGCAGCGACTTGTGGTCGGCGGCGAGGATGACCGCCTTGCGGCAGTGGATGTTGTCCATCGGCTTGACCGTGGTCGGGAAGACCGCGTAGCGGATGAAGCCGGTGTCCGGGTTGTCGGCGTTGGCCTTGTTCTTGCCGAGCACCTCGGCGCGCGCGGCCTGGCCGACACCGGTGGCGTTGAGGTCCAGGTCGTAGTCGCCGTTGATCAGGCGCTTGTCCATGTCGTCGGCGTTGGTGGTCAGGGTGACCGTGATCTTGTCCGGCAGCGCCTTGCGGAGGTCGTCGGTGGACGCGCTCCAGTTGGTGTTGCGGACCAGGACCATCGACTTGTTCGGCGTGTACGACTGGAACTTGTACGGACCGCTGGAGAACGGCTTGAGGCCGTACTTCGCGCCGGTGTCCTTGTCGGCCTTGACCGGCGAGCCGGAGGGCATGGCCAGCATCTGCTCGAAGTCGCTGTTGGGCTTCGGCAGCTTGAAGATGATGGTCTTGTCGTCCGGCGTCTCGATGGCCTTCAGGCCGAGCTTGTCGGGCGACGTGTCCTTGTAGGGGCCCTTGTACTCACCCTTGGGGTCGAGCACCTGCTGCAGGTAGATCGGACCGCCGGAGATGACGTCCTGAGCCCAGATGCGCTCGATGCCGTACTTGACGTCCTTGGAGGTCAGCGGCGAGCCGTCCTCCCACTTCAGGCCGTCCTTCAGTGTGTACGTGTAGGTCTTGCCGTCGTCGCTGATCTTCGCGTTGGAGGTCGCGAGGTCCGGCTTCAGCGTGGTGCTGGCCAGACCCGGCTCCGGGCTGAAGGAGACCAGCTGGCGGGTGTAGTACCGGGCGAAGTCCCACATGAAGCCGTAGTAACCGCGCTGCGGGTCCCAAGAGTCGGCGTCCTGCGTCCCGATGAACTTGAGCGTGCCGCCCTTCTTGTCGGACGCGTTCGCCACCTTGTTGATGGCGGCGTTGAATCCGGGGGCCTTGGCGTTGCCTTCGGACTTGCCACCGCCGCCTCCGCCGCAAGCGGCGGTGGACAGCAGCGTGGCGACCACGACGGCCGTCCCTGCGGCCAGCCTGCGCCTCGATGAGCGTGGGGATGTCACTTTTCCGTAACCTCCGTGATTCGCGGTCCGCGGCCTTCGGCGGACCTGCGGTCCTTCTCGGTGAGAAGCCACCTGACGGGAATGGCAGGGGCGGTATGCGTGGGCTAGCGGGAGCCCTTCGGGTCCAGCGCATCCCGTACGCCGTCACCGAAGAGGTTGAAGGCGAGCACGGTGATGAAGATCGCGAGGCCCGGGATCAGCATGAAGATCGGGTCCGTCTCATAGAAGGACAGCGCCTTGAAGAGCATCTGCCCCCACGAGGAGGTGGGCGGCTTCACACCGACCCCGAGGAAGCTCAGGGCGGCCTCGGTGAGGATGTTCGTCGGGATCATCAGCGTCGCGTAGACGGTGATCGGGGCGACGAGGTTGGGCAGCAGTTCCCGGAAGAGGATGTAACTACGGCCGGCGCCGAGGCTGCGTGCCGCGTCGACATATTCGCGTTCCCTCAGGCTCAGGGTCTGGCCGCGGACGATGCGGCCGACGTACGGCCAGCCGAAGAAGCCGATCACCACCACCAGGACGCCCATGCGCACGCCGGTACCGCTGAAGCCCAGCAGCGAGTTCGGCATGACCGAGACCAAGGACATGATGAAGAGCAGCTGGGGGAAGGCCAGGAGGACGTCCATCACGCGGCCGATGGCAGCGTCGACCCAACCGCCGAAGTAGCCGGCCATGATGCCGAAGAAGGTACCGAGGACCACGGCGACGACCGCCGACAGGAAGGCCACCAGCAGGGAGATGCGCGTGCCGTAGACGATGCGGCTGAAGACGTCGCGGCCGTTGACCGGCTCCACGCCGAAGAGGTAATCCCCGCTGACGCCGCCCCACTTGCCGGTGGGGGTGCCGAAGAGGGGGTCGATCTTGTCCTCGTGGAAGTCGTTCGGCGGGTGTCCGAGGGCGCTGACGATGAGGGGGGCGAAGACCGCGACCAGGATGAGGAAGACGACGATCACGCCGCCTGCCAGCGCCACCTTGTCGCGCTTGAGGCGCATCCATGCGATACGCCCGGGTGAACGGCCCTCGATCGCCTTCGCGGGTGTGTCGGCGGCGAGGTCGGCGACGGTCGTCTCGGCGGTGTCGTGCAGCGGTGCTGTCATGTCTCCTCGTGCATCCCCCTGCCGGCGGTGGCCGACTTCGCCTGGCCGTCCGCCCGGGTCGACGGAGCGGACCACCATGTCGGGCGCAGCTCTTGTGGTGGTGCGGTGGCGCTGGGCTGTGGTTTCGTGGTTTTGACGAACGGTTGGACGACGCGCTGGCCGCCTTGGTGCGCGAGTCTTCATGGGGGCGCCGATCACGCGCCAGACCCCGCGGGGAAAGGATGCGCAACCGTGATGTGATGACTGTTCGTCCGCTATTACCGCAGTGTTACGCGCGTTGACACATCGCCGCGGCACATGGGGAGTCGCTACCGTCGATGCCATGAATGATCGGCTTCGCTCGGTGTGCGACCTGATGGTCCCCGTGGTCAGGGAGATGGCGGGACTCCACGAGTACGACGGCCAGGTGCAGGATCTGTCGCCCGACGGCGTCCGCCGGGGACTGTCCTCGCTCGCCCACGCCCGGCTGCGCGAACCGGCCCTCGCCGACCCCCATGACGAGCGGCACCTCTCGGTCTTCGAGGACACCCTCAAGGTCCAGTACGGCGAACTGGAACTGCACCGTCGCGACCCTTATCCGCATGTGTCCAATCTGGAACTCACTGCCTACGACCGCGAGTACGCGCCCAGGCAGGAGCTGGCCGAGGCCCGCAGACGCCACCTGCAGCAGTGGCCGGACGCCGTGGACGCGGCCATCGCGTCGCTCGACCGGGTGAGCGCGCCGGTCGCCGGGGCACTCCTCGGGGCGGTTCGCGGCCTGGCCGCCGACCTCGACCCGGACGCCGAGCCGGAGGCCGGCCCCGCACTCGCCGCGCACTCCCGGCTGGTCGACCACATCGCACGCGCCGCCGAGACGGGCGATCCCGACCCGCGACTGGGCGGGCAGGCGCTGTCCTTGCTGATGGGCAGTCAGGAAGGTTTGCGGGTCGACCTGTCGGCCCTGGCCGACGAGGCCGAGCGCGAGCGGGACCGGCTCACCGCACTCCTCACGGACTCCTGCGCACGGCTGGACCCGAAGGCCGGCGTGGCGGAGCTCATCCCGCGACTGCTGGCCGACCATCCGGAGGCGGACGAGGTCATCCCCGAGGCCGCCCGGCTCACCGACGAGGTCATCGACTTCACCCGCCGGCGGGGTCTCGTGCCCTGGCTGGACGGCGACTGTCTCGTCGGGCCGGCGCCGCCCTCGCGCCGCTGGTCCATGGCAATGATGAGCTGGGCCGCGCCGGAGGAGGCCGACTCCGCCTCCTGGTACCACGTCACCCCTCCGGAGCCGGACTGGCCGGAGGAGGAACGCGAGGAGTGGCTCTCGGTCTTCAGCCGCACGAGCCTGCCGGCGATCACCGTCCACGAGGTGGCGCCCGGTCATTTCGCCCACGGACGGGCATTGCGGCACGCACCGACGCAGGTGCAGCGTGTCCTGCACTCGTTGTCCTTCTGCGAGGGCTGGGCGCATTACGTCGAGGAGGTCTGCCTCGAGGAGGGCTTCCGTGCCCGCGACCCCCGCTTCGCGATCGGCGTGGCCCTGGAGGCGCTCGTACGCGTCACCCGGCTCGCGTGCGCCATCGGGCTGCACACGGGGGCCATGACGCTGGAGGAGGCCACGCAGCGCTTCATGCGCGACGCCCACCTCGCACGGGCCGGCGCGGCCTCCGAGGCGCGGCGCGGCACCTTCGACGCGGCGTACGGGCGTTACACCTGGGGCAAGCTGGAGATCATGCGGTTGCGGGAGCGGGCCCGGCGCGCCTGGGGGCCGGAGTTCTCACTGCAGCGGTTCCACGGTGCCCTGCTGGAGCTGGGCAGCCCGCCGCTGGGGCTTCTCGACGCGATCCTCTGAGGCGCCGCCCTCAATGCGCCGTGCAGGCGTTCGGGGGCGGTCGGGCGTGGCGGGCCGTCTCCCGCCCGCCCGTCGCCGTCGACGCTCGCGTGCACGCCGAGCGGGCGGAGCGCGCCGCCCGCAAGCCGCCGGCGGACAGGCGGCGCCCACAGGGGCGCCTCGCTCCACCCGCGGCACCGCACGGGCGGCGGCGGAAAGGCCCGCCGCGGTCAACGGACCGCGACCGCCGACGGCCCGGCGGCAGCCGCGAGGTCCACCACCGCACACGACCGCGACACCGTGCCGCCGCAGGGTGGCCGACGGCACCGCTGCCGCGGGCGTGCCGACGGATGCCTCAGTAGGACCGCGGGGGCCAGCCGTACGCGGCCCCGGGCGCACTCGGAGCACCCGGCGCACCGGGGACGCCCGGCGCGCCGTGGGCGTCGCGGGAGTAGAAGGGCTGCGCCGAGGCCCGCATCCACAGGCCGACCGGGTCGTACTCGTCGGTGAGCGCGACCGTGGCGACGGGCAGTCCCGGCGGCACCGCCCCGAGGGCGGACTGCATCATCAGCCGCACGGAGTCCGCCGCCTGCGGCCCGGCGTCGTAGAGGTCGACGCCGATCGCCAGATACGGCTCGCCCAGCACGGGCTGCACCCAGGCGCGCCGCAACGACCTGACGGCCGGGGTGCGATGGGCCTGCTGGGACAACAGGGCGTAGTAGTGGGGGATCTGGAGCGCGGGCTCGCCGATCCTCAGCGGTCCGGCCGGGGAGCGGTCGAGGCCGAGGCAGACGCGCCGCAGGTCGGGCCAGGGGATGCCGACGCCGCCGCCCGGGGCGTGCGGGTTGAGCCACAGCCCCCAGCGGTCGGGGAAGAGCGAGGCGGCGATCTCCCGACCGGACACCACCTCGTGGGCCCGGTCCCAGCCGCAGGCGCCGAGCTCCTGCGGCGAGGTCACGCAGGGCGCGTAGCCGTGGCCGCCGACCTCCATGTTGCCGTACTGCGCGTCCGCCCCGCCGGGCGTGCCCTGCCAGAGCAGCATCCACACCTGGCTGTCGGCGAGGGTGCGCAGCAGTTCCTCGTAGGCGTCGAACCTACCGGGCGTCACCTGCCGGAGCGCGTGCTCCAGTCCGCCCCCTCCCACGCCGGCGCTCACGTGCCCCGCCCTTCCGTGTCTGCCTTGCCGCGTCGTCTGCTTCTCGGTCGGCTTCGCCGCATGCCTCTGGTGTCGTGCCGGACCCAGGTTAAGCGCCCGAGCCGACATAGAAGGGTCGCACGCGCTCCAGCATCCAGTCGCCGACGGGGTCCTGCGCGACGTCCAGCAGCACCAGGTTGACCTGCCAGGGCAGCGGTACGGCGCCGAGCGCGCGTCCGAGGGCGCCCATGGCGGCGGCCCGGTCCTCCTCCTGCCAGCGGTCGAGTTCGACCCCCACGAAGAGCGTGGCGGGGTCGCCCTCGACGCTGGCCAGCGCGCGGCGGGCGGAGAGCACGACGGGGGTCACTGCGAACTCGCCCGCGGCGGCGGCCAGGAAGTCGACCGGCTCCTCGTCCGGCGAGGGCTCCCACAGCCGGACCCGGGCGCCGGTCGGGGTGCCGGGCTCGCGGTCGGTGCGGCACAGCTCCATCACCGCGGCGGGCGGCAGCGGAATGCCCACCGCGCCCCCCGGGTTCACGGCGATCCCGAGCTGCGGGGGCAGCCCGCGGGCGAACTCCCGGGCGGGTGCGACGGCGAAGCTCATACCGGAGCCGGCGGCCATGAACTGCGCTTCCGAGCTGAAGACAGGCACATAGACGCCACCGTCGAGTTCGAGGGTCGGCAGGTCGAGGTCCGCGCTGTCGGGGCCGCCGCCGTTCGGCAGCGGGATCCACACCTGGGAACGCCCGAGCACCTCCAGCACCCGGGCCGTGGCACCCGGATCGCCGAGTGCCGCGGAGAGCACTTCCTCGAGCTCGTTGGCGGGCCAGCCGCCGGCACCGTGGACCGGCGGGGCGAAGCCGTCCGGTATCCGCTGCCCCGGGATGTTCACTGCGTCTCGCCTCGCAAGTTCCTGTGGTGTGCGCTCGGTGGAAACCCTATCCGGCGGCAGGCCCCCAGACCTCCGCATCACACGCTTGTCACACCATGCGATGGTCCGGTTGCGAAGCGTCACATCGCCTCCGAAGGTAGGACGAGCAAGGAGAAAACCCTCAACCGGGAGATATCTCGACATGCGCATCACCAGGATCAACTCCACCCTCATAGCGGCAGCAGTGTGCGCCTCGCTGACGATGGGCTTCGCCGGCACCGCCGACGCCCACGCCCCGGTTCGCATCGCGGCTGCCGACATCTCCAAGGCGGCGGATTCCGCCGACGCGGCGGCCGCCACCCGAGCCGAGCTGATCGCGAAGCTGGGTGACACGCTGTCCTATGGCGCCCGGATCACCCAGGACGCCCAGGCTCAGTCCCCGGACGGGGGTAGTTTGCAGGAGCTGAGCTCCCGTCTGGCGGAGGCGAGCCGCCAGTTCGCCGGCCTCATCGACACGGCCGCCGCGCAGAGCGTGGGCCAGTCGCCCGACCAGTCCGGACTGGCGGCCGGCCGCGCCAAGGACGGCGCCGCGGAAGAGGGCGCCAAGGAAGGTGCCAAGGACGGCGCCAAGGCGGCGGCCGGCACCATCGACGAGATCAAGGCGCAGCTGGACAAGCTGATCACCGACGTGGCCGCCCTGGTCACCGCCGTGATCTCGGGGGATATCACGGCCGTGGCGGCGCAGATCGCCGTCGTGGTCGGGGACCTCCAGGCGATTCTGCTGCTGGTGCCGCAGCTGCTGACCGACATCCTCGTGCCGCTGCCGCTGCCGTTCGGCAACGACGCGGCGCTGTCGCCGCTGTCCCCCGCGGTTCCCGGTGCGCCCGAGCTGTCCCCCGCAACACCCCAGACGGTGTTCGAGGCGCCGCAGGCGCTCGCTGAGCCGCAGTTGCAGTAGCAGGACCCCTGCGGGGCGAGCCCCGCACGCGACGCGGCCCGGCCGCTCAGCCGTCGAAGTCGATGGCCTCGAGCTCCCGGGCCGCTGCGCGGTCCAGCAGCACCACCGAGGCGCACGCCCGGGGCAGCCGGCCCGCCGCCGCCTCGGCCAGCAGGCGGCGGGAGGCGTTGCGGTGCCGGGCCATGGCGTACGCCGACACCCCCCGGCCGCGCCGGCGCTGGCCGTCCAGCGCGGCGCCCACCGGGACGTCCAGCAGCACCAGGTGCATCCCCCGCCCCCGGCGCCGTGCCTCACGGGCGACCCAGGCGCGCACCCAGCGCTGGGTGCCGCAGTCGTGCAGGACGACGCTGTCGCCCGAGCGCAGCGCCCGCCGGAGCCCCGCGTAGTGCGCGATCCGCACCAGGGGGCGGTAGAGGGCGTAGGGCAGCAGCCTCGGGACCCGGGCCTGCCAGCGCTCCCTGACGTCCTGAGAGTCGATCAGACGGGCGCCGCCCGCCGCGCGCCGCATGAGGGTGGTCTTGCCGCCGCCCGGGAGGCCGGAGACCACCAGGACGTCCCCCGGCGGATAGCGCAGGGTGCGCACGGGCCGGCGCCCCCGCCGCAGATCGAGCAGCCGGCGCGGCCGCACGGCGCGGCCGCCGCGGCGCGCCTCCCCGGCCCGCGCCGGGACCGGCCGGGACGCGGCCGGACCCCCGGCCGTCGCATACGCACTCTGCCACCGCACAGCTCGCCTCCGGGTCAGATGTTCAAGAAACAGTAAATCCTGTGTCTTTGCTTACCCAGAGAAGCGGCGGCGTTACTGCGCGATCAGGACCGGACCCGGACATCCGGCACGCGATCGCGACAACGACCGGCGCCGTGCAATGATGGCGCCCTCAACCTCATAGCGGCCGTTCGAGGTCGCGCGGGAGAGTTTCCGCACCACCGCGGTGGTGCGGACGCCGAAGGAGCAAGTCCTCCCTTGAATCTCTCAGGCACAGATACCGCGCGTCCGAGGCAGATCTGAAAAGCGGGCGAACCTCCCGGCCACGGAGCGCCGCCCCACCCAAGGTGCAAACCAGGACTCCTCCCGTCGGAGGGTCCAGGTGAACCTCTCAGGTTCCGATGACAGATGGGGAGGACCTGACCCGTCATCGCCCTACCTGTCCCCTCTCGCCTTGGGAGTCCGCCCGATGAGTGAACCCCGCCGTACCGCACTGGACGCGCTGCACCGCGCCCTCGGCGCCACCATGACCGACTTCGCGGGCTGGGACATGCCCCTGCGGTACGCCAGCGAGCGCGACGAGCACACCGCCGTGCGGACCCGGGCCGGCCTCTTCGACCTGTCCCACATGGGCGAGATCACCGTCACCGGTCCCGCCGCCGGCGAAGCGCTGGACTACGCGCTGGTCGGCCACATCTCGGCGCTGGCCGTGGGTCGCGCCCGCTACACGATGATCTGCGCGCCCGACGGCGGTATCCTCGACGACCTGATCGTCTACCGCCTCGGCGACGAGGAGTACATGGTCGTCGCCAACGCCTCCAACGCCCAGGTCGTGCTCGACGCGGTGACCGAGCGTGCCGCCGGCTTCGACGCCGCGGTCCGCGACGACCGGGACGCCTACGCGCTGATCGCCGTCCAGGGCCCCCTCTCCCCCGCCATCGTGAAGTCGGTCACCGACGCCGACCTGGACGGGCTGAAGTACTACGCGGGGCTGCCCGGCACCGTCGCCGGCGTCCCCGCGCTGATCGCCCGCACGGGCTACACGGGCGAGGACGGGTTCGAGCTGTTCGTCGCACCGGCCGACGCCGAGAAGCTGTGGCAGGCGCTGACCGAGGCCGGAGCGGACGCGGGCCTCGTGCCGTGCGGCCTGTCCTGCCGCGACACGCTGCGCCTGGAGGCGGGCATGCCGCTGTACGGTCACGAACTGACCACCGCGCTCACCCCCTTCGACGCCGGGCTCGGCCGGGTCGTGAAGTTCGACAAGCCGGGTGACTTCGTGGGCCGCGAGGCGCTGGTCGCGGCCGCCGCCAAGGCCGAGGCGCAACCGCCGCGCAAGCTGGTCGGCCTGGTCGCCGAGGGCCGCCGGGTCCCCCGGGCGGGCTACGCCGTGGTGGCGGGCGGCGAGGTCGTCGGCGAGGTGACCTCCGGAGCCCCGTCCCCGACCCTGGGCAAGCCGATCGCCATGGCGTACGTGGACGCCGCGCACGCCGCGCCGGGCAGCCCCGGTGTGGGCGTGGACATCCGCGGTACCCATGAGCCGTACGAGGTGGTGGCCCTGCCGTTCTACAAGCGGCAGCGCTGACGCCCCGCCCGCTTCCGGCGCCCGCGTCTTACCTGTCAAGACAGCCATTCACCAGCACATACCGTCATCCAGGAGAATTGAGCCATGAGCAACCCCCAGCAGCTGCGGTACAGCAAGGAGCACGAGTGGGTCTCGGCCCCCGACGCGGACGGCGTGGCCTCGGTGGGCATCACCGAGCACGCGGCGAACGCCCTCGGCGACGTGGTCTACGTCCAGCTCCCGGCGGTCGGCGACACGGTCGCCGCGGGCGAGACCTGTGGTGAGCTGGAGTCGACCAAGTCGGTCAGCGATCTGTACGCCCCGGTCTCCGGTGAGGTCGCCGAGGTCAACGAGGACGTCGTGGGCGACCCCTCGCTGGTGAACACGGCGGCCTTCGAGGGCGGCTGGCTGTTCAAGGTGAAGGTCTCCGAGGAGCCGGGCGACCTGCTCTCCGCGGACGAGTACACCGCCTTCATCGGCGACTGACGCCCACGGCTGCCGACCGCTCCGCCCTGCCCACTCCGACTTCCGGACGGATGACATCCTGATGTCGCTTCTCAACAGCTCACTCCATGAGCTCGACCCCGACGTCGCCGCCGCCGTCGACGCCGAACTGAACCGCCAGCAGTCCACCCTCGAGATGATCGCCTCGGAGAACTTCGCTCCGGTCGCGGTGCTCCAGGCCCAGGGCTCGGTGCTGACCAACAAGTACGCCGAGGGGTACCCCGGCCGCCGCTACTACGGCGGTTGCGAGCACGTCGACGTCGTCGAGCAGCTCGCGATCGACCGCGTCAAGGCGCTCTTCGGCGCCGAGCACGCCAACGTCCAGCCGCACTCGGGCGCGCAGGCCAACGCCGCCGCGATGTTCGCGCTGCTCAGCCCCGGCGACACGATCCTGGGTCTGAACCTCGCCCACGGCGGGCACCTGACCCACGGCATGAAGATCAACTTCTCCGGCAAGCTCTACAACGTGGCCGCGTACCACGTGGACGCGGAGACCGGGCAGGTCGACATGGCCGAGGTCGAGCGCCTGGCCCGGGAGTCCCGCCCGAAGCTGATCATCGCCGGCTGGTCGGCCTACCCCCGGCAGCTGGACTTCGCGGCCTTCCGCCGGATCGCCGACGAGGTCGGCGCGTACCTGATGGTCGACATGGCGCACTTCGCCGGTCTGGTGGCGGCGGGGCTGCACCCCTCCCCTGTGCCGTACGCGGACGTCGTCACCACGACCACGCACAAGACCCTGGGCGGTCCGCGCGGCGGCGTGATCCTGAGCAAGGCGGAGCTCGCGAAGAAGATCAACTCGGCGGTCTTCCCTGGCCAGCAGGGCGGCCCGCTGGAGCACGTCATCGCCGCGAAGGCGGTCGCCTTCAAGGTCGCGGCGAGCGAGGAGTTCAAGGACCGCCAGGTCCGCACCCTGGAGGGCGCGAAGATCCTCGCCGAGCGGCTGACCCAGCCCGACGTCACCGCGGCGGGCGTCTCGGTGCTGTCCGGCGGCACCGACGTCCACCTGGTCCTGGTCGACCTGCGCGACAGCGAGCTCGACGGGCAGCAGGCCGAGGACCGGCTGCACGAGATCGGCATCACGGTCAACCGCAACGCCGTCCCGAACGACCCGCGCCCGCCGATGGTCACCTCCGGACTGCGCATCGGCACCCCGGCCCTGGCCACCCGCGGCTTCGGCGCGGAGGACTTCCGCGAGGTCGCCGACATCATCGCCGCGGCCCTGAAGCCGCACTTCGACGCGGAGACCGCCAAGGCGCTCGGCGCCCGCGTCACCGCCCTGGCCGACAAGCACCCGCTCTACCCCGGCCTGAAGTAGCGAGCGTCACCGGTGTGCGGGGCCCGTCCCACAAGGAGGGTCCCGCACACTGAGAACCGCGTGCGGCGCACCCACGCCACCCCACGTACCACTCCGGCGGCGACCCCGCCGCCCGCCCGCGCACAACAGGGTCCGCGAACCCGAGGAGTCATCGCACCGTGGCCATCTCCGTCTTCGACCTCTTCTCGATCGGCATAGGCCCGTCCAGCTCCCATACGGTGGGCCCGATGCGCGCCGCCCGGATGTTCGCCCAGCGGCTGAAGAACGACGGTCTGCTGGCCGGCATCGCCTCCGTGCGCGCCGAGCTCTACGGCTCCCTCGGCGCGACGGGCCACGGCCACGGCACCCCCAAGGCGGTGCTGCTGGGCCTGGAGGGGCACTCCCCCCGCACGGTCGACGTGGACACGGCCGACGAGCGCGTCGAACGGATCCGCACCGACCGCCGCATCAGCCTGCTCGGGGCCCACGAGATCCCGTTCTCGCCCGACAACGACCTGATCCTGCACCGCCGCCGCTCGCTGCCGTATCACGCCAACGGCATGACGCTCTTCGCGTACGACGAGACCGGCGCGCCCGTGCTGGAGAAGACCTACTACTCGGTCGGCGGCGGCTTCGTCGTCGACGAGGACGCGGTCGGCGAGGACCGCATCAAGCTGGACGACACCGTGCTGAAGTACCCCTTCCGCACGGGTGACGAGCTGCTGCGGCTCACCCGGGAGACCGGGCTGTCCATCTCCGGCCTGATGCTGGAGAACGAGAAGGCCTGGCGCACCGAGGCGGAGATCCGCGCGGGGCTGCTGGAGATCTGGCGGGTGATGCGGGACTGCGTGCAGGCCGGGCTGAACCGCGAGGGCATCCTCCCCGGCGGCCTCAAGGTCCGCCGCCGCGCCTCGGCCACCGCCCGTCAGCTGCGCGCCGAGGGCGACACGGCGGCGCACGCCATGGAGTGGGTCACCCTCTACGCCATGGCCGTCAACGAGGAGAACGCCGCCGGCGGCCGGGTCGTCACCGCCCCCACCAACGGCGCCGCCGGCATCATCCCGGCCGTGCTGCACTACTACGTGAACTTCGTGGCCGAGCGCTCGACGGAGGCGGAGAAGGAGGACGACGTCGTCCGCTTCCTGCTCGCGGCGGGTGCGATCGGCATGCTCTTCAAGGAGAACGCCTCCATCTCCGGCGCCGAGGTCGGCTGCCAGGGCGAGGTCGGCTCCGCCTGCTCCATGGCCGCGGGCGGCCTGGCCGAGGTCCTCGGCGGCGGCCCGGAGAAGGTCGAGAACGCCGCCGAGATCGGCATGGAGCACAACCTCGGTCTCACCTGCGACCCGGTCGGCGGGCTCGTCCAGATCCCCTGCATCGAGCGCAACGGCATGGCCGCGGTCAAGGCCGTCACCGCGGCGCGCATGGCGATGCGCGGGGACGGGCGGCACCACGTCTCCCTCGACAAGGTCATCAAGACCATGAAGGAGACCGGGGCCGACATGAAGGTCAAGTACAAGGAGACCGCGCGGGGCGGGCTCGCGGTGAACGTCATCGAGTGCTAGGGAAACAGGCCCTGACCTGCGAATTCCCATCTTTCGCAGCTGTCAGGGCCTTCCCTGTCTGCTCCCTCGGCACGGGTTCGACGCCGTGACCGTCACGGAGATCGCCTCCGGGGCGGGTGTGGCGCGGAGCACGTTCTTCCGCTACTTCCCGGACAAGGCGGACGTGTTCTTCCATGACGACGAAGCCGCACATCTCCTGCTCGCTAGAGCCGTGGCGGGAGCAGCCCGCACCAAGGCGCGCTCGGAGTTTCACTGACCGAAGCGCTGCGAGCCGCCCACTCCGCCTGCCTCGTACTCGCCGACTCCAAGGCCATCCAGGCCCTGCGTTTCCGTTTCCCGATGCGCCAGCAGCTCATCGCCCAGCCACCCCAGCTCCAGGCCTGCAGCCTCGTCAAGGAACGCGCACACACCGACGTCCTGGAAGCGGCACTGATCGAGCAGGGCACCGATCCCCTCATCGCCCGAGGGCACGTTGCGCGCTTCGGGTACCGAACGGCGGCGCCTCTCCGGGCCCTGCAAGGCGCCGCCGTCCATGAGCCGTGACTGCACGGCGCCCCCGACCGAGGCATGCCAGCGCTGTCTACACTGGAAGAAGTTACAATATTCCCCGTCCACGACGCGGAACCACGTTTGGCGTTGCGCCGCAAGACCATTGGAAGACGCATATGGCCGCTCCCGTGACCGTCCCGGAATGGCTAGAGTTCCTGACTGCTCCTGGCACCGACTGGCCTGGTACGCTGCCCGCGAACGAGGGCGCGGTCCGTGCCGTCGAGCAGCGGCTCGGCCTCTCGCTGCCCCCCAGCTACCGGAACTTTCTGCTGGTCAGCGATGGTTGGGAGGAGATGCCCACCAACGCGGGCACGTTGCGAACGGCCGACGCGATCGGCTGGTACCCCGAGACGGACCCGGAGATGTGGACCGCTTGGTTCGGGCCGGACATGGACTTCCCCGACCTGGAGTCCGCGCTCAGACGGTGCGTACTGATCACTACCGACTCCGTCCAGGGCGACGTCTGGGTACTCAGCGCGGACCACATCGGTGCGAACGGCGAGTGGCGGGCCTACGAGTGGTGGCCGGGTGATGACGGCTCCCTGTTGCCTCATGACAGCTTCGGCTCACTGTTGCTCAGCGCACGCGACGCATGGGTGCTCGAACGGGCGGCGGAAGCCTGATGCTGACCGACACCGGCGTCATGTCCGGGGCTGCGGTCTTGCCGGCCGACGCCGCTTCGCCGGCCGACGCTTGTCGGAATCCGTCTTCCACCGATTCCGGCTGGTCGAGGGGCGTGTCGTCCCTCGCCTCCGTGAAACGGTAGCCGTCGCCGAGTGCCTGTCGGACTGGCGCTCTTGAACCCGCACGCGCTCACAGCGGAGTGATGTCGGCCACCGCGGAGGCCGGCCGGCCGCACGATCGCCCGCCGCCACCCCGCCCGGATCGCGATGGGCGCAACCCCCCACGCCGAAGGCTCCGGCAGTCGACGACCCTCCCGAAAGCCCTACCACCCGCGGGGCGCCCTCACCTGGCCGCGGCCCGTCGGCGTCCCGGCCTTCGGCTCGCCCGCGTGGATCACCGGGGTTCCCGGCTCCCGAGGCCGCCGACACCGTCGCCGAGTCCGCGACGGCAGCACCCGAGTGGACGATCCGCGAGCCGGGGAAGGCTGACTGCCGAAGGGCGCGGAGACCGTCGTCCTGCGGGCGTCCGGCAGCGGCTTCGGCCACCCGGCCCTCATGGCCCTCCGGTCGCTGCGACCGTAGCGTCCTCGGCGGGACGGGCGTCACCGCCGAGGAGGCCACCGCCGTCGACGGCTCGGCCCCGGCGGCTCGGCTCCCTCCAAGCCTCCCTGCCGTCAGGGGGGTTGCCGGCCATCGCCCCACGTGGACGCCGGGTGACGCGGGCTGCCGCACCGGTGACTCGCCCTGGAGGAGAGCGGCTTGGGGCCCGCGCCCTCGGCCACGGCATGCGCGCCGGTCGCGGCACGTCCCCGCCGCCCCGGTCCGCCGGCGCCACCGCGCGGCGGACCGGAGGCGGAGGAGCCACGGGCGCGGACGGCGCCGAGTGACGGCGGGCACCTCTCCTGACGGCCTACCAGGCGCCCGCTCGGCCGCCGCGCGCCACCTCTGATGCCCCGGCAGAGTGGCGATGCGACGGAACCGCTCATACCGTCAGATTCCAGGTGACCCGGGACGTCACCCCGGAAGGCAGGTACGGGCAGTCATGACACTTCGTCGGCCCCAGGCGACCGCGGTGGCCGCGGTCGCCGGTGTGCTGAGGGGCGCGGACACCGTCCTCGCCCCGGGGACCCGGGCCGGCCGCAACGTCCGTACGCCGGCCGGGAACGGACTGCGCGTCACCGCGGCGGGGCAGAGCCGGCTGGGCGGCGTCCGGCTGCGGTCGCTCCCGGCCTCCGGCGTCCGCGAGGACGGCGTGGACGCCTTTCGGACGGACGACCCCGAGGGCGGTGCCGCCGCCGAACACAACAGCCGCCAGGGCATCGGCGTCCGGCATGCGGTGCGGTACCCGGGCGTCGTGGGCAACCGCTTCACCGCCGACAGCGGCGGCGTCCTCGTCGTCGGGGAGGAAGAAGTCCCGCGCGCCGGAGGCCGGACCGTCTCCGACGACATCGTGGCGGCGAAACCCACGTGCTGCCCTTCCACCGCCCGGCTCCCCTTCACGCAGGGCGCGGGGACCGTGCTGACGGGCGCAGAACGGACCCTGGTGGTCCGCAACCGGGTCGTGGACCACCACGGCACCTCACCGATGTCCGGCGGGATCGTGCTCTTCCGCAGCGTGGAGGGCGCCCACGACGCCGGCAACACCGTCCGGGGCGACACGACCCCGGGCGACAGCCCGGCCGATCCGGCCGACCGTGACCAGGGCACCGCCGATGTCCTCCGTGGCAACACGTGCCGCGTCTTTGAACCGAAGGGGTTGTGCGAGGAATGACCGTGACAGAGACCACCAGCGAGGACGGCACCGCGAAGACGGCGGCCGCCGAGACCGCCACGCCGCCGGCGATGCGTCTGCGCGAGCTCGTCTTCGGCGCCGCGTGCGCCGCCGCCGTACGGGCCGCCGCCAGGCTGGGCGTGCCGGACGCGCTCGGCAAGGAGCCCGCGACCGCCGAGGAACTCGCGGCCATGGTCGGCGCCGCGCCGCGCCAGCTGCGCCGGCTGCTGCTCGCCCTGACCTCCTATGGGGTCTTCGAGGAGCAGGCCGACGGCCGCTTCGTTCACACCGAGATGTCGCGGATGCTCCGCAAGGACAGCCCGAACACCCTGCACTACATCGCGCTGTGGTGCACCGAGCCGTGGACGTGGGAGGTCTGGCCGCGGCTGGACGACGCGGTGCGCGGCGGTCGCAACGTCTTCCCTGAGGTCTTCGGCAAGGAGTTCTTCGAGTACCTCCACGACGACGCCCGCGACAGCGCCCGGATCTTCGACCGCGCCATGACCGCCTCCAGCCGGCAGTCGGCGCAGGACATCGCGGCGCTGCTGGACCTGACCGGCGTCGGCTCGGTCGCCGACATCGGGGGCGGCCAGGGGCACGTGCTGGCCGCGCTGCTGGAGAAGCACCCCGAGCTGCAGGGCACGCTGCTGGACCTGCCGAAGGTCGTCGCCGGCGCGGACCCGCGGCTGCGCGAGGGCGGTCCGCTGGCAGCGCGCGCCCGGCTGGTGCCCGGGGACTGCCGGGTGGACGTCCCGGTGGCCGCCGACATGTACATCATCAAGAACATCCTGGAGTGGGACGACGACAGCACGCGGCGCACGCTGCGCAACGTCGTCGCGGCGGGCGGCGCCGGGGCGAAGGTCGTCGTCATCGAGAACCTCGTCGACGACACCCCGTCCATGCGCTTCACCACCGCCATGGACCTGCTCCTGCTGCTGAACGTCGGCGGTCAGAAGCACACCCGGGACAGCATGGTGAAGCTGATGACGGAGGCGGGGCTGCAGATCGGCGAGGTGACCCCGGTCAACGCCTATCTGCACGCCCTGCACAGCACGGTCGGCCCGGCGCGCTGACCACCGGACGGCTAGCCGTTCTCGCCGGTACCGGTGATCTCCGCCACCAGGCCGGTGGTGTGCCGGCCCGCCCGGAACTCCGGGCGGGCCAGCACCTTGCGCAGGAAGCCGGCCGTGGTGCACACGCCCTCGCCGTGCACCCGCATCTCCTCCAGGACGCGGTCCATGCGGGCCAGCGCCCGTTCCCGGTCCGGTGCCCAGACGACCGCCTTGGCGAGCAGGGAGTCGTAGTCGGGACCGATCCGCCAGCCGGGGAAGGCGTGGGTGTCCACCCTGACGAAGGGCCCGCCGGGCACCTCGAATGCGGTCAGCAGGCCCGGGGTCGGCGCGAAACCGCGGTCGGGGTCCTCGGCGTTGACCCGGCACTCCACGGCGACCCCGCGGTGCACGACGTCCTCCTGGCGCAGGGTCAGCGGATGGCCGGCGGCCGCCAGGATCTGCTCACGGACCAGGTCGATCCCCGTCACCATCTCGGTGACCGGGTGCTCCACCTGGAGCCGGCAGTTGACCTCCAGCAGGTGGAAGTCCCGCTCCGGGGTGAGCACGAACTCGAAGGTGCCGACGCCCGTGTAGCCGACCGCCCGGGCGCCGCGCACGGCCGCCGCGCACATCGCCGAGCGCAGCCGCGCCGGCAGGTCCGGGGCGGGGGCCTCCTCGACCAGCTTCTGGTGGTGCCGCTGCACCGAGCAGTCGCGCTCGCCGAGGTGGACGACCGTGCCGTACCGGTCGCAGAGCACCTGCACCTCCACGTGGCGGGCGTGCTCGATGTACCGCTCCAGGTAGAGCCGGTCGTCGCCGAAGACGGAGCGGGCGTGCGCCGCGGTGCCGCGGTAGGTCTCGAGCAGCCGGTCGGGGGCGGTGACCACGGCCATGCCGCGCCCCCCGCCTCCGGCGACGGCCTTGAGGATCACCGGGTAACCGGTCTGCTGCGCCGCCTCCTTCGCGTCGGCGAGCCCCGTCAGCGGGCCCGTGCTGCCGGGCAGCACGGGCAGTCCGGCCTCGGCCATCAGCGTGCGGCAGGACGCCTTGTCGCCCAGCAGGGAGAGCACCTGCGGGGAGGGGCCGATGAAGGTGAGGCCGCCTGCCTCGCAGATCTCGGCGAAGTCGGGATCCTCGGACAGGAAGCCGTAACCGGGGTGGACGGCCTGCGCTCCGGTGCGGCGGGCCGCCTCGACGACGGCCGGGATGTTGAGGTAGCTCGCGCGCGCCGGGGGCGGTCCGATGTGCACGGCCTCGTCGGCGAAGCGGACGACGGCCGAGTCGCGGTCGGCCGTGGAGTACACCGCGACCGTGCGGATGCCCAGTTCACGGCAGGCGCGTGCGATCCGCAGCGCGATCTCGCCGCGGTTGGCGATCAGGACGGTGGAGAACACGGGCCCTCACTCCTCCACCGCTCGAGGCTGCAGTGCGATCAGCGGCTGCTGGAACTCCACAGGCTGCCCGTCCGGGACCACGATCTCCACGACGCGGCCGGCCACGTCCGCCTCGACGATGTTCATCATCTTCATGACCTCCAGGACGCCCACGCTCTGGCCGGGGCGGACCAGGTCGCCGACCCGGACGCACGGGCGCTCGCCGGGTTCCAGGGCGTGGTAGAAGGTGCCCACGGTGGGGGCGCAGACGTAGTGGTGCGACTCGGAAGTCTGCGCTCCGTGCGCCTCGTGCGCCTGAGCCGCGCCGGCGGCGCCCTGGCTTCCACCGGGGGCGGGCGGCGGGGCGGCAGCCGCCGGAGCGGTCTCCGGTGCGGCGGGAGCGGGCGCGGCCGGAGCGGTCTCCGGTGCGGCGGGAGCGGGCGCGGCCGGAGCGGGCGCGGCCGGAGCGGGCGCGGGTCCGTCCGAAGAGGCCGGCGGCTGCGGCCACTCGATCTCGACCGCCGTCTGGCCGTGGCGCAGCCTGATCCGCCGCGGCGGGGCGGGCATCGAGCGGGCCAGCTCCGCCGCGCTGCGGCAGACCGCCTCCAGCGCAGGGGGCGCGGTCTGCGCGCCCGGGGACGTTCCGTTGAGGGCCTTGCCCGCGCCCGGAGGGCGGGCCGTCCTGTCGTCGCCGTGGAGTGTCATGGTGCTGCCTCCTCCTCCAGTCGGCCGAAACGGTGGAACCGGTCGCGGCGCTCGGCCAGCAGCCGGTCGGGGGCCCGGGGACGCAGTTCGTCCAGGGCGGCCGAGACCGCGCCGCCGACGAGGGCGGCCGCGAGGGCGTGGTCCTTGTGGGCGCCGTCGGGCGGCTCGGGGATCACGCCGTCGACGATGCCCAGCCGGAGCAGATCACGGGCGTGCAGCCGCAGGGCGGCCGCGGCGGCGGGGGCCGCGGCGGGGTCCTTCCACAGGATCGCGGCGCAGCCCTCGGGGCTGATGACGGAGTAGACGCCGCTCTCGGTGACCAGGACCCGGTCGGCGACGGCGAGGGCCAGGGCCCCGCCGCTGCCGCCCTCGCCGGTGATCACGGCGACGACCGGTACGGGCAGCCGCGCCATCAGGCGCAGGCTCTCGGCGATGGCCAGAGCCTGGCCGCCGCACTCCGCCTCCGGGCCCGGGTCGGCGCCCGGGGTGTCGATGAGGGTCACCACCGGCATGCCCAGCTTGGCGGCGGTCCGCATCAGGCGCGCCGCCTTCCGGTGACCGGCCGGTGTGGCCATGCCGTGGCGGCGCCGCCGGCGCTCCTCCGCCTCGGGGCCGCCCTTGTGATGGCCGATCAGCATGATGGGCCGGCCGTCGAGCAGCCCCGGCCCGCCGATCACGGCCGGGCAGTCGGCGGCCAGCCGGTCGCCGTGCAACTCCTGGAAGTCCCGCAGCAGATGGGCCGCGTAGTCGGCGGCCGTGGGGCGCATCGGGTGCCGGGCCAGGCGTACCGCATCCCAGGGGTCCCGCTCCGGCAGTTCGTCCGCCGTGCGGACGACGCGGACGGCGGGTCCGCGCGGCACGGTCGCCGGCCGGGGCCGCTCGGCGGCGGGCGCGTCCTCCCCGCGGGCGGCGTCCGCCCCGGAGCGCAGCCGCAGCAGCCGGGCCAGCGTCGGGCGGAGTTCGGCGCGGGGGACGACGTCGTCGACGAGTCCGTGCGCGAGGAGGAACTCCGCGGTCTGGAAGCCCTCGGGAAGCCGGCGGCCGGTGGTCTGCTCGATGACGCGCGGCCCGGCGAAGCCCATCCGGGCGCCGGGCTCGGCCAGGATGACGTCGGCGAGGGTCGCGTAGGACGCGGCGACGCCGCCGTACGTGGGATCGGTGACCAGGGACACTACGAGGACGCCGGCCTCGTCGAGTTCGGCGAGCGCCTGGGCGGTCCTGGCCATCTGCATCAGGGACAGGGCGCCCTCCTGCATGCGGGCGCCGCCGGAGGCGGTGACCAGCAGCAGCGGGACGCGCTGCCGCAGGCTGCAGCGGGCGGCCCGGGTGATCTGCGAACCGACCCCCAGACCGAGGCTGCCGCCGAGGAAGCGGAAGTCCATCGCGGCGGCCACCACCGGCTGCCCCCCGACGGCGCCCCGCACGCAGACGACGGCCTCGTCCATCCCCGTCCGCGCCCGTGCCTCGCTCAGCCGCTCGGCGTACGGGCGGGTGTCGGTGAAGCCCAGCGGATCGTGCTGCGCCGGCCGCTCGCCGCGCTCGGCGGCGAGCGGCCGGCAGGAGCCCGGGTCCAGCAGCTGGTCGAGCCGCTGCCGGGCGGTGAGCCGGCCGTGCGCGCCGCACTCCGGGCAGACGCGCAGCGTACGGGCGTAGCGCTTGCCGTAGACGAGCGCCGCACAGCGCTCGCAGCGCACCCAGTCCGGCTCGGCGGTGGCCTGCTCAGCCACTGCGCTCCCAGCGGTAGAACTCCCGGGCCATGGCGTCCTTGGGCTCACGCCAGGTCTCGGGGTCGTACGCGGAGATGAAGGACGACAGCTGCTCGCTGATGTCCCGGAACGCCGGGTGGTCCTTGTACCGGGCGACCTCGGGGCCGGGCGGCCGGTCGGCCTCGACCAGGTGCAGATAGACGTCGCGGAACTGGAACAGGCTGCGCCCGGTGACCCCGATCAGACCGGGCAGCTCGCCCTTGTCCGACTCGGCGAAGACCTGCGCCACCTGCTCCTGCGAACCGGGCTTCATCCTGGCCACGATCAGGCTGCGGTAGCTCATGCCGAGCCCCCGCGGTGGCGCTGCACGATCCGCTCGCGGATCAGCTCCAGCTGGATCTTGGAGTTGTCGTTGATCCGGGCCGTCATCGCCTCGTCGTCGAGGGGGGCGCCGGGCTTCATGGCGAAGTCCTGGGTCCAGCGCATCCGGGTGCCGCCGGGGACCTCCTCGTACGCCCAGCGGATGTCCATGTACTGGAAGGGGCCGGTCTCCACCCGGTGCGCGCGCACGGTGCGGGTGGCCCGGTCGGCGACCCGCTCGGAGACCCAGCTCCAGACCTGGCCGTGCTCGTCGGGGTGCATGGTGAGCCGGAAGACGACCCGGTCGCCCTCCCGCTCCACGATGTCCACGGAGGCGTACTCGCTGAACAGGTCCGGCCAGCCCTCCACGTCGTTCGTGATGTCCCAGACGACGTCCATGGGGGCGGGGATGATGATCTCGTTCTCGGTGTGGCCGGGCATGGTCAGACTCCTGCCTTGAGTGAGCTGTTGACGACGTCCATGAAGGCGCCGGGGGTCTTGCACGAGTCGGCGTCGCCGGCGATCGGGATGCCCCGGTCGTTCTCCAGGGCGCCGACGATGCCGAGCAGGCCGAGCGAGTCCAGGCCGTACTCGGCGAAGGGCGTCTCCGGGTGCCCGGTCAGGAGGGCCACGTCGACGGTGATGCCGGCACTGGACTTCATCAGGGCGGCGAGTTCGCCGTAGGTCAGTTCCTTGCTCATGGAAGAGCTCTCCTTCACTGCGCCTGCGCTACGCCCGGACGACCAGGGCCGAGTTGGAACCCATCAGGCCGCGGCTGAGCACCAGAGCGGTCCGCAGTTCCGCCGGCCGGGGCCGGCCGGTGACCAGGTCGAGGTCGTGGCAGATGTCGGTGATGTTGGGGGTCGGGGGCACGACTCCGTGCCGCAGGGCGAACACGGCGGCGGCCACGTCGAGCACCGGGGCGCCGCAGTAGGCGCGGCCGGTGCCGGTCTTGGGAGCGGTCACGGGGATCTGGGCGGCGCGTCTGCCGAACACGTCGGCCAGTGCCTGCGCCTCGGCGCGGTCCGCCTCCGGGGTGCCGAGCGCGTCCGCGAAGACGACATCGATGTCCCCGGGGGCGCACGCGGCTTCCGCGAGAGCGTCACGGATCGCGCGGGCCAGTCCCTGGCGGGACTCCGCCCAGCGCGAGGCGCCGGTGAAGGTGGCGCCGTGCCCCGCGATGACCGCCTGCGCGGCGGCCCCGCGGCCGGCGGCGTGCTCGGGGTCCTCGACCACGAGCATCGCGCCCCCCTCGGCGGGGGCGAAACCGCAGGCGTCCCGGGTGAAGGGCTGATAGGCGCGGTCGGGGTCCTCCTCGAGGCTGAGTTCTTCGTATCCGAGCTGGCAGACGGCCGAGTACGGCGCCAGCGGCGCCTCGGCGGCGCCGACGACGACGGCCCGGGTGCCGGTGCCGCGGGTGATGTTGCGGCAGGCGTGGGCGACGGCGTCGAGACCGCCGGCCTCGTCGCTGGCGACCACGCCGCAAGGGCCCTTGAAGCCGCCGCGGATGGAGATCTGGCCGGTGCTGGCGGCGTAGAACCACGCGATGGACTGGTACGGACCGACGAAGCGCGGCCCCTTGCCCCACAGTTGCTGGAGCTCGCGCTGGCCGAACTCGCCGCCGCCGGAACAGGCCGCGGTCACCACGCCGATGTCGAAGGGGGCCTCCTCGTCGAAGCGCAGTCCGGAGTCGGCGAGTGCCTGGTCGGCTGCCGCCATCGCGAAGTGGGTGAACCGGTCGGTCTGCACCGTGTAGCGGTCCTCGACGACCGCCGACACCTCAAAGCCGCGGACCTCTCCCGCGACGCGAAGCGGCAGGTCCCGGCAGCCCTCGCGGCTGACCGCGTCGAGGACGGAGACGCCTTCCCTGGTCGCCTTCCAGAAGGCGTCGGCTCCGATGCCGTTCGGTGCGACGACGCCGATGCCGGTGACCACCGCTTGCGTGTTCATCGCTGGCTCCCCTCCGGTCGGTTGAGGACCACCGCGGACTGGAAGCCGCCGAAACCGCTGCCGACGGACAGCACGGTGCGCAGCTTCAGCTCACGGGCGGTGCGAGGGACGTAGTCCAGGTCGCACTCCGGGTCCGGGGTCTCGTAGTTGGCGGTCGGCGGCACCACGCCGTGAGCGAGGGCCAGGGTGCAGGCGGCCAGTTCGATGGCGCCGATCGCCCCGAGGGAGTGGCCGACCATGGATTTGATGGAGCTCATGGGCGTGGAGTAGGCATGGGCGCCCAGGGAGCGCTTGACCGCGGCGGTCTCGTGGCGGTCGTTCTGCTTGGTCCCCGAGCCGTGCGCGTTGACGTAGTCGACGTCCGCCCGGTCGAGCCTGGCGTGGTCCAGTGCCCGGTCGATGGCCTCGGACATCTCCAGGCCGTCGGTGGTGAGGCCGGTCATGTGGTAGGCGTTGCCGTATGTGGCGTAGCCGCCGACCTCGCAGTAGATCCGGGCCCCGCGAGCCCTGGCGTGCTCCAGTTCCTCCAGGATGAGCACGGCGCCGCCCTCGCCCATGACGAAGCCGTCGCGGTGGGCGTCGAAGGGCCGGGAGGCATGGGCCGGGTCGTCGTTGTTGGGGCTGGTCGCCTTGATGGCGTCGAAACAGGCCACCGTGATGGGTGAGATCGGGGAGTCCGAGGCGCCGGCGATGACGATGTCGGCGCGTCCCTCCTCGATGGTGTGGAACGCGTATCCCACGGCGTCGAGGCCGGAGGTGCAGCCCGTGGAGACGGTCTGCACGGGGCCGCGGGCGCCGTGCCGCTCGGCTATCTCCGAGGCGAGGGCGCTGGGCGCGAACGCCCGGTGCAAATGCGCCCCCGCCTGGCGGTGGTCGACGTCCCAGCGGGCGCCGCGTTCGCTGACGCGTATGTAGTCGTGTTCCAGCCGGGTGGTGCCTCCGACGGCGGTGCCCAGGGAGACCCCGACGCGCCAGGGGTCCTCCTCGCCCAGTTCCAGTCCGGCGTCGCGGATCGCCTCGGCGGCCGCGACGAGCGCGAACTGGACGTACCGGTCGGCGCGTTCCACGTCCTGCGGGCCCAGCCCGCAGGACGCCGCGTCGAAGTCGACCTCTGCGGCGATGCGGGACCGGAAGCCCGTCGGGTCGAAGAGCGTGATCCCGCGGGTCGCCGTCCGGCCGGCGGTGAGCAGTTCCCAGAAAGCGGGGACCCCGACACCGCCGGGGGCGACGACACCGGCCCCGGTGACCGCCACCCGGCGGGTCATGACGCCGCGTCCTCGGTCTGCTCGGTGACCTCGGTGTCCACGTGGCCCAACTCCGGTCGGGGAGCGAGCGGACCGAGGTGGAAGACGAGCCGGGCCTCGGTGCGGCCCACGTTGCGGAACCGGTGGCGGACGTACGGCGGGATCATCAGGCCCTGCTCGGGGCGGAGCACATGGGGCTCGCCGTCCAGGTCCACCTCCAGGTCGCCGCACACCACGTAGACGAACTCCTCGGAATAGGGGTGGTAGTGCTCGCCGATCCGGTCACCGGGGTCGACGAGAGCCACGCCCATGAAGCCGCTGGTGGCGCCGCACGCGGTCGGGGTGAGCATCGCCCGCAGGTCGCCGCCGCGGCGGCGGTTGGGCGGGGTGTCCGCCAGATTCACGATGGTCGGCGTGAACGGGGCGTTCCGTTCGTTGGTCAGAAGATCATCCATGCTTGCCTCCTCCGGCGGGGGCCGGTCCGGGGCGCACCCCGGACCGGCCGGTACCTGCCGGCTGCCAATGGCTCGGACGGGTCAGGACGTGGCCGCGCTGCGGTCGGTGAGCAGGCGCATGTCGCACTCGGCGAGGAACCGCTTCAGGCCCTGCTCGTCCCCGAGGTCCCAGCCGGGGCCGAGGTCGAGCAGCCTGGCGAGGACGCCGGTCTTGTGCTTGCCCGCGACGCCCACGGCGACCAGCGGGGCCTCCTCGACCGGGACCCGCAGGTCCACCAGGCGCACCACGATGTCCTCGCGGAGGTAGACGGTGCTGCGCGCGAGCGGCCCCTTGGGGGCGTCCACGGCCTCCTCGTCCTGCTGGGCGAGCATCTTGGCGACGGCCGGGCCGGAGCCCGCCTTGGCCGGGTAGATCAGGGCGTGCCGGCGCAGGTTCTCCGGACGGTCGGCGCCCTTGGCGACGTGGTGCACGGCCGGGAGCGCGGCGCGGGCGAAGAACTCCCGTGCCGAGCCCGGGTCGTTGAGATCCCGGTCCACCTCCAGGTAGGGGTTGATGGCTTCCTCGACAGCCCGCACCTCGGGCTGGCGGGCGACGTGGCGCAGTGCCCTGGCCAGGTCGCCCTCCACCTCCACGGCGCGCACGACGCGGTTGCCGTGCATGAACAGCGAGGTGCGGCGCAGCCGCGTGTTCTCGTCCACCACGGCCTGCGGCGAGGTGTAGCCGGACAGGATGTCCGCCACCTTCTGTTCGCTGCCGGGCTTCACGGTGAAGGTGATGGCGTGGCGGATGATCCCGTCCCCGACCCGCGGCACGGGCTGCATGCGGCCGGACTCGTAGGAGGTACGGGTCTCCCGCAGCACCCCGAAGCGGAGCGAGCGGGTGTCCTTCACGCAGCCGTGCATCGGCTGCACCATCTCCAGGTGGGTCGGGCTGTCCACCCAGGCGAGGAAGTGCAGCGCACTCTCCCACTCACTGGTGATCAGCCATTGCGAGGGATTTTCGATCGACTGGCACAGCTGGTCGCTGACGTGTCCGGGCACGGCGGCGACGTGGCGGCACATCTGGTCATACGCATCAAGAAACCGCTGCTCGGCGCCGTCCTCGACATCAAGCATGAGGACGACGCGCAGGCGATTGCCATCGAGCGCGGACTGCGAGACCTTTTCGGCCTGGGCCGGCATATTCCACCTCTTCCGAGAGCGAGCAACCCCCCAAGGTCCGTCGTCAAACGATCGTGCTGTGGTGGCCCAACCGGTGCGAGATATGTGATCCAATTGGGTGACGGGCGAAAATACACCCCGCAATCGGGCATTTAGGGAGCTATGACTCCACAGGCCGAAGACCGGGTTCCGGTCCTCATCGTGGGGGGCTCCCTCGTCGGGCTCTCCAGCTCAGTCTTCCTGGGCCGGCTCGGCGTCCGGCACGTCCTCGTCGAGAAGCACCCGGGTACCTCCATCCACCCCCGTGGCCGCGGCAACAACCTGCGGACCATGGAACTGTTCCGTACGGCCGGGGCGGAGCCGCTGATCCGGCGGGCCGCCTCCGTACTCGCCGACAACCACGGCATCCTGCAGGCCGAATCGCTCACCTCGGACAACGCGGAGTGGCTGTTCCGGGAGATCGACCCGGGCGGCCGACTGTCCGGCATCAGCCCCAGCGGCTGGTGCCTGTGCAGCCAGAACGACCTGGAGCCGGTGCTCGTGGACTACGCCCGCGAACTCGGCGGCGATCTGCGCTTCAGCACCGAACTGACCTCGTTCACCCAGGACGGCGACGGAGTGACCTGCGAACTGACGGACCGCGAGACAGGTGAGCGCCGCACCGTCAGGGCCGACTACCTGCTCGCGGCCGACGGTCCGCGCAGCCCGGTGCGCCGCGCCCTGGGCATCGGGCACACCGGCCAGGGCGACCTGTTCGCCAACATCAGCGCGACCTTCCGCGCCAAGCGGCTGGCCGACGCGGTGGGCGACCGCCGCTTCATCGCGTGCTACCTGACCAACCCGGACGCCGACGGCGTGCTGCTGCCCGTCGACAACCAGGAGAACTGGGTCTTCCACGCGCCCTGGCACCCCGAACGGGACGAGGCGCCGGAGGACTTCACCGACCAGCGGCTGGCCGCCCACATCCGCACCGCGGTGGGCGTGCCGGACCTGGAGATCGAGATCACCGGCCGGGCTCCCTGGCGCGCCGCGGAGCGGGTCGCGGACTCCTACGGGCGCGGGCGGGTGCTGCTGGCCGGCGACGCGTGCCACGAGATGTCCCCCACCGGCGCCTTCGGCTCCAACACGGGCATCCAGGACGCCCACAACCTGGCGTGGAAGCTGGCCGCGGTGGTCGGCGGCTGGGCCGGGCCGGAGCTGCTGGAGACATACGAGGCGGAGCGCCGCCCGGTCGCCGTGGCCACCAGCGAACGGGCTTCCGCGCGTTCCGCCGAGCACGCCCACCCCGGCTACGCCCCGCCGGCCGGCGGCGGACCCCAGAAGGGCGTGCTGGTGGTCGCTCTGGGCTACCGCTACCCGCAGGGCGCGTTCCTCGGCGCGGATCCGGGGCGCCCGGTCGTCCCCGAGGACTTCCGCCCGGTCGCCGAGCCCGGTGGCCGCTCCCCGCATGTGTGGGTGACCACCCGGGAGGGCGAGCGCCGCTCGACGCTGGACCTGTACGAGCGCTCCATGGTGCTGCTCACCGGTGACGGGCCGAAGGGAACGGCCTGGCACGACGCGGCCCGCGCGGTCGCGGAGCGCCTCGGAGTCCCTCTGGAGGCCTACCGGCTCGGTGAGTCCACCCAGGCGGACCTGGTGCCCGAGGCGGGCACGGACTGGACGGCGGTGCACGGCATGACGCCGAGTGGAGCGATCCTGGTCCGCCCGGACGGTTTCGTCGCGTGGCGGAGCCGTGACGCCGTGGCGGACCCCGCGGCGACACTGACGGAGGTGCTCACCTCGGTGCTGCGGCTCGGCTGAGCGCCGGACCCCTGCCCTCGCTCCCCGGGGCGAGGGCAGGGGTCTGTCCACACGCGGGCCGATCCGCTGCCGCGAGGTGCCGCGCGTACGGACGGCGGCCACCACCGCTCGCCAGAGCGCTGGTGGCCGCCGTGTGCGGTGCCGTCAACCCACCGGCCCGCCCGCGCCCTCCTCGAAGGTGCGGGACCCGCCCGGCTGGACGGCGGGCGGTACGGCCGGACGACCGGCCGGCGCCGTACCCGGCCCGGGCGCCACAGGCGCGGCCGGGGGTCGGGCGGCCGACGGGGCGGACGGCTGAGCGCCGGACGGTTGAACGGCGGACGGCTGAGCGCCGGACGGCGCGGCTGGGCCGCCGGCCGGGGACGTGCCCGGCCGGGCCGCCGGAGGCGCTGCGGACGGCCTGGCTGCGGACGGTGCCGACGGCTGGGCGGCGGAGGGCGCCGACGGCTTGGCGGGGGGCTGGGCAGGGGGTTGCGCGGCGCCGGGTTCCTTCACCCCCGTCCAGTCGGGGGCCGGCCAGCCGCGCCACGGCGAGTACGCGGGGTTGAGCACGCACCGCGCCGTGACCTCGGCCCCGGTGGCCTTGTCCACCGGGCATGCCTTCACGATGAACTGCCGGGCCACTCCCCCCGGGAAGACCACGCTGGTGCGGGCCGACCTCAGCTCCCGGGTGCCGAGGGTCTCGTCGAGCTCGATACCCCCGGGGGCGTCGATGTAGTAGAGGTAGGTGGTCGTCCGCTGTTTGAGGGACTCGCGGTCATAGGTGGTGGCCACGAACGGCGAGGGCTGCTCCCGCCGGGCGTAGGCCTGCAGGTCGTACTCGCCGCCACTGACGTCCGCGGGACGCAGCCCGTCCTTGAAGACCTGCTCCGGCGGGCGGTCGTCGCCCCGGAAGAGGGCGTTGCAATTGGAGCGCCAGCTCGGCTCGCCGGGCCTGATCCGGTCGAGGTCGACGCTGGTGTCCGCGGCTGCGTAGAGCCGGTCGGGGACGACGGGGCACCATTCGGGAACGGCCGGGTCGCGTGGAAGACCCGGGGCGACGGCCGCGGCGGCCGCGCAGACGGGGAGTGCGAGCACCCCCAGCGGAAGGGCGGCGGCACAGAGCCGGCGCAGCGTGCGCAGTGTGATCATATGCCCACAATTACCCCGGCATCGTCCAGTCGCCGGAATGCTCACCCTTGTCGGCGTGTCCCGCCACAGAAGCAGAAGAGGCCCCCGAGCGACGTTGTGCGACGCTGCTGGGGCCTCTCGATCCGCCGCGGAACCAGGGGTGTGATCCACGACGCCTTCGGACGACCGAACCCGGGTCTTGGAGGTCGTTACATTGGCAAGCATACGAGGAAACACTGCCGAAACCTCGCGATGTGCGAGTGACATGGGACACTGACCTTGCAAACACAGGTTTTCGTTCATTCTCCGTTCAACGGTCCATGACCCGCATTTCGAACCAGGTCGTCTTGCCCTGCGGCAGCAGGTCCACCCCCCAGCGGTCGGCGAGCGTGTCGATCAGGAAGAGCCCGCGCCCGCTCTCGTCCAGTTCGCGCACCGGCATCAGGCAGGGCAGGGCCCGGGAGGGGTCGCGCAGCTCCACCCGGATCCAGCCGCGGCGGCGCGGCATGTGCAGACCGAAGGTACGGGCGCCCGTGTGCCGCACGGCGTTGCCCACGAGTTCGGAGACGAGTAACTCGACGACGTCGTCCAACTGGGGCAGCCCCCACAGCCGCAGCACGGCGCGGGCGAGGCGGCGGGCATCGGCCGCCGACTCCGGGCGCGAGACGAGCCGCACCTCCGCCATGGCGGGGTTGCCCAACAGCTCGATGCACGACGCCGCCCGATCGTCGACCGCCGCGGACGGCCGCCCCACCGCAGGGACGGTCACCCGCTGCGGCTGCTCAGATGCTCCCTGCTGCCCCGCCATGTCCACATGATGGCCGTACCCGACAGCGCTTCGGGGCGGAACGAGGGAATCGGCGCCGCAGGACATGCCACCCCGGGACGCCCCGTCGGCATATGCCAGGGGCATGACTGGAGCCGCCGCGACCCCTTTCACCTGCGCGAAGAGGGCTCCGGCGAGGAACGGTCGAGGCATCCGCCGCGGGTCGCCCCGAGCCTCGCCCGAGACGGGCTCGAGGCGACCCGGCGATACCGGCCGTCACCCAACCGGGTCGGGCTCAGCGGAACTTCGCCTTGCCGGGGCCCTCCTCGACGAAGCTGCGCATGCCCGTCGTGCGGTCCTCGGTGGCGAACAGCCCCGCGAACAGGCTCCGTTCGATGGTGAGGCCGGTGTCCAGATCGGTCTCCAGGCCGGCGTCCACGGCCTCCTTGGCGGCGCGCAGCGCCAGCGCCGGACCGCGGGCCAGCCGCTCGGCCCAGGCGCGGGCCTCGGCGTACACCTGCCCGGCCGGGACCACCTTGTCCACCAGGCCGATGGTGAGCGCCTCGTCCGCCGTGACCATGCGGCCGGTGAAGATGAGGTCCTTCGCCTTGGCGGGGCCCACCAGCCGCGACAGCCGCTGCGTGCCGCCCGCGCCGGGGATCAGGCCGAGCAGGATCTCGGGCTGGCCGAGCCTGGCGTCCTCCGCGGCGATCCGGATGTCGGCGCAGAGCGCGAGTTCGCAGCCGCCGCCGAGGGCGTAACCCGTCACGGCGGCCACCACCGGCTTGGGGATCCGGGCGACCGCCGTGAAGGAGACCTGCAGCGCGCGGGCCCGCACGGCCATGGCCTCGTAGTCCATGGCCTGCATCTCCTTGATGTCCGCGCCCGCCGCGAACACCTTCTCGCCGCCCCAGAGCACGACGGCCCGTACGTCCTCGCGCCAGGACGCCTCCTCCGCCACCTCGCGGAGCCGGTCCTGGGTCGCGACGTCCAGGGCGTTCATCGGGGGGCGGTCCAGGCGGATGGTGCCGACACCCTCGTCGACCTCGAGATTAACTGTCATGGCCGACGAGGGTATCCGTGAACGTCCGTTCACGCTGCGACATGCCTCACGGGGCGCGTCAGGAAGCGGGGGTCCACTGACTCCACGGCAGGTTCCAGCCGTTGAGCCCGTTCCACCACTGCACGGTCTTGTCGTGGGAGTTCCTGACCTCCACGACGTCGCCGATCATCGAGTTGTCGTAGAACCACGAGGACGGGGTGGCACCGCCGCCGCCGCGCACGTCCCGCAGGCCCACGCAGCCGTGGCTGACGTTCGCGCTGCCGAAGGTGCCCGAGGACGCCCAGTAGTTGCCGTGGATGAAGGTGCCCGAGGTGGTCAGCCGCTGGGCGTGCGGCACGTCCTTGATGTCGTACTCACCGCCGAAGCCCACGGTGTCGCCGTTCATGCGGGTCACCGGGTACCGCTCGGTGATGACCATCTTGCCGTTGTAGGTCGTCGTGCCGGGCCCGCCCGCGGTGATCGGTATGGTCCGCAGCAGCTTGCCGTCGCGGTAGACCTTCATCGTGTGCTTCGCGGCGTCCACGATGCTGACCTGGCTGCGGCCGATGGTGTAGTGCACGTCCTTGGACTGGGTGCCGTAGACGCCGTCCGCGCCCTCGACGCCATTCAGCCGCAGGGACAGAGTGATCTTCGTGCCCTTGGCCCAGTACTTCTCGGGGCGGAAGTCCACTCGCTGGTTGCCGTACCAGTGGCCGACGACGGGGACCGACGGGGTCGCGGTCACCTTGATCGCGTCCTGCACCGCCTTCTTGTCGGTGATCGCCCGGTTGAACTTCAGCGAGACCGGCATGCCCACGCCGACCGTCTGCCCGTCCTCGGGGGTGAAGAAGCCGATGAAGGTGTCCTTGGGGGTGACCGTGGTGAAGCTCGCGTGCTTCGCCGACTCACGGCCCGCGCTGTCCTCGGCTATCACGTCCACCGAGTACTCGGTGGACGTGCCCAGCGTCTCCGTCGGCTCCCAACTGGCGCCGTCGGCGGATATCTTGCCCTCGACCGGGTCGCCCTTGCCGCTCTTGACCACGACGGAGGTCAGCCGGCCCTTGCCGGCCGTGACCTTGAGGTCCCCCGTGGTGGCCACCTCGTCCGCGCCGTCCTCGGGCGCGATGGTGACGACGGCCTGCGACTCGGTCGTGTCGCTCTTGCCGCCCTGCGAGGCCGTGGCTCCGGGCCTGGCCTTGCCCTCGTCCTTGCTGTCGCCGCTGGCACTGCCCCCGCACGCGCTGACGAGGAGCAGCATCGCCCCCACCGCGAGGCCCAAGGTGGTCCGCCCTGCGCCCCGCGCGCCCTGTATCGCCTTCACCTGTCGTCTCCCCAAACCGGCCCGTGGCGCCGCAGCCCCGCGGCCCACGTGTGAGTCCCCCTCACCTTCGTTCAGAGAACCACACGCGCCCGGTGTTGTGGTCCCGGTATTGTCACCGTTCCGTCCCAGTCGCGGAGCCCGGTGCCGGTCTCAGGCCCCGTCCGCCCACTGCTCCCAGGTCATGTTCCAGCCCCCCAGCCCGTTGTCCGGGGAGACGACACGGTCATGGGAGTTGACGACGGTGACGAGGTCGCCGACGAGCGAGTGCGCGAAGAACCAGCCCGCCGGCGTGGCCGTGCCGCCGCCCTTCACGTCGAAGAGGCCGACGCAGCCGTGACTGGTGTTGGCCGCGCCGAAGGTGCCGGGTGCGGCCCAGTAACTGCCGTGCACGAAGGTGCCGGAGCGGGTGAGCCGCATGGCGTGCGGGACGTCGGGGATGTCGTACTCGCCGCCGAAGCCCACGGTGTCCCCGTTCATCCGGGTCAGGCGGAGCTTCTCCGTGATGACCATCGCCCCGTTGTACGTCGGGTTGGACGGAGCGCCCGCCGAGATCGGCAGGACGCGGAGGACCTGCCCGCCGCGGCGCACGGTGAGGGTGTGCGTGGCGGCGTCCACGGTGCTGGTCTGGTCCCGGCCGATGTCGAAGGTGACGTCCTTGGACTGCACCCCGTACACCCCGGGGGCGGTCTCGACGTCGCGCAACCGCAGGGAGAGCGTCACCTTCGTGCCGGGGCGCCAGCGTTCGCGGGGACGGAAGTCGAGGCGGCGGTCGCCGAACCAGTGCGGGGCGATCTCCACCGGGGGCGAGGAGTGGACGCGGACGGCGCGCTCGACGGCCTCGCGGTCGGCGACCGGCCGGTTGAAGTCCAGAGAGACGATCATGGCCGTGCCGACCGTCTGGCCGTCCTCGGGGGTGAAGTAGCCGATGAGGGTGTTCTTGGGGACGAGAGTGGTGAACACCGCGTGCTTGGCGGCGCGCCGGCCCCCCGGGTCCTCGGCGACGGCGTCCACCGTGTACTTCTCCGAGAGCGCCAGCCTCGACCGGGCGTGCCAGCGGGAGCGGTCCGTGGTGAACACCCCCTCGACCACGTCCCCGTCGCCGTCCTCGACGTGCACGGAGGTGAGCCTGCCCCCCTCCGTCTCGACCGTGAGCGGGTCGTGCGCCTCCACGTCGCGGGTTCCGTCCGCCGGGGTGACGGTGATCCTGGCCTGGGACACCTTCGGGGTGTCGTCGCGCACCGCACCGCTGTCCGCGGGCCCGAGTCCCAGCCCGCACGCCGTCAGCATCCCCGCCAGCCACATGGCGGTGGCAAGCCCCGCCCCCGCGCGCAGAGCGCGCCGCACCGCAGTCGTCACGCTCGGTCAACGACCGGGGGCCCCCGGGGTAACCGCTCCGCCGCTCCGCCGCTCCGATCGATCAGGCGTTTGGCGTCCTCCCGCCCGAAAGGACCCTCCGCAAGGACGGGGATTCCTGGCTCACGTCGGCTGGGGGCCCGCGGTCCACCGGCTCCTGCACGATCAGCACCAGCCGGGTGAGACCGGCTCGGACCGGCATCGCACGGGCGCACTTCCTGTCCCTGGGGAATACGACTTCGCACGCGGCGCAGGACTGCTCCCCGGCCTCAAGGCCGGGGCATCCCGGAGGAACGAGGTGACGCCGCCGGGTGAACGGGAAAGTAAAGCGGGAGGGCGTGAACGCGCACGCGGGGGGACACCGCGCCGCGCACGGGCCCCGGCCGCCGCCGGCCGGGATCCGGCGTCCCCCGAGCCGCAGGAGGCGAGCACGTGTCGGAGACACGCGAGGACGAATCGGTCGACCGGGCCGCGACGCCGCGCCCAGGCGGCCACCGGACCGCCCCCGTGGCCGTGCCGCTGCCGCGCCCGGCGACCGCGCCGGCCGCGCCCGGGCCGGCCGGTTTTGGGGGTGCCATGGTGTGGCCGGGCAGTCCCCAGCCGCTGGGGGCGCGCTTCCACACCGGCCCCGACGGGCGCCCGGGCACCAACTTCGCCCTGTGGGCGGGCGGCGCCGAGTCGGTGGAGCTGTGCCTGTTCGACGACGAGGGGGCCGAGACCAGGGTCCCGCTGACCGAGCTGACCCATGAGATCTGGCACGGCTTCGTGCCCGGGGTGCTGCCCGGCCACCGCTACGGCTACCGGGTCGGCGGCCGCTGGGACCCGTGGACCGGCGCCCGCTGGAACCCGGCCAAGCTGCTGCTCGACCCGTACGCGCGGGCGGTCGACGGCGACTTCACCCTGCCTCCCGAGGTGTACGGCCATGTGCGCGACTGGCCGGAGCAGGCGGTCGCCGACACCGTCCGAGACAACCGCGACTCCGCCCCGCACGTGCCCAAGGGCGTCGTGGTGGACGACGACGACCCGTGGACGGACGACCGCCGGCCCAAGACGCCCTGGGCGGACTCCGTCCTCTACGAGCTGCACGTCC
Organism: Actinacidiphila sp. bgisy167; assembly: GCF_965342175.1. Taxonomy (GTDB): domain Bacteria; phylum Actinomycetota; class Actinomycetes; order Streptomycetales; family Streptomycetaceae; genus Actinacidiphila. The sequence goes on from NZ_CBDRBL010000045.1 coordinate 34,735, forward strand.
GCGGCTTCACCATGCGCCACCCCGGTATCCCGCCCGAACTGCGCGGCACCTACGCCGGACTGGCCCACCCGGCGGCGATCGAGTACCTCACCGGCCTCGGCGTCACCGCCGTCGAGCTGCTGCCGGTGCACCAGTTCGCCCACGAGGATCACCTGCTGCGCCGGGGCCTGCGCAACTACTGGGGCTACAACTCGATCGGCTACTTCGCCCCGCACGCCGGCTACGCCGCCAGCGGCACCCGCGGGCAGCAGGTGGGCGAGTTCAAGCGGATGGTGCGCGCCCTGCACGACGCGGGGCTGGAGGTGATCCTCGACGTCGTCTACAACCACACTGCCGAGGGCAGCGAGTTCGGGCCCACGCTCTCCTTGCGCGGCATCGACAACCACGGCTACTACCGGCTGCAGGGGGACGCGCGCCGCTACGCCGACTACACCGGCTGCGGCAACACCCTCCACGTCGTCCAGCCCCAGGTGCTCCGGCTGATCACCGACTCCCTGCGCTACTGGGTGACCGAGATGGGCGTCGACGGCTTCCGCTTCGACCTCGCCGCGGCGCTCGCCCGGTCGATGCACGACGTGGACATGCTCTCCCCGTTCCTCGCCGTCATCGCCCAGGACCCGGTGCTGCGCCGGGTCAAGCTCATCGCCGAGCCCTGGGACGTCGGCTCCGGCGGCTACCAGGTGGGCGCCTTCCCGCCGCTGTGGACGGAATGGAACGACCGCTACCGCGACACCGTCCGGGACTTCTGGCGCGGCGCCCGGCACGACGTGCGCGACCTGGGCTACCGGCTGTCCGGCTCCAGCGACCTGTACGCCTGGGGCGGGCGCCGGCCGTACGCCTCGGTCAACTTCATCACCGCCCACGACGGCTTCACCCTGCGCGACCTGGTGACCTACCAGCACAAGCACAACGAGGCCAACGGCGAGGACAACCGCGACGGCACCAACGACAACCGGTCCTGGAACTGCGGCCACGAGGGAGAGACCGACGACCCGGCCGTGGGCGAACTGCGCCGGCGCCAACTGCGCAACATGCTCTCGACGCTGCTGCTGTCGACCGGGGTTCCGATGCTGGTGGCCGGCGACGAGGCGGGCCGCACCCAGGGCGGCAACAACAACGCGTACTGCCAGGACAACGAGATCAGCTGGCTGGACTGGTCGCTGCCGCAGGACCCGGCCTGGGCCTCGCTGCGCGCGCTGACCGCCCGGCTGATCGCGCTGCGCAAGGCGCACCCCGTGCTGCGCCGGCGGGCCTTCTTCTCCGGCCGGCCGCAGTCCGCCGGCGGGCTGCGGGACCTGGCCTGGTTCACCGCGCAGGGCCGGGAGATGACCGAGGCCGACTGGCACGGCCCCACGGCCACGCTCGGGATGTACCTGTCGGGCGCGGACATCCCGCACCGCGACGCACGCGGCCGTCCGGTGACCGACGACAGTTTCCTGGTGGTCCTCCACGCCTCGCACCGCCCGGCCCGCTTCACCCTGCCCGGCGGGCCGTGGGCCCGGGAGTACGAGCTGCTGCTCGACACCTCGCGCGAGGACCAGGCCGAACCGCCGGGCAGCCGGCACCCCGCCGGCCGGGCGCTGACCGTGCCGGGCAGGACGGTGCTGCTGCTGCGCGCCGTCTGACAGGCGAGACGCCGCGGCAGGGGTGTGGACTCGGCCGATTGGTCCAGTCCACACTGGTCGGCCGTGACCTCCGCACCCTCGCCCCCGCCGCCGTGCGCCCCGGGGCCCGGCACGCCCCTCTCCCCCCAGGGCCGCCTGTGGTCAAGGGGGTTCAGCCTGTACTTCACCGCCCGCAGCGTCGCCATGCTGGGCGACTCGATGCTGCCCGTCGCGCTGTCGGCGGGACTGCTGCAGCACGGCTACGGCGCCGGGGACATCGGCTACGCCATGGCGTCCTTCACCGCCTGCTTCGCCGGTCTGGTCGTCTTCGGCGGGGTCTTCGCCGACCGGTTCAGCGCCCGCGGCCTGATGATCGGCGCGGACCTGGTCCGGGTGGGCACGCAGTCACTGGCCGCCTGGCTGTTCTTCTCCGGGCAGGTCGTGCTCTGGCAGATCTGCCTGATCGGCGCGGTCAACGGCGTGGCGGGCGCCATGTTCCAGCCGGGCGTGGCCAGCACGGTGCCCCAGGTGGCCCGGGACGTCCAGGAGGCGAACGGGGTGGTGCGCACCGCCGAGTCGCTGATGGCGCTGGCCGGCCCGGCGCTCGCCGGCGTGCTCGTGGCCTTCACCTCCGCGGGCGGGGTGTTCGCCGCACACGCCGGCACGTACGCGGTGAGCGCCGGGTGCCTGCTGCTGCTCCGGCTGCCGAGGCGCGCGGCGCCGGAGCCCGGGGGCGCCGCCGCGCGCGGCAGCTTCCGGGCCGACCTGGTGGAGGGATGGCGGGAGTTCAGGGCCCGCACCTGGATGTGGTCGGTGATCGTCATCTGGATGGGCTTCATGATCCTCGTGATGGGCCCGGTGACCCCGCTGGCGGCCGGGGAGATCCTGCCCGCGCACGGCCCGAAGGCGTACGGGCTGGTGTCCTCCGCGCTGGGGGCCGGCACCGCGCTCGGCGGGCTGCTGGCGATACGGGTGCGGCCGGCCCGGCCGCTGCGGGGCGGCGCGGTGGCGCTGTTCGGGTTCGCGCTCTACCCGGCGGCGGTCGGCGCCGGGCTGCCGGTGCCGGCGGTGGCGGCGGCGGTGCTGGTCGCGGGGACGTCCTGGGCGTTCTGGAGTGTGATGTGGGCCACCAGCGTGCAGACCCAGGTGCCCGGCGCGATCCTCAACCGGATCCACGCGTACGAGGTCGCCGGCTCGGTCGCCATGCTGCCCGTCGGCCAGGCCCTGGCAGGGCCGGCGGCGGGCTTCTTGGGGGCGCGGCCGGTGCTCCTCGCCGGGGGCGTGGTGACCCTGCTGGTGTGCGCGGCGCTGCTGGCGGTGCCCGCCGTGCGCGGCCTCGGCCGGAAATCGGGATGAGCTTTGTCGGTGGTGGCACGTACTCTCAGGAACGATGCCTGAGTCGACCATCCAACCCGAGCCCGAACGTTCCCGATCCGCGGTGCGCTCACTGCTGCGCCTGTGGCCGTACGTGAAGCCGATCAGCCACCGGCTGTTCGGCTCCGCCGGCGTGGCCGTGGTCGCGTCCTGCCTGGCGCTGCTGATCCCCCTGGTCCTGGAGTGGATCGTGGACGGCCCGGTCGCCGACCACGACCCGTCCGGGGTGTGGCTCGGCGGCGGGCTGGTGCTGCTGCTCGGCCTCCTGGAGGCCGGGCTGTTCGGCGTACGGCGCTGGCTGGTGGCGCGCCCCATGGCCGGGCTCGAGGCGACGATGCGGGCCGACCTGTACCGGCGGCTGCAGCGCCTGCCGGTCGCCTTCCACGACCGCTGGGGATCGGGGCAGCTGCTCTCCCGGGCCACGAACGACCTGCAGATCCTGCGGATGTTCCTGACCTTCCCGATGGTCTTCCTGGCCGTCAACACCGCCACCATCGTCGCGGGTTTCGCGATCCTGTTCTCGCAGCGCTGGTCGCTCGGGTTGATCCTGCTGGGCCCCGTCGTGCCGCTGGTGATCCTGTGCTCGTACTTCGAGGCGCGCTACCAGATCGCCTCCCGGAACGCGCAGGACCAGGTCGGCGACCTGACCACGCTGGTCGAGGAGTCGGTGCTCGGCATCCGCATCATCAAGGCATTCGGCCGGCACCGCAACCAGGCCGAGGCCTTCCGCCGGCAGTCGCGCGAACTGCGCGGCACCGAACTGCGCAAGGCCCGGCTGCTGGCCGACCTGTGGATGGTCATCACCGGCCTGCCGGACGTCGCCCTGGGCGCCGCCCTCGTCCTGGGCGTGGTGCAGGTCGCCGACGGCGACCTGTCGGCCGGCACCCTGGTCGCCTTCCTGTCCACGGCGCTCGCGCTGCGCTGGCCGGTGGAGTCGCTGGGCTGGCTGCTGTCCTTCAGCAACGAGGCGGCCACCGCCGCCGACCGCGTCTTCGAGGTCCTCGACACCGAGATCCCGCCGGAGACCGGCACGGAGACGCACAGCGCCACGGGGGCCGTTCCCGGTGGGCCGGAGCGGCCCGCCGACGGCATCCGGTTCAGCGGAGTGCGCTTCCGCTACCCCGACGCCCCCGAGGGCACCCCCGACCTGCTCACCGGGATCGACCTGCACATCCGCAGCGGCGAGACGGTGGCGCTGGTCGGCGCGACGGGCAGCGGCAAGACGAGCCTGACGGCGCTCATCCCGCGTCTGTACGAGCCCACCGGCGGCCGCGTCCTGCTGGACGGCATCGACGCCGCGCTGCTCACCCGCTCCACCCTGCGCTCCCTGGTCGCGACGGCCTTCGAGGAACCGACCCTGTTCTCCGCCAGCGTGCGGGAGAACGTGCTGATGGGCGCGCCCGACGCCGGGGAGGCGGATCTGCTGCGGGCGCTGGAGATCGCCCAGTGCGACTTCGTCCACAAGCTGCCGCTGGGTGTGGACACCCAGGTCGGCGAGCAGGGCCTGAGCCTGTCGGGCGGTCAGCGGCAGCGGCTCGCGCTGGCACGGGCGGTCGTCGGCCGCCCCCGCTTCCTGGTGCTGGACGACCCCTTGTCCGCCCTCGACGTGCACACCGAGGCCCTCGTCGAGGCGGCCCTGCGGCAGGTGCTGGCCACCACCACGGCGCTGGTGGTCGCCCACCGCCCCTCCACGGTGATGCTCGCCGACCGGGTGGCGCTGCTGTCGGAGGGCCGGATCGCCGCGGTCGGCACCCACCAGGAGCTCCTGTCCTCCTCCGCGGCCTACCGCCGCCTGATGTCCGGTCAGGACGGGAGCACGCCCGCCGCGCCGGACCGCCAGCAATTCGAAGGGAGCAGCACCCGATGACGTCCGTCACTCAGGCGCAGCCCGCCGCGCAGTCGGCCGACGAGGAACCGGCGGGTCTCCGGGGCACCGGAAAGGCGCAGGAGGCCCCTGCGGACGACGCCTTCGACCGGGACCGGCTCCCGGCGCCCGAGGGGGCGTCACGCGCCCTGCTGCGGGAGCTGATCGGGCCGCACCGGCGGCGCGTGTGGCTGGCGGCCGTGATCCTGCTGCTGCAGCAGGCGGCCGTGCAGGCGGGCCCGCTGATCGTGGCGGTGGCGATCGACCGGGCCATCCCGGCGCTGCGCCGCGACGACAACGGCCCGCTGATCGCGGTGGCGGTCGGCTACATCGGCTGCGCCGTCGCCGGCGGTCTGCTGCAGCGTTCGTTCATCCGGCAGGCCGGACGAGTCTGCCAGGACGTGCTGGTCGAGCTGCGCGGCCGGATCTTCCGCCACGCCCAGGCCCTCGGCCTGGACTTCCACGAGCGCTACACCTCGGGCCGGATCATCGCCCGCGCCACCTCCGACGTGGAGTCGATCCGGGAGCTGCTGACCGAGGGCCTCCAGGAGCTGCTGAACGTGGGGCTGTCGGTCCTCTACATCTCGGCGGTCCTGCTGTGGCTGGACTGGGGGCTCGGTCTGTTCGCTCTGGCCACCGCGGTGCCGCTGGTGGTGACCGTGCGGATCTTCCGGCGCCGGTCGGCCAAGGTCTACACGCGCCGCTCCGCCGCGATCGCGGCCGTCATCGTGCGCTTCACCGAGACGATGAACGGCATCCGGCCCGTGCAGGCCTTCCGCCGCGAGAAGGCGAACGACGAGGCGTTCGACGAGCTCAACACCGCCCACCGGCAGGCCAACGGCGACGCGATCCTGGAGATGGGCCGCTTCACCGTCTCCTCCTGGCTGATCGCCAACACCTCGGTGGCGCTGGTGGTGCTGTGGGGCGCGTACCGCGTGGCCTCCGGCTCCCTGGCGCTCGGTGTGCTCGCCGCCTTCGTGCTCTACCTGCGGCGGCTGTACGCGCCGATCGACCCCCTCGGGATGTTCCTCAACTCCTACCAGTCGGCGGCCGCGTCGCTGGAGAAGATCGCCGGGCTGCTGGCCCAGCGGCCGTCGGTGCCCGAGCCGGAGACGCCGCGGGCGCTGCCGGCCCGGGAGGCGGCCATCCCCGGCCGCGAGGTCGTCTTCGAGCAGGTCCGGTTCGCCTACCGCACCGGCGGGGAGGTGCTGCCCCGCTTCGACCTGCGGTTGCCCGCAGGGCAGACGGTCGCGGTCGTGGGCGCCACCGGCGCGGGCAAGTCGACGCTGGCCAAGCTGCTGGCCCGGTTCTACGACCCGACCGAGGGCCGGGTCACCCTCGACGGGGTGGACCTGCGCGATCTGTCCCTGCCCGAGCTGCGACGCGGGGTGGTCATGGTGACCCAGGAGGCCTTCCTCTTCTCCGGCACCGTCGCCGAGAACATCGCCATCGGGCGCCCCGAGGCCACCCGCGAGGAGATCGAGCAGGCCGCCAGGGCGATCGGCGCCCATGACTTCATCGCCGCGCTGCCCGAGGGCTACGACACCGACGTCCGCAAGCGCGGCGGCCGCATCTCGGCGGGCCAGCGCCAGTTGGTGGCCTTCGCCCGCGCGCTGCTCGCCGACCCCGCGGTGCTCATCCTGGACGAGGCGACCTCCTCGCTGGACGTACCGGGCGAACGGGCGGTGCAGCAGGCCATGCGCGAGGTGCTGCGCGGCCGCACGGCGGTGATCATCGCGCACCGTCTGTCGACGGTGGAGATCGCGGACCGGGTGCTGGTGATGGACCAGGGCCGCGTCGTGGAGGACGGCACCCCGGCCGCACTCGTCTCGGGCGCGGGCCGCTTCGCGGATCTGCACCAGGCCTGGCGAGACAGCCTCGTCTGACCCGTGCCGAAGGCCGGTGACGGAGGGTCCGTCACCGGCCTTCGGCATGCGGTGTCCCGCGCGGAGCGAAGATCCCCAAGAGAGCAGATCCGGCCATTTGTTGGCACGCGCATGACACTGCTCCGGAAGTGATGGCAATCTTCCCGGGTCGGTCGCAGCACCGGTGGACGCACCCCACCCACCCTGCGCCCGGCGCTCGTCCGCACACCCACCCGTATCCCACCCGCACGCCCAGTTCCACCCGGGCAGCACACCCCGTCTGCCCGGCTGTCCCGGCCGCTGCACGCGGCCGACGCAGTAGGAGTTTGCGTGAGACGAACCCCCCACACGGCGGTCGCGGCCACCAGCCTGGTCGCCACCGTCGCGTTCCTCGCCGTCGGTATACCGGTGACCACCGCCGCGGCGGACCCCGCCCCCCACACCAGCACCCTCCGCGCCGGTGCGCTCGAGGCCCCGCTGACCCCGGCCCAGCGCACCGCGCTCATCAGGAGCGCCGACGGCGAGACGGACGCCACGGCCGGGCGACTCGGCCTGGGCGCCAAGGAGAAGCTCGTCGTCAAGGACGTGGTCAAGGACGCCGACGGCACGCTGCACACCCGCTACGAGCGGACGTACGCCGGGCTCCCGGTGCTCGGGGGCGACCTCGTGGTGCACAGCCCGGCGAAGGACACCGGCACGCTGAGCACCACGTTCAACACCGACAAGCAGATCACGGTGCCCTCGACGACGCCGAAGGTGTCCGGAACCGCCGCCACCGCCTCCGCCCTGAGGAGCGCCAAGGCCCTCGACGTCGCGGCCCCCGCCGCCAAGGACGCCCGCAAGGTCGTCTGGGCGGGCCGGGGCGAGCCGAAGCTCGCCTGGGAGACGGTGGTGGGCGGTGTGCAGGACGACGGCACCCCGAGCCGGCTGCATGTGATCACCGACGCCGCCACCGGCGACGAGCTGTCCCGCTACGACGACGTCAAGACCGGCACCGGGAACACCCAGTACAGCGGCCGGGTGTCGCTCAGCACCACGCTGTCCGGCTCGACGTACCAGCTGACCGACAACACGCGCGGCGGCCACAAGACGTACAACCTCAACCACGCCACCGGCGGCACGGGCACGCTCTTCACCGACGCCGACGACATCTGGGGCGACGGCACGGGGGCGGGCGTCCAGACCGCGGCGGCCGACGCGGCCTACGGCGCCCAGGAGACCTGGGACTTCTACAAGGACACCTTCGGCCGCAACGGCATCAGGAACGACGGTGTCGGCGCGTCCTCGCGGGTCCACTTCGGCACCAACTACGACAACGCCGGCTGGGACGACAGCTGCTTCTGCATGCTCTACGGCGACGGCGTCGGCGGCAACCGCCCGCTGACCGCCCTCGACGTCGCGGGCCACGAGATGAGCCACGGCGTCACCTCCGCCACCGCCAACCTCATCTACGCCGGGGAGTCCGGCGGGCTGAACGAGGCCACCTCCGACATCTTCGCCGCCGGCGTCGAGTTCTACTCCGACACCAGCGCCGACCCCGGTGACTACCTCGTCGGCGAGAAGATCGACATCAACGGCAACGGCACTCCGCTGCGTTACATGGACGAGCCCTCCAAGGACGGCCTGTCGGCCGACTACTGGTACTCCGGCCTCGGCAACATCAACGTCCACTACTCCTCGGGCCCGGCGAACCACATGTTCTACCTGCTCGCCGAGGGCAGCGGCAGCAAGGTGGTCAACGGGGTCTCCTACGACAGTCCCACCGTCGACGGCCTTCCGGTCACCGGCATCGGCCGCGCCGCCGCGCTGCAGATCTGGTACAAGGCACTGACCACGTACATGACGAGCAACACCGACTACGCGGGCGCCCGCACCGCCGCGCTGAACGCCGCCTCGTCGCTCTACGGCGCCTCCTCCGCCCAGTACGCGGGCGTGCAGAACGCCTTCGCGGCCATCGGCGTCGGCAGCCGGGCCCCCGTCGAGGGCGTCACGGTCACCAACCCGGGCAACCGGTCCAGCGTCACCGGCACCGCCGTCAGCCTGCAGATCCAGGCCAGCAGCACCAACAGCGGCGCCCTGAGCTACGCGGCGACCGGCCTGCCGGCAGGGCTGACGATCAACTCCTCCACAGGGCTGATCTCCGGCACCCCGACCGCCGCCGGGACCTACAGCACCACGGTCACGGTCACCGACAGCGCCGCCAAGACCGGCACCGCCTCCTTCACCTGGACGGTCAACGCCCCCGGCAGCTGCGCTACGACGCAACTGCTCGGCAACCCCGGCTTCGAGTCGGGCAGTGCCTCCTGGACCGCGTCCACCGGCGTCATCACCAACGACCGCGCCCAGGCCGCCCACGGCGGTTCGTACAAGGCGTGGCTCAACGGCTACGCCACCACCCACACCGACACGCTCTCCCAGTCGGTGAGCGTCCCGGCCGGCTGCAGGGCCACCTTCAGCTTCTGGCTGCACATCGACTCCGCGGAGACGACCACCAGCACCCAGTACGACAAGCTGACGGTCACCGCCGGATCGACCACCCTGGCCACCTACTCCAACCTCAACAAGGCATCGGGCTACACCCAGAAGTCCTTCAGCCTGGACGCCTTCGCCGGCTCCACCGTGACCCTGAAGTTCACCGGCGCCGAGGACTCCTCGCTGCAGACGAGCTTCGTGATCGACGACACCGCGGTGACCACCGGCAACTGATCCGCACCGGCTGATCGCGAACACCGGGCCCCGGCCGTCACCCTCGACGACCGGGGCCCAACCGTGTTTGCTCTGACGTCCGCTCAGCGCAGCACGCCGGCCGTCATCCCCGCCACTTCCGGCGGCACGGCGATGAGCCCGAGCTCCGCGACAGAGGCGAGCAGCCGGTGCGTCGGCAGGACACGCACGGTGTAACCGAAAGGACCCGTCCGGTCGAGAGCGAGCGGTCCCTCGAAGAGCCAGCGGCCCTCCACATCCGGCCGCCCACCCGGCTTGAGGGACACCACCGCCGGGTCGGCGATCCGATCGGAGTCGTCGACCCGCCCGGACACCACCTGGACGTCCACATCCCCGGGCTCCAGGCCACCCAGGGTCACCTGGACCCGCAGGGTCAGCGTCGTCCCGAGCTCCGGTGTGCCGCCGACCGCCGCCGTGGTCTCCACATGGTCGACGGCGACCTGCGGCCACCGCTCGCGCACCCGGCGCTTCCACGCGGCGAGTCCGGCGGCCTCCGCGCCGCCCACGAGGCGGTGGGCGCGCGCGGCGGGCGCATAGAGACGGGTCACGTACTCGCGGACCATGCGCCCGGCGAGCACCTTCGGGCCCAGGGTGCTCAGGGTGTGCCGGACCATCTCGATCCAGCGGACCGGCAGACCGTGCGCGCCGCGGTCGTAGAACCGGGGCGCGACCTGGTTCTCGATCAGGTCGTAGAGGGCGGCGGCCTCGATGTCGTCGCGGCGGTCGGGGTCGCCGGCCGCGCCGAAGCCGTCGGCGGTGGGGATCGCCCACCCGTTGTTGCCGTCGAACCACTCGTCCCACCAGCCGTCCAGGACGGACAGGTTGAGGCAGCCGTTCAGCGCGGCCTTCATGCCCGAGGTGCCGCACGCCTCCAGCGGCCGCAGCGGGTTGTTCAGCCAGACGTCGCACCCGGGGTAGAGGTGCTGGGCCATGGCCATGTCGTAGTCCGGCAGGAAGACGATGCGGTGCCGCACCCGGGGGTCGTCGGCGAAGCGCACCAGCTCCTGCACCAGCCGCTTGCCGCTGTCGTCGGCCGGGTGCGCCTTGCCCGCGACCACGATCTGGATCGGCCGGGACGGGTGCAGCAGCAGCTCCATCAGCCGGTCCTGGTCGCGCAGCATCAAGGTGAGCCGCTTGTACGACGGGACCCGGCGGGCGAAGCCCATGGTCAGCACGTCCGGGTCGAGGACGTCGTCGACCCAGCCCAGTTCGGCCGAGCCGGCGCCGCGGTGCCGCCACGAGGCGCGCACCCTGCGGCGCACCTCCCGCACGAGGTGTTCGCGCAGCTCCCGGCGCAGCTCCCAGATCGCGGCGTCGGGGATGCGGAAGACGCTCTCCCAGGTGTCGTCGAGCCCGGTGGTCATGGCGTCCTCGACGTTGCGGACGCCGGCCTGCCGGGCGCCGAGCCGCAAGACCTGCGGCGCCACCCAGGTGGGGGCGTGCACGCCGTTGGTGATGGAGGTGATCGGCACCTCCTCCGGGTCGAAGCCCGGCCACAGCCCGGCGAACATCTCGCGGCTGACGCGGCCGTGCAGGGTCGACACGCCGTTGGCGCGCTGGGCGAGGCGCAGCCCCATCACGGCCATGTTGAAGACGTTGGGGTCGCCGCCGGGGTAGGTCTCCATCCCCAGCTCCAGCACGCGCTGGACGTCCACGCCGCGCAGCTCGCCGTCGTCGCCGAGGTGCCGGGCCACCAGCTCGCGGTCGAAGCGGTCGATGCCCGCCGGCACGGGGGTGTGGGTGGTGAAGACGGTGCCGGCCCGCACGGCCTCCAGGGCCGAGTCGAAGTCCAGTCCTTCCCCGTCGGCGGCGAGTTCGCGGATGCGCTCCAGCCCGAGGAAGCCCGCGTGGCCCTCGTTGGTGTGGAAGACCTCGGGCTCCGGGTGCCCGGTCAGCGCGCAGTAGGTGCGCACGGCCCGGACGCCGCCGATCCCGAGCAGCATCTCCTGCAGCAGCCGGTGCTCGCTGCCGCCGCCGTAGAGGCGGTCGGTGACGTCCCGTTCGCCCGGGTGGTTCTCCTCGACGTCGGAGTCCAGGAGCAGCAGCGGGACCCGGCCGACCCTGGCCAGCCAGACGTGGGCGCGCAGGCTGCGCCCGCCGGGCAGGTCCAGGACGATCAGGACGGGGCCGCCGTGCTCGTCGCGCAGCAGCGACAGCGGCAGCTCGTTCGGGTCGAGCACCGGGTAGTGCTCCTGCTGCCAGCCGTCCCGGGACAGGGACTGGCGGAAGTAGCCGTGCCGGTAGAGCAGGCCGACCCCGATCAGCGGCACGCCCAGGTCGCTGGCGGCCTTGAGGTGGTCGCCGGCCAGGATGCCGAGTCCTCCCGAGTACTGCGGCAGCGCGGCGGTGATGCCGAACTCGGGCGAGAAGTAGGCGATGGCGGAGGGGAGTTCCCCGGCCTCGGCGGCGCCCTGGTACCAGCGCGGGTTGCCGAGGTAGTCGTGGAGGTCCTCGACGGCGGCGTCGAGCCGGCGGAGGAACCTGCGGTCCTTGGCGAGGGCGTTCAGCCGGTCCTTGGAGACGGCGCCGAGCAGCCGCACGGGGTCGCCGGCCGCCGCTCTGAAGCCCTCCGGGTCGACGGACTGGAAGAGCTCGCGGGTCTCGTTGTGCCAGGACCAGCGCAGATTCTGCGCGAGCTCCCCCAGGGGACGTAGTGGTTCGGGCAGGACGGTTCGCACGGTGAATCGACGAATAGCCTTCACATCACTCACTTTCGGTGCATATGCCTGACCTTGAGTGAAGCGCATCTCCGACGGTAGCGGCATCTTTCGGTGCGGTGGTGACAACCGGGTACCCGATGTCCCGAAGCCGGGCGTGCCGCGCGGCTCCCGCGCCTGGCGCACCGGACGTCACGGGCGTTCCCGACTCCTCGCGCACGCGTCCGCGCGCGCCTCGTCAGCGTGTCGGACGACGGCTACGACCGACGCGGCAGGGCAGGTCGGACGACGCGCACCGCGAGGGCTACATCGGGCGTCCACGACCGGGGCACGGGCGGGTCCCGGTGCGCCGGACGGTCGCGTCCGCCGTCCGGGCCGAAGGTGGCCGGTTCTGTGCGTCCGGACGCCGCCGGGACCGCCCCGCACGCAACTTACGCGTCAGTACCCCTTCCCGTGGAGCTTTCGACCGTCATCCAATGGGCAGGCTCCCTCCGGCGCGACGCGGCGCCGAACCCCCGTACCACAACTGATATCCGCCCACCCGAGTGAACGCGGACAGGAGCGGTCATGCCCACAGGCAGGCATCCGAAGGAGCAGATAGAAAGAGCGGAAGGTACCCGCCCGGCCACCCGTACCCACAGGTGAGGCGCAATGATCGGTCGTATCCCCGTCCTGGACGTCCGCCCGCTCGTCGACTGCGGCCGCCGCCCCGCCAAGGCCGTGGTCGGCGAGACCTTCCAGATCACCGCCACCGTCTTCCGCGAGGGCCATGACGCGGTGGCGGCGAACGTGGTCCTGCGCAACCCGTCGGGACGTTCCGGTCCGCGGATCCCCATGCGCGAACTCGCCCCCGGCACCGACCGGTGGGGCGCCGAGGTGACGCCCACCGCGGAGGGCCGCTGGACGTACACGGTGGAGGCCTGGAGCGATCCGGTGGCCACCTGGCGGCACCACGCGGGCATCAAGATCCCCGCGGGCATCGACACCGAACTGGTCCTCGCCGAGGGGGCCGCACTGCACGAGCGCGCCGCGGCCGGGGTGCCGAAGAAGGACGGCCGGGCCGTCGTGCTGGCCGCCGCCGACGCCCTGCGCGACACCTCCCGCACCCCCGCGGAGCGGCACGCCGCCGCGCTCGCGCCCGAGGTGGTGGAGGTACTCGGCCGGCACCCGCTGCGCGACCTGGTGAGCGCCTCCCGCCCGGCGCCCCTCCAGGTGGAGCGGCAGCGCGCGCTGTTCGGGTCCTGGTACGAGATGTTCCCCAGGTCCGAGGGAGCGGTGGTGGACCCCACGGGCCGCCGCCCACCGTCATCGGGCACCTTCCGCACGGCCGCCGAGCGGCTTCCGGCGATCGCCGCGATGGGCTTCGACGTGGTCTACCTGCCGCCCATCCACCCGATCGGCTCAGCGTTCCGCAAGGGGCCGGACAACGCGCTGGAAGCCGGCCCGCACGACGTGGGCTCGCCCTGGGCGATCGGCTCCGCGGAGGGGGGCCACGACGCCGTCCACCCGGATCTCGGCACGATCGAGGACTTCGACTTCTTCGTGGAGCGGGCCCGCGAGCTGCGGCTGGAGATCGCCCTGGACTTCGCGCTGCAGTGCTCCCCGGACCACCCGTGGGTCGGCAAGCACCCCGAGTGGTTCACCACCCGGGCGGACGGCACGATCGCGTACGCCGAGAACCCGCCGAAGAAGTACCAGGACATCTACCCGATCGCCTTCGACGCCGACTTCGGCGGCATCGTGCAGGAGACCGAGCGGGTGCTGCGGCACTGGATGGACCACGGGGTGCGGATCTTCCGCGTCGACAACCCGCACACCAAACCGGTGGTGTTCTGGGAGAAGGTCATCGCCGACATCAACCGCACCGACCCCGACGTCATCTTCCTGGCGGAGGCGTTCACCCGTCCGGCGATGATGCGCACACTGGCCCAGATCGGCTTCCAGCAGTCGTACACGTACTTCACCTGGCGCAACGGCAAGCACGAACTGACCGAGTACCTGACGGAGCTGTCGGGCGAGGCCGCGAGCTACATGCGGCCCAACTTCTTCGTCAACACCCCGGACATCCTTCACGCCTACCTGCAGCACGGCGGCCGTCCGGCGTTCGAGGTGCGCGCGGTCCTGGCGGCGACGCTCTCGCCCACCTGGGGGGTGTACGCCGGGTACGAGCTCTGCGAGAACGCGCCGGTGCGCGAGGGAAGCGAAGAGTACCTACACTCGGAGAAGTACGAGCTGAGGCCCCGTGACTGGGCGGCAGCCGAGGCCGAAGGCCGTTCGCTGGCTCCGCTGCTCACCACGCTGAACCGGCTGCGACGCCGCCACCCCGCGCTCCAGCAGCTGCGCGACCTGCGCTTCCACCCCGTGGACAACGACGCGGTGCTGGCGTACTCCAAGCGCTCGGGCGACGGCGGGGACGTCGTACTGGTGGTCGTCAACCTGGACCCGCACCACACCCAGGAGGCGACCGTCTCGTTGAACATGCCGGACCTCGGCCTCGCATGGCACGAGTCCATCCCGGTGCGCGACGAGCTCACCGGCGAGACCTACCACTGGGGCAGGGACAACTATGTGCGCCTCGAACCGGGCCGCGCGCCCGCGCACATCCTCACCCTGCGACCTACTCCATCGACAGGAGGGTCACCCACTTGATCGTCAACGAACCCGTACCTGACACGTTCGAAGACACCCCGGCCAAGGACCGGGACCCCGACTGGTTCAAGCGGGCCGTCTTCTACGAGGTGCTCGTACGGTCCTTCCAGGACAGCAACGGCGACGGCATCGGCGACCTCAAGGGACTCACCGCCAAACTTGACTATCTGCAGTGGCTCGGCGTCGACTGCCTGTGGCTGCCGCCGTTCTTCGCCTCGCCGCTGCGCGACGGCGGCTACGACGTCTCGGACTACACGGCCGTACTGCCGGAATTCGGGGACCTGGCCGACTTCGTGGAGTTCGTGGACGCCGCCCACCAGCGCGGGATGCGCGTGATCATCGACTTCGTCGTCAACCACACCAGCGACCAGCACGAGTGGTTCCAGCAGTCCCGCACCGACCCGGACGGCCCCTACGGCGACTACTACGTCTGGGCGGACGACGACAAGCAGTACCAGGACGCCCGCATCATCTTCGTCGACACCGAGAGCTCCAACTGGACCTTCGACCCGGTGCGCAAGCAGTACTACTGGCACCGCTTCTTCTCGCACCAGCCGGATCTCAACTACGAGAACCCCAAGGTGCAGGAGGAGATCCTGGCCGCCCTGCGCTTCTGGCTGGACCTCGGCATCGACGGCTTCCGGCTGGACGCGGTGCCGTACCTGTACCAGGAGGAGGGCACCAACTGCGAGAACCTGCCGCGCACCCACGACTTCCTGAAGCGGGTCCGCCAGGAGATCGACGCCCACTACCCCGACACGGTGCTGCTCGCCGAGGCCAACCAGTGGCCCGAGGACGTCGTCGACTACTTCGGCGACTACGCCAAGGGCGGCGACGAGTGCCACATGGCCTTCCACTTCCCGGTCATGCCGCGCATCTTCATGGCGGTGCGCCGGGAGTCCCGCTACCCGGTCTCGGAGATCCTCGCCAAGACCCCGGCCATCCCGCGCAACTGCCAGTGGGGCATCTTCCTGCGCAACCACGACGAGTTGACGCTCGAGATGGTGACGGACGAAGAGCGCGACTACATGTACGCGGAGTACGCCAAGGACCCGCGCATGCGGGCCAACATCGGCATCCGGCGCCGGCTCTCCCCGCTGCTGGACAACGACCGCAACCAGATCGAGCTCTTCACCGCGTTGCTGCTCTCCCTGCCGGGCTCGCCGATCCTCTACTACGGCGACGAGATCGGCATGGGCGACAACATCTGGCTCGGGGACCGCGACGCGGTGCGCACCCCGATGCAGTGGACTCCCGACCGCAACGCGGGCTTCTCCTCCTGCGACCCGGGACGGCTCTATCTGCCCACCATCATGGACCCGGTCTACGGCTACCAAGTCACCAATGTCGAGGCACAGATGAGCTCCCCGAGCTCGCTGCTGCACTGGACCCGCCGGATGGTCGAGATCCGCAAGCAGAACCCGGCCTTCGGCCTGGGGTCGTACACCGAACTGCCCTCCACGAACCCGGCGGTCCTGGCCTTCCTGCGCGAGGCCCCCTCGACCGAGGGCAGGGGCGACGACCTCGTCCTGTGCGTGAACAACTTCTCGCGCTTCGCCCAGCCCACCGAGCTCGACCTGCGGCCCTTCACCGGCCGGCACCCCGTGGAGCTGATCGGCGGAGTGCGCTTCCCGGCCATCGGCGAATGGCCCTACCTGCTCACCCTCGCCGGTCACGGCTTCTACTGGTTCCGGCTGCGCCGCGACG
>NZ_CBDRBL010000046.1:0-50638 GCF_965342175.1 Actinacidiphila sp. bgisy167
GCCAGAACGCGTTGGGGGGGGGGGTGCAGCCACCCCCCCCCCCCCGACCCCTTTCGGCGTCACTCGGCCTTGATGGCCTCCAGCATGTTCAGCCCGGCCGCCCGGCGGGCCGGCCACAGCGCGGCCAGGACGCCCACCAGGGCCGCCAGCGCCAGGAACAGCCCGATCCGGTCCCAGGGCAGCGTCGTAGCGTAGCTCGGCATCTGCTTCCTGATCAGCCCGCCGGCGGCCCAGGCGAGGAACACCCCGAGGCCGAGGCCCAGCACCGCACCGAAGAGCGAGATCAGCAGGGACTCCAGCCGGATCATCCGCTTGACCTGGCCGCGGTCCAGGCCGATCGCCCGCAGCATGCCGATCTCGTGCCGGCGCTCGAAGACCGACATCGCCAGCGTGTTGACCACACCCAGCACCGCCACCAGCACGGCCATCGCGAGCAGCCCGTAGAGGATGTTCAGTGTCAGGTCGACCGTGGAGCTGAGCTCGCGGGAGATGTCCGCCTTGTCCTGCACCTTGATGGCGGGGTTCGCACCGAGCGCCTTCACCAGCGCGTCCCGGTTGGCCTCAAAGGCGCCGCCGGCCATGCCCACCAGCACCCGCATGTCCCCGGTCCTGGGGGTGTGCGGGGTGACGGTGGCGTTGTCCATGATGACGCCGTTGATCAGGTCTCCGCCCTCGTAGACACCGCCGATCGTCAACCGCCCCTTGGTGCCGTCCTCGTAGCGCACCGCCAGGCTCTGCCCGGCGCGCCAGCCGCGCCACCGGGCGGTGTCGGAGTCCACGATGACGGAGTCGCCGTGGACCGAGGCGATGGAGCCGCTGGTGAAGTCCAGGGTGAGCAGCCGATCGATCTGCGGCACGTCGACGCCGGCGACCCACTCGTTCTGACCGCCCAGTTCGGCGCGTGCGTCGCGCACCGCGCTCGAGGCGCTGACCCCGTCGGTGCGGGCGATCCGCGCGGCCACCTCGGGGGAGAGGTTCCGGCCGGTGGCCATGGTGATCTGGTAGTCGGCCTTCAGGTGGGCGGCCGCCATCTCGTTCACGGTGGTCTTGGCCGAAAGGGCCACCACCGTGAGGGCGGTGATCAGGGTGAGGCCGATCATCAGGGCGGAGGCGGTGGCGGCGGTGCGCCGGGGGTTGCGCACGGCGTTCTGCCGGGCGAGCCTGCCCGTGACTCCCAGGGGCCGCAGCAGCGCCGCCGCCGCGGCGACCACCGGCCGGGACAGCAGCGGGGTGAGGACGAAGACGCCGATCAGCAGCAGCCCGGCGCCGCCGCCCAGGACCATGTCGCCGTTGTCCTCCATCCCCGAGCCCGCGAGCACCAGGACGACACCGGCCGCCGACAGCAGCGCGCCGAAGGTGTTGCGCAGGAGCAGGCCCCTGACGGTGGCCGGGGCGTGCACGCTGCTCATCGCCGCGACCGGCGGGATCGTGGCGGCCCGGCGGGCCGGCAGCCAGGCGGCGAGCACGGTGACGCCCACGCCGACCGCGAGCGCCACGCCGGCCGTGCCGGGCTGCACCGCCAGGGCCCCGGCGGGCAGGACGGCGCCGGCCGCGCCGAGCGCCGCCCGCATGACCGCCGCGATGCCGATGCCGAGCAGGAACCCGGTGACACCGGCCGCCGCTCCCACGGCAAAGGCCTCGACCAGCACCGAACGGGTCACCTGGCGACGGCTGGCACCCACCGCTCGCAGCAGCGCCAGCTCCTTGGTGCGCTGTGCGACGAGCATCGTGAAGGTGTTGGCGATGATGAAGATGCCCACGAACAGCGCGATGCCGGCGAAGCTGAGCAGGGTGGTGTTGAAGCTGCTGAGGTCCGAGGCGATCCGCCGGGCCTCCTCGTCCGCGAGCATCTGGCCGGTGGTCGCGGAGGCGTCCTCGGTGTAGCGCGGCAGCAGCTCGTCGATCTCGACCCTCAGCGCGGCCTGCGAGGTGCCGGGGGCGGCCTTGACGTCGATCTCCTCGTAGGCGCCCGGCTTGCCGAAGAGCTTCTGGGCCGTGGCGGTGTCGAAGAGCACCAGGCTGCCGCCCGCGGCGACGTTGCCGTCGTCGGTGCTGAAGACGCCGGTCACCTTCTGCCGCATCACCGGGCCGTCGATGGACATCCGGACGGTGTCGCCGACGCCGTAGCCCGTCCGCTCGGCGGTCCTGGAATCCAGCGCCACCTCGGAAGGGCCGTGCGGGGCGCGGCCTTGGAGCATCGGGTAGCGTCCGGGCCCCGTGTAGTTGCCGCCGCGGGTGGACCAGCCGTCACCGACCAGCCGGCCCTGCTTGTCGGCGATCGCGGTGAAGCCGTGCACGGTAGCGGTGGTGGACTCGGCGCCGGGCAGCCGGCCGATCTCGTCCACCAGCCGCTGAGGGAGCGGATGGTCGGCGTCCCCGTAGGTGACGGCGACCGAGACGTCGGCGTAGCTCCTGGCGGAGGCCTTGCGGAGGGCACTGCCGATGGTGTCGGTGAACACCAGGGTGCCGGAGACGAAGGAGACGCCGAGCATCACGGCGAGCACGGTCATCAGCAGTCTGGCCTTGTGCGCCAGGACATTGCGCAGGGCGGTACGGAACATGTCAGGGCTCGTCTCTCGGGTGTGGCTCGTCGTCGGCGGGGATCAGCTGGTACGGCCCTTGGCGTCGAAGCGCTTCATGCGCTCCAGCACCGTGTCCGCGGTCGGGCCGTGCAGCTCGTCGACGATGCGGCCGTCGGCGAGGAAGACCACGCGGTCCGCGTAGGAGGCGGCGACCGGGTCGTGGGTGACCATGACGACGGTCTGGCCGAGCTCCTTCACGGAGTTGCGGAGGAAGCCGAGGATCTCCGCGCCGGACCGGGAGTCGAGGTTGCCGGTCGGCTCGTCGGCGAAGATGATCTCCGGCCGGCTCGACAGCGCCCGGGCGACGGCGACGCGTTGCTGCTGGCCGCCGGAGAGCTGGGACGGCCGGTGCGACAGCCGCCCGGACAACCCGACGGTCCCGACGACCCGGTCCAGCCACTCCTTCTCGGGCCTGCGGCCGGCGATGTCCATCGGGAGCGTGATGTTCTCCGCGGCGGTGAGCGTCGGCAGCAGGTTGAACGCCTGGAAGACGAAGCCGATCTTGTCCCGGCGCAGCTTGGTGAGCTGCTTGTCCTTCAGCCCGGACAGCTCGGTGTCCCCGATCCACGCCGAGCCTGAGGAGATCGCGTCCAGGCCCGCCAAGCAGTGCATGAGCGTGGACTTGCCCGAACCGGAAGGCCCCATGATCGCGGTGAACTCACCGGCCGGGAACTCGACCGACACCGCGTCGAGCGCGACGACCCGGGTCTCGCCCTCCCCGTAGACCTTGCTCAGATCGATGGCGCGGGCGGCCGTCGCGGTGGCCGTTGCGGTGGGCTGTGCGGTGGGCTGTGCGGCGGTGGTCACGGCACGCTGCTCCTGTCGGGGGGCGGGGATGCGATCGGACCCCTCCATCGTTCCGGCGGGAGCCGCTGCCCGAATCCGTCGGGATCGTGGTTCTGAAGGCCGACTCGAGAGGTACGCGCGGACCCCGGCGTACGACTCGGGTATGACGCGGCCTCGGGCAACGGCCTGGGACGGAAGCGATTTCGCGTCATGTGCGGAGGATCCCTTCCACCGCCCAAACCGCCCCGGGCCTGCGCTTTCACGCGCACCGACATATTCTGATGATATGTCAGGTAGCCCTAAAATCAGACAACATGACGAATCTGGGACCCGGCTCCACCCGGCCCGCCGGATAGGCTCGCCCTGCGCTCTCGCGCCGCCCCGCCCGGATGGTGGAATGCAGACACGGCGAGCTTAAACCTCGCTGCCCCTTGCGGGCGTACCGGTTCGAGTCCGGTTCCGGGCACCACCTCCCTCACCGGCGCTGACCAGCAGGGATGGGCGGCGGCGCGACGCCCCGACAGTGCGAGCGGCCCCCGCGGGGCGGAGGTTGCCCCGTCATGGTCGTGGCAGCCCGCACCCGCACCCGCACCCCTCAGGAGCCGACGGCACTCCCGCCCCGGCGCGGAGCCCGGGGTCTTCCGTGTCTGAGTGCCGACGCCTTGACGGTCCATCAGCATGTCTGAGGTGATCCGTCCCGATACCGGAGCGCGGCTCAAGGCGGCACGAGGAGGGCGCGGTTCGACGGAGTGCGAGCCGGCGAGCGCCTCGCGAGTCCCGGTGCGCGGGGCTGTGGTCGTCGCGGGTCTGCGCACGTGACGGGCGTCGGCTTCTCCGACGGACGGGCAGACGCGGCGCCATTGATCGCCATGCGACTCTGCAATTACGGTCTGTTACGCAAACCTCCTGCTTCATTGGAGCCGACCGTGCCCGTATGTGTCGCGCCATCCGCGGCTGCCCCACATCCCGCCCCGAACACCTCGCGCCGGGCTGTGACGTTCGGTGAGTGACGGCGTCATCGTCTCCGGGGCCTCGCGGCGACTCGCGGTCGCCCACTGGCTCGCGTCCGCCGCCCTCGACCCGCGGAAGGCACGCGACGAGTGGGATGAGCGCGATGTCGCCGTTCTGCCGTGCGGGACGCTGTTCTCGGCTGTGCGCGTGCCGGGGGAGGCCGTGCACGCCGCCGCCGGGACCCACGATCCGCGAGGGGTACGGGAGTACCTGGCCGACGCCCTCGGTGAGGGGCCGGTCGTCGTCGACCCGGTCAGCCGGCGGTACTACGCGCTGGTGCCCGCGAGGCGCCGCGCTGCGCTGGGAGGTCGCGGGCACCGTGTGCCTGGGCCGCGGCTCCTGTGTGGGCTTCCCGCACCCGAGGTGCGCCGAACCCCGGTACGGACGCTCGTACTTGGCGGCGCCGATGGACTCGGCCGGCGTGCTGTGCGCGCCGGGCGACGTGGCGCTGGCGGCCCTGGCAGGCGGGTCCCGCCGGGCCGCCGAGCACGCGCAGCGATGAGCACGGCCCTGGCTCGACGCCGAGGTCCCCGTCCGCCCGTACGCGAAGGAGTCGCGCCATGACCGATGCCCCGACCGCCGGCTTCTCCGCCCTCTCCCTGGAGCCGTTCCCCGAGCTCCGGATGGGCGACGACCTTGCGCGCGCCATCACCGACGTCCTGACGCGCACCGGCACCGAGCTGGCGGACGGCGACATCGTCGTCGTCGCCTCCAAGGCCGTCTCCGTCGCGGAGAAGCGCTACGTGGACCTGGCAGGCGTCACTCCCGGGCCCGAGGCGGTAGCTGGCGGCCCGGACGGGCAAGCCGGCCGAGATCACGCAGTTGATCCTGGAGAACTCCACCCAGCACTTCCTGGCCGGCGAGCGCGGCCCGATCATCGCCCGGCACATCCTCGGCCACCAGCTCACCTCCGCCGGGATCGACCGTGCCGGCACAGCGGGCGCCTGGCTGCTGCCCGCCGACCCGGACGCCTCCGCCCGGGCCCTGCGTGACGCCCTCAGCGCCCAGACCGGCGCCACCGTCGCCGTGGTGATCGCAGACTCCGACGGTCGCGCCGACCGGCGCGGCGCGACCGCCGTCTCCGTCGGCGCTGCCGGGGTGTCGCCGCTGCGCGTCACCGAGCACGACGGAAGACGGCAGGAGGAGACCTTCGCCGACCTCATCGCCGCGGCGGCCGCGATCATCGTGGGGCAGCGCGGCCGCGGCGCTCCGGTCGCCGTGCTGCGCGGTATCACCTATGCGGCCGGAGACGAGGGTGTGGCGGCGATGCTGCACCAACGGCCCTGACACCGCGCCGCTGCCGGCCGGTTCCGCGGGCAGCGCGGCCGCCCGGCCCGACGAGCGCGCGCCTCCGCTCGACCGGATGGTGATCATGTATTGATGAAGGCGGGCCCTCGGGAGGATCGTTGGGGACGTCCTCGGCACACCACCTCTGGAGAAGACATGACCGTGCTGCGCGTGAAGGCCTTCGACCACCTGGTGCTCAACGTCGCCGACGTGGAGCGGTCCCTGGCCTTCTACACCGGTCCGCTGGGCCTGGAACCGGTGCGCATCGACGAATGGCGGGCCGGGAAGGCCCCGTTCCCGTCGGTGCGCGTCACCCCGGAGACCGTCATCGACCTCGTCGCCGGGCCCCGCGGCGAGTCCAACGTCGACCACATCTGCCTCACCGTTGAGCCGCTGGACTGGGAAGAGGTCGTCGCCTCAGGGGTGTTCACGATCCTGGAGGCCGATGTGCCGCGCTTCGGCGCGCGGGGCGTGGCGCGCTCGACCTACGTCGCCGACCCGGACGGCAACACCGTCGAACTGCGCTGGTATCCGCAGGACGCCGAGAAGTGAGCGCGGTTCCGGGCGCCGGAGACGGCACCCGGAACGGTTGCTACAGTGCGGCCGTGTCCGACTCCTCGCGTACATCGCTGGCCGGCGCCGGCTGGGACGGCCAGCAGGTCGGCGCCTACCGGGAGTTGATGCCGGCCCGAGTGGTCAACCTCTCGTGGCTGGACCCGGTGACCCTGTGGAAGGCCCGCAACGGCGTGGTCGCCAAACTGCTCGGCGACCCGACCGGCCGGGACCGGCAGCGCTGGGTGGACGGCCAGCGGCAGCGGGGGGAGGCCGGCCCGGACCTGGTGATCGAGCGGGACGACCCCGACGCCTTCTCCTTCCTCCTCCTCGGCGACACCGGCGAGGGCGACGCGCCGCAGTACGCCGTCGTCCCCGGGATGCTCACCGCGGGCGCGGGCACGCGCTACGCCGTGATCTGCAGCGACGTCAACTATCCGGTCGGCAACGCCGACGAGTACGACACCAAGTTCTTCCGGCCCTACCGCGACTACGACGCCCCCGTCTACGCCATCCCCGGGAACCACGACTGGTACGACGGACTGACGGGCTTCATGCGGGTGTTCTGCCGCGCCCCCGCCCTGCCGCCCGCACCGCGCCCCCGCCCGCTGTCCCGGGCCTGGTGGCGCGGCCTGCTGTGGGCGAAGCCCGGCGTTCCGGACGACGCCCGGCTCGAGGAGGCCCGCCTGATGCGCTCCGCGCCCTCCCAGGCTGCGTACCAGCCCGGCCCGTACTGGGCGATCGACTCGGGGCCGCTGCGGATCATCGGCATCGACACCGGGCTGCTCGGCGGCATCGACCGGGAGCAGGGCGAGTGGCTGCGCCGGGTCTCACTCGGCCCCCGTCCGAAGATCCTGGTCACCGGCTCCCCGATCTACGTGGACGGTGAGCACCACCCCTGCGCCGTCGAGGGCGGCGGCACCGTCGACGAGATCGTTCGTGATCCGGGGCGCAACATCGTCGCCGTGATAGGCGGCGACATCCACAACTACCAGCGCTACCCGGTCGACGTGGACGGCCGCAGGATCGAGTACGTCGTCGCCGGGGGCGGCGGCGCCTTCATGCACGCGACCCACACGATCCCTCGGGTGGAGGTCGACGGCGTCACCGAGGACCGGTTCCGCTGCTACCCGATGCGCGGCGACTCCCTGGCCTTCTACAGCCGCCTCTACGGCCGCCGGCTCCACCTGCGCCGCCTGTTCGAGCTGACCCCCGACGAGGCGTCCGCCGTCCTCGCCCGGCGCCTCGGCGTGCCGGCGACCCGGGCCACCGGCGCCCGGGTGACGCTGCGGACCCGCTTCGTCGCGTCCGTCCTGGGAGCCCCGCCCCGCCCGGAACGCGGACGCCGGCTGCGGCTGCCCGTCCGCCGGGTGCTCACCGGTCTGCTCTCCCCGGGCTCGGCGACGTACAGCCCGCCCTTCTTCAAGAGCTTCCTGCGGCTGGACGTCCACCCGTCCGCGGTGCGGGTGCGGTGCTATGCCGCCACGGGCCTGCTGGCGCACGAACTGGACCCGCCGGTCGAGGACGACTTCACCATCCCCCTTTCGCGCACGGACACGGACGCCACGGACACGGACGAGGCGACGGACGCGAACGCGTGAGCCGAGCGGTCTCAGCGCCCGTACCGCCCCGGCCGCGGACGACGCACGGGCTTCGGTCTTTACCTGCACCTGAACATCTCGTCGCGTTATGGACATCTGCGCTTGGTCAACCCTCCCCCTGGCACTCCTAAGGTCATGGCCAAACAATGGCAAGCAGTGAGCAATGGAGGTCGTTGTGTCGGAGGGTGCACGCAAGACCCGGCGGTTCGCCGTGCCCGTGGCGGCGGCCGCCGCCACGGTGGTGGCGACCATGGTGGTGAGCCCGACGCTGGGCGCGTCGGCCACGGCCCCGCAGGCCGCGGACAAGGGCAAGGCCCCGATCGCGAAGAACGTCATCTTCATCAACGGCGACGGCATGGGCGCCGCCGCCCGGCAGGCCGCGCGCCTGCACCTGGCCGGCCTGAACGGCCAGCTCGCGATGGACAAGCTTCCCTACTCGGGCCAGCTGACCACCGACCCCGACGACCCGAAGGCCGTCGTTACCGACTCCGCCGCGGCCGCGACCGCGTGGGCGACCGGTGAGAAGACCTACAACGGCGCGATCAGCGTCGACGTGGACGGCAACCCGCTGGCCACCCTGGGCCAGCAGGCCAAGGCCGCTGGCAAGGCAACCGGCCTGGTCACGACCGCGCAGGTCACCGACGCCTCCCCGGCCGCCTTCTTCTCCAACACGGCCAACCGGTCGGCGCAGGACGAGATCGCGCGCCAGTACATCGACGTCAGCAAGCCGGACGTCATCCTCGGCGGCGGCGAGGACTGGTGGCTGCCCGCGGGCGACGCCGGCGCGTTCCCGGACAAGCCGGCCGAGGACACGTCCGAGGCGAGCAAGGGCACCAAGGGCGACCTGATCAAGAAGGCCCAGAAGGCCGGCTACACCTACGTCACCAGCGCGGACCAGCTGAACAGTGCCAAGGGCGGCAAGCTCCTCGGCCTCTTCGCCAACGAGGAGATGTTCCAGCAGCACCCCGAGGGCCAGGGCGACGTCTACAACCCGGTGGTCGGCCTGTCCACCATGACCAGCAAGGCCCTCAGCACGCTGGACAAGAATAAGAAGGGCTTCTTCCTCATGGTCGAGGAGGAGGGCGTGGACGAGTTCGCGCACAACAACAACGGCACCCGCGTGCTCCAGTCCATGCAGGAGCTGGAGAAGGCCGTCGCGGTGGCCCGCGCCTACGTCGCCACCCACCCTGACACCCTGCTGGTCGTCACGGGTGACCACGAGACCGGCGGCCTGGCCGTGGAGGACGCGGACTCCGCCGACGAGTCCGGCGACGGCATCTCCGCCGAGGATGGTCCGTTCGGCATCCGCGGCAGCGACAAGTCGTTCTACATCGACTGGACGACCTCCGGGCACACCGGTGTGGACGTCCCCGTCACCGCCGCCGGCCCGCTCGCGGACCGCTTCACCGGCAAGCACGCCAACACCTACGTGCACGACGTCCTGAGCCAGATCCTGGCGACGCGTCGCTGACCGGCTGCACCACGACGGCGGGTGCCGGGGAGGGCGTACCCTCCCCGGCACCCGCCGTCCGCTGTGGGCGGTGTGGACGTCGCACAGACGGGGAAAGGCGTGGTGGCAGGCATGGCGGATGTTGCGAAAGATCCTCCTTGAGGCGTAGGCAACCCGCTTTGCCATACCATTACTCTGGTGTGAAGCCGTATCGCGCGGCCATGGAGGAGTGACAGATGAGGAGCAGCAACCCGGTCTTCTCGCGCCGTGGGTTCTCCCACGGGGAGGGCTACGCGGGCTTCGGCGGACAGCCGCAGACTCAGGGCGGCCCCGCCGTGGGCGGCAACCCCTACGCGGGCACGAACCCCTACGAGACCGCATATCAGGCCCCGACGACTGCCCCCGCGCAGACCGACCGGATGACGATGGACGACGTCGTCATGCGCACCGCCATGACGCTGGGCACCGTCGTGCTCGGCGCGCTGGTGGCCTGGTTCGTGCTGCCGGTCTCGGAGAAGAGCTACGGCCTGGCGTTCGGCGCGGCCCTCGTCGCCATGGTCCTGGGCCTCATCCAGTCCTTCAAGCGCCAGGCGTCGCCCGCCCTGATCCTCGGCTACGCGGTCTTCGAGGGCGTCTTCCTCGGCGTCCTCAGCAAGATCTTCAACTTCATGTGGCCGGGCATCCCGCTGCAGGCGGTGCTGGGCACCATGGCCGTCTTCGTCGGCATGCTGGTGGCGTACCGCACCCGGCTCATCCGGGTCACCGCGAACTACATGCGCATCGGCATGGCGATCGCCATCGGCTTCGTCATCCTGATGTTCATCAACCTGATCGCCGCGGTGATCGGCGGCGGTGACGGGCTCGGCCTGCGCAGCGGCGCGCTGGGCGTCGTCGTCGGCATCATCGGCATCGCCCTGGGCGCGTTCTTCCTGTCGCTGGACTTCAAGCAGGTCGAGGACGGCATCCGGTACGGCGCCCCGCGCCAGGAGTCCTGGCTGGCGGCCTTCGGCCTGACGGTCTCCCTGGTCTGGATCTACCTGGAGATGCTGCGGCTGATCGCCATCCTGCGCGGCGACGACTGAGCCGCCGCCCCCGTCAGTGGCCTGCGAACGGGCCCCGCAAGGCATCGCCTGCGGGGCCCGTCCGCATGTGCGGGGAGGCGGGAGGGGGAGGGCGTCAGCCGAACCTGCGCGCGGCCCGCCTCAGGTCGTGCTCGTGGACGATGGCCTTGGCGTGTCCGTAGGACAGGTCGTGCTCGCTGCGGAGCCAGCTGACCTTCTCCTCGAAGCGGAGGAATGCGGGCCCGTCGTCGACCATGCGAAGCCATTCGCCGATCTCGCGGCCGGTGCAGTGCGGGATGTGGGTGAGCAGGTTCCGGTGGGTCTCTTCCGAGAAGGTCTGGGACATCGGCGCCTCCGGTATGCGTTCCGGTCACCCCACCGTGCCTGAGCCGTCGGCTGTTGGCAACAGCCTGACGCGGTCGGTCGTAAGTACGCACCGGTAGGCTCCCGGTGTGCTGGACTGTACGACGCTCCGCGACGCCGCCGGACTCCTGGCCGCGCGCTACCGCTCCCTGCCGCAGAGTCGGCTCCGCGGCGAGGTGGCCCGGGCGGGCCTGGAACTCGCCCGTGACCTGGCCGAACGCGCGCAGCGGATCGAGTTCCCAGGACGCGACCCGCTGACGATGCCCGACGAGGGGGTCTTCGTGATCGGGGACCAGATCTCGGTGGCCGCGCATGATCTGGCCGCGGCTCTGGAGCCGCATCCGGAGCTGGTGGATGTGCGCGACGCGGCCGTGTCCCGGATCGGGGAGGCGGCCGTGCGGTGCGGTCTGTAGGGCGGGGCGGTTACAGCGAGGCGACGACGCGGTCGGCGAGTACGTAGACGGATTCGTCGCCGTAGGTGAAGGTCAGCGCGTAGCCTCCGGCGATGGCGGAGCCGCCGAGCAGGATCGGGGACTCTCCGCGGTCGAGGGCGTCGCAGAGGCGGTCGGCGGTGTCGCGGTCGCCGGGGGTCATGCAGAGCGTGGTGCCGTCGGCGAAGACGTACACGTCGAGCGTGCCGAGCGGGCCGGGACGGATGTCGGCGAGCGGCATCCGCAGGTCCGCGAGTTCGGACAGGCGCTCGGCGGTCTGCTCCTGGTTGGCCACGACCGGGGCGGGGACGGCGAAGTCGGGGTCGGAGGGGTGCCGGAAGGCCCCCGGGCCGCCGGGCTCCAGCCCGGCGAAGTCGGCCTGGCGGGGGAGGAAGGGGCCGTACGGCAGCACCTCGTAGTCGGTGCCGGGCGCGGAGCCGGGAGCCGGGCCGGCGCCCTGGCCACCGAAGAACTGGGTGTCGAGCTGCGGGTCGGCGAGGGTCTCGCCGGCCTCGCCCGTGCCGTAGCCGAGGGGGGATTCCTGCGCGGCCCAGAAGGCGCGCGCCTCGGCCAGTTCGCGCTCGCGCTCGTCGGCGAGCGCGTCGGCGACGGCCGCGCGGATGGCCTCGGCGTCCGGAGCGGTGCGTGCGGGGGGCACGACACCCGTCCGTTCGGCCCGGGCCTCCGCCAGGTCCGCGCGCAGGGCCGCGACGTCACGACGTACGCCGCGTGTCGCGAGCAGCGCGGCGGAACCGGCGGCCACGGCGGTTGCCGCACCCGTCAGCAAGACGAGGAACATGGCGCTCACTGGCGTACTCCCGACTGTGCTTCCCGAGCCTCGGCCCCCTGTACACCACCACTTTGCACCGGAAGCCATGGCCTCTGCAGTGCGGAACGTCACGAAATGGGAGGGCCCAAAGTCTCAGGCGTCAGTGGTGACTTGCCCCTGACCTGCGAAAACAACCGCCCCCGGAAGTAGGTCACATCCAGGGGGCGGTTCGATTGCGACTTGTGTCTCGAACGCACGTTCGAGACCTTGTGGGCCCCGGGCGGGTGCGGGTGCGGGTGCGGGCGCCGGGCGGCGGCCCCGTTACGACAGGCGCTCGATGACCATGGCCATGCCCTGCCCACCGCCGACGCACATCGTCTCCAGACCGAACTGCTTGTCGTGCCACTGGAGCGAGTTGATGAGCGTGGTGGTGATGCGGGCGCCCGTCATCCCGAAGGGGTGGCCCACCGCGATCGCCCCGCCGTTGACGTTGAGCTTGTCGATGTCGACGCCCAACTCCCGGTAGGAGGGGATGACCTGCGCCGCGAAGGCCTCGTTGATCTCGACCAGGTCGATGTCGCCGATCGTCAGCCCGGCCCGCTTCAGGGCCTGGCGGGACGCCTCGACCGGGCCGAGGCCCATGATCTCCGGGGACAGGGCCGAGACGCCGGTGGAGACCACCCGGGCGAGCGGGGTGATGCCGAGCTCGCGCGCCTTGGTGTCGCTCATGACCACCAGCGCCGCGGCGCCGTCGTTCAGCGGGCAGCAGTTGCCGGCGGTGACGGTGCCGTCGGGGCGGAAGACCGGCTTCAGGCCCCGCACACCCTCCAGGGTGACTCCGGAGCGCGGGCCGTCGTCCTTGGTGACGACGCTGCCGTCGGGCAGGGTCACCGGGGTGATCTCACGCTCCCAGAAGCCCTTCCCGATGGCCTCCTCGGCGAGGTTCTGCGAACGGACGCCGAACTCGTCCTGTTCGGCACGGGTGACGCCCTTGAGAGCGGCCAGGTTCTCGGCGGTCTGGCCCATGGCGATGTAGGCGTCCGGGAGCAGCCCGTCCTCCCGCGGGTCGTGCCATTCCCCGCCGCCCTGCTCGGCCCTGGCGGCGGTACGGGCCTCTGCCTCGGCGAAGCGCGGGTTGTGGGTGCCAGGCATGCCGTCGGAGCTGCCCTTGGCGAACCGGGACACGGTCTCGACGCCGGCCGAGACGAAGACGTCGCCCTCGCCCGCACGGATGGCGTGCAGGGCCATCCGGGTGGTCTGCAGCGACGAGGAGCAGTAGCGCGTGATCGTGCAGCCCGGGAGGTGGTCCATGCCCATCTGCACGGCCACGATCCGGCCCAGGTTGTGCCCCTGCTCGCCGCCGGGCAGGCCGCAGCCCAGCATCAGGTCGTCGATCTCGCGGGGGTCCAGCTGCGGCACCTTGGCCAGGGCCGCCTGGACGATCGCGGCGGTCAGGTCGTCGGGGCGCAGATCCTTCAACGACCCCTTGACGGCCCGGCCGATGGGGGAGCGGGCGGTAGAGACGATCACGGCTTCTGGCATCGCGACTCCTCGGCGAGGCGGTGGAAGTACGGCTGGGATGCGGAAGTTACCAGCACGTAGCAGAGCGCGTCACGGCGTGGGCGCTGTGACGCGGACCTCTGTATGAGCGCTTGCTTAGTCCATGATGGCGCATCCTCGCGGCCAGCGCCGCCCCCCGTGCGATGCTGGGCCGGTGACTCCGGACGACCTGGTACGCCTGCGACGCGCCCGCGACGCCATGGACCGCGACTACGCGGAGCCCCTCGACGTCACCGCGCTGGCCCGCACCGCGCTGATGTCCCCCGGCCACTTCTCGCGCAGCTTCCGGACCGCCTACGGCGAGACCCCGTACAGCTACCTCATGACCCGCCGGATCGAACGCGCCAAAGCCCTGCTGCGGCGCGGCGACCTCACGGTCACCGAGGTCTGCTTCGCGGTGGGCTGCACCTCGCTCGGCTCCTTCAGTTCGCGCTTCACCGAACTCGTGGGGGAGACCCCGAGCGCCTACCGGGCCCGCGACCACGAGCCGGGGGCGCCGATCCCCGCGTGCGTCGCCAAGCGGTACACCAGGCCCGTGCGCAAGAAGAAGGCCGAACCCGCCGCGCAGGCGGCCGACCCGGGCGGAGCCTAGGCCGGGTCGTCACATGACCCGCCCTTCTGGCGACGCCGCTCATGTGACGACACGGCCTAGCCTGGTCCGCATGGACATCACGCTGGCACAGTGCTTCATCGCCGTCGACGACCACGACAAGGCGCTGCCCTTCTACCGCGACGTCCTCGGTCTGGAGGTCCGCAACGACGTCGGCTTCGAGGGCATGCGCTGGGTGACGGTCGGCTCGCCCGGCCAGCCCGGCGTGGAGATCGTCCTCGAACCGCCCCTCGCGGACCCGGGCGCCCCCGAAGCGGACCGGCGAGCCATGAGCGAACTGCTGGCCAAGGGCATGCTGCGCGGAGTCATCTTCGCCACCGGCGACGTGGACGCCACCTTCGAGCGCATCCGCGACGCGGGCGGCGAAGTGATCCAGGAACCCATGGACCAGCCCTACGGCGTCCGGGACTGCGCCTTCCGCGACCCCTCAGGCAACCTGCTCCGCTTCACCGAGCGCAAGCCCGCCTGACCCGCGCCCGCACCGCCCCGGGCGGGCCCGCCGCAGGGCCCGCCGACCGCGGCCGCGGCCCCGCCTGCCGCGCCCCCGCTCAGTTCTGGGCCGCCTCGGCGGCCTCCGTCGCGGGCGGCACCTTCGCGTCGGGCAGCCGGCGACGCCGGCGGCGCTTGAGCACGGCCCAGCGGCCGCGCGGACCGGAGACCGTGCCGGCGGCCGCCGTGACCTCGGTGCCCGCCTCGCCCGCCGCCTCCGCGGCGGCCTCGGCCACCGGCAGGAAGCCCTCGCCGCGCCGCGCGTCGGGACGCTCGTCCTCCTCCGGCCACAGCCCGACCGCGGAGCACAGGGTCGGCAGCACCGCCATGGCCGCGGTCGCATACCCCTCGGCCGACGGGTGGTAGTTGTCCGGGCCGAACATCTCACGGGGGCGGGACTCGAACTCGGGCCCCAGCAGGTCGCCCAGCGACACCGTGCGCCCCCCGAGACCGACCACCGCGATCGTCTGAGCCGCCGCCAACTGGCGGCTCAGCCTGCGCGCGACCCAGCGCAGCGGCTGGTAGACCGGCTCGATCGTGCCCAGATCCGGGCAGGTCCCGACGATCACCTCGCAACCGGCCTCACGCAACCGCCGCACCGCGTCCGACAGCAGCCGCACCGAGACCGCCAGCGGCATCCGCCTGGTCACGTCGTTCGCCCCGATCATGATCACGCACACGTCGGGCGGCGCGCCGCCGCTCTCCTGCCCCAGCAGAAGATCGACCTGGCGGGCCAGGTCGTCGGACTGCGCTCCGGGGTTGGCCACATTGACCAGCCGCACCGGCCGTTCCGCCACCGCCGCCACCCCGGACGCCAGCAGCGCCCCGGGCGTCTGACTCGCCCGGTGCACCCCCTGGCCCGCCGCCGTCGAGTCGCCGACCAGAGCCAGCACGATCGGCCGCTCCTCGGTGCTCAGCGCGAAAGCCGCGCCGTAGACGCCGTCCGCGCGAGGTGGGACGGCGTCGGAACCGCCCACGGCCCTGCGGGCGAGCGCGCCCTCGGTCAGCAGCAGGCCGACGGCGGCACCGCCCAGCAACCCGATGCCTCCACCTCCGTACGCGGCGGCCGTCGCGATCCGCCGCGCCACCCTTGCCCTGGACAACGTCCACCTCCCGCGCCGGGTGTGCGGACCCCCGTGGCCCGACCCGTACAACGATTTGTTGCCCCCTCCGACGTCCGCCGCAACCGCTGGCGGCCCGGACTCAGGTCAGCCGCTGCTGCGCGACGAACCACGCGAGCTGAGTGCGGTTGGCCGTCCCGGTGGACTCCATCAGGGACCTGATCCTGCGCTGCAGCGTGCGCAGGGATATGCCCAGCTGGGAGGCGATCGCCTTGTCGGGGAGCCCGGACATCAGCAACGAGAGCAACTGCTCGTCCAGCTCGGGGAAGCCGGGGAACCCCGGCTCCTCCCCGACCGTGCCGGGCGCCGGCATGCGCAGCGGCGTGCCGCGCAGCCACCGGTCCTCGAAGAGCTCGAGCAGCGCCTCCACCAGCACCGAGCGGTGCAGCAGCAGCAGACCGGCGGAGGAGACCGCGGACCGGTCGCGGCTGCCGGACAGCGGCAGCAGCGCCCGCTCGGCGTCGACGATCATCAGCTTCATCGGCACGCTCGGCACCGCCCGGGCCAGCTCCCCCGGCTCCACAAAACCCGGCATGTCCGCCGCCCCGGGGTACACCAGGGCCGTCGTCTCGTACAGCGAGCGGTACCCGACCCCGGCGGCCAGCCGCTCCCGCTGCACCGGGTTGCCTGCCGTCGCGACGTACGGCGGCCGCACGAAGATGAGCACCTCCTTGCGGGCCTCGCGCTGCAGCTGTTCGATCACGCGCTGCTGCTCCGCCTCGCCATGGACGACCTCGGCGATCCCACCCGGCATCACCGGCTCGGCCGGCCGGGCCGCGCGCTTGGCGGCCAGCGCGCCGAGCCGCTCCCGTACGGACGCCACGGCGGACTCCACCGCCTCAAGGCCGCTGAGGGCGGCGAGGTGGTCGGCGTCCGCCGCTTCCGCCTCGGCGGTGCCCGGGTGCTCGGCGTCAGACATCGCTCACCACCCCCCGGTGCAGAGGAACGGTGACGCGTCTGCGACGTGTCGTGATCCCGCCACGGAGCGACTCTACAACCGGACCTTCCGGGGCGTACGTCACACGGGTGTGAAGGGTGCGGGGCCCGGCCCCGGCAAGGGCGGTCCGACGCCGGAAAACCGCTTACCCTGGCCTGACAATCACGCAGAAGCCGGAGACAATGGTGCAGGTCCACGACTCGATGATCAGCCTCGTCGGCAACACCCCGCTGGTGAGGCTCAACAGCGTGACGGCGGGAATCCAGGCGACCGTCCTTGCCAAGGTCGAGTACTTCAACCCCGGAGGTTCGGTCAAGGACCGCATCGCGCTGCGGATGATCGAGGCCGCGGAGAAGAGCGGCGAACTCAAGCCCGGCGGCACGATCGTGGAGCCCACCTCGGGCAACACGGGCGTGGGCCTGGCGATCGTGGCCCAGCAGAAGGGCTACAAGTGCATCTTCGTGTGCCCGGACAAGGTCTCCACCGACAAGATCAACGTGCTGCGCGCCTACGGCGCCGAGGTCGTGGTCTGCCCCACCGCCGTGGACCCCGAGCACCCGGACTCGTACTACAACGTCTCCGACCGGCTCGTCCGCGAGACCCCGAACGCCTGGAAGCCGGACCAGTACAGCAACCCCGAGAACCCGGCCTCGCACTACCACTCCACCGGCCCGGAGCTGTGGGAGCAGACCGAGGGGAAGATCACCCACTTCGTGGCGGGCGTCGGCACCGGCGGCACCATCTCCGGCACCGGCCGCTACCTCAGGGACGCCTCGGACGGCAGGGTCAAGGTCATCGGCGCCGACCCGGAGGGCTCCGTCTACAGCGGCGGCTCCGGCCGCCCGTACCTCGTCGAGGGTGTCGGCGAGGACTTCTGGCCCACCGCCTACGACCGCACGGTCGCGGACGAGATCGTCCCGGTCTCCGACAAGGACTCCTTCCAGATGACCCGCCGCCTCGCCAAGGAGGAGGGCCTGCTCGTGGGCGGCTCCTGCGGCATGGCGGTCGTCGCGGCGCTCCGCGTGGCCGAGCGGCTCGGCCCGGACGACGTGGTGGTCGTCCTGCTGCCGGACTCGGGCCGGGGGTACCTCTCGAAGATCTTCAACGACGAGTGGATCAGCCAGCACGGGTTCGGCGAGGACGCGGCGACAGAGCCGACCGCCGGCGATGTGCTCGCCCTGAAGGAGGGTGGCGCCATCCCGAACTTCGTCCACATGCATCCCAACGAGACCGTCGGGGCCGCGGTGGAGGTGCTGAAGGAGTTCGGGGTGTCGCAGATGCCCGTGGTGACCAAGGGGGCGGGACATCCCGACGTGATGGCCGGAGAGGTGATCGGGGCCGTGGAAGAACGCGTTCTTCTGCACGCGCTCTACGCCGAGCACGCCGGGTCGGACGACCTGCTGGGGAAGCACATGTCACCCCCGCTGCCGGTCGTCGGTTCCGGCGAACCGGTGTCCCGGATGATGGCCGCACTGGAAGGACGGGACGCGGCAGTGGTGCTGGTGAACGGCAAGCCCACCGGCGTCGTCACCCGGCAGGACCTCCTGGGCTTCCTCGCCGGCAAGGCCGACACCAGCGCGGAGGCGTGACCACGGCCGGCCAGAGGGACGAGGACCCGCTCTTCACCCACGCGTGGACGGTGAGCCTGCCCGCCTGATGCCGGTGGCCTTCACAGGGCCCTGCCGGGCACTGCCCGGCAGAGCCCCGTGTCTCCGCTGTCGAGGGACCGCACGGGGGCTCAAGACCCGTGCACGGGGGTCGTCCAGGACGGCTCCGACACCGTGACCACGCCCGCCGAGCCGAAGGCATCGCGTTGCTTCGCTGCCCCCTTCGGCGAGTGGAGCCCGGCAGCGTTCCAGCTGTTCGGTTACCTGTTCAGCCACCGGTTCAGCCAGCTGTTCCATGAACCATCGCATGATCTCGGGGTTTTCCCGGCACCTGTCCCGGGCGCCCGGTCGGGTCCGCCCGCCGGTTCGCGGAACCGGTACACCCGCGTCACGTGAGCGCAGCACGCGCTTAACACGGCTCCTGCACAGTGGTGGATGTCGGCGGGACGGCGCACCGCTCGCCCGGCCGACACCACGGATGTGGCGCCAAGGACTCCGGAGCGGCTCCCGGACCTCCATGGTGACCCCTGGACGTGTGGCCCGGCCCTGATCCGGCCCGCGTCCCTCGCGGGGACCGCCGTCGTCCCGCCCCCCGGGCGACCGGGGGTGCGGCGGTTCCCGCGCAAGCTGTGGAAGAGCGGTCCGCGCACGCGCGGGCCGCTCTTCTGGTTGAGTGGCCGCCGTGATCAGCGCACAGACGTTCGCAGCCGTCGAGGAGTCCATACGCACCGCGGCCGACGAGGAGGCGCTCGCCCGCTTCGGCCGTCTCGCCGAGGGCGAGGTCGACCAGAAGAAGGGCCCGCTGGACCTCGTCACGGTCGCCGACCGCCGTATCGAGGAACGCCTCACCCGTACGCTCACCCGCCTGCTGCCGGGCTCGGCCGTCATCGGCGAGGAGGCCGTGCACGCCGACCCCGGGCTTCTCGGGGCGCTGCTCGGCGATGACCCCGTCTGGATCATCGACCCGGTCGACGGCACCTCCAACTTCGTCCGCGGCGACGCCTCGTTCGTCACCCAGGTCGCCCTCGCCGCGCGCGGTGAGCTGCTGGCCTCCTGGACGTACCGGCCCGTGGACGGGGTCCTCGCCACCGCCCGGCGCGGGGAGGGCGGGTATGCCGAGGGCCGGCCGCTGCGCCTGGCCGCCGGCGGCGCGCAGCAGGCCGACGAGGTGCTGCTGGTGGCCGGGGCCCGGCCCGCGCACCTCACCGACGACCAGCACCGGCGGTTGTACGAGCTGGGGACGGAGCACGGCGTGAAGCCGTGGGCGAGCGGTTCCGCGGGCTGCGACTACCTGGACGTCGCGCTCGGGCGGCTCGACGCGGCGACCTATGCCTACGACAACCCATGGGACCACTCCGCGGGCATCCTGCTGGTCGCCGAGGCGGGTGGCACGGTGCTGGGCGCGGACGGGCTGCCGTTCCGCATGGCTGCCGGGCCGCTGCCCTTCGCCGCGGCGCGGGACGAGAGCGCGGCCCGCCGCGTCGTGGCGCTGCTGAACGCGTAGCGCTCGCTCGCGTGGGCCGCGTGCCGGGAGTCGCCCGTACGCCGCACGCCGTGGGGTCCGAGCACGGCGGGGCGGTCGGGCCGGTCCGCGGTGGCGGTGGCGGGCAGCGCGGGGCGCTGGCGTGCGCCGCGGGCCGCCCCGGTGGGGGGCCGGCCCGGTGGGGCGGCCCGCCGCCCTCGGGCGGTCAGTCCTCCCAGGCGTCCGGGTCCTTGCCGCGGCGCGGTGCGCCGCCCCGCTCGTTGAACAGCCACCCCAGCGAGTGGGCCGCGTTGACGGCGACGACGCCGATCCAGGCGACGAGCAGTCCGGGCAGGTCGCCCTTCTCGCCCGCGATGGCGGACAGCGGGATGGCCATGACGAGGGAGAACGCCCCGAAGCCGTAGCGCGCGCCGAAGCGGCTGCCGCGGCCGGGGCCCGACGGGCCGACCTGGCGTCCGGCGCGGGCGAACGCCGTCCGGCTCTCGGCGAGTTCGCGGCGCACCCGCCGCTCGACCTGGGCGTCGATGCGCTGGCCGATCTTCTCCAGGAAGGAGTCGACGAGGGCCGACTCGTACTCCTCCCCCAGGTCCTTGCGTGCCTGGAGGGTGGCGGCGAATTCCTTCTTGAGGTCTGGGTCACGGGCGTCCATGGCGCCACCGTACGGACCGGCCGGCCCCGTGACACTGGGGGAAACCCCCGAACCTTCTCGGGGTCCACCACTACGAGACGATCGATTCCAAGGGGTCGGCGTTCGCGGGCGGCCCGCGTTCGGCGGGTGACCGCTCCGGACGGTCCTCTGCGTCGGTGCGCCGCAACGTGACGTCGGTTTCCTGCCAGCAACCGCCGGTGCGCCGCTTCAGCATGGGCGCATGACCAGATACACCGTGCTCCCCGTTGACGCGGCCGTCCTGAGGGAACTGCGGGTTCTCGACGACGCGGGCCGTCCTTGCGCCCCGTACGTCGCGACCGGCGACGACGTGGGCTCTCCGCTGCGCTGCTGTCTGCGCACCATCACGCTCGGCGAGCGAATCGCCCTTGTCTCGTACGCCCCGTTACGTCGTTGGGCCGCCGTGAGGGGTGCAGATCCGGGCGCGTACGACGAACAGGGTCCCGTCTTCATCCATGCCGACGACTGCGGCGGGTTCACCCCCGGCGAGAACTACCCCTTCGCTCAGCCGGGGGCCATGCGCACCGTGCGCCGCTATGACGCCCGAGGCCATATCGCAGGTGGCCGTCTTCTGGCGATTCCGGCCCAGGCCACGACTGCCTTCGACGCGGCCTTCGACGACGCGTTCAGCGATCCGGGCGTGGTGCTCGTCCACGTCAGGGCACTGGAATACGGATGCTTCCACTTCGAGGTACGACGGTCCTCCGCCAAGGAGCGATAGCAGCCGCACCACCGGATGGCAGAGTCGGACTCCCTCGCCGCCGCACCTGTACGTGAAGACCGACGACCTGCTGAAGGCATCGCCGCACCTCGCCCTTCGGCGGCAGGCGACAGGCAGCGTGCCGCACCGGCGCCCAACCGCGGAGATCACCTAGGGTCGTGCCGTGACCGGATCCGCGCCGCGCCTGCTGACCGCGCTCCACCACGCCCCGGCCGACCGCCCCGACGCGGTCACCGTGGACGGACGCACGTGCTCGCGGGAGGAGTTGCTCGGCGCCGCGGGCGCCTTCGCGGCACGTGTCGCGGGGGCCCCGGCGGTGGCGGTGCGGGCGGCGGCGTCCCTGGAGACGGTGGTGGCGGTCGTCGGCGGGCTCCTGGCGGGCGTCCCGGTGGTGCCGGTGCCGCCCGACGCGGGTCCGGCCGAGCGGGACCACATCCTGCGCGACTCCGGGGCGGTGCAGGCGCCCCCGGCCGTCCTCACCGAGCGCCGGTCCTGGGACGGCCCCGAGCCGGGCCCGGACGCCACGGCCCTGGTCCTGTACACCTCGGGCACCACCGGGCCGCCCAAGGGCGCGCTCGTGCCGCGCCGTGCGATCGCCGCCGACCTGGACGCCCTCGCCGGGGCCTGGGAGTGGACGGCCGAGGACACCCTCGTCCACGGGCTGCCGTTGTTCCATGTGCACGGTCTGGTGCTCGGCGTGCTGGGCGCGCTGCGCATCGGGAGCCGTCTGGTCCACACCGGCCGCCCGACGCCGCAGGCGTACGCGGCGGCGGGCGGCAGCCTGTACTTCGGGGTGCCGACCGTCTGGGGCCGGGTCGCGGCGGACCCGGACGCGGCGCGGGAGCTGAGCGGCGCCCGGCTGCTGGTGTCGGGCAGCGCGCCGCTTCCGGCGCCGGTCTTCCGCGACCTGGAGACGCTGACCGGGCAGCGGCCCGTGGAGCGGTACGGCATGACGGAGACCCTGATCACGATCAGCACGCGGGCGGGCGGCGAGCGGCGCCCGGGCTCCGTGGGGCTGCCGCTGGCAGGGATCCGCACCCGCGTCGCCGCGGAGCCGGGCGCGGAGATCGGCGAGCTCCAGCTCACCGGGCCCACTCTCTTCGACGGCTATCTGGGCAGGCCGGAGGCGACCGCGGCCTCGTACACCGGGGACGGCTGGTTCCGTACCGGGGACATCGCGGCGATCGAGCCGGGCGGCATGCACCGCATCGTCGGCCGGGCGTCCACCGACCTGATCAAGTCCGGTGGCTACCGGATCGGAGCCGGCGAGGTGGAGAACGCCCTGCTGGACCACCCCGCGGTGCGCGAGGCGGCCGTCGTGGGCGTCCCGCACGCCGATCTCGGCCAGGAGATCGTGGCCTACGTGGTGGCGGACGGCGCCGTCGGCGAGCGCGAGCTGATCGACTTCGTGGCCGCCCACCTGTCGGTGCACAAGCGCCCGCGCCGGGTCCGCTTCATGGACGAGCTGCCGCGCAACGCGATGGGCAAGCCGCAGAAGAAGCTGCTGCCGCCCGTGTGAGCCGGGCGCCTTGCCACTCTGCATGGAATCATGCAGAGTCATCGGCACATGAATGGCCGAGCGGGGAGGGCGCCATGGCCACCGAGGACCTCACGGGAGCCGGCGGGACCGACTCCGCGTCGGCGCGGCTGGTGAAGCTCTTCGAAGCGCATCGGCTCACCCCCACCCAGCGCCGCATCGCCCACTGCCTCGTCCGCCGGGCGGATGACGCGCCCTTCCTGTCCAGCGTCGAGGTCGCCGAACTGGCCGGGGTCAGCCAGCCCTCCGTGACGCGCTTCGCCGTGGCGCTGGGCTTCGACGGCTACCCGGCGCTCCGCCGCCACCTGCGCGAGGTCGCGCCCACCGCGGCGGGGCGGGGGGCGCCGGCCGGGGACGCGTACAACGAGTACCAGGAAGCGGTGCAGGCCGAGATCGAGAACCTGCGGCACCTCGCCGCGCTGCTCGCCGATCCGGCTCCCGTGGCCCGCGCGGGCGCCCTGATCGCCGCCTCCCGGCCGCTGCCCGTGCTGGGGCTGCGTGCCGCGGCCGCCCAGGCCCGCGGCTTCGGCTACTTCGCGGCCAAGGTGCATCCCGACGTCCGCGTCCTCGACGAGGGCGG
Organism: Actinacidiphila sp. bgisy167; assembly: GCF_965342175.1. Classification (GTDB taxonomy): domain Bacteria; phylum Actinomycetota; class Actinomycetes; order Streptomycetales; family Streptomycetaceae; genus Actinacidiphila. The sequence continues at coordinate 23,206 of NZ_CBDRBL010000046.1, forward strand.
CAGCATGCTCTCCGACCGCGTCGACGCGGCCGTGCGGGCCGGTGCGAGTGCCCTGCTGTGCTTCGCGCTGCCACGGCATCCGCGGGAGGTGGTCGAGGCGCTGGAGTACGCGCGCGCTGTCGGGCTCACCGTCGTCACGGTCGCCGACAGCGCCTTCGCGCCGGTCGCCGCGCACTCCGACGTCCTCCTTCCGGCGGCTGTCGGAACGGGGCTGGCCTTCGACACCGCGTGCGCGCCCATGCTGCTCGGGCGGGTGCTGCTGGAGGCCATGTGCGACGGGTTGCCGGAGGCGCAGGCGCGGTTGGAGGAGTTCGACGCCAAGGCGGCGGCGCGGGGGCTGTTCGTCGAGTGACGGGAGCCGGCGGTCGGGGGCGGCGTCAGGTGTGTGCGGGGTCGTGCTCCACGAGCAGATGGCGGGGACCGCGCAGCACGGGGCTGCGGCGGTACGGCGGCGGGTCGTCCACCAGGCGGAGGCCGTCCAGCTCGCGCAGCAGGGTGCTGAGGGCGATCTGCGCCTCCAACCGGGCGAGCGGCGCCCCGAAGCAGCTGTGGACGCCGCTGCCGAAGCCCAGGTGCTGGTTGTCGGTGCGCCGCGGGTCGAACCGGTCGGGGTCGCGGAACCGCTGAGGATCGCGGCTGCCGGAGGCGAGCACCAGGACCAGCGGCGCTCCCCTGGGCACGGTGACCCCCGCGATCTCGACGTCCACCAGTGGGGTGCGCTGCGGCAGCATGTGCACGGGCGGCTCGAACCGCAGCAGTTCCTCGACCGCCCGCGGCATCAGGTGCGGGTCGCTGCGCAGCATTGCGAGCTGGTCGGGCCTGCGCAGCAGGGTGAGCATGCCGTTGGTGATCAGGTTGACCGTGGTCTCGTGGCCGGCGACGAGCAGCAGGACCGCGGTGACCATGAGCTCGACCGGGGTCAGCCCGCCGTCCGGGTCCTGGTCGTCGACGAAGGCCGACAGCAGGTCGTCGGAGGGTTTGCCGCGCCGGCCCTCGGCGAGTCCGCCCAGGTAGAGGCCCATCGCCCGGCGGGCCTCGGTGGCGGCCCTGGTGCGCTCGGTGGGGTCCTCGTCGGGGTCGAGGTCCAGTCCGCCGACGATCGCGTCCGACCAGCCGCGGAACATCGGCTCGTCCTCCTGGGGCACGCCCAGCAGCCGGCAGATCACGGTGACGGGCAGGGGGTAGGCGAAGTCGTCGACGATGTCGACGCGCTGCCTGGTGCGCAGTCCGGCGGCGAGTTCGTCGGCGATGCGGACGATCTCGTCGTGCATGGCGTCGATCCGGCCGGGGGTGTGCGGCGGGCCGAAGGGGCGCATCGCGATGCGGCGGAGCCGGTCGTGCTCGGGGTCGTCGAGGCCGATGAAGGCCGGCGCCAGCTCCCCGGCCAGCCGGGCCTCCTCCGGGTCGCTGCGCAGGCGCCGGTCGGAGCTGATCCTGGGGTCGTGGAGCAGGGCCGTGATCTCGTGGTACGTGCCCACGAGATAGCTGCCGTCGTCCTGCGGCGCCACCTTGTGCTCGCGCAGTTCGGCATAGAGCGGGTACGGATCGGGCCGGTTGGCGTAGTCGGTGATCCTCCGGAACAGGGTGTCCGCAGCCATGGGCGGCAGCTCCTTGTCGTCGTGGGCCGCGGTGTCCGCAGGCCGCGGCCCGTCGGCGGGGTGGTGGGCGGCGGCGGGCGTCAGCCGCCGGGCCGCACCAGGGTCAGGCGCCGGTCGGGCATGTGGCCGGTGAGGGCGACCGTCGGGCCGTGCGAGAGCACCGCGGGGTCGGGTACGTCGGACGGCAGGGGGATCATCGGGGTCGTCCGGTCGGCGGCGCCGGGCTCCGGGGGGAACGGCGCGGCCGTCTCGATCAGGTTCTGGTAGTAGTCCAGCCACTTGGCGCGGTTCACCGACACCGCCGCCGTGACGCGGCCCTTGTACCCGTAGACGACGACCAGCCGGGCCTCGCGCAGCGAGCCCTGCGCGACGACGACCTGGTCGGAGTAGGTGGGCACGCCCACCGACTTGATGTTGTGGCCGAACTGGCTGGACCAGAAGGCCGGCACCGCCAGGTGCGGCCGCCGGAACGGACCCTCGCTGACCATGTTGTGCGCCGCGACCTCGGCCTGTGCCACCGCGTTGCCCCAGTGCTCCAGGGCGAGCAGCTGGTAGCCGAAGAGCGGGTGCGGGAAGCGGGCCACGTCCCCGGCGACGAACACGTCGTCGGTGACGATGCCGTACATGTCGAAGGCGCGGCAGCCTGCGTCGCAGGTCACGCCACGCGGGCCGGCGGCCAGGCCGGACTCGGCCAGCCACTCGGTGTTGCGGACGGCGCCGAGGGCGACCACCGCCACATCCGCCTCGATGGTGCTCCCGTCGGAGAGCCGGGCCCCGGTGAGCCGGCCGTCGCCCTCCAGCGAGGTGACCTGCACCCCGCAGCGGAGGTCCACGCCGTGCCTGCGGTGCATCTCGGCGGCGACCGCGCCGAGCGTGCCGCCGAGTGCTCCCACCAGGGGTGCGGGGCCGCGCTCGACCACCGTCACGGGCAGGTCGCGTTCCCGGCAGGCCGAGGCGATCTCCGAGCCGGTGAAGCCGGCGCCGATCACCAGCACGCGCCGCGGTCCGGCGTCCAGCCGCTGCGCGAGCCCGGCGGCGTCGTCGCTGGTCCGCAGCGTGAACACGCCGTCCAGGGCGGCCTCGGCGGGGACCGGCCAGGGGCGGGCGCGGGTGCCGGTGGCGATCAGCAGGCGGTCGTAGGGCAGTTCCTCGCCGTTCGCGAGGAAGACCCGCTTGCCGACGCCGTCGACGCCCGTCGCCGCGACGCCCAGCTTCCACCGCGCGTCCACCGGGCGGCGGGCCGGAAGCCCGGTCTGCGACGCGGGCACCCGGCCGAGCAGCACCTGCTTGGACAGCGGGGGCCGGTCGTACGGCGGGTGGGGCTCGTCGCCCACGAGGGTCAGCGAGCCCTCGAACCCCTCGTCGCGCAGCGTCTCGGCGGCGCGGAGGCCGGCCAGGGAGGCGCCGACGACGACGATGCGCCCGTCACGCAGCTCACCGGACATCGGTACCCGCCGCCCCGCCGACGAGGATGGCCTGCACCGGGCACGCCACCGCGGCCCGGTGGACGCGCTCGCGCTGCTCGTCCGGAACGGCCGGGACGTACAGCAGCGCCTCCTCGCCGTGCAGTTCGAAGACCTCCGGAGCGAGGAACGCGCACTGCGCGTACGCCTGGCAGCGATTGAGGTCGACCACGATGTTCATCGGCACCACTCCAGCCCCTCAGGCCCCTGCTCTCAGTCGTAGCACTGCCTCCCCGGGCCCGCACGCGGTGCCGTACTCACGGAATCTTGCTGTTTCGTGAGTAACCTCCCTGCCCAGCACACTCGAACGAGCCGTGAGCGAGAAGGAGGAGGCAGCGGTGGTGCGCGGAGCGTATGTGCTGGCGCGGGTGGCGGTCCTGGTGCGGGTGCCGGCGCGGTGGTTGTGGTGGCTGGGTGTCGTGGCGGCGGGCGTCGGGGCCTGCGTGCCCGGACTGACCGGCCGCCGGATCGGCGTGCTGGGCGGGGCGGCGCTCTTCGTCGTCGCCGCGGTGGTGGCCTTCCTGGTGCGCCGACGGCGCTACACGGCCCTCGCGGAGGCGGCCGGGCGCGCGCCCCGCGCCGTCCTCCTGCAGGACCGCCGGGTCACCGCGCGCTCCTGGGCCCGGGCCCGGCGGTGGTGGCTGCTCGGGGCGTTCGCCGTGGCCGTCGCGTCCAGTGCGGCCGCGCCCGCGGCGGCGGGGATGCTGCTCGCGGGCGTCGGGGCGGGGCTGTGGGCCAAGGCGGTGAGCCTCGGGCGCTGGGAGAGGGCGCACGACACGCTGCTGTGGGTCCGGCCCGAGCACGCGGGACGCGGTCCCGCCGCCCGGTCCGTCCCCGGTTACGAGGCCACCGGCCCGGTGGCCGGCGGCGCAGCCCCGGGCGGTGTGCCGCGCCGCCGTGCCGGCGTGGCGGCGGCCCGCTGAGCCGTTCGGGTGACGGCCCGGCCGCCCGCGCGGGCGGCCGGTCAGCCGCCGCTCTCCCGGACGAGGTCCTCGAGGGTCTGGGCGGCGCGCAGGGTGGTGAAGTCCGGGCCGGGGCCGCGGTAGCCGTGGACGGCGGGGCGGGGCAGCGAGTTGTAGGCGAAGTGCGTCGAGAAGTAGTACGCCCCCGTGTCGGGCAGCGCCACGAGGTCGCCCTCGGCGAGCAGCGGCAGTTCGCGGGCTGTCGCGACGAGGTCGCCGGCGAAGCAGCACGGCCCGGCGACGTCCTGGACGACAGCGGCGCCGCGCTTGGGGTGTCCCTGCGGGTCGAGGGCCAGCACCCGCAGCGGCCAGGCGCCGGGCGCGAAGACGGTGCGCGTGGCGACCTGGGCGCCGGCGTGCGTCACGGCGATCGCGCGGCCCCCCGCGGTCTTGGCGTACTCCACGCGCGCCAGGATCGTGCCCTGCTTGGCCACCAGTGACCGCCCGAACTCGGTGACCAGCGCGTACCGCCCGTCGAAGAGCCCCGGCACGGCGGCGCGCAGCACGTCGGCGTAGGCGCGAAAGCCGGGCCGGACCTCGTCGGAGGCGAAGTTGACCGGCAGGCCGCCGCCGATGTCGAGGGTGGTGACCTGCCGGCGTCCGGCCGCCGCGTTGATCCGCTCGGCGAGCGCGTACGCCGCGCGGACCCCGGCGGCCATCAGCTCCAGGGGTACGCCCTGCGACCCGGTGTGGGTGTGCAGCCGGGTGAGCCAGGGGCGGTCGAGATAGGCCCGGACCACCCAGTCCGCCGCGCCCTCGTCGCGCAGGGCGACGCCGAACTTCGACGTGGCGGTGGCCGTGCTCATCGCCCCGATGCGCCCCGCGCCGACCTGGGGGTTGACCCGCAGGCCCAGCGGGGCGGAGGTGGTGCCGGGCGGCACGAGCCGGTCCAGGCGCGCCAGTTCCTGCGCGTTGTCGGCGTTTAGGGCGATGCCGAGGCCGAGCGCCTCCCGCAGCTCGTCCGGGGTCTTGGCCGGGGAGTCCAGCACGATCGAGCCGGGGGGCACGCCGGCCGCCCGGGCCAGGGCGAGCTCTCCGGGGCTGGCGACCTCCGCGCCGATGCCCTCCTCTGCCAGCAGCCGCAGCACCGGCACCAGGGAGGCCGCCTTGACGGCGAAGGTGTGCGTGATGTCCACACCGGGGGTCGCGAAGGCCGTCCGCAGGTCGGCGGCGGCCGCCCGCACCCCGTCCAGGTCGAGCAGCCCGACCACGGGTCTGCCCGGTCCGACCAGTCCCCGCTCGACCGCCGCGCGCAGTGCCCGTTCCCGCCGTGCCGCAGGTTCCTCGGTCATACGTTCATCGTCCCAGGCCGGGCCGTCCGGGGCCGGGCGCGCGCGGGCGCGGGGGCCCGGCTGCCCGGGCGGGAGGCCGCGGTGACGGGGCTGGGTGCGGCTGCCGGGGCTGGTGCGGCGCGGGAGCCGCCCTGCCGCTCGTCCACGGCCGCGTCCCACACGACGCGGGCGGGGGGTGGCAGGTCCTCAGGGCCGCGAAGCCGTGAGCCGCGCGCTCTCGGCGGGTACGACGAGCACGTGGGGGAGCGGTCATGCCGCGCCCGTCGGCCGTCCGGGAGGAGCGCGCATCTGTTGACTGGAGGTATTCAGCAGACCAGGATGTGAATGACCTAATCCAGTCGCGAGGAGGCAGGGGCATGACCGGAACCGGTGCCGGACCGAGGACCGTACGCGCACCGCGCGGCAGCGCGCTCACCGCGCAGGGCTGGCAGCAGGAAGCCGCGCTGCGCATGCTGCAGAACAACCTCGACCCCGAGGTCGCCGAGCACCCCGAGAAGCTCGTCGTCTACGGCGGCACCGGCAAGGCCGCCCGCGACTGGCGGTCCTTCGACGCGATGGTGCGCACCCTCCAGGGGCTCAAGCAGGACGAGACGATGCTCGTCCAGTCCGGCCGCCCGGTCGGCGTGATGCAGACCCACGAGTGGGCGCCGCGCGTGCTGATCGCCAACTCCAACCTCGTCGGCGACTGGGCCACCTGGGAGGAGTTCCGCCGCCTGGAGGCGCTGGGCCTGACCATGTACGGCCAGATGACGGCCGGTTCGTGGATCTACATCGGCACCCAGGGCATCCTCCAGGGCACCTACGAGACCTTCGCCGCCGTCGCGGAGAAGAAGTTCGGCGGCAGCCTGGCCGGCACCATCACCCTCACGGCCGGTCTCGGCGGCATGGGCGGCGCCCAGCCGCTCGCCGTCACCATGAACGGCGGCGTCGCGATCTGCGTCGACTGCGACCCGCGCGCCATCGAGCGCCGTATCGAGCACCGCTACCTGGACGTGCGCGCCGACTCCCTGGAGCACGCGCTCGCGCTCGCCACCGAAGCGCGCGACCAGCGCAAGCCGCTGAGCATCGGCGTCCTCGGCAACGCCGCCGAGCTGGTGCCGCAGCTGCTGGCCATGGACGCGCCCATCGACGTCGTCACCGACCAGACCTCCGCCCACGACCCGCTCGCGTACCTGCCGATCGGCGTCGACTTCGAGGACATGGCCGCGTACGCCGCCGAGAAGCCCGCCGAGTTCACCCAGCGCGCCCGCGAGGCGATGGCGAAGCACGTCGAGGCCATGGTCGGCTTCATGGACGCGGGCGCCGAGGTCTTCGACTACGGCAACTCCATCCGCGGCGAGGCCCAGCTCGCGGGCTACGAGCGGGCGTTCGCGTTCCCCGGCTTCGTCCCGGCCTACATCCGCCCGCTGTTCTGCGAGGGCAAGGGCCCCTTCCGCTGGGCGGCGCTGTCCGGCGACCCGGCCGACATCGCCAAGACCGACAAGGCGATCCTCGAACTCTTCCCGGAGAACGAGTCGCTGGCCCGCTGGATCCGCATGGCCGGTGAGCGCGTCCACTTCCAGGGCCTGCCCGCGCGCATCTGCTGGCTCGGTTACGGCGAGCGCGACAAGGCCGGCGAGCGCTTCAACGAGATGGTCGCCGACGGCACCCTGGCCGCCCCGGTCGTCATCGGCCGCGACCACCTCGACGCCGGCTCCGTCGCCTCCCCGTACCGCGAGACCGAGGCCATGCTCGACGGCTCCGACGCCATCGCCGACTGGCCGCTGCTCAACGCGATGGTCAACGTCGCCTCCGGCGCCTCCTGGGTCTCCCTCCACCACGGAGGCGGCGTCGGCATCGGCCGCTCGATCCACGCCGGCCAGGTCACCGTCGCCGACGGCACCAAGCTGGCCGGCGAGAAGATCCGCCGCGTGCTCACCAACGACCCCGGCATGGGCGTCATCCGCCACGTCGACGCCGGGTACGAGCGCGCCGAGGAGGTCGCCGCCGAGCGCGGCGTGCGCGTGCCCATGCGCGAGGGCGGCCAGGGCGGCGAGGGCGCGGAAGGCGGGGAGGCGTGACCTCCTCGTTCCACGAGATGTGGACGGAGTTGCTGCCCATCGGCCGCGACTCCGGATCCGGCGGCTACCGCCGCTACGCCTGGACGGGCGCGGACACCGACTGCCGCGCCTGGTTCCGGGCGCAGGCCGAGTGCCGGGGCCTGACCTACGAGCTGGACCGCAACGGCAACCAGTGGGCCTGGCTCGGCGACCCTGCCGCCGGGGACGCCGTCGTCACCGGCTCGCACCTGGACTCGGTGCCCGACGGCGGCGCCTTCGACGGGCCGCTCGGCGTCGTGTCGTCCTTCGCGGCGCTGGACGAGCTGCGCGCCCGCGGCGCCGCCCCCGTCAGGCCGCTCGCGATCGTCAACTTCGGCGACGAGGAAGGCGCCCGCTTCGGCCTGGCCTGCGTGGGCTCCCGGCTGACGGCGGGACAGCTCACCGCCGACAAGGCCCGCGGGCTGCGCGACGGCGACGGCGTCACCCTCGCGCAGGCCATGGAACGCGCCGGCCACGACCCGGAGGCGATCGGCCCGGACCCCGAACGCCTGGGCCGCATCGGCGCGTTCGTCGAGCTCCACGTCGAGCAGGGCCGCTTCCTGGCCGACACCCCGCACGCCGTCGGCGTCGCCTCAGCCATCTGGCCGCACGGCCGCTGGCGGTTCGACTTCCACGGCGAGGCCAACCACGCGGGCACCACCCGCCTGGAGGACCGCCGCGACCCGATGCTGACCTACGCCAACACGGTGCTCGCCGCCCGCAAGAAGGCGCGGCTCGCCGGGGCGCTGGCCACCTTCGGCAAGGTCGGCGTCGAGCCCAACGGCGTCAACGCCATCGCCTCCCTCGTACGCGGCTGGCTGGACTCGCGCGCCGCCGACGAGGCCACCCTGGCCGAGGTCGTCGGCGAGATCGAGCGCGCCGCGGCCGAGCGGGGCGAACGCGACGGCGTCCGGGTCGAGGTCACCCGGGAGTCCTTCACCCCGGTCGTGGAGTTCGCGCACGGCCTGCGCGACGAGCTCGTCAAGCTGCTCGGGGAAGCGCCCGTGCTGCCGACCGGGGCGGGACACGACGCCGGCATCCTCTCCGAGGCCGTTCCGACCGCCATGCTGTTCGTGCGGAACCCCACCGGGGTCTCGCACTCCCCGGCCGAGACGGCCACCGAGGACGACTGCCTGGCCGGGGTGACCGCACTCACCGACGTACTGGAGGGCCTGGCGTGTCGCTGACGCCGCAGAGCTACTGGGCCGAGTACGCGTGGACGGGCGGCCGCGTCGAAGCGGGCGTGGTCCTCGACACCGCCGCCGACGGACGGATCGCCGCCGTGCGCACCGGGGCCGCCGCGCCGCCCGTCGGCGCGGTGGCGCTGCGCGGGCTCACCCTGCCGGGCCTGGCCAACGCGCACAGCCACGCCTTCCACCGGGCCCTGCGCGGCACCGTGCAGCAGGGCAGCGGCACCTTCTGGACCTGGCGCGAGGTCATGTACCGGGTGGCGGCCGCGCTCACCCCCGACACCTACTACGACCTCGCCCGCGCCGTGTACGCGGAGATGGCGCTGGCCGGCATCACCTGCGTCGGCGAGTTCCACTACGTCCACCACCGGCCCGGGGGCGCCCCCTACGACGAGCCCAACGCCATGGGCGAGGCGCTGGTCGCCGCCGCCGCCGAGGCCGGCATCCGCATCACCCTCCTCGACACCGCCTACCTCTCCTCCGGCTTCGGCGCGGCCCCCGAGCCGCACCAGCTGCGCTTCAGCGACGGCGACGCCGACGCCTGGGCCGAGCGCGCCGCCGCCCTCGCCGACCGCCCCCACGCGCGGATCGGCGCGGCCGTCCACTCGGTGCGCGCGGTCCCCGCCGCCCAGCTGGCCGCCGTCGCGCGCTGGGCCGAGGAGCGGCAGGCGCCGCTGCACGTCCACCTGTCCGAGCAGCCCGCCGAGAACGAGGCCTGCCTCGCGGCGCACGGTGTGACCCCCGCCCGGCTGCTCGCCGACCACGGCGTGCTGGGCCCGCGCACCTCGGCCGTGCACGCCACCCACCTCACCGACGAGGACATCGCGCTGCTCGGCGGCTCCGGCACCACCGTGTGCATGTGCCCCACCACCGAACGGGACCTGGCCGACGGCATCGGCCCGGCCAGGCGGCTGCAGGAGGCGGGCAGCCCGCTCAGCCTGGGCAGCGACAGCCACGCCGTGATCGACCTGTTCGAGGAGGCGCGGGCCATGGAGCTCGACGAGCGGCTGCGCACCCGCACCCGCGGCCACTGGAGCGCCGCCCAGCTGCTGCGCGCCGCCACCGCCGACGGCCACGCCTCCCTGGGCTGGGCCGACGCCGGGCGGCTGGAGGCCGGCGCGCTCGCCGACTTCACCACGATCGCGCTGGACAGCGTGCGCACCGCGGGCCCCGCGCCCGGGCTGGGCGCCGAGACCGCGGTCTTCGCGGCCACCGGCGCCGACGTCCGCCACACGGTGGTCGGCGGCCGCCACGTCGTCCGCGACGGCGCGCACCAGCTCGTCCACGACGTCGGTGCGGCGCTGGCCGCAGCGGTCTCCACCGTCACCGCCGCCGAAGGAAACCCGTCATGAGCAGCAGCGTCATCACCCGCATCGGCAGCCTGGTCACCAACGACCCGACGCTCGGGCAGGGCCCGCTCGGGCTGTTGGAGGACGCGGCGCTCGTCATCGACGGCGAGCACGTGGCCTGGGTCGGCCCCTCCGCCGCGGCGCCCGCCGCGGACGAGTCGTACGACGCGGGCGGGCGGGCCGTCCTCCCCGGCTTCGTCGACTCCCACTCGCACCTGGTCTTCGCCGGCGACCGCACCCGAGAGTTCAACGCCCGCATGTCGGGCCAGGCCTACACGGCGGGCGGCATCCGCACCACCGTCGCCGCGACCCGCGCGGCGAGCGACGAGGAGCTGCACGCCAACGTCGCCCGCTATGTCGCCGAGGCCCTGCGCCAGGGCACCACCACCATCGAGACCAAGTCCGGCTACGGCCTCACCCCGCACGACGAGGCCCGCGCCCTGCGCATCGCCGGCGCCTACGCCGACGAGGTCACCTTCCTCGGCGCGCACATCGTCGCCCCCGAGTACGCCGACGACCCGGCCGGCTACGTCGAACTGGTGACCGGCCCCATGCTCGACGTCTGCGCCCCGCACGCCCGCTGGGTCGACGTCTTCTGCGAGCGCGGCGCCTTCGACGGCGACCAGGCCCGTGCGATCCTCACCGCGGGCGCCGCCCGCGGCCTGGTCCCGCGCGTGCACGCCAACCAGCTCGGCCACGGCCCGGGCGTGCAGCTCGCCGTGGAGCTGGACGCGGCCTCCGCCGACCACTGCACGCACCTGACCGACGCCGACGTCGACGCGCTCGCCAACAGCCGCACGGTGGCGACGCTGCTGCCCGGCGCCGAGTTCTCCACCCGCGCGGTCTACCCCGACGCGCGGCGGCTGATCGACGCGGGCGTGACGGTGGCGCTGTCCACGGACTGCAACCCCGGCTCGTCCTTCACCACCTCCATGCCCTTCTGCGTGGCCGTCGCCGTCCGCGACATGCGGATGACCCCCGACGAGGCGGTGCGGGCCGCGACCCTGGGCGGGGCGCAGGCGCTGCGCCGGGACGACGTCGGACGGCTCAGCCCCGGAGCGCGGGCCGACCTGGTGGTGCTGGACGCCCCGTCGCACGTCCACCTCGCCTACCGGCCCGGTGTGCCGCTGGTGTCCGCCGTGTGGCGGCGCGGGGTGCGCGCGTCGGCCTGACCGCGCCGGTCCCGCCCCGGTCGTCCTGCTCGGTCGTCCTGCTCGGGACGGGCATGGGCATGCGGCGGGCCCGGTGAGAGACCCTCACCGGGCCCACCGCGCCGTACCGGGGGAGGCCGGGTCAGTCCTCCACGAGCAGCCCCCGCCGCAGCCGCCGCAGAGTGCGGCTGAGCAGCCGTGACACGTGCATCTGGGAGATGCCCAGCTCGGCGCCGATCTCGGACTGCGTCATGTTGCCCACGAAACGCAGCGAGAGGATCTGACGGTCCCGCGCCGGGAGCTCGGCGATCAGCGGCTTGAGGGACTCCACGTACTCGATCCCCTCCAGTCCGTGGTCCTCGTAGCCGATCCGGTCGGCGAGCGCGCCCTCGGAGTCGTCCTCCTCGGGCTGGGCGTCCAGCGAGCTCGCGGTGTACGCGTTGCTCGCGCTCATGCCCTCGATGACCTCCGCCTCGGTGATCTGCAGCCGCTCTGCCAGCTCGGCGACGGTCGGCGCGCGGTCGAGCTGCTGCGCGAGCTCGTCACCGGCCTTGGCCAGGTCCAGCCGCAACTCCTGCAGCCGCCGCGGGACCCGCACCGACCAGGAGGTGTCGCGGAAGAAGCGCTTGATCTCGCCGATGATGGTCGGCATGGCGAAGGTGGGGAACTCGACCCCGCGGCTCAGCTCGAAGCGGTCGATGGCCTTGATCAGCCCGATCGTGCCCACCTGGATGATGTCCTCGACCGGCTCGCTGCGCGAGCGGAACCGCGAGGCGGCGAACTTCACCAGGGCGAGGTTGAGCTCGACCAGGGTGTTGCGGACATAGCTGTACTCGTGGGTGCCCTCCTCCAGCGTCTCCAGGCGCTGGAACAGTGTCTTGGACAGGGCCCGTGCGTCCACCGGGCCCACTTCGTCGAAGGGCGGGATCTCCGGGAGGTCCTCCAGGCCCTCCGGAATCCCGTGTACCTCGTGAACGTCGGCCTCGGTGATCGCCGACGCGTCGTGCGCGTCGAGCCGGGGTGCCATGCTCTCCTCCCTCGGGTCGGCGGCAGGGCAAGCGGAGCGTGGAATTCAGCCCACACTCAACGCCTACCCCGTTCGCCGCGAATAGTGCAACCTGGGGGTAACCGATCCCGCACCGCCATCGGAGCGACAACCACCCGGGTGTAGGGTGCGGTGATGCAGACCGCCGAGACGTCCGGGAGGAGCGCGCATGGACCGCGAAACGGTCGACACCGCCGGGCGTGACCGGCTGCACGTTTCCGTTACGCGGCACGGAGCGACCGCTGTCGTGGCGCCCGCGGGCGAGCTCGACCACCACACCGCCGACCTGCTGCGCGAGCCGCTCGACGCGCTGGTCGAGGAGGGCTTCGGCAGCCTCGTGGTCGACTGCGCGCACCTGGAGTTCTGCGACTCCACCGGACTCAACGTCCTGCTCGGCACCAGGCTGAAGGCCGAGGCCGCGGGCGGCGCGGTCCATCTGGCCGGGATGCGGCCGGCCGTGGCCAAGGTCTTCGCCATCACCGGCGCCGAGGCCGTGTTCATCGTCCACGACTCTCTGGACGACGCGCTCAGGGAATGACCTCCGCGGCGTCCGTCCACGGCGTCGCCGTGGCATGCCCTGGTTCGTCCGCTCCGGAGGTGTTCACCGGAGCGACCCGGGCAGGAGAGACCTCGGGATCACTTCGGATACTGGCGGACATCGGTGAGTGGAGGCGCTGATGAGCACCACCCGGCCCCCTGCGGCCGACGACCGCGGCCCGGACCCGGGCGGTGCGGCCGAGCCGCCGCACACCCGGGGCCGGAACGCCGACGCCGAGGTACGCAGGCTGTCGCTGGCCGACGTGGCCGGCGTGGTGCCCAGCGCCCGTGACTTCACTCGGGAGGCCCTCCAGGAGTGGGGCTGGCTGCCGGCCGAGACCGCCGATCGCCGTGCGGCCGCCGAGGACGTCCTGCTCGTGGTCTCGGAACTGGTGACGAACGCCTGCCTGCACGCGGGCGGCCCGGAGGAGCTCCGGCTGTTCCGGCGGGCCAAGGCGCTGCGTCTGGAGGTCGCCGACGGTGGCGTCGGCAGCCCCGCCCCGCGCACTCCGCACCGGGCCGGACGGCCGGGCGGGCACGGGATGTTCATAGTGCAGCGGCTCTGCCTGGACTGGGGGGTCGTCCGCCACGGCGACGGCCGGCCGGGCAAGACGGTGTGGGCCGAGGTCGCCGCCCCCGCCTGAACCACCGCCCCCGCCTGAACGGCGGCCCACCCGGGTGCAGGCCGGGCCACCGCCCCGCACAGCGCCCGTGTCCAGCACAGCCCGGCACACCACCGGCCGGGCCGGCGACGCAGAGGCGCGGCCCGGGGCGGTCGTGTGACGGCGCCCAGCCGGCGCCTAGCCGTCCAGGTCCTCGATGCAGGCCGTGGAGGGACCGCGCTTGCCCACGAGTCCCGCCGCCACCGATTCGGCGTCGCGCAGCACCCGGACGGCGTTCCGCCACGCCAGCTTCCCGAGGTCGTCCCCGGACCAGCCCCGGCGCAGGAGTTCGGCGAACAGCCGCGGGTAGCCCGAGACGTCGTCCAGGCCCTCGGGGAGGTAGGCGACGCCGTCGTAGTCGCCCCCGAGGCCGAGGTGGTCGACGCCGGCGACCTCGCGCATGTGGTCGAGGTGGTCCGCGACGGTGCCGATGTCCGCGACCGGCCGGGGGTGCCGCTCCGCGTAGGCCTCGTGGACGGCCCGCGCCTTCGGGGACTGGTCGAGCGGGTGCAGGCCGTGGGCCTTCATGTTCTCGTTCGCGCCGACGATCCACTGCGCCGCCGCCGGCAGGATGAACTGCGGCACGAAGGTGGCCATCGCGACGCCCCCGTTGCGGGGCAGCTGTTCCAGGACGTCGTCGGGGATGTTGCGGACGTGGTCGCAGACGGCGCGTGAGGAGGAGTGCGAGAAGAGCACCGGGGCCTCGCTGACGCGCAGCGCCGCCCGCATCGTCCCCGGCGAGACGTGGGACAGGTCGACCAGCATGCCGAGGCGGTTCATCTCGCGGACGACCTCCTCGCCGAACGCGGTCAGACCGCCGTGCCGGGCCTCGTCCGTGGCGGAGTCCGCCCAGTCGATGGTGTCGTTGTGGGTGAGCGTCATGTACCGCACGCCCAGCGTGTGCAGCATCCGCAGCACCCCGAGGGAGTTTGCGATGCTGTGCCCACCCTCGGCGCCCATGAGGGAGGCGATGCGCCCCTCGGCGCGGGCGGCCTCCATGTCGTCCGCCGTCACCGCGAGCCGCAGCGCGTCCGGGTGCCGGTCCACCAGCCGCAGCACGCAGTCGATCTGCTCCAGGACGGCGGTGACGGCGTCGCCCCCGGTGAGGTCGGTGCGGACGTACACCGACCAGAACTGCGCGCCGACACGGCCCGCCCGCAGCCGGGGGATGTCGGTGTGCAGATGGGTGGACTGGTCGCCGGCGATGTCCCGCCGCTCGAGGTCGTAGCGGACCTGCTCGCGCAGCCGCCACGGGAGGTCGTTGTGGCCGTCCACCACCGGGTGGGCGCTGAGCAGCTCCTGTGCGCGTGCGAGCAGGTCCATGGCTTACTTACCTCCGAAACCGAAGCCGGCCGACCCCTCCACCTTGGCACGCAGGCGTTTGCCCTTCTCGGTCGCCTGCTGGTTCAGCTCCTCCTGGAAGTGCCGCATGCGCTCCAGCAGTTCGGAGTCGTGTGCGGCGAGCATGCGCACCGCAAGCAGCCCCGCGTTGCGCGCGCCGGCCACCGAGACGGTGGCGACCGGGACGCCGGCGGGCATCTGCACGATGGACAGCAGCGAGTCCATGCCGTCCAGGTACTTCAGCGGCACGGGCACCCCGATCACCGGCAGCGGCGTCACCGACGCCAGCATTCCGGGCAGGTGCGCGGCGCCGCCGGCGCCCGCGATGATCGCCTTGAGGCCGCGCTCGGCGGCCTGCTCGCCGTACGCGACCATCTCGCGCGGCATGCGGTGAGCGGAGACGACGTCGACCTCGTACGGCACCTCGAACTCGTCCAGTGCCTGCGCGGCGGCCTCCATGACCGGCCAGTCGGAGTCGGAACCCATCACGATGCCGACCAGCGGCCCAGCGGGATTGCTCACTCTTGGATCGTCCCTCGCAGGTAGTCGGCGGCGTGCCGGGCGCGCTCGCGCACCTCGGCCAGGTCGTCGCCGTAGGTGTTGACATGGCCCACCTTGCGGCCGGGCTTCACGTCCTTGCCGTACATGTGGATCTTGAGCTGCGGGTCGCGCGCCATGCAGTGCAGATACGCCGAGTACATGTCGGGGTAGTCGCCGCCGAGCACGTTGGCCATCACCGTCCAGGGCTGGCGCGGGCGCGGATCGCCCAGCGGCAGGTCCAGGACCGCGCGCAGGTGGTTGGCGAACTGCGAGGTCACGGCGCCGTCCTGGGTCCAGTGGCCGCTGTTGTGCGGGCGCATGGCCAGCTCGTTGACGAGGAGCCGGCCGTCCCGGGTCTCGAAGAGCTCCACCGCGAGGTGTCCCACCACGCCCAGCTCCTCGGCTATGGTCAGCGCGAGTCGCTGGGCCTCCGCCGACAGGGCCTCGGCCAGCTCGGGCGCCGGGGCGATCACCGTGTCGCACACGCCGTCGACCTGGATCGACTCCACCACCGGGTAGGCGACCGCCTGCCCGTGCGGGGAGCGCACCACGTTGGCCGCCAGCTCCCGAGCGAAGTCGACCTTCTCCTCTGCCAGCACCGGCACGCCTGCCCGGAACGGCTCGGCGGCCGCGGCCTCGTCGCGGACGACCCACACGCCCTTGCCGTCGTAGCCGCCGCGCACCGTCTTGAGCACGACGGGGTACCCCTCGCCTTCCTCGGCGAAGCGCGTCACGTCGGCCGGGTCGGAGACGATGCGGTGCCGTGGGCAGGGCACGCCGATCGCGTCGAGCCTGGCCCGCATCACGCCCTTGTCCTGGGCGTGCACCAGCGCGTCGGGCCCGGGGCGGACGGCGATGCCGTCGGCCTCCAGCGCCCGCAGGTGCTCGGTGGGGACGTGCTCGTGATCGAAGGTGATCACGTCGCAGCCGGCGGCGAAGGCGCGCAGCGTGTCGAGGTCGCGGTAGTCACCCACCACGACCTCACCGGCGACCAGGGCCGCGGAGTCCGCGGGCGTGTCACTGAGGAGCTTGAACCTGATGCCGAGCGGAATGCCCGCCTCGTGGGTCATACGGGCGAGCTGGCCGCCGCCGATCATGCCGACTACAGGAAATGTCACGGTGACCAGGATATCCGGGCGCGAACCACACTCCGACCGCCGTCCCCCGAGGGGCCCGGATAGCATGAAGGTCTGAGACCAGACACAGACGGGGCCGAACGATCACATGGACGGTGCGACCGGGTCCACCACCCGGGCAGGACTGCGGAACCGGCTGACGGCGGTGACCCGCGAGATCGCCAAGTTCGGCGCGGTCGGTGGGGCGGGGGTGCTGGTCAACATCGCGGCCTTCAACCTCGTGCGGCACGTCACCGACCTCCAGGTGGTGAGGGCCGGCATCATCGCGACCGTCGTCGCGATCGCCTTCAACTACCTCGGGTTCCGCTACTTCACCTACCGCGACCGCGACAAGTCGGGCCGCACGCGCGAGCTCACCTTGTTCCTGGCGTTCAGCGCGGTGGGCCTGGTGATCGAGAACGGGGTGCTCTACACGGCGACCTACACCTTCGGCTGGGACAGCCCGCTGCAGAGCAACGTCTTCAAGTTCATCGGCATCGGCGTGGCCACCCTGTTCCGCTTCTGGTCCTACCGCAGCTGGGTGTTCAAGGCGCTGCCCGTCCCGGAGACCGCGCCGGGTGCAGAATCGTTCCTGGCCGGACAGGAGGGCGAGACCCCCGGCGCCCCGGCGGGCGCACGGATCGCCCCGACGGGCTCCCCGGGCGCCCGCTCGTCCGCGCGCTGACGCCTAGCGGGGCTTGCCGCCGCCGTCGCCCCGGCGGACGACGACCTGGTCCTCGCGCGCCAGGAAGAGCGCGAAGACCGGTGGACGCTGCTGCAGCAGCTCCAGCCGGCCCCCGTCGGCCTCCGCCAGGTCGCGGGCGACCGCGAGGCCGATGCCGGTGGAGTTGCGGCCGCTGACCGTGCGCTCGAAGACCCGCGCCCCCAGCTCCGGAGGCACGCCCTGGCCCTCGTCCGTGACCTCGACCACGACCTGCGTCCCGGTGACCCGGGTGGAGATCGCGACCGTGCCGGAGCCGTGCATCAGACCGTTCTCGATCAGTGTGGCCAGCACTTGGGCGACCGCCCCGGGGGTGCCGACCGCGCGCAGCCGCTTCTCGCCCGTGGCGGTGATGGCCCGGCACGCGCTGCGGTACGCCGGGCGCCACTCCTCCACCTGCTGCTTGATCACGTCGTCGATGTCGAACACGACCGCGGAGCCCGTCCGCGGGTCCCGCGCGTTGGTGAGCAGCCGCTGCACGACGTCCGTGAGCCGTTCCACCTGACCGAGTGCGATCGTCGCCTCCTCCTTGACGGCGTCCTCGTCCTCGGCCGTGGCGATGATCTCCTCCAGCCGCATCGACAGCGCCGTCAGCGGGGTCCGCAGCTGGTGCGAGGCGTCCGCCGCCAGCCTCCGCTCGGCGGTGAGCATCCGGGCGATCCGCTCGGCGCTGCGGTCCAGCACGTCCGCGACCCGGTCCAGCTCCGGTACCCCGTAGCGCCGGTGCCGCGGCCTGGGGTCGCCGGACCCCAGGCGCTCCGCGGTCTCCGCGAGGTCGGTCAGCGGGCTGCCGAGCCGGCGCGCCTGGCGCACCGCGAGGACGACGGCGGCCAGCACCGCCAGCAGCGCCACGGCGAGGATGATCAGCAGGGTGCGGCCGATCTCCTGGCTCACCTTGCTGCGGGACTCCTCGACGGTGACGGTCTCGCCGTGCTCGCCGCTCTGCAGGGAGGAGATCACCTGGCCGGTGGGCCTGGCGCCGATGCTGATCGGCTCCTCGCCGGGGATCTTCACCAGCGCGTAGCGCCCGGGCGCGATCTGCTGGGCCAGCACCTCGCGGCTGATCGGCTCCTCGCCGGTCATCCTGCTCTCGACGATGCCGACCAGCCGCACCGCCTCGGAGTCCACGCTCTCGCGGGCGCTGTTCTCGATCGTCCGCGCCTCCACCAGCACGAGGGACACCCCGAAGACGGCGATGACGACAAGCACGACGGCGAGCGTGGACTGGATGAGACGGCGGCGCATGAGTGAAGCGTCTCAGACCGCGCGGGGCTGCGGGCGTGCCGGTTGTCCTCAGTTCTTCTCGAACCGGAAGCCGACCCCGCGCACCGTGGAGATGTAGCGGGGGGCAGCCGCATCGTCGCCGAGCTTCTTGCGCAGCCACGAGATGTGCATGTCCAGCGTCTTGGTGGAGGACCACCAGGTGGTGTCCCACACCTCGCGCATCAGCTGCTCCCTGGTGACCACTCGGCCGGCGTCCCGGACCAGCACCCGCAGGAGATCGAACTCCTTCGCGGTCAACTGCAGTTCCTCGTCACCCATCCACGCGCGGTGCGACTCCACGTCGATCCGCACCCCCTGGGTGGAGGGCTGCTGGGCCTCGGTGGTGCCGCGCCGCAGCAGCGCCCGCACCCGGGCCAGCAGCTCGGCCAGCCGGAAGGGCTTGGTCACGTAGTCGTCGGCGCCGGCGTCCAGGCCGACCACCGTGTCCACCTCGTCGGCGCGGGCGGTGAGCACCAGCACCGGGAAGCCATGGCCTTCGGTGCGCAGCCTTCTGCACACCTCCAGCCCGTCCATTCCGGGCAGTCCCAGGTCGAGCACCAGAAGATCGAAGGAGCCGAGGAGGGCGGCTTCGAGCGCCGCGGGTCCGTCCTCGCGCACCTCGACCTCGTACCCTTCGCGGCGCAGCGCGCGTGCGAGCGGTTCCGAGATGGATGCGTCGTCCTCGGCGAGCAGTACGCGGGTCATGGGCTGATGGTAGTCCGCTTGGAGAAAGCGCACGCCGGTCCGGCGGCGACCGTTGTGAGGTACACCTCAAATCACATCTTTTAGCACATACAGTGCCTCCCGTAAAGCAACCAAAAGCCCGAGTCACTCCAAGGGACCTTTGCCGTACGCCAAGCGACGAAGGCCCCTTTTTGTTCGTGTCCGGTCCCCATCAGCATGTCAGTCCATGACCTGTGGGCCCCGCGCGCCCAGCCGGTCACACCGCCACCCGGACGCGCACCGCTCGCGCGTCCAGAGCAGCAAGGAAAGTCCATGGCGTCCAGCCTGACGAAGGACGTCGGCCCGCAGGGCACCCCTGCGGACGGCGGCACGACCTTCCTCGGCCACCCTCGCGGTCTGGCCACCCTCTTCATGACCGAGACGTGGGAGCGCTTCAGCTACTACGGGATGAGGGCCCTGCTCGTCCTCTACCTGACGGCCTCGGTCGCGGACGGCGGGCTCGGCATGAAGGCCGCCACCGCCGGCGCGATCTACAGCGTCTACACCGCCACGGTGTACCTGCTGGCGATGCCGGGCGGCTGGTTCGCCGACCGCCTCTGGGGCCCGCGCCGCACGGTCGCCATCGGCGGTACGATCATCATGATCGGGCACTTCCTGCTGGCCGTGCCCGTGAAGGCGTCGTTCTTCGTCGGCCTGGTCTTCATCGCGGTGGGCTCCGGCCTGCTGAAGTCGAACATCTCGACGATGGTCGGCCAGCTCTACCCGGACCGCAGCGACCCGCGCCGGGACGGCGGCTTCACGATCTTCTACATCGGCATCAACCTCGGCGCCTTCCTCGCACCGCTGGCCATCGGCACCGTCGGCCAGAAGGTCGACTGGCACCTGGGCTTCGCCATGGCCGGTGTCGGCATGGCGCTGGGCCTGGCCCAGTTCCTCATCGGCACCAAGCACCTCGCCCCGGTCTCCAGCGTCGTCCCCACACCGCTGGACGCCGCCGGGCGCGCGGGCCTGATGAAGAAGGCGCTGCTCTGGCTGGCCGCCGCGGTGGTCTTCTACGGCGTGGTCACCTTCACCGGCCACTTCACGATCAACTGGGTGCTCTGGCCGCTCTCCCTGCTGGGGCTGGCCCTGCCGGCGTACTACTTCACCCGCATCCGCCGCGACCAGGAGCTCACCGCCGACGAGAAGGCCAAGGTCAGCGGCTACATCTGGTTCTTCGTCGTGGCCGCCGTCTTCTGGATGATCTACGACCAGTCCGGTTCGACCCTGACGGTCTTCGCCTCCGACCACACCGCGTCCACCCTGTGGGGCTTCGACTTCCCCGAGAGCTGGTTCCAGTCGCTGAACCCGCTGTTCGTGATGGCGCTCGCCCCGGTCTTCGCGGCCCTGTGGACGACCCTGGGCCGCAGGAACCCCAGCACGACCGTGAAGTTCGCCCTCGGCGTCGGCGGCATCGGTGTCTCCTTCGTGGTGATGATGCTCGCCCAGGCCGCCGCGTCGGGGGACGTGAAGGTCACCCCGCTGTGGCTGGCAGTGGTCTACCTCATCCAGACGACCGCCGAGCTGTGCCTGTCCCCGGTGGGGCTGTCGGTCACCACCAAGCTGGCCCCGGTCAAGTACGCCGGCCAGATGATGGGCCTGTGGTTCCTCGCCGTCACGGCGGGCGACTGCGTGGCAGCGATCCTGCAGCTGCTCATCGGCGACGCCTTCCTGTCGGAGGCCTCCTTCGCGGTTCAGGGAGGCGTGGCGCTGGCCGCGGGCGTGGGCTTCGTGCTGTACCGCAAGCGGGTCATCCGCCTCATGGGCGACGTCCACTGACGGCTGCGCCGGGCTCTTTGGGCGTTGCCGGTGTGCGGGTGCGTCTGCGGCCGGGGTTGCGGGGTCGGGGGTGGTGCGCGGAACGTCCTCAGGCCCTCGGGGGCACGGCACCGCACCTGCCCGTCCCCCTGCAGCTGCTCGGTCGCCCGGCGAAGCGCAGGCGGCCGGCGGCGGCCGAAGGTGTCCGGCCGTTGCCGACTTCGGCTTGTCAGGGTGACGCCTGGTCGTGCCGGCCATGAAGACGCCGAGGACGAGGTCCGGCGGACAGGCGGGCGGCATGGACCTCGAGCCGTGTCGCCGTACGGGCCCTGGGGGCTTGCTTCAGACCGTCGGGCGCTTGGCGCGGGCGGTGAGGCGTTCCCAGTTGCGGTGGCCGATGTCGGCCTTCTGCTCGTCGGTGAAGGGCGAGTTCTCCAGGAAGGAGCGGGCTTCACCGTTGCTGGTGTCGACGTAGGGGAAACCGCCGGGGCGGAAGCCGTAGGTGAAGGGGTAGTCGGTGGAGTAGAGCATTCGGTCGGTGCCCATCACCTCGGCGGTCCAGCGCAGGTAGCGGGGGCTGTTGGTGCCGCTGCCGGCGACCCAGAAGTTCCGCTTGAAGTAGTCCGCCAACGGCTGGCGCAGGCGGCCTGCCTCGCCGAAGAAGCCGGTGTGGTCGAGGTAGAACAGCGTGACCTCGCCCCAGTGCCCGGCGATCACCTGTAGGTCGGGGAACCGGTCGAAGACTCCCGAGAAGATCATGCGCAGGTACTGGACTCCGAGGTCGTAGTACCAGCCGAGCCCGGCTCCGGCCAGGACGGGGCCCATGGGCTCGGGGAGGTCGGAGTAGTAGGCGTCGATGACGGGCTGAACCGGTGTCTGCGGGTGGAAGTGCAGCGGCACGGCCAGCCGCTCGGCCATGGCGTACAGCTCGTCGTTGTCCGGGTGGTCGGCCAGC
This sequence comes from Actinacidiphila sp. bgisy167, assembly GCF_965342175.1. Lineage (GTDB taxonomy): Bacteria > Actinomycetota > Actinomycetes > Streptomycetales > Streptomycetaceae > Actinacidiphila. The sequence continues at coordinate 44,949 of NZ_CBDRBL010000046.1, forward strand.
TTGTCCCCGGTACGCCCGTACAGCATGGCTCCGGGAAAGCCCAGCTCGCACACGGCGCGCTCCAGTTCGGCCGCGGCCGCGGCCGGCGACTGGGTGGGAATCGCGGCGAACGCCTGGAAGCGGTCGGGCCGGGAGGCGACGATCTCGGAAAGCTGGTCGTTGGCCTCGCGGGCCACCGCGACCGCGTCGGCCTCGGACAGGTCCTGCACACCCGGGGACGACAAGGAGAGCACGGCGACGTCGATGCCCTGGTCGTCCATGTGGGCCAGCCGCCGCTCGCCGACCTCGCGCAGGTTCTTCGCGACGGGGTTGTCGCCGAAGCCGCGGGCGGGGATCCGCGGCGACCCGGCCCGCCGATACGCCTCATGGACGGCCGGTACGACGACGGTCTCCTCCACCCCGATGATCCGCAGACGGTCGGACATGACGGTTCTCCTCGCATGGGCGTTCTCAGTGGGACTCGCCGAACGATACCATCGATATTGTCGCTGGAATCGCAAGAGTGATATCAATGATATTGCCCCGTTCCGGCCCCGACCCGCCTGCCAGGGCGGGAAGCCGCGACCCGTTCGCCACCTGGGCGGCCTCTCGCACCGCCGGGCTCCGACCACCCGCTGTTCTTGGCTGTTCGGGTCGCTTCCCTGCCTGACGATCCGTCAAGGAACTGAAGGGACGGCCCCGCGCTGCACCCGACCGGTCCCAGCGGCGCCTTCCGGGCTCCTGCCGCACACCTGCGGGCCGCGACCAAGGACACCGAGGGATCGGCGCGCCGAGGTCGCGCAGGGTGCGCTGCCTGAGCGGGGAGGGCCGAGCCCTGTTTCTCGCGGAGTCCGCGGCGCTCGGCCTGTTACTGGGCCGGCGAACAGTGAGTGAGCGCGTACGGGATCACCTGATGCGCGCGGCGGCCATCCGCCGGCCGGCGACGGTCGGTGGGGCAGTGGTGCGGGGTGGCGGGCGTCGACCTCGCCGCCCCCACCGGGGGTCGCGCGCCTGGCGGCACGGAAGGGGGTGGGGAGGCGGGGCACCCCCGGCCGAAGGCCGGGGGTGGGTGGATGCTCCGGACGGTGCGGCCTATGGGTGTGCGGTGTCCCGGGGCCCGACACGTACCGCCCGCACCGACGAACCCGCGCGGCCCGCACTGACCGCGCGCCCGGGCGCCGGTGGGAGGGCGGGAAAGGCCCACCACCACACACACCCCGCACGACGGGGGCAACGCCCCCTACGCGCTCGGGCGCCCCATGGCGCGGAACGTCCACCCGGCCTCACGCCACCCTGCCGGGTCCAGCGCGTTCCGACCGTCGATGACGTGCCGCCCGCGGGCCACCGCGCCGAGCGCCTCCGGATCGAGCTCCCGGAACTCCCGCCACTCCGTCAGGTGCAGCACGACGTCGGCCCCGCGGACCGCCTCCAGGGCGCTCGGGGCGTATCCGAGCGTCGGGAAGACGCGCCGCGCGTTCCCCATCGCCTTGGGGTCGTACACGGTGACCTGGCCGCCCTGGAGATGGATCTGCCCGGCGACGTTCAGCGCGGGGGAGTCCCGCACGTCGTCGGAGTCGGGCTTGAAGGCCGCGCCGAGCACCGCGATCCGCTTGCCGAGGAAGCCGCTGCCGCCGCAGGCCTCGCGGGCGAGCTCGACCATGTGGGCGCGGCGGCGCATGTTGATGGAGTCGACCTCGCGCAGGAACGTGAGCGCCTGGTCCGCGCCGAGCTCCCCGGCCCGGGCCATGAAGGCGCGGATGTCCTTGGGCAGGCAGCCGCCGCCGAAGCCGATGCCGGCGCGCAGGAACTTCTTGCCGATCCGCTCGTCGTGCCCGATGGCCTCGGCGAGCTTCACCACGTCCCCGCCGGCCGCCTCGCTGACCTCGGCCATGGCGTTGATGAAGGAGATCTTCGTGGCGAGGAACGCGTTGGCCGCCGTCTTGACCAGTTCCGCGGTCGGGTAGTCCGCGACGACGAAGGGCGTGCCCTCGCCGACGGGGGTCGCGTAGATCTCGCGCAGCAGCTTCTCGGCGTGTTCGGAGGCGACGCCGACGACGATGCGGTCGGGGTGGAGGGTGTCCTCGACCGCGAAGCCCTCGCGCAGGAACTCGGGGTTCCACGCCAGCTCCGCCCGGTCCCCGGCGGGGGCGAGCTCGGCCAGGCGGGCCGCCAGCCGGGCGGCGCTGCCGACCGGCACGGTCGACTTGCCGACGACGAGCGCAGGCCGCTCCAGGTGGGGGGCGAGCGACGCGAAGGCGTTGTCGACATAGCTCATGTCGCAGGCGTACTCGCCGTGCTTCTGGGGGGTGTTCACGCAGACGAAGTGGACGTCGCCGAAGGCGGCGACCTCCTCCCAGGAGGTGGTGAAGCGCAGCCGCCCGCTGGAGTCCGGCAGGCCCGCGACGTGGCGGCGCAGCAACTCCTCCAGACCCGGTTCGTACATCGGCACGCGGCCGGCGGAGAGGGTCTCGATCTTGGCGGGGTCGATGTCCAGGCCCAGTACCTCGAAGCCCAGCTCGGCCATCGCAGCGGCGTGCGTGGCGCCGAGGTAGCCGGTGCCGATCACGGTGAGCTTGAGCGCCATGCCGAGGGTCCCTCCCAGGTCGAGGCCTGATTGCGATGTTGAGCATAGCCCCGGGCGGCGTTCCGGTTCCCCCGGTGCGGGTACGGAAGACGGCCCGGGAATGGCCACGGCACCGTCCCACGCGCCACAATGCCCCCGACGCACGCGTGGGGAGCGGGTGCGCATGATGGGGGTGAACGATGACGACAGCGGATCCGGTCGGCCACGAGAAGGCGTCGGTCGCGGAAACGGAGACGGACGCGGCGGCGGGGAAGGCGGCGGACCCGGCCCGCAGGAGGCGGGGCCGCGCCCGGCGGGTGCTGCTCGGCGCGCTGGTCCTGCTGGCCGTGGGGGTGCTGGGGGTGGCCGGGAGCCTGTGGTGGGCGGTGGACCACTACACCGGCAAGGTGGACCGCATCCCCAACGTCTTCCCGACGAACGTGCCCGAGAGCGAGCAGCCGCAGGCCGCCAAGGGCGGTGAAACGTTCCTCCTGGTCGGTGTGGACGCCCGCTCCGACCTGCCGACCACCGGCCGCGACGCCCAGGCCCCGGAGTGGAAGCGCGGCGCCCAGCGCAGCGACACGATGATGCTGGTGCACCTGCCGGCCGACCACAAGCACGCGTACGTCGTCTCGCTGCCCCGCGACAGCTGGGTCTCGATCCCGGGGAACGGCAAGGCCAAGCTGAACGCCGCCTTCTCCTGGGGCGGACCGCCGCTGCTGATCGACACAGTGCAGCGGCTCACCGACGTGAAGGTGGACCACCTCGCGGTCATCGACTGGAGCGGCTTCAAGACCCTCACCGACGACATCGGCGGCGTGGACCTGGCCGGGAAGCACATGAACGGCGAGGAGGCCCTGAAGTACGTCCGCGAGCGCTACAACCTGCCGCGCGGGGACCTGGACCGCACCCACCGCCAGCAGGCCTTCCTGCGCGCGGTGATCGCCAAGACGCTGACCAAGGACGCGATGAGCAACCCGGTCAAGGCCAAGGAGCTGCTGGACCGCGTCACCGGGGTGGTCAGCGTCGACGACCGGCTCTCCGACGGAGCGCTGCGCGACCTGATGTGGAGCATGCGCGGGGTGCGCGCGGGCGACATGGTCTTCATGAACGCCCCGGTCGGCGGACTCGACATGATCAAGGGCCAGTCGGTGGTGCTGCTCGACGAGAACGGCAGCGAGCAGCTGTGGGAGGCCATGCGCAACGACACGATGGCCGACTACGTGGCGAACCACTCCCTCGACCGTCTGGGCTCCTCCACGCCCTGAGACGGCAGGACGAGCGAAGGGGCCGGCCGGGCGCGTTCACCGCGCCCGGCCGGCCCTTCGGTCTTCTTGCTCTTCGCGTTGCTCTTCGCGCTCCTCGCGGGAGGTCAGGAGTCCGGCGCGACCGTGACCTTGTCGTCGTTCTTCAGCTCCGAGACGAGCTGCTTGACCTTCGGCATGTCCCACTTGAGCGCGCTGCCCACGTTGGTGCCGATCGAGCCCGAGGTCGGCATGTTCATCGAGACGCCGTCACCGCCGGAGACGCTCTTCATGGCCCAGAACATCGACGCCAGGTCCCACAGGCTCATGTCCTTGTCGACGATCAGCGTGTCCAGGCCCGCTCCCATGGTCGGGTAGAGCTTGAACGGGTTGAGGACGGTGCCCGGCGTGGCCGTCTGGCTCGCCAGCGCGGCGAGGAACTTCTGCTGGTTCTTGGTGCGACCCAGGTCGCCCTCGGCCTCCTGGTAGCGCTGGCGGACGAAGGCAAGGGCCTCGTCACCGTTCAGGGTCTGCTTGCCCTTCTTGATGTGCAGGCCCGAGTTCTTGTCGTCGATGTTGCGGGGGATGTCCAGTTCGACACCGCCGGCCGCGTCGACGAGGTTCGCGAAGCCGGCGAAGCCGATCTCCGCGTAGTGGTCGATGTGCAGGCCCGTGTTGTACTCGACCGTCCGGACCAGCAGCGTCGGCCCGTCTATCGCGTAGGCGGCGTTGAGCTTGTTCCTGCCGCGCGAGGGGAAGGTCTTGCCCGACTCGGAGCCCTTGAACTCGGGGATCGTCACATAGGAGTCGCGCGGCAGCGAGATCAGCGCGTTCCCGTTGTCGCCGACGTGCAGGATCATCATCGAGTCGGTGCGCTTGCCTTCGGCGGAGCCGGTGTGCAGCTGCTTCTTCTGCTCGCTGGACAGGCCCTCACGACTGTCGGAGCCGACGATGAGGTAGTTGGTGCCCTTGCCGGTCTCCGGGCGGTCTATGACCGTGTTCAGGTCCACCTCGCGGCGAACCTTGCCGTCCGCCCAGAAGTAGGTGCCGATCGACCAGACGGCGACCACGGCGACCAGGCCGACCAGGACGATCTTGACCCGCCGCTGGCGGCTGCCCGCGGGGGAGGTGCGGCCGCCGGTCGACGGCGGGCCGTAACCGCCGCCGCCGTAGCCGTCGTAGCCGCCGGCGCCGCCGCCCGGCCCCGCATGGCCGGGGACGCCGCTGCCGTACGCCTGCTGGCGCGGCACGCTGCCGGGAGCGGCCGCCGCACGGCGCGGGGACAGCTCGGGGGGCAGCGGAGGCTCGGAGACCTGCTGCTGCCGCTGGTTCCTGTTGTCGGACCAACCGTCGGGCCATGCGTTCATGTACCGCAGTGTGCCCTGCCGGGCGGCCCGTCAGGGCTTCCGTGGCGCTTCTGAAGCAGAGCTGATGCAAAGGTCACAGGACCGCGGCACCGGAGTGACCGACGGTGCCCGTGCGCTCTCATCCGGTGAGGTGCGTCGGGGAGTTGGTGTGCGTCTCGATCATCCCGGCGGCCTGTTCCAGCAGTTCGTGCGCCAGGTTGGAGCACGCGCGGGAGGCGGCGACGTCCTCCCCTATGCGCATGTCGGGCTCGTCGTGCGGATTGCGCCGGGAATAGCCGTGGCCCACCACGCCCGGGGCGCCGTCCCCGGTGAGCGAGGCGGTGCAGGCCGTGCGGTTGCCGTCCTCCTCCAGGGACAGCTTGATCGTCCACGTCTTCTCCATGGCGGATCACTCCTTGGACCTCGAGGACGTCGGCCCCTTTCTCAGCATCCGCCCGGCCCGGCCGCCGGGCAAGGTGTGCCCGGCGGCGCCTTCCCGCGGCCTCGCGCGCCCGCGTCGGGGAGGCCGCCCGGCGTGAGCGAGGCGCGGCAGTGCTG
>NZ_CBDRBL010000047.1:0-49831 GCF_965342175.1 Actinacidiphila sp. bgisy167
CTAGGCCGCCGACGACACTGGTGCCGCCGCCGAAGGGGACGACGGCGAGGCCGTGGTCCGCGCAGACCGCGAGGACGGCGAGGACCTCGTCGTGGCCGGCGGGCAGCACGACGGCCGCCGGGGTGCCGCCGACGTCCCCGGCACGGCTGCGCAGCAGGTCGGGGGTGGACTTGCCGCGCGTGTGGCGGATCCGGCTCTCGGCGTCCACGCGCACGTGGGCCGGGTCGCCCACGCAGCCGACGAGGTCCCGAAGGGCCTTCGCGGTGAGCGGGGACGGGGGAACGGTGATGTCCGCCAGCGCCACCGGCCCGGCGTCACGGGGCCGCACCCCCAGCAGGTCCCGCAGCAGGCCGACGACGGCGTCGGGCAGCGGGGCCGCCTCGGCCGGATCGCCCCAGCCGCTCCACATCATGTCCACGGGCTCGTCCTCACCGGTCGGTTCCGGGGTTTCCGTCTCGTGCGGCAGCACGGGCATTACACTGTGACAGATGACGCCTCTTCGTCACAACACTTGGACGGCGGATCCGGTGCTCGACACGGTCCGCGACTGCGTCCTGGCCGTCGGCGTCCGCCGCACCACCCTGACCGACGTGGCCCGCAGGGCCGGCGTCTCCCGGATGACGCTCTACCGGCGCTGGCCCGACGTCCGCACGCTCGTCGGCGACCTGATGACCCGCGAGTGGGTGTCGGTGGCCCTGGCGGCGATGCCCGAACGGCGCGAGGGCGGCAGCGCCCGGGCGCATCTGGTGGAGGGGCTGGTGACGGGGGTGCGCGCCTTCCGCGCCCACCCGTTGTTCGTCAAGATCCTCGACGTCGACCCCGATCTGCTCCTGCCCTATGTGCTGGACCGCCGGGGCGCCAGCCAGGACGCGCTGCTGGAGCTCGTCGCCGGTGTCCTCGAGGAGGGCCACACCGACGGCTCGGTCCGCCCCGGGCACCTCGTGCGGCAGGCCCGTTCCGTGCTGCTGATCGTCCAGTCGTTCACGCTCTCGCTGCGCACCATGACCGAGGAGGACGAGCCCGGCCTGACCTCCGAGGCCTTCCTCGGGGAGCTGCGGGACATCCTGGAGAGGACCCTCGCCCCATGAGCCCCATGAGCCCCATGAGCCCCATGAGCCCTACGAGCCCCACGAGCAGCCCGGCCCCCTCCCCCGCGTCCTCGCTCACCTCCGTGCGGCGCGCCCGCGAGCTCGCGGAACTCACCGCCGGCGTGCCGGTGGACGTCCTCGTCGTCGGCCTCGGGGCCACCGGCGCGGGGACGGCCCTCGACGCGGCGTCCCGCGGGCTGTCGGTCGCCGCGATCGACGCCCACGACCTGGCCTTCGGCACCTCCCGGTGGAGCTCCAAGCTGATCCACGGCGGCCTGCGCTACCTCGCCGCGGGCCGGCTGGACGTCGCGTACGAGAGCGCGGTGGAGCGCGGCGTGCTGATGCGGCGCACCGCCCCGCACCTCGTCCGCCCGCAACCCTTCGTACTGCCGCTGACCCCGCTCGTCTCGCACCGCCAGGCCGCGCAGGCGTGGTCCGGCTTATGGGCCGGAGACGCGCTGCGCCTGTCGGCGCGGACGGCGCGGGCCACACTCCCCGGACCGCGCCGGCTGTCCGCGGCGGAGACCCGGCACCTCGCGCCGGCGCTGCGTACCGCCGGACTCCGCGGCGGCCTGCTGTCCTGGGACGGGAGACTCGCAGACGACGCCCGGCTCGTGACCGCCATCGCCCGGACCGCGGCGGCGCACGGGGCGCGGATCCTGACGCGTGTGCGCGCGCTCTCGCTCAGCGGCTCGGGCGCCGTCGTCCGCGACGAGCTGACCGGCGAGGAACACACGATCCGGGCCCGCGCGGTGGTCAACGCCTCCGGCGTGTGGGCGGGCGGTCTCGTCGACGGCCTACGGCTGCGGCCGTCCCGCGGCACGCACCTGGTGCTGCGCCCCGACAGCCTCGGTGGTTCCGGCGGCCTCGGCGGCCTGCCCGCGGGTCTGCACATCCCGATCCCCGGCGAGTCCCACCGCTTCGCACTCGTCCTGCCGCAGGGGGACGGACGGGTGTACATCGGGCTGACCGACGAGCCGGTCGACGGCGCCCTCCCCGATGTACCCGAAGCACCCGAGACGGACATCGGTTTCCTGCTCGACGTGCTCGGCACAGCACTCGAGGTCTCCGTCCGCAGGTCCGACGTGGTGGGGGCGTTCGCGGGGCTGCGGCCACTGCTCGACCCCTCCGCCGACGGGACGGGCCGCACCGCCGACATCTCGCGCAAGCACGCGGTGCTCACCTCCGGTGAGGGAGTGGTGACCGTCGTCGGCGGCAAACTCACGACGTACCGCCGCATGGCCGAGGACGCCGTCGACGCGGTCGTCTCGGCCCGCGGGCTCCGCGCCGGACCCTGCCGCACCGCGTCGCTCCCGCTCGTGGGAGCCGCCGCGCCGCGGCTGCTCACCGGGCTCAAGGCCCCGCGCCGTCTGGTGCGGCGCTACAGCACCGAGGCGCCCGCCGTGCACGCCCTCGGAGACGCCGACCCCGCCCTGCGCAGACCGGTCGTCCCCGGCCATCCCGTCACGCACGCCGAACTGGTGTGGGCCGTGCGCCACGAGGGCGCGCTCGACACCGGTGACCTCCTCGACCGGCGCACCCGCATCGGACTCGTCCCCGCCGACCGCGAGGCGGCGTCGCGGGCCGCCGAGGAGGCACTCTCCCGGGCGTGAACCCGTCGTTCCCGCGTCACGTGCCGCGGCGCTGCCGGGGTCGCCGCCTGTCCGGCGACCAGGCGGCGCGGGGGCCCTCAGGCCGCGTCGACGTCCCGGTGGATCACGCGCGAGACGTTCTCGACGGTGGCGATGCCGGAGGCCATCGTCGGGTCGTCGTCGGTGAGGACGGCGATGCTGTAGTCGTGCCCGCCGCCGGTGAAGACGCCCAGGCTGTGCACCCGCCAGCCGTGGGTGGCGCGGGAGAGCCAGCCGTTCTTGACGTGGACGACCGCGGTGCCCGGGGCGCCCGCGGGGGTGCCCCAGCGCTGGGAGGGGACGACCTCGTTCATCAACTGGAGGGCGTAGGCGCGCGATGTGTCGCCGAGCACGGCGTTCGGAGCCGTGAGCAGGTCCAGGAGCTTCTGCTCGTCCCCGGCGGTGATCTGGGTGAGGCCCCAGGTCCCGCCGGAGCCCGGCACGGTGTGGTTCATCCCGGCGGCGGCCAGGAAAGAGCTGATCTTGGCGACGCCGAGCTGCTTCCACAGCGCGGTGGTGGCGTCGTTGTCCGACCGCGTGATCATGGCCGTCGCGAGCCGGGTCTCGTCGGGGGTGAGGTCGCGGTGGTGCTGCTGGGCGTCCCGCAGGAGCGTCGCGAGTACGGTGACCTTGACCGTGCTGGCGGAGTCGAAGTGCTGGTCCGCGCGCAGCGTGCACGACGTGCCGGTCGTGCGGTCGTGCAGGGAGACGGCGGTACGGGCGGTGCCGCCCTCCAGCGCCTTCGTGATGTCCCGCTGCAGTTCCGAGGCCAGCCCGGGCGCCGCCGAGCGGCAGCTCACCTGGGGCGCTACGGGGGCGGCCTCCGCTGTGGCGGCTCCCGCGGCCACCGGGACCGCCACAGCCGCGAGGACCGCGGCCGCCATGCCCCGCCGGGATATGCGCGTATGACCCATGCCACGTGGTCGACCCATGTCACTCCGTTCATCGGGTTGTCGCCGGTCGTGCTGACTGCCCAGTGTGGGCGGGCGGTTGGACGGGACGGAATGTGACGTCGGCTACGTCCGGCCGGGGCGGTGCGGGCTCCTGTGGGCCCCGGCGCGGTCAGGCGCCCGGGCGGCCCGGCGGTGCGCCGGGGCACGACTCGCGGCCGCGGCCGCGGGGCGGCGTACCGGTGTTCCGCGGTGCTGTCACGGCGGGCGAAGCCCCCGATCCCCAGCGTGTTCCGTGGTGCTGACGGTCGGTCGACGCCGCCGGGGCCGCGGCCACGGGTCGCCGCCGCAGCCGGAGAGCGTGAGTGTCGCCCGGTTCGCCGGCGACCTGGGGACGGGTCCCGCGCGCAGGCCGGCAGGCTCGTCCGAACCGTGGCGATATGCCCGGGATGTGAGGAAGATCGCACCCGCCCCGCCGCCTCCGGGTCGGCGGCCCTGCCGCAGCGCCCCCGCAGACCGATGGCCCTCGGTCGCTCCCTCCCCGCGGCCGCACGACCGCATTGGGCAAGGCCGTCGTGCCGCGCCGGCCGGCTGCCCGGGGCCGGTTGCCGCAAGCGGCAGGCAGGACGGCCGCCGTTCCGTGCGCACATGAGGGTATGCGGGCGGGCCGGGGCCGACGCCCCCTACCCGCCGCACCGGCATTCCAGGGCGTTCCGGCAGTCCGCGCGAAATGCGCTTGGCAAATGGTCAAGATTCGTTGACCATTGCTCCATGCCAACCGACGATCTTCCCGAGGCGTTCCACGTCACCACGGACGAGCAGTTGCGCGCCGTCTCCAATCTCACCCGTCACCGGATCATGGCTGTGCTCCGCTTCGAGCCCGCGACGATCACGCAGATCGCCGAGCGCGTGGGCCTAGCCAAGGGCAGTTCCAGCTACCACGTACGGCTGCTCGAGCGGGCCGGCCTGGTCAAGGTGGTCCGGACCCGGAAGGTCCGGGGGGTCACCGAGCGGTACTACGCCATGGCCGCGCGGTCGATCGTGCTGCCGGATCCGGGCGAGGGAGGCCCCGATGTGCTGATGCGGAACGCGGTGGCGGATCTGGAAGCAGCGCCGGTGGACGGCGAACGGCACGTGCGGATGGCGCATCTGCGGCTCACCGATGAGCAGTTCGCGCAGTTGGGGGCGCGGCTCGAGGCATTGGCCGACGAGTACCGGGAGCTGTCCGATCCGTCGCTGCCGGACGCGTCACTCGTCTTCGCCCTGTTCCACCCGGCGTCGCGCACGCAGGCCGGAGGTGACGCCACATGACCTCGGACGAGCTCAAGCTGCCGACCGAATTCGGGCGGCTGTGGACCGCGCAGACGGTGTCCTCGCTCGGGGACGGGGTGTCGCATGCCGCGCTGCCGCTGCTCGCGTTGGCCTTGACGCGGGATCCCATCGCCCTCGCCGTCGTCACGGCGGCCGGAACACTGCCGTGGCTGCTCTTCGGGGTGCTCGGCGGTGCGCTGGTGGACCGCTGGGACCGCAGGCGCACGATGTGGGTCACGGACGCCGCACGTGCGGTGCTCCTCGTGATACCGGCGGCAGCCGCGGCGCTCGACCTGCTGAGCATCCCGCTGCTCGCAGCAGTCGCCTTCCTCCTCGGCCTCGGCGGGCTCTTCTTCGACACGGCCGCCACGGCCTATCTGCCGGATCTGCTCGGTCGCGTCCCCGCACTCCTGGAGCGCGCCAACTCCCGCCTGCGCGGCGCCCAGACCGCCGCGTCCGGCTTCGCCGGGCCGCCCGCGGGCAGTGCCCTGCTCGCGCTCGGGCGGGCGGTTCCGCTGCTCGCCGACGCCGTCTCGTTCGCCCTCTCCGCGCTCCTCATCCGCTCGCTGCCTGCCGCACCCCGGCCCGTACCGCAGGCCCGTGAGTCGCTGCTGCGGCAGGCACGGGCCGGTGCCTCGTACGTGTTCCGGGACCCGTTGCTGCTCGGGCTCGCGCTGCGTCCGGCGGTCGGGAACATCGCCTTCCTCGCCGTGGAGACCGTACTCGCCCTGTTCGCGCACGACCGTCTCGGAATCGGCGCCCTCGGCTTCGGTCTGCTCCTCACGGCCGAGGCCACCGGCGGTCTGCTCGGCGCGGGCATCGCCTCCTCCGTAGGCCGGCGACTCGGCACCGGCGCCGCGCTGACCTGCACGGCGGCAGTCGAGGGACTCGCGGTCCTGGGCCTTGCCGCCGCCCCCGACCCGTACGTCGCGGGCCTCGCGCTCGCCGTCTGCGGAGCGGGTATGGGCGCCACGATGGTGCTAGGCCCCTCCCTCCGCCAAGCGATCGTGCCCGCGCACCTGATGGGCCGGGTCGCCTCCACCTCCCGCATGCTCGCCATGTGCGCCGCCCCGTTCGGCGCCTTCCTCGGCGGCTGGCTGGCCACCGTGCACGACGTGCGCACCCCGCTCTTCGCCGCCTCCGGCCTCCTCCTGACCATGACCACCGTCACGGCGACCATGACCGGCAACCGCCGCATCGAGGCGGCGCTGCGGGCCGCCGCCCCGGCCGATGATCCCGGTCACCCGGAATCCCGCGGTCCCCTCAAGGAGCGTGTCGGCTAGGGCTCCGCGAGGTCGTCGCCCTGACGCCCGATGTCGTGCGGCCGCTCCGGCACGCACACCATGAGCGCATCCCGATCCACCGTGCCCTGCGCCGGAGCAGCGACGTCGTCGACGGCGGGACGCAACTGCGGGACGGGCGCCCGGCGTCCGGGTGCCGGCGCGTCACCTCCCGTGCCCCCTGAGCCGGTCGTCCCTCATGCCGCCTTCGCCGACGGGTCCGTCTCTGACGCATGGCGGACGGCGGTGGCGGCGGGCTGGGGGACGGCCGGCTCGCGCCTCATCAGGTCGTCGCCCGCGCCGAGGACGGCGACCTCGAGGGCGGTCTGCGCGTAGACCCGGGCCGAGCGGATGAGCCGGTGCATGAGAGAGGACATCGCAAGCCTCCTGGGCGGGTGGAAGGTGGAAGGCTGACCCCCGCGGCCCGGTGCGGGCGGGCCGCTGAGCCGGCTCGGGTGCGGACCGTCGCGGGGTCGGACCGTGCGGCGATCTCATGACAGCCACGCTACGGCGCTTCCCCGTGCCGACGCTTCGGGCGGAAGTACGACCCTGATCCAGGGTCACTCCGACTTTCGGTCGAGTGCCGGATCTCCACCTCGGGACCTGCCGGGCGGCTACCGTTCCACGAGCCCGGAGCGCCACGCCCACAGGGCGATCTCGACGCGGTTGCGGGCGGAGAGCTTGTTCTGGACGTTTCCGAGGTGCGTCTTGACCGTTCCCAGGGACACGAAGAGCGCGGCCCCTATCTCCGCGTTGGTCAGGCCCTCGGCGACGAGACGGACGACCTCGGTCTCCCGTGCGGACAGACCCGCTCCCGACGGGACGAGGGTGCGCGGCGGCCGCAGGCCCTTCAGCAGGCGGATCGTGATCGCCGGGCTGACCAGGGCCTCCCCGGAGTACGCCGCGCGCACCGCCTCGGTGAGCAGGGCCGGGCCGGAGTCCTTGAGGAGGAATCCGCAGGCGCCGCTGTTCAGGGCCTCGTACACATACTCGTCGTCGTCGAAGGTGGTGACGACGACGACCTTCGGAGAGGTCGTGGAGCCGGGCCGGTTGAGTTCGCGCAGCGCCTGCAGCCCGTCCATCCGCGGCATGCGGATGTCCATGAGGACGACGTCGGGTGCGAGCGCGCGGGACATCTCCAGGGCCCGGACGCCGTCGTCGGCCTCCCCGACCACCTCGATGTCGTCCTCAGCGCCGAGGATCAGCGAGAAGCCGGTGCGGACCATGGCCTGGTCGTCGGCCAGCAGGACGCGAATGGTCACCGGGCTCCTCCGGTCGGTATGTGTGCCCGTACGGTCCAGCCCTTCGGGCTGTTCGGGCCAGCGCTGAAGGAGCCGCCGAGCGCCGCCGCCCGCTCCCGCAGACCCTTGAGGCCGTAGCCGCCGTCCGGCGCGCGGCCTTCCCTTCCACGGTCGCGGCCGTCCCGGCGGGGACCGTCGTCGGAGACTTCGACCGTCACGACGTCGGGCCTGTCCTCGCGGCGGACCAGGATGTCCAGCGACCGGGCGTCGCCGGCGTGCTTGCGCACATTGGTCAGCGCCTCCATGACCACCCGGTGCACGGCCGACTGCACGTCGATGGGGACCGTGTCGACCTCCCCCTCGATGCTCAGCCTCACCTCCAGACCGCTGTCGGAGGTGAAGTGACCGGCAAGGGAGGCGATGTCCGCGATCGTGCCCGTCGGCGCGAACCGGACGTGGGCGTCGGGTTCCCGCAGCAGGGTGACCATGCGGCGGATGGCGGTCATGGCCTCCTCGCCGGCCGCCTCGATGCGCTCGAGGGCCGGGAGCACGGCCTGCGGCTTGCTCGCCGCCACGGCCCGGGCCGCCTGGGCCAGCACGACCATGCCCGTGACGTGGTGGGCGACGTAGTCGTGCAGATCGGACGCGATGGCCGTCCGCTGCGCCTGCTGGGCCGCGAGCACCTGCCGCTGGCGGTCGGTCTGGAACAAGCGCAGGGACAGACCCGAGGCAGCGGCGATGACGCAGCCCAGCGCCACTACCAGCGCGAGGACCAGCGCCTCTTTCCGGTAGTCCAGCCGGGCGGGCTGCAGCAGCAGGCCCGCCGACAGGAGCGGGACCGCCAGGGCGGCGCGCACGGGCTCCGCCCGCCACGCGACCAGTCCGACCAGGACGGTGCCCACGGCGGTGGGAGTGAAGCCGAAGGGCAGGAGGTTGTAGGCGTCCGGCGGCGCGACGAGCACCAAGAGCACCAGGCCCGCCCCCAGGACCGCGGCGAAGGCGCCCAGCGCCTGGGCCTCCATCTTCGGCATGATCACGGCCACGGCCAGCGCCACCACCACGACGGGCAGCCGGTCAACTTCCATCGTCACGTCCAGGGTTCCCAGCACCACCAGCGCGGTGAGGGCCGCCAGCCACCCGACACCCCGCACCAGCCGCCCGAGGAGGCCGACCGCCCGGTTCCGCGCGTTCCCGTCCTCTCCGCTTCCGCTCGCCGCCCGGGCGGCGGCCGCTGCGGGCGCCCTGTCCGGTGTCACCGATCCGCCTCGGAGTCTCGGCGTCCCCTCCCCGCGTCCCCGGCCGGACCGGCGGCGCCGGGGCGCGCGGCGGTCGGCGGTTCCGCCGCCGTGCGGTCCGTGGGGTCCGTGCGGTCGGTTTCCGCGCCCAGCACCACCACGTCGAGGACGGCCTGGGCGTAGACCTGGGCGATCCGCAACGCGCGCTGCACCGCGTGGCCCTCGGAGGCGCCGCCGTGGCCGGCCGGGGAAGAGGCGGCTTCGTGGTCGCCGCCGCTGTGCTGACCGCTCACCGTCGTCCCTGCTCGGCTGCCGCATCCGGGGCGAGGGCGCCGCGGACGAGTTCGTCGAGCAGCGCGGGGTACGCCAGCCCCTGGTGCGCGAACATCTTGGGGACCTGGGACTGCGCGGTCATGCCGGGCATGGTGTTGACCTCGTTGAGGACGGGGCCCCGCGCGGTGAGGAAGAAGTCGCAGCGCGCCACCCCGCGGCAGCCCAGCGCCGCGAAGAGGGCGAGGGAGGCGTCGACCAGCGCGTCGTGCTCCTCGGCGGACAGCGGGGCGGGGATCACGAAGCGCGCTCCGCCGTCGTACTTCTGCTCGGTGTCGAAGAGGCGTCCGTCCTCCAGAAGGATCTCCAGCGGGGGCCCCACCACCAGACTGCCGTCCGCGCGCCGCAGTACGGCGAGGTCCACCTCCCGGCCGGCGACCAGATCCTCGATCAGGACCCTGTCGTCGATCCGGAGCGCGGCGGCCACCGCCGGGGCGAGGTCCGCCTCGTCGGTGACGAGGGACACACCGTGGCTGGAGCCGGCGGCCACGGGTTTGACGACGACCGGGTGGTCGAAACGCACCTCGTGCGCGTTGTCGGCGGTGACCAGGAAGCCCGGGGCGACGGAGATGCCCACCGCCTCCGCCACCAGTTTCGTCGCCCACTTGTCCATGGCGAGGGCGCCGGCCCGGACCCCGGAACCGACATAGGGAATCTCCGCCAGGTCCAGCAGCGCCGCCAGCGTGCCGTCCTCGCCGAGCGGGCCGTGCAGCGCCGGGAAGACGACGTCGCAGCCGCCCAGCACCACGAGTGCCGCGGACAGGCTCGCCGCGGCGGAGTCCGCGAGCGGTTGCCCGGCGGCGTCCCGCCACAGCCCGTCGCGTCCTATGGTGAGCGCCACGACGTCGTAGACGGCCGGATCGAGCGCCGAGCGGACGGACACCGCGGACGCCAGCGAGACCTCGTGCTCGGCGCTTCGGCCGCCGCCGAGCACGGCGACGCGGACGCGGGGGGTGTTTCCGAAGGCGGTCATGCGGTCTCCTCCGCGTGGTGCACAGTGCGGCGCAGGCGGGTGCCCAGGCCGGTCACGATCTCGTGTTCCAGCGTCCCGGACCACCCGGCCCAGTCCCGGACGGTGGGCTCGCCTCCGTCGCCCGTGCCGAAGACGGTGGCGACGTCGCCGAGCGCGGCCGCGTGCTCGCCGCAGTCCACGATCACCTGGTCCATGGAGACCTGGCCCACCACGGGGCAGCGGCGACCGCCGAGAAGCACCTCGGCGCGGCCGGATGCCGCACGGGGAAGGCCGTCCGCGTATCCGACGGGGAGCAGGGCCAGGTTGGTGCGCCGCGGGGCGGTCCACGCGTGCCCGTAACCGGCCCCGGCGCCGGCCGGCACCGTGCGCACCGACACCACGGGCGCGCGGAGCGTCAGTGCCGGGCGGAGCCGGGTCGTGCGCGTCGGGTCGATTCCGTAGAGGCCGGCGCCGACGCGGCAGAGGTCGAAGCGGGTCCGCGGGTCGGTGAGGGTCGCCGAGGTGGCGGCGAGATGGCGGACGGCCGGTCGCAGTCCGGCCCGTGCCGCGGCGTTCGACGCTTCCCGGAAGAGCGCGAGGGCGCGGTCGGTGCACGGGTCCCCCGGGGTGTCCGCGCAGCCGAGGTGGCCCATCACGCCGATCACCCGGACCAGGCCGGCGCGCTCCGCCTCGCGGGCCTGCTGGCACAGCTCGGCCCACTGCCCGGGGGCCGCACCGTCCCGCGCCATGCCCGTGTCCAGGTGCAGATGCACCCGTGCCGTGCGTCCTGCCCGGCTCGCGGCGCTCGCCACCGCGGCCAGGTGCTCCTGGCCGGGGACGGCCACGGAGACATCGGCCCGCAGGGCCTCCTCGAAGGCGGCATCCACCGGGTTGAGCCAGCTCAGGATCGGCACACGGAAGCCCTCGGTCCTGAGGGACATCGCCTCCTCGACGGAGGTGACACCGAGGGATGTCGCGCCCGCGCCCAGTGCCGCCCTGGCCGCGTCGGCCGCGCCGTGTCCAAAGCCGTCGGCTTTCACCACCGCCATCAGGCGGGCCGCACGGGCGGCGAGCAGGCGGGTGTTCCCGGCGATCGCTGCCAGGTCGACCGTCAGTTCCGGTCCCGCCGTGCCCCCGGGCGGCGGGGGCGGGTCGACGGTGCGGACGACGGAGGCCGCCAGTGGTGCGCAGGGCATGAGAAGTCCTTCGGGTGACGCGGTCGATCCGCCGCCGTGGAGGCGCGGCCGACACGAGGCGTCACGGAGGTGGGGGTGGAACGCGACCCCACGCCGCAATCCGCGCCGACAGCCCGGGCCGACGGCCGGAGCGGTGCGGGCGGGTCCGGTGTGCCACGTGGAGCTCATGACAAGCACGTTACGAAGCACGGAATGCCGCCCGCTTCGGGCGGAAGTCGGAACCCATCGCGTCACCCTACGACTTTCGGCCGACGTTCAGCGACCCCGTCCACGCGAGGGGCCGGGCGCTCCTCGGCCGTCCGACGCTCGCGCCCACATCGGCAGGGCGAAGCCGCTGTGGTGCGGTTTTCTGCGGATGAACCGCAGTGTTTCGCCGTGCGGGCCGCCTGCGACGGAAAGGGGACTACGGTGCAGATGCCGGTTCCCGGCCACCTGGGGGTCGCTACAGCGATGCTCCGGGACGTCTTCGTGATGATTCTCACTGACACGGAGGCATCGTGATCAAGACATTCCGCACCGACGCCCACCCACCCGGCGAGCGAGAGGAGTACTGGGCCGAGGCGGTCCGCCATGCCGCCACCCGGCTCGAAGTCCGGCCCCGCGACGACGCCGCCATCTACGGTTCCGCCTGGGCGGCATCGGTCGGGGACATCCACATCGGCCGTGTCGAAGCAGGCCCCCAGCGCATGGCCCGGACCCGGACGATCATCGCCAACGAGGCCGAGGCCCCCCTGCTTCTCAGCCTCCAGGAGGCGGGCAGCAGCGTCGTCGACCAAGGCGGACGGGAGACCCTTCTCACTTCGGGGTGCCTGGCCATGTTCGACGCGCGACGGCCCTTCCTGCGGGACTTCCCCGGTCACTACCGCCAGAGCATCGCTGCCGTCCCCTTCGAGATGCTGGACGTCCCCGGCTCGTGTCTGGCCAAGATCATCGGCCGGGTGTATCCCCCCACGCACCATGTCGGGGGAATCCTCGCCTCCTTCGTGAGCCGGCTCGCCGCGGCGGCGGAGTCCGGCGACTGCCTGCCGGGCACGGAACAGCACCTGCAGCGGGGCATCATCGACGTGCTCACCGCGCTGGCCGCGCACGAGGGGCGGCTGCACACGGACGTCACGCCGACTGCCGCGGAAACCCGGAGGCTGCTCGTCCGGGACTACATCACAGCGCACCTGCAGCGGCCGGACCTCAGCCCGGCCATGATCGCCGCCGCTCACCGGATGTCCGTGCGCTCCCTGCACAAGCTGTTCCAGGACGAGGAGACGACCGTCAGCCGGTGGATCAACCGCGAGCGGCTGGAAGCCTGCCGGAAGGATCTGGCGCGTCCCGACATGGCCGGGGTGACGGTGGAGGCGATCGCGCTGAGATGGGGCTTCGCCAGCCCCGCACACTTCAACCGGAGCTTCCGTGCCGCCTACGGCGTGCCCCCCGGCGAGTGGCGCCGCACTGCCGGTGCCCGGCCTGCCGAGCGCCGTGGCAGCGGGCCGCGACGGCACGCATGACCGTGGGCCGCGACGGCACTCCACCTGTCGGCGGGCACCGGTCACGTCACGAGCGGTCCTGGCGCACCACGCCATCGGCCGGCGAACGCGCGGACCGCCGCACGTCGGCGTCGGCCGTCGCTTCGGCGCGGGTGAGTGCGGCGTTCCTGGTGTCGGGCATGAGGACATAGGTGACGAGGGAGACCAGGGCGCACGCCGACACGTACCAGAAAAAGGCCCTCTCGTGTCCCGCCTCCTTGAACCACAGGGCCACGTACTCCGCCGTCCCGCCGAACAGTGCGTTGGCGATCGCGTACGGCAGCGCCACGCCCAGCGCCCGTACACGGGTCGGGAAGAGCTCGGCCTTCACGGCGGCGTTGATCGAGGTGTAGCCCGTGACGATGACCAGCGCCAGAAGCGAGAGCCCCAGCGCGGACCAGTACGAGCCGGCCGTGCCGAGCGCCGTCATGATCGGGTAGGTGCCGAGCGTGCACCCCGCGGCGAAGGTGATGAGCAGCGGCCGGCGGCCGATCCGGTCGGACAGCGCCCCGGCGGGCGGCTGGAGCAGCGCGAAGACGAGCAGCGCGGTGAAGCTGACCAGGGTGGCGGTGTTCCTGGCCATGCCCGCAGTGCCGACGAGGTACTTGGTGAGGTACGTGGTGTACGTGTAGTACGCCACCGTGCCACCCAAGGTGAGCGCCATGACCAGCAGAGCCTGGCGCCGGTGCCGCCACAGCAGGCGGAGCGAACCGCGGGCGCTGTCCGGCGCGCCGGCCTCCTCCGCGAAGGCGTCGGTCTCCTCGAGCCGGCGCCGGATCCAGAAGACCACCACCGCGAAGACCGCGCCCAGCAGGAAGGGGACGCGCCACCCCCAGTCGTGCAACTGGTCCACGGTGAGCAGATGCTGAAGGCTGATCAGGATGACGAGCCCCAGCAGTTGGCCGACCGTCATCGACACGTACTGGAAGGACGAGCCGAGACCGCGCCGAGTGCGGTCGGACGCCTCGGTCAGGTAGGTCGCGCTGGCCGCGTACTCGCCGCCGATACTCATGCCCTGCAGCAGCCGGGCGAAGAGCAGGACGAGCGCGCCGGCGTACCCGGCCTGGGCGTACGTCGGGGCGACCGCGATCAGGAGGGCTGCCGCCGACATCATGGTGACGGTGAGGGTCAGCGCGCTCTTGCGGCCGTGGCGGTCGGCCGCCCGGCCCAGCACCCATCCGCCGACGGGGCGCATGAGGAAGCCGACCGCGAAGATGCCCGCGGTGTTCATCAACTGCGTGGTCGGATTGCCGCCGGGGAAGAAGGCGTCGGCGAAGTAGAGGGCGAAGCTGGCGTAGACGAACCAGTCGTACCACTCGACGAGATTGCCGAGTGATCCTCCCACGAGGGCGAGGCGGCGCTTGCCGCGTTCCCCGGCGGCGGGGGGTGCGGGCATGGCGGAGGCGGGCGGCATCGGCGGCTCCCGTGGGAAAGTCCCTGGTGGGGGGCGGGCGAAGGACCCAGGGGCTGATGGGCCCGCGCCTCGCCCGGACAGGGCGCGGCGCCCGAGATCCAACGTCCCGCCGGGATGCGGGGTTACGGCACTACCGCGGAACGGTTGACGCCGTCGCCCGGCCTCCGGGTCGGGGCCGGCGCACTGCCGCGGGACGGGGTGCGGGCGGGCCCCACGGTGATCCCGCGCTCGTCCGCTGCGGCTGCGGCATCGACTGCGGCGACGGCGGTGGGAGTGGGGGTGCGGACGCCGGGCGGGCGGTCAGATCCTGACGCTCCGCTCCGTGTGGGCGCCGTAGCCGTCGGCCCAGCCGAGGACGAGCCGCCGGAACTCCGTGTGGGTGATCATGCGCGTCGTATTGCCCGCGGAGCCGCACTGGGCGCCGATCTCCCTGCCCCGGCCGTCGCGCCGGCCGTCGTCGGTGGCGAGGAAGACGCACCCCGGGTCGTCCACCTCCTTGGTGACGAGGGCGTCGACGATCCAGCCGCGCCCGGCCCGGTGGACGGTGATCACGGCCTGGCCGACACGCCCCGAGTCGTGCACGGCGAGCCGGACGCTGCGGCCTCCGTCGCGTTGCGTGTGCCAGCCGTCCGCGGCCCGCGCGGTGGGCGCCGCGGCCACCAGCATCGCCGCGGACAGGACGGACACAGCGGCAGGGCTGACACGCATGACGGCCTCCATCACAGTTGCGGCGGCCACCGGTCGGCGGCCCGCGCTCATCGAAACCCCTTTACCCGCCTCGGTCCGCGGCGCGGCACGCCGGGCGGGCCCCTGATCACTCCGCTGGCGGTTCCGCCCAGCGTTGCGCACCGCCGTGCCGTTGCCACCGAACCACGGCCTTGCGAGTGGGCCGACGACGGCGCCGCCTGAGACGACCGGGGTGACGACCGGTCAGGTGACGCCCCCGTACATTCCCGCGGTGAGGGGTCGTCGCTCGGGAGAGGTCCAGGCACCGCCGTCCCGGTCGCACGCCCGCTCGGGGACGCCCCTGGCCGACCCGCGGTACCGACCGCCGGCGCGCGGCACTCCGGCGCCTCGCGACGCGCGGGAGAGGGCTCCCCGGCGCACCGGACGCCAACCCACCCGTCTGCGCATATCATGCCGATGTCACCCTTTTGCCCTGTGATGTCCCTGTGGCCGCCGGGCGTCGTTCATGTCTTCCCACCACTCCACACCGAGGTGGTGCACGCACCGGCGAGCAGCGAAAGTGCAGGAGGTACGGCATGTCGGACAACCTTCCCGATCTGCGGGTGCACTCCGTCCCGGCGGACGCCGGACCCAGCAGGCGGCACGAGTCCCCCGCACGCCTGACCATCCTGCTCAGTCCCCGCGGCACCGCGCGCACCGAAGCCGTCCTGATCGGGGAGCTCGACGCCCGGAGCGCGCCGGAATTGCGCCGCGCCCTGTTCGCCGCGCTGGAGGGGGGAGACGGCCTCGACCTGGACCTGCGCGACGTCACCGGCTGCGACGGCGCGGGGCTGAACGCCCTGCTGGAGCTGCGCAACCGTGCCATGGCCGCGCACCGGACGCTGACCGTGACCGCCACCAGCGACACCGTCGTGCGGTTGCTCGACCTCACCGGCAACCGCGGGGCGCTCACCCCGTCCCGCCCGTCGGCCCGGCGGCTCGGCGCGGACGTCCGGCGCCTGCACACCGCTGTGTGCCAGGCCCTGCTGGACGCGGGGCTCCCGCTCACCCGGCACGGCGACGAGGACCGCCCCGCCGTGGAGGCGGGGCCCCGCGGTGTGGTCGTGCGCTGGGACACCCTGCTCGGCACCGGCGCGGCGGCGGCGCCTCCGACGGCCGGGGCGCACCGCCGTCCCCTCCACAAGCCGGTGCTGGACGCCTTGGCCCTCGCCGGCTTCCGCGGTGTCGAGGACAGCACGGCCACCCGCGAGATCATCGTCACCGCCCTGCCGGAGCGGACCCGCCGCTGATTCCCGTCGCGCACGGCTGCGTGCCCGGACGAAGTCCGGGTAGGCGGCAGCCAGGTACACCGTGCCGTGATCCGATGCCCCGCCCCACAGGAGGACGACGTGCTGCTGGCCCACCCCGCCGTGCTGAGCGATCTGGTCGACCGCTACGAGACGCTCAGGCTGCTGGACCCCGCGGACCCCGAGGTACGGCGCCGGATGGCGGACGTCTCGTACACGCTGTGCGTGGCCACCGGCATGCGGGACGTCGACGCGGCGCTGGCCGCGGCGCGGCTGCGTCTGCCCGAGGCGCGCCCGGAGGGCGACTCGGTGCCCGCCTGACGGGGTGCTCCCGCGTCCCGCGCCGGCGTCGGCCCCGGTGCGGGGCCGCGCCCCGCACCCGAGGACCGGCACGCCGGCGGCGACGCCCGTGACGGCTCGCTGACGCCGCATCAGGACGTCTCACCATGTTCCCCGGCGCCGGCGCCCTCCCGGGCGGCCTCCAGGCACTCGCCGCGGCCCGAGCCTCACCGCGGCACGCCGCCCGCGGGGCGGGCGGGACCGCGGGACTGGCGGCGCGGGCCGAGCGGATCGGCTTCGTCGAGGGCGCGGAGTGGGCGGAGGACGCGGTCGGCACCAACGCGCCCGGCACCGCGGTCGCGCTGGGACGGCCCCTGCAGATCTACGCGGGCGAGCACTTCATCCGTCCGGTGCACCCGTGGAGCTGCTCGGCGGCCCCGGTGCGCGACCCGGACACCGGTGCGGTCATCGGCGTGATCGACCTGACCGGCGGCGACCATATCGCGGCGCCGCACGCCCTGGCCCTGGTGCGGGCCACCGTGGCGGCGGCGGAGGCCGAACTGCGGCTGCTGCGGCTGCGCGGCGTGCTCCCCGCGACCCCGCGCCGGGGGCGAAGGCCGCGGGGGCGCGGCTGGAGGTACTGGCACGCGACCGGGCACTGCTGACCTCGCCGTACGGGACGGTCGAACTGAGCCCTCGGCACTCGGAGATCGTCTTCCTGCTGGCCCGGCATCCGCGGGGGCTGGGCGCCGACGCGCTCACCGTGCGGCTGCACGAGCACGAGTCGGCGCGGGTCACCCTGCGGGCCGAGATGTCGCGGCTGCGCCGACTGCTCGGCCCGCAGGTGCTGGGCTCACGCCCGTACCGGCTGCTGCTGCCGGCCACCACGGACGCGGACGAGGTCCGCGCGCTCCTCGCGCGCGGGGCCCACCGCCGGGCCCTGGCCCGCTACCCGGGGGCGCTGCTGCCCGGCTCGGACGCCCCGGCCATCGTCGATGCGCGCGAGGAGCTCCACTGGGCGCTGCGCCGCGCCCTGCGCGACCGCGGCGACGCCAGGCTGCTGCTCGACTGGCTGGACCGGCCCGGCAATCACCACGACGTCGACCTTCTGCAGGCGGCGCTGCGCGCGCTGCCCCCCGAGTCGCCCCGGCGTCCCGTGCTGCGGGCGCTGCTCGACCGGGCCCGGCTGTGATCTGGCGGGGACTGCCGTGACC
The DNA here is from genome assembly GCF_965342175.1 of Actinacidiphila sp. bgisy167. Taxonomy (GTDB): domain Bacteria; phylum Actinomycetota; class Actinomycetes; order Streptomycetales; family Streptomycetaceae; genus Actinacidiphila. Next base: position 17,552 of record NZ_CBDRBL010000047.1, read on the forward strand.
TGGCGGGAACTGCCGGGCCCTGCCGGGGCACACTGGTGGGGTGGATGATCCGAGCATCGCGCATGTGAGCGCCGCGTCCCGGCTGGCCGACCCGGCCGAGGGCATCGGCATGGACGAACTGGGCCTGGCGGCCCGCAACCACGCGCTGCCCCTGGAGGCCCTGCGCTACGACGTCACACCCCCCGGCCTGCACTACGTGCTGGTCCACTTCGACATCCCGCCCGCCGACGCACAGACGTGGCGGCTCACCATCGGCGGCAAGGTCCGCACCCCGCTGGAACTGTCCGTGGACGACCTGCGCCGGTACCCGGCCGTCACCCATCGGGTCACCATGGAGTGCGCCGGCAACGGACGCGTGGGGCTGACTCCGCGCCCGGTCAGCCAGCCCTGGCTGACCGAGGCGGTGGGCACGGCCGACTGGACGGGCGTGCCGCTGCGCACCCTGCTGCGGGAGGCAGGCGTCGAGCCGGACGCCGTCGAGGCGGTCTTCACCGGCGCCGACCACGGCGTGGAGCGCGGGGTCGAGCAGGACTACCAGCGCTCGCTCACCGTCGCCGCCGCGACCGCCGAGGACCCCGAGGTGCTGGTCGCGTACGCCATGAACGGCGCGCCCCTCCCGCCCCAGCACGGTCACCCCGTCCGCCTGGTGGTTCCCGGCTGGTACGGCATGGCGCACGTGAAGTGGCTGCGCGACATCAGGCTCACCGATACGCCGTTCACCGGTTTCCAGCAGTCCGAGGCGTACCGCCTGCGGCAGGAGCCCGACGAACCCGGCGAGCCGGTGACCCGCATCGCACCGCGCGCGCTCATGGTGCCGCCCGGCTTCCCCGACTTCATGACGCGCACGCGCGTCGTCCGGCCGGGCCCGCAGCTCCTGGAGGGCCGGGCGTGGTCGGGCCGCGCGCCGATCGTCGGCGTCGAGACGAGCGCGGACGGCGGCCGCACCTGGCATGCCGCCGAACTCGGCGACCAGGACCACCGCTGGGCCTGGCGGCGCTGGCACTCCACGTGGGAGGCGACGCCGGGCCGGCACGTGCTCAGCGTCCGCGCCACCGACGCGGAGGGCCACACCCAGCCGCTGGAACAGCTCTGGAACCGCGGCGGCTTCGCCAACAACCTCGTCCAGCGGGTCCCGGTGGTGTGCCTGGCGGCCGGCGCCTGAGGGCCGCTCGGCGCGAGCCGGCCGGGCGGCGGGCCGCGTACCGCCACATGCCCGGGGCGGGCAGGTGCCCGGCCCGTCCCCGCGAGGCTGTTCCCTTGGCCCAGCCGCCGTGGGCCGGCGGCGGGGCAAGACGGTCTTCGGACGCGGCGCTCGTGGGCCGCAGGCGGCCCCGGAGCCGGCCACCACGGGTCGGCGGCTCGGTCGCGGGCACCCTGAGGAGGCCGCCCGGGCGGCCGACGCTTTCTGGGATCGCGCCTGCGGCGCGCGAACCAGCAGGAACAGCGGTCGGCGGCCTGGGGAGAAGCCCATCGACTCGTACAGCCGCAGCGCGTTGGTGTTGCTCGCGGCAGCGTGCAGCATCGGGGTGTCCCCGCGCTCCTGGATACCTGCGGCGACGGCGCTCACCAGGCGGGTCGCCAGGCCCCGGCCGCGATGGCCTGGGTCGGTGCAGACGGCGCTGATCTCCGTCCAGCCGGGCGGCCGCAGGCGCTCCCCGGCCATCGCGATCAGACGCCCGTTCTCCCGGATGCCGAGGTAGGTGCCGAGTTCGAGGGTCCGCGGCAGGAAGGGGCCGGGACGGGTCCGGGCGACCAGGTCCATGACGTCGTCGGCGTCGCCGGGGATGAGCCGCACGGCCTCCTGGGCGTGCTCGGCGCGGAGTGCGGTGCCGACCATCTGCACGCCCTCGCCGCCCTCCACGACCTCCCAGTGATCGGGGACCACTGGTGAGCCGGTGACCAGGGCGGCGCCGCCGGGCCCGAGCAGCCCGGCGAGGTCGTCCCAGGCTGCTGGGTCGGCCGGGTCGCCGAGACCCGCGAAGACGGAGACGTCCGCGCGGTACCGGGCGGCGCGCCCGCGGACCTCGGCGAAGCGGGCGTGCGGACCGGTGAGTGCGGCCCACACGGGGTTGTGCGGGGCGGAGGCGGCGCCGGTCGTGGCGTGCTCGCCCCCGGGCTCGGCGGGGTGGGCGTGGTCGACGGTGGTGGACATAGTGGTGCGGTTCTCCGTCCATCGAGGTTCCGGTCCGTCTGGCTCCGGCGTTCTCGGGTCGGTCAACACCGCCGCGCCCTTGCGCCATCCCCCGCCGTGGCCGCCGGGCGCCCGGCCGGGCGGGGCACCGGCCGGGTTGCGCGGCGCGCGCCGCGTAATAGCGTGGCCGGGAGGTGGGGGCTCGCGCTACGAGGGAGATGGCGCAATGGCCACACTGCTCGCCGTCAGCGTCGGTATGCCGAAGAACGTTCCGTGGCAGGGCCGGACGACGTTCACAGGCGTGTGGAAGGAGCCGGTCTCGGGCCCGCGCATGGTCCGGCGGCTCAACGTCGACGGCGACGGGCAGGGGGACCTCGGCGGGCACGGCGGCGAGCAGCGGGCCGTGCTGGTGTACCAGCTGGACTCGTACCGCCACTGGCAGACGGAGCTCGGCAGGGACGACTTCACCTTCGGCCAGTTCGGCGAGAACTTCACCGTGGACGGGCTACCCGACGACGAGGTGTGCATCGGGGACCGGTACCGCATCGGCGGGGCGGTCTTCGAGGTCACGCAGCCGCGGGTGACCTGCTATCGGGTCGGGATGCGCATGGCGGAGCCCCGGATGGCCGCGCTGCTGGTGGCCCACCGGCGCCCGGGCTTCTACTTCCGGGTGCTGGAGGAGGGCGAGGTCACCGCGGGCGACGAGATCGTCAAGATCGGGACCGGGCCGGAGGCGATGACCGTCGCCGACATCGACGCGCTGCTCTACCTGCCGGGGCATCCCCGGGACCAGGTCGAGCGTGCCCTGCGCATCCCCGCGCTCAGTCCGGGGTGGCAGGCGTCGATGCGGGCGCTGCTCGACACCCCGGCGGAGGACGGCGACGGCGCCGCGGGCAACCCGGGGCTGACGGGGGCGGCGGCCCCTCCCCCGGCTTGGCCGGGCTTCCGCGCGCTGCGGGTGGCCGGGGTCCGGGAGGAAAGCAGCAGCATCTTCTCGCTGACCCTGGCCGCGCAGGACGGCGGCCCCCTGCCGGCCGGGATGCCGGGCCAGTTCCTCACCGTCCGGATGCGGCCGGACCCCGAGGGGCCGCCGCTGATCCGCACCTACTCCCTGTCGGGGCGGCCCGGCGCGGCGGAGTACCGGATCAGCGTCAAGCTGGAGCCGCACGGCGCCGGCAGCGGCTACCTGCGGCGGCACGTGCGGGAGGGCGATCTCCTGGACGTCGCCGCGCCGCGCGGCACCTTCGTCCTCGGGGAGGGCGACACGCCTGTGGTCCTCCTGTCCGCGGGAGTGGGCGCCACGCCGGTGATGGCGATGCTGTACGCGCTGGCCGACGGCTCCGCCCGGCGCGAGGTGTGGTGGCTGCACGTGGCGCGCGACGGCGAGAACCATCCGTTCGCCGCGGAGTCCCGGGCGCTGGTGGGGCGGCTGGCGGGCGCACACGCCTACATCGCGTACAGCAGGCCGCAGGAGGGCGACCGCGTGGGCGCCGACTACACCGGGGCGGGCCGGCTCGACGCGGAGCGGATCGCCGCGCTGGCGCTGCCGCCGGACGCGGACGCCTACGTCTGCGGGCCGCAGGGCTTCATGGACGACATGGTCAAGGCGCTGACCGCGGGAGGCCTGACCGGGGACCACATCCACAGGGAGACCTTCGGCGCGCTGTCCTCGATCAACCCCGGCGTGGTCGGTGCGACGGCACGCGCCCCGCACCCGCCCGCGGCCGCGCCCGGCGAGCCGACCGGGCCGTCGGTGTCCTTCGCCCGCAGCGGCCTCAGCGTGCCGTGGCACCCGGCGTACGGCACGCTGCTCGGACTCGCCGAGGCCTGCGACGTGCCGACCCGCTGGTCGTGCCGCACCGGGGTCTGCCACACCTGCGAGACCCCGGTCCTGGCCGGTGGCGTGGCGTACGCCCCCGAGCCCGTCGACGAACCCGCCGCCGGCAGCGCCCTCGTCTGCTGCTCAAGGCCGCGCGAGGACGTGGTGCTCGACCTGTAGGGGGTGCCGGAGCGGGCGGTCAGCCGTGGGCGGCGGGTTGCGGGAGGTCCTGGGCCTCCAGGGCCATGAGCTCGTCCGCGGTGGGGTCGTCCAGTTCGGCGACGCGCTGTGCCTGCCGTTCCGTCATCTCCTGGAACATCTGGCGGGCGGACCGGCCGTTGCCGAAGCCCTCGCCGCGCGGGAGGAGCTCGAAGAGCCGGGTGAGTTCGGCGCGGGCGGTGGAGGTGAGTTCGTACCGGTGCTCCGCGGCCTGGTACTCGACGATCGAGACCAGTTCGTCCGCCCCGTAGTCCTCGAACAACAGCGTGCGGCCGAAGCGGGAGGACAGGCCCACGTTGGAGCCGACGAAGCGGTCCATGTCGCCGGGGTAGCCGGCGGCGATCACGACGACGTCGTCGCGGTGGTCCTCCATCAGCTTGACCAGGGTTCCGATGGCCTCCGTGCCGAAGTCGTTGCCGGCGCCGACCGGGGCCAGGGTGTAGGCCTCGTCGATGAAGAGCACGCCGCCCAGGGCCCGGTTGAACGCGGCGGTGGTCTTGGGGCCGGTGTGGCCGACGTACTCGCCGACCAGGGCCGTGCGGTCGACCTCCACCAGATGGCCCTTGCGCAGCAGTCCGAGGGCCTTCAGGAGCCTGCCGTAGAGGCGGGCCACGGTGGTCTTGCCGGTGCCGGGGTTCCCCGCGAAGATCAGGTGCCGGCTGAGCGGCGGGGCCGGGAGTCCGGCCTCCTCTCGGCGGCGGACGGTCTGCATCAGTTTCACCAGCGAGCCGACGTCGTGCTTGACCCGGTCGAGGCCGACGAGGGCGTTCAGCTCGCCGAGCAGGTCCTCCAGGCTCTCCTCGGGCTCGTCCTGGTCGTCGTCGGCGGCCGCGGGGCGCGTTCCGTCCGGTGGTGCGGTGGGCCCGCCCGGGGTGGCGGGTGCCGCCGGGGCGGCCGAGGGCCCGCCGAAGGTCAGCGGGGCGCCGTCGGCGGTGCAGTCGTGGAGTTCGGGGGCGGCGCCCTCGTCCGTTCCGAGCGTGTTCGCGCAATCGCGGATCCGGCAGTGCCGGAAGACCGGGTCCGCCCCCGTGCCGACATGGAGCGCGGGGAAGCCGGAGCCGGACACCTCGAGCGAGGTGAAGGTGCCGGCGGCGCCCTCGGCGAGGAAGACGCCGTTCTTGGCGGGCCGGTCGATGCGCAGGTCCACGACGGTGGAGCGGGCCCCGGTCCACACGACGACGCCGGAGCCGGCGCAGTCCTCGACCAAGCCGCCGTTGAGGGTGGCTTCGGCGCCCTTGTCGACGACGATTCCGGCGGCCCCGGCTCCGGTGACCCGCAGACCGGTCAGGACCGCGGTGCCGCCGGTCGCGACCTGCACCCCGGTCTCCTTGGTGGCGGTGACCGTGGTGTGCTCGACCCGGCTCGCGGCGGTGGAGGCGACGTCGATGCCCTTGGCCACCTCGTCGATGCGGCAGCCGGTGACCGTCGCCACGGCCTGCTCGGCCACCGCGACACCGGTCATGGCGACGTTCCTGATCCCGCAGTCCGCGAGTTCCAGGCGGGCCTCGCCCGCCGCGTGGACGCCGTGCTCGGCGCCGTCTCGCACGAGGCAGTCGGTCAGCCGCCCGGTGGCGGTGCCGGACAGGTGGACAGCGCTGAAGGCGCTGCGATCGATGCGGCAGTCCGCGAGCCGCGCCTGAGCGGCACCCGTGACGAGCAGCCCGTTCGCCCCGGCATCGGCGACGGCGCAGCCGCTGGCCTTGAGCACCCCGTTGTCCTGGACCACGACCCCGCTGGCCGACGCCCCGCGGATCCGGCAGTCGGAGAGCTCGGCGCGCGCCGTGCCGGTGACGTGCACACCGGCCGCTCCCGGAGACTCGATCCGCAGCTCGCCGGCCGTGGCCTCGGCGGCCTCCTCCAGCAGCAGGCCGGCCCGGCCGGTGCCGGTCAGCGTGGAGTCGGCGAGCCGCAGGCGGGCGCTGCCGCGCAGCCGTACGCCCGAGCCCGTCGTTCGGTCCAGCCGCAGGCGGGCCGCGTCCAGCCGGGCCGTGCCCGAGAGCACGACCCCCGTGCCGTCCACGCCGGTGACGCTGATGTCCTCGGCCCGGGCGCGCACCGCCCCGGCCAGGTGCAGGCCGGCCAGCCGGGCGCGCTCCAGGCGGCAGCGCCGCAGGATCAGGGCGGTCGTGCCGCTCTCGTCGTCCTCCGGGCCGCGGGCCTGGACGCGCCCGCCCTCGACGGCGCAGTCCTCCATCACCAGTCCGGCGCCGGGCGAGACGGCGATCGCGGCGGCCGCATCGTCGGCGCCCCACACCGTGACGCCGTGCAGGGCGCAGTCCGTGCCGTCGACGGTCAGGGCGGGGAGGTGCCCCGGCGGCGCGGCCAGCACCACACTCCCCCGGCCGTGCTCGGCCGTGAGCACGACGGCGCGGTCCAGCACCACGGCCTCGGTCCAGGTGCCAGGGGCGATCACCACGACATCGCCGGGTGCGGCGGCGCGCACCGCGTCGGCGATCCGGTGGAAGGCCCCCCGGCCGCCTTGTCCTTTCGGGGCCACGGTGTGACGGGTCATGTTCCGGATCCTCTACTGCTGCTGGGTGCCGGCCGGCGGTACCTGGTACCACGACGGGTTCATGCCGGCACGGAAGTTGCTGGTCAGATAAAGCGTCTGGATCGACTTCTCGAAGATCTTGAACGGCAGCTGGACCCAGAAGTCCGCGAAGCCCTGCCGGTGGAAGAGCCGGCTTCCGCCGCCCATGACCACCAGGTTCTTCACCAGCGCCGTGGAGACCGACGTCGTGAGGGCCGCCGTGGCGTTGATGCCGCCGTCCAGGAAGGCGTCCGCGCCGCTGAGCTTGACGGTGTTCCCGTTGGCGTCGCTGACGCCCCACACGGCGGCGTTCATGGCGCCGTTGACCCACCCGGAGAGCACACTGGTGCCCGCGCAGAAGGTGAAGTCGTAGATGCCGCCCCGCCAGCGGGTGGGGGTCTCGTTCCCGCCCCACTCGTTCGACCAGGTCTTCTCGTGGTTGAACGGCCTGCGCTGCGGGTGCTTGCCGCTGTCGACGTTGGCCAGGGTCGTCTTGAGGTTGCCGAGCTCCCGCAACCCGGGCGCCCGGTTCTCGTGCACCGCGATGCCGACACCGGTCTTGACGCCCGAGGACACGGCGGCGTTGGCGAACGCCTTCAGTACGTCGGCCCCGTTGAACTGCTTGTTCTGGGCCGCGTCGACGATGGCGTTCACCGCCAGGTTGGCGGCGAACTCCAGGACGAACTCCTGGCCGAACTCCACCAGCGCCTTGCCCCCCACCACCTGCCAGTACGGCCGGTAGCGGGCCTCGCGGAGCGCTTCGAGGCCGTCGGGGAGCACCGTGCCCGACCACGGCATGCGCTGGGCCTCGCGGACCCGGCGCCCCCAGCCGCGGATCTCGCTCAGCGGCCCGCGGTAGTCGTACTCGTTGCCGACCAGCCTCATCTGACCGAGGGGGTTGCGCTCCCAGACCAGGCCGCTGTCGGTGCGCTGGGCGAGGAGCCTGCCCCTGGCGTCGTAGCGGTTCCACTGACCGCGCCAGGCGTCGGTCTCCAGGTAGGTGACGGTGCCGTCGGCGGCCTTCTCGGCCCTGCGCTCCCGGACCACGGAGCCGTGGTCGAACTCCTTCCAGACCGAGTGCGGGGTCGCGGCCGCGGTGTCGTACTCGCGCACCCGCAGCGGGCCGCCGTGCCCGGCGGGCACCTCGCGGAGCCGGACGGTGGCACCCGTACCCCCGGGCAGCGGCCGCTGTTCGTCACGGAAGCGCTGGGCCCCGTGCGACCACTGATCCTGCCACGCCGTGCCGTTCCACCAGCTGCGGACCTGCGGCTCAGGGTCGACCGGCCCTCCGTCCTTGCCGAACTTCCGCGCCAGCCAGCGGCCGTTGTCGTCGCGCCACGCGTCCACATAGGCGCCGTTGTCGAGCATGCGGCGCTCGCGGACGAGATTGCCCTGCGCGTCGAAGTCCCGGAAGGAGTCGTCCCACGACAGCTTCCAGTCGTTGGAGCCGCGGAAGAACTTCCTGGTGCCGGACGGACCGAGGGCGCTGCCCTTGGCGTCCTGCTCCCGCCACGTCCACTTCGCGGAGCCCGGTTTCCCCGTGCCCTCGATGAAGCTGTCCCCGAGGCCGTTGGGATTGGCCTGACGCAATCCCGTCACGTTGCCGTGCGCGTCACGGGTGACCCAAGCCCCGAGACCGGTCGGCGTTCCCACCAGCGGGGGGTCCCTGTACTCGAGCACCTGCCCACCGGGCAGCCCTTCGCGGGCGACACGAATCTGCCCGTCCGCGCCCCGGAAGACGTCCTGCCAATGCATCCCGTCCCTCGCCGGATCCTTGGGCACCCGGTAGCCGGTCAGCTTTCCCGCCTCCCACGGCTGGTGACCCGCGGCCGCGGGGGCGTACGCGGGACGCTTCGCGTGGTCGCCGACCTTGAGCGTCGTGCCGTCGTGCAGCTTGGTGGTCAGGCGCGCGAAGTCGCCCTTCGCCGTCAGGTCGAGGGTGCCGCCGTCGAAGCCGACGTACCGCACACCCCAGCTCCCCTCACCGGTTCCGATCGACCCCTTCTTCCAGGTGAACAGTTGGTAGGCGTTGTCGCCGAGCACATGGGCGTAGGCGTTGTCCGCGTCCCGTGCACCCGGCAGCCAGGCCTTGCGGACCCAGACCGGCGGGCGCTGCTCACTCCACCGCTCGGTGACCAGGAGTGCGCCGTCCACCCGCTCGGCCTTGCCGACCTTCTTGCCGTGGGGCGACTGGCGCTGCCACGTCCCGTCGGTCTTCCACCCGCCGGGGGTACCGGGGTCCTGAACGAGCGTGTGCTCCTCGTACTGCCCGGCGCGTTCCGGCAGGTGGCCCATGCCCCACTTGCGCTGGGCGACGGTCCGCCCGTCGCCGGCGAGGTAGTCGGTCCAGCCGGAATCGTGCCGGTCCGGGGTCCGCGGTCCCTCGGCGAGCTCCCTGGAGGCGCCGTCGTAGCGGTGCCAGCGCAACTCGCCGTCCGCGTTCGCCAGCGCCAGCGTGTGGCCCGTGCCGTTGCCGTGCTTCTGCAGACCGGCCTGGTACTCGTGGACGACGTTGCCGCGCCCGTCGAGGTCGCGCCAGCCGGTGCCCGCCGTGTCGTACTCGCGGATGCCCGTCCCGGAGAGGACACCGTCCTCGCCCCAGCGCGCCCAGTGGGTACGGGGGTTGGTACGGCCGAAGTCGATGGTGTCGGTACGGCGGAAGGAGTCCAGAAGCCCGCCGCCCGGCAGCGGACGGCGTTCGAAGACCGGCACCGGTGCGCCGGTCGCGCTGAGCAGCACCACCCTGCCGTTCGCAGCGCCCTTCAGATCCGCCGTGCCGTGGTGGAAGACACCCGTTCCGACGCCGTCGCGGCCGGTGCGCTGCCACAGGCCGCTGCTGTGGTCAAGGACGTACTGGTAGGACGTGGAACGGCCCCGGTCCAGGACGTTGAAGCCCTGCTTGACCAGGGAGCCGTCGGCGCCGAGTTCCATGAACTCCCCGTCCCGGGGCCCGCCCGTGCCGACGTACGTCATCCGCAGCCCGTGGTCGGTGGCGGTGACCTCCTGGTCGCCGACGTGGACGATGCGCGTACCGCTCGCGTCCTCCAGCCAGGCGGCGCCCTGCGGCGGGGTGACCAGGTGCAGGCCGTCCGGCACGCCCGGCAACTCCGGGAGCGGCCGGCCGGTGGCAACGAGGTTGCCGTGCTCGTCGTACCGGGTGAAGGTCCCACCGGCCCCGTCGACCTGGCGCAGGCCCGGCTCCGTCACTTCGGAGAAGTACTCGCCGACCGAGTGGAACGTCGCCGCCTCGGAGACCGAATCCGTATCCAGCGCCGAGTGGAACGTCCCCACCTCGGAGACCGCATCCGAGTCCAGCGCCGAGTGGAACGTCCCCGTAGTGGAACCGGCGTCATCCAGCTGCGACACCGGTGGCACGGGCGGCACGTGTGCGGTCAGGACGTCCTCCGCGGCGTTCAGGCGCACCTCGGCCGCCGACGCCTCGCGCAGCCGTATCTCCGCAGCGCGGACCTGCTCGCGGGCCGCGTCCAGCGCGGTCCTGCTCGAGGATCCCGTACCCAGCAGGTCGAGCGCCTCAAGCTCGTGAAGACGCTGGTTCGCCTGCGCCAGGTTCCGTACGGCTTCCTGTACGGCCTCGGCGGCGTCCGTCTCTGTCAGCGCGTCGGCATCGGCCCGCGTCTGGTTCCCGGTCGGCGAGGAGGGTGAGACCGCGTCGTCCGCGGCCGAGGTGACATGGGGCGTGGGCACGTGATCGTGGTTACGGACCTGCGCGTGAATCAATTCCAGATAACGGGACCGCAACCCACCCTGCGACAAACCATCCGGAGCCGCATTGTGGTAATTGCCCATCAGCGAACCGTCGACCTCAGGACGATGCCCCGCCGTCGTGTCGCGGTACTCGTCCCGCAGACCCAACTGATGACCCAACTCGTGCGCCAAATCCTGCTCGGTCGCATCAACCCGCCACTGGTGCTGGTTCATCACGCCATCCGAACCACCCACCCGCACACTCAGATGAGCATCAGAAGCGCCACCACTGACGCGCTCCAACGTCACATGCAGCACACTCCCGTCCGGCAACACCTCACCAGGACGGTTGAAGACCCTCTCCACACCCCCCAGCGCACGCTCCCACAACCCATCCAACTCAGCCGGCGAAAGCCCCCCACCCTCCAAACGCACCCGCACCGTCAGATCAGTGACAGAACGATCACCCACCGAGAATGTACGCACATCAAAACCACTACGCACCTCATACCGCGGCGCATGCGCACCACCACCCCGCGGCATCGACACCGGATCCACCCACGACTGCTGCACCGACCTCGGAACCGCCGCACCACGCGCCGCATCCCACCCCGGAACCAGCCTCAGATCCACCCGCCCCGCACCCGCACCCGCGAGCACGTCATCCAGCACACCACCCACACCATGCACCGGCGGCACCGCCCGCGCCGACACACCACCCCCCTCACCCCGAACCGGGAACGACCTGTCCCCCTCGAAGCGAACCCGCACATCCTCCGCACCCGAACCATGAACCACCGCGCGCTTCACGTCATCCTGGAACCGGTAAACCGTGTCCACCAACTCACCCGGCGGAAAACGCCTCTCCAAAGCCTCGATGAGCTTCTGCTCCGAAACACCCAACTCCCGCGCGAGGTTCCCGAACTGGTCCGGCCTGGTCTTCCAACCCGAATCCGCGTTACTCGGCCCCACATGAATCGAATTGTCCGCGGTCAAACTGGACGGGCCATACCTGTCGATCAAATCCTGAGACGCCTTCGACCGCGCCGTCAGATGGAAATCGCTTCCCTTGATCGTGATCGACGAGTGACCCCCCACACGCGTCTCATGGCTCGAGGTCAGGACCACATTCAGATGGACAGCCACCTTCGCTTCCGTCCCACCATCCTTGACCGTGACCACGATCGGCCGCGAGATGAGGTTGTTACCCCCGTTATTGCGGGGCTTCGCCCCGAACTCGAAACCACCAAGCGTGCGACGCAGATCCCCGGACCTGCCGCCACCCTTCCCGACGATCACGTCAAGAATTCCGTCCCCGGTCAGCTTCGCGACGGGGACCGACGAAACCGACCGCCCCGACGGCGCGGACGGGGAGACGAACGAGGCGTCACCGGACTGTTCGACTCGCGCGGCTGTGCCTCCGAAGAGGTCGTCTCTCGGCACGCCGTGCTCGTCGAGGAGCGAGGCGGTGAAGTGGAGGTCGCCGTAGCTCTCGTGGATCCCGTCGACCACGGCGCCGGACGTGCCGCCGGCCGCCGGCGGTGCGTCGGGGCCGCCGCCCGGGTGGCCGCTGCTCGGGACGGGCCCGCGTCCGGACGAGGGCGCGATGTCACCCGCACCGCCCGAGTGGGCGCCGCCTGATCCGCCGGCGGAGGGGGGCGCCGGGTGCACGCCGGGGGCAGGAGCCACGCCCAGTCGCGCGTCGTGCACCTCGACCGTGAAGGACAGCCCCCTGGCCTGGGCGAACTGCTCCAGCTGCAGCTTCTGCGCCTGTAGCGCCGCCGGGTTGAAGCCGTCGTTCACGAGGACGACGCGGTCGAGGTCGTCCCACTTCACACCGCCGTGGATCTGGGCCTCGAAGTACCTGGCGAGCCTGCGCTCCAGCGTCCCGGCGTCCCGGAAACCACGGAACGCGCTGTCGTACTGGAAATCGGTCGCCTCGGCGAAGGCCAACCGCACCAGCGGCTCATGGCCGTGGTTGAGCAGCGGCAGCATGTTGCCACTGCCGGTGACGCTCCGGGCGCCCTGAAGGCCGTCGCTGAAGCTATCCGCCGGCGTGAACGTGGCGCGCTGCATCACGTCGCTCTTCAGGTGGAAGACCGCCTGCCCGTACATCTTCACACCGCTCGGGCGGTACTTCGATGTGAGGGCCGCATAGTTCGGCAGGTCCACGAGGTCGCCGGCGGTCGGCGCGAAGCGCGCCCCAGCCGGGCCCGGGTAGATCCCGGACGCCTCCGTCGTGCGCTTGACGGACGCCGGCAGACCGAGTGTCTCCTCCACGTTGCCGCGCGTGACGAAGTAGCCCGCGCCGGCCGTATTGGTCTCCCAGGCGTTGCGGAGCAACTGCTGGTTCCCGGTCATCGCGTCCAGCAGCGTCCCCCCACCCGGCAGCGTGTCGCCGATCTTGAGGTTCACCGTGAGGGAGAGGTCTTCCTGCAGGTGCTTGTGGACCTTCGCGATCAGCTCGTGGGCCTGTGCGCCCTCGATCGGGTAGGCCTCCGCCCACTTCCAGTCGCCGCTGCGCAGCTTGCCGGCCAGAAGGTCCGTGTCCGCGGAGAGCGTGCGCAGTGCCCGCCGCTCGGCCATCACGATCGCAGCGAGTTGGGGCATGCGCAGGTTCCGCAGTTCCGTGCGTCCCTCGAGAGCACGGAACAGGTCCACGTTCTCCTGGAACGACTTCTGCTGCTGCACCAGCACCGTCTTCAGCGCGTCGTCGTCCCCGGCGCCGGCCAGTCCCTTGGACAGCACGTCCTGGTAGGCCTTGAGGTCGCCCTCGTAAGCCTCCTTGCCGTTGCCCTTGGGCCATCCGTGGGCCGACTGCGGCTCGCTCAGCCAGTGGGCCACTGTCAGGTCCTGCCCGCTGGGCACCAGGGCGTGGCTGAGGCCCCCGCCCTCGAGCGGGGTGACGACGTGGGTCGCCGACGGGACGTGGTCCACACTCTGCACGATCCCCTGGGGAGCCGGCGGAAGATCGTCGGCGCGGCCACCGAGGTGGAGCAGCGAACGCAGCCCCTGGGGCAGCCGCGGCGCACCGCCGCCGAGACCGTGGCCGTCGAAGGCCTGCACCTCGGGGAGCGGCGCACCGCCGGTCAACTCCGTCCAGTGGGCCTCCGCCCGTGCCAGCGCGGCGTCGGCCTGCCTGACCTGCTCCCACGACTCGAGGTATCGGACGCCGTCCACCTCGGCCGAGGTGCCGACGCCGTTCGCGTAGCGCGTCTGCAGGTCGTCGCGGAGTCTCCGGGCTTCGAGCACTTCCCGGCGGGCGTCGCTGATGGCCGCCGCAGCGTCGATCTCCGCCAGGTCGTCTCCGAAGCCGCCCCGCACACCATCGAGGTCCCGCCCGGCCCCGGTGGAGACCGAGGTGTCGACCGGCGCCTTGCCCTTGCCCTTGTCCACCTTCGGAACAGGGGACTCCTCAGCGGTCCCCGAGACATGGACATCGGACCCGTCGGCCCCTGTCACGCGGACCTCCGGCCCACCGGTGCCCGTAACGTGCACATCGGCCTTGTCGGCCCTCGCCACGTGGACCTCCGGCCCACCGGCACCCGCCATGTGGACATCGGCCCCGCCGACCCCGGGATGCGCGGGCGTCGGGGGGAAGGACGGCACATCGTCCAGCGCCCGGAACACACCCATCTCGAAGAGCATGTCGTCGATGCTGTTGAGCAACTGCTCCATCTCCAGACGCGCCGGCGACAGCGGCACGTCCGGGAACGAGTGCCCCACGGCCGACCAACCGGGAGTGCGCCCTGCCGACCAACCGGGAGTACGCCCCTGATGCGGCACGCCGCCCAGCGGGCTCCTGCCGAACACCGAGGACCCCGGCACGTCCGTGAACGAATCCCCGACCGCCGACCAGTGAAGCTGCAACGGCTCCGGGACCCTGCCCAGCCGCCCCTTGCCTGACAGCGGGGACTCGGGCACATCCGTGAACGAGTGCCCCACCGCCGACTCTCCGGGACGGTGCACCGGGTCCGGCACGCCGCCCAGCGGACCCTTGCCCGTCCCCAGGAGGGTGTCGTCGACGACCGACGCGGGCACCGAGGGCGCCGGCAGGTCGGTCAGCCCAGGGCGGAGCGTGCCGTAGGCCTCGCCGAGTTGACGCGACAGCAGGCGTCCCGCGTCCTCACCCGAGGTGAGGATGGTGTGGGTGACCATCGTCTCGAACTGACCCAGCAGCCCGAGACGTTCCTTTTGCGGGACCGTCGGGAGAACACCGTCGATCAGCGGACGCTGATGGTCGAAGTACACGAAGTGCCGCGCCTGGTCGGTGGCGTCCGCGGCCTCGCCGGGTGCTACCCGCCTCCAGTCGCTCAGCTCGGAGAAGGCGTCCTCGTACCGGATCGTGTCGTCCGCGGTCAGCTTGGCCACCGGTCCCGTGCCGTCCGCCCAGTGCCAGGCGCCGTGGGGGCTCAGCATCGCGTCGGCGAGACGGTAAGGGGCCGCCACCCACAGGTCCGCCACCGACTTGCCGAGCGCGGCGGAGACGAAGCCCTCGGCGAAACGCACGCAGTTGTAGCGGAACAAGTCGTAGACGGCACCGGAGTTCGCCATGGCGTACCGGTAGCCATCGAACAGCTGCTCCGCGGTGATCCGGTAGGTGGACAGCACGCGGACGTGCCCGGAGAGGAGGTAGTCGGAGTCGTTGACGAGGGCACCGGGCCGGCCGAAGAGCTTCCCCTCGTCCCCGGGATAGAAGCCGATCGTGAGCGCCTTCCGCTCACCCGGCAGCATCACGGACACCATGGCGTGGCCCACTTCCCCGTCGGCGAACTCGCGCCACGTGCGGCCGCCGGGGTTCGCCACGAGGGCCACCTCGATGTCCGCCACGGGGTTGTCGATGGCCTGCTCCACATGCCGCCGCAGCGGACGGAACAGGTCGACGAACTGAGCGAAGCCGTCCAGGTCCTCGGTTCCGTGCGCGCCGACGGGGGACCCCGGTATGGAGTCGTCGTCCATGTCAAAACGTGAGGGCAGGGGCGCGTCGAGGGCGTCCGCGCCGACATGCGACGGCACAGGCACATCCAGATCGTCCGCGCCGAGGTGCGCACGCGCCGGTAGGCCGGCGTCGTCCAGGACCAGGTCGTCGAGCCCGTCGAGCAGGCCGCTCTCCGGCCTCGGCGGGACCGGCGGTGCATGGTGCCCGCCCGGTCCTGCCGTGAGCGGCGCGTCGTCGGCGATGTGCGTGTCCCGGACGCCGCCAGGGAGCTTCACGCGCCCCTCACCGGCGAGGTGCACGGCCAACTGGTCGGCCTGCGCGCGAACATCGACCTTGGTGAAGGCGGCGCCGCGGAGGTCCTCCAGCGCCTGTCGGGCGGCGGTGACGGTCTCCACCGTCACGGCGCCGGCCCCCATCTTGCCCAGTTTCAGGTTGACCTCGTGGAGCAGGTCCGCCTCACGCGACAGCACGTGGCCGCCGCCCGACGCCGCGGTCGGGGTGGGTACGGGCTCCTGACGCAGGGGCACCGCGACGTTTCCTTCACCCGTGACGGCCACCTTGTCGTGCGTACCCGGGGTGACGACCAGGTCGTCGGTGCTCTTGGCGGGCGCGCCGGCGAACGCGTGGCCCGCGTCGGCATCCACCGCCTTCCCGCTTCCGGGCGCGCCGGCGAAGGCGGGCTGGTCGACGGGACGGGCGCCGCGGCCGTCGTCGAGGAGGTCGAGCGCGGAACGGGCCGGGTTCCGGGGAGGCGTCCCGTGCACCCCGCCCTTCGGCAGGCCGGTGCCGGGAGCGCCGGGATTGGGGGAACCGTGCACGGCGTCGGTGACCACGGAGCCGGGGCGGCCGCTGCCGGCGGGGCCCACGATGTCGTCGAGGGCCAGGTGGGCCTGGTTGGCGCGGGCCGCGCCGGCGGTGTTGTCGCTGAGGGATGACCCGATGTGCGTGGGCACCGGGTTGTTCGGCGCCACCTTGGAGCCGCCGGTCAGCAGGTCGAACGCCGATCCGCCGGCTCCGGCGCCGCTCTGGTGCCCGGGGACGCCGCTCAGCGGTCCATGGGTGCCGGCCGTTCCGCCCGGGGACGCCAGCAGGTCGTGGACCGCCGCACCGTTCGGCGGGGCCTGGACGCCGGTCAGGGTGGTGTGCGCGGCACCCGCGCCAGGGGTGCCGGGAGCGGTCAGCACGTCATGGATCGCCGTGCTGCCGGGCGTCGGCGCGGGCACCCCGGTCAGAGCGGTGTGCAGCGCCCCGGTTCCGCCGGGCGGTGCTGTCAGCAGGCCGGCCGGGCCCTGGGCCAGCAGGTTGCCCCCGTAGCCCTTGGCGACGAGCGCGGAGACGTCCACGCCCTCGTGTACCGCCGGGGCGCTGGCGGAGCCGGGCACATACAGGCCGGAGGAGTGCGTCGCGAGGCCGTCCGGGGCCGCCGCGCTCACCCCGAGTCCTCCACCCATCTGGCCGGGCGCCGCGTCGAAGGCGTCGATCTTCATCCGGTTCATCTGGGTGCCGGCGATGTCGACCACGTCGTCCATGTGCCGCACCGCGCGGAAACCGGCCATCGAGTTGTCCATCACGGAGCTCGCCCCGTGCACCGCGACCGGGTTGACCGTGCCGACGCGCAGCCCCGCCAGGTCGACGGTGCTGACCGGCTCCACGGAGAAGGAGGACGGGCGGATGGAGGTGCGGGTGTCGGAGAAGTTGCCGAAGCGCACGTTCTCCAGGTCCATCCGCGCCATGTTGATGTTGGCGTGCCCGAGGTCGAGGTGCGAGGTCGCCCCGTGCGGGCCCATCGGCACGGCACTCACGGTGTGCGCGACCGTGCCGCCCACCGGTATGTCCCAGACACCGCGGCCCAAGACGCCGCGGTCCCAGAAGCCCATGCGCAGGGCGCCCTTCAGCCCGAACTCCGCGATGTCGGTGTGCGTCACGGGGAGGAGCAGGCGCGTCCACTTGGCGCCGCCCATCTGGCTGCTCCAGGTCTCCCGGGTGAAGACCTGGAAGTTCCTCCACGCCACGGGGGTCCCGGCCCGTATGGCCGATCCCCAGCCGCGCACCACCACGGGGATGGAGCGGATGCCCTGCACGACGACGAGCCCGCCCTTGACGAACACCGTGCCGCCGAGCGCGGGCACGGTGTGGAAGTTCTGCATGACCCACAGTCCGCCCTGGCGCACCCAGGTCATGCTCATCCGCGCGACGTCCCGCAGGCCGGTCAGGACGGTGGCGAACCGGAACCCGCTGGCGATGTCCTTCAAGGAGATCAGGCTGTTGCGCCCGAACTGGAGGACGGCCTTGAAGCCGTTCTTGAGGAGGCCGCCGATGGCGAAGATCGGCAGCGCCTTGGTGGTGGGGGCGATGATGCCGAGCCCGGCGAGGAACAGGTCGAGGAAGCCGATGTCGCCGTGGGCGAAGTCGATGGCCGCCTTGATGAACAACGTCATGTTGACGCCGAGGGCGAGCAGGGCCACCGGACCGCCGAAGATCAGCGCCGGGACGATGAGGATGATCGCCAGGATCTGGAACATCTCCCAGAAGACCTGGCAGTCCGAGATCGGCAGCCGGATGTCCGAGGCGCTGTGGATCGCGTTCGCGATGGTGCTGCCCACCGCGTCGAGTTCCGCCCCCGCGCTCTCGGCTGTCTGCCGGAGGGCCTCCAGCTGCGGGTCGTCCTTGGCCAGGCCGCGTCCGGCCGACAGAGCGCCGTCCGCCTTCCGCTGGGCCTCCTCGATGTGGTTCGCCCAGCCGCCGAGGTTCTGGGACACCTCCCAGAAGGAGTTCGCCACGTCGTTGATGTGGTTGCGCAGCCGGTCGTCGACCTTGCCCCGGAGCGCGTCCGCGGTCTTTCCGGCGAAGACGCTGCTGTCCGCCGTGTCCATCACCTTGTCGATGGCCTGCGCGATCGCCTTCGCCTGCGAACCGATCTTGACCAGGTCGTCGACCAGCTGACGGATCTGGACCGGGTCTCCGGGGGTCGGGTCCCCGTGGAGACCGAGAACGTTCCAGTCACTCGGGCGAGGCATGTCAGGGATCCCTCCCAGCTCGGAGCGGAGGAGCACGGCGGAGCTCTCCGCGTGGACCACGCGCGGGGGGCGCGCGCGGTTCATGTGACGTGGGTCAAACTCGCGCGCGGCGGTGAACCACCGGGGGGCGTGGTGCGTGGTCGTGCTGACCGGATTCTCCACGGGCCGTACGGAGGTCCCCTGTGCCCGAGATCAAAATCGACTACGACGTCCTCAACGCCGCCAAACGCGACCTGGAGGCTCTGGCGGGCGAGATCGACCCGCTCGTCAGCAAGGGCGTCTTCGGCCGCCTCGGCTCGGGCAGCGGTGAGGCGGAGGCGATCCTCGGCCACGAGGGCATCGCCGGCGCGATGTCGCGCTTCCACTCCAACGCCAGCGGCACCATGAAACGCGCGGACAAGGGCCTCAAGGAGCTGGCCGCCGCCTTCGGCGGGGTGGGCGAGGCCTTCCGCGAGTTCGACTCCGAGCTGGGCGCCGAGATCGGTGTGATGAGCGCCAATCTGCACGTGCAGAACTGGCGGCAGCAGAAGGACCTGTGGGACTACAAGCAGAGTCACCTGAAGGACTGCGAGGGGCCGGGCGAGCTGCCGGACTTCTGCAAGGCCACCAACCCCGGTGACACGCCGCCCGACTTCCACGTCGACACGCCCAACGGCGGTTCGATCGACTCGCACGTGGAGGTCGACAAGGACGGCAACGTCACCAAGGAGGTGACCACCGTCAAGTACGACGGCAACACCTACACCTCCACCACCACGTACAACGGCCCGAGCTACACGACGGACACCACGTATCCCGACGGCAGCACGGCGCACACCGTGGCGAACATCAACAGCGACGGCAGCGGCACCATGACCGTCACCGGCAGCGACGGCAGCCACACCGAGTACACCCGTGGGCCCAAGGGCGCCGACGGCAAGGCGCCGGATTGGCAGTACTCCGACGGCGACAAGCCGGGCGACGGCCCCAAGAACCCGAACCACACCCCGTACGACCCGGACACCCATCCGCAGAACCCGGGTACCCACGGCGGCACCAACCCGAAGATCGCCTGATCGGGGACACCACCCCCAGGCCAGTCAGCAGAACAGAAAGGCGACGCAATGCCTGCGATCCACATCGTTCCCGAAGAGGTCCGGCAGCGGGCCCAGTCTCACGCCAACACCTGCTCCGAGTGGATGACCCGGCTCACGGGCCTGAAGAACGAGGTCGAGAACATGCTCAACGACGAGCTGGTGCTGCCTCAGGCCAGCCCCGCCATCCGCGACGCCTACCAGCAGTTCACCACCAGCCTCACCCAGGCCATCCACGGCCTGGAGAACTTCGGTGAGGCGTTCACCTCGATCGCCAAGGGCGCCGAGGACTTCGACTCCCAGATCGCGGCCAACTTCAACAAGAAGTAGTCCGCAGCGGACGAAGGGGCCGGGCGGGAGTCCTCTCCCGCCCGGCCCCTTCGTCGTGCCCGGTACGCCCGTCGCCCGCACTCGGCGGTGCGGGCCACGGGCTCAGGGGTCACTCCGTGCGGAGCGAGGTCAGCGGCACCTGCAGCGCCATCACCTCGTTGCCCGGTCCCGCGGTCCAGCCGCGGCCCACATGGGGTGCCACCCGGGTGATGGCGTGCGGCAGCCGTACGCCGATCAACTCGCCCTCGTTGATGCTCTTCGGCCCCAGCAGCAGGCCGCGCCTGGCCTTGCGGGCACCGGCCATCCAGCCGCCCATGCCGCCCTGGACGCCGTCGGCGGTCGCGGCGTAGACGAGACCGAGTCCCTGGTCGCGGCCGGAGACCGTGATCTCCTTGAGGACTATGTCGGCGCCGGACATCCCCAGCAGGTCGGCGTCGTCGACCATCACCACCCGCGGTCCGGGCAGCGCGGCGAGCGCGGAGCGCAGCGTCTCCTCGGTCGGCTCGGTGTCGGTGACGACCCGGACCGTGCCGTGCCGGCTGAGCGCCCGCAACGGGGACTCACGCGGGGTAAGGACGACCAGTGAGGTGCCGCCGGCGAGCAGCGAGACCGCCAGCGAGGCGAGCGCGTTGCTACGGCCGGAGCCGGTGGGGCCGATGACGCCGAACACCGAGGACGCGCCCGCGAGGTCCACGCCGACCGGCTCGCCCGCGTCGCCGCCGACGCCCAGCAGGGCCCACAGGGGCCGCTTCCGCTCGTCGGGCACCTTGTCGTAGACCGCGGCGAACTCCGCCGAGCGCGGGAGCGAGGCCACCGTGAACGGGCGCCGCGCCTGGGGCACCCTCGCGTCGCGCTTGAGCGCGGCGGCGCCGATCTTCCGGAGCGCTTCGACCTGTTCGGTGCCGCCGCCCGAGGCGAGCAGGGCGACCTGGGTCTCGGTACCGGTCAGGATGTGCCAGCCCCGGCCGGGCGGGATGTCCGCCGGCAGCTTGCTCGGCTTCATGCCGACGGCCTGCACGTCGGAGCGGTCACCGGGCCGCAGGATCAGCCGGTGGTCGTTGTGGGCCGCCATACGGCCGCCCAGCAGGGCGCGCTCAGAGGTGCCGACGAAGTGGATGCCGGCGGCGGCTCCTTCGCGCACCAGGCGGACCATGTCCTGGTAGAGATGGCTGTACTCGTGCTCGTCGAGCATCGACGACAGGGCGTCCCAGCCGTCGACCAGCAGCAGGATGTGCGCCGGGCGTTCCGCCTTCGGCAGCACCTTGCGCAGCTCTCCGATGCCGGTGGCGTTGTGCTGCTGCGCCAGCTCCTGGCGGTTGACGAGTTCCTGGTTGAGGCGGCGCAGCAGCCGCTCCAGCCGCTCGGTGTCGTGCCGGGCGACGACGGCGCCGCAGTGCGGGAGCGTGGTGAGCGCGGCGAGGCCGCCGCCGGCCGCGTCGATGCCGTAGACGTGCACGTCGGCGGTGCTCAGGTAGCGGGCGGCGGAGCCGGCCAGGGTGCGCAGCACCTGGGTGCGGCCGGACCGGGGCGCGCCGATGACGTAGAGGTGGCCGAAGTTGCTCAGGTCGGCCGCGGCAACGTGGCGCCGCTGCAGCTGCGGCACGTCCTCCAGGGCGTACGGGATGAGCAGGCGTCCCTCGCGGACGGGGTTCATCGCGTCGAGGTCGTCGAGCAGCACGTGCCGCTCCAGCGCGGGCAGCCAGGGGCTGGGCTGCGGGGTGTGGTCCTCCAGCCGGTCCACGGCCGTGCGGATCTCCTCCACCAGGACCTGCAGGTCGGTGGGGGCGGGCGCCTGGGGGGCCTGGGTGACGACGGCCTCGGCGGGGGACAGTGCCGCTGGCCGCCCGAGGGCGTCCCAGGACAGTGCCGACGCCGCGACGGGCTTGCGGGGTCCGCTGTCCGGCTCCGTGTCCTCGGCGGTCTTCGGGCGCGGCCGCTCGGCGCCCACCCACGCGGTCTGGAAGGGCTCGGCCGACTTGGGGCCGCGCCGCACGAGGGCGCGGCCGGGGGTGGCCGGCGAGATCTCCGCGGCGTCGTTGACGTCGATGACGTCCTGGCTCTCGGACGGGTCGGTGACCCGCAGCGCGATCCGCAGGTTGGTGTTGGCGCGGATGTCGGCGGTCACCACACCGGCGGGGCGCTGGGTGGCGAGGACGAGGTGGATGCCGAGGGACCGTCCGCGCTGGGCGATGCTGATGAGTCCGGGCACGAAGTCCGGAACCTCGCGCACCAGGGTGGCGAACTCGTCGATGACCAGCAGGAGCCGGGGAAGCGGCGCGAGCGTGGGGTCGGCGGCGCGTTTGGCCTGGTAGTCGGGGAGGTCCTTGGCGCCTGCGGCGGCGAGGACGTGCTCACGGCGCATCAGCTCGGCGCCGAGCGACTCCAGGGCGCGTTCGACCAGGTGGGCGTCGAGGTCGGTGACCATGCCGAGGGTGTGCGGCAGATTCGCGCACTCCTTGAACGCGCTGCCGCCCTTGTAGTCGACGAGGACGAAGGTCAGTTCGTCGGGCCGGTTCGCGGCGGCGAGGGAGGCCACGAAGGTCTGCAGCAGCTCGGACTTGCCGGAGCCGGTGGTGCCGGCGACCAGTCCGTGCGGTCCGTCCTGGACGAGGTCGAGGGAGAACGGGCCCTCGAAGCCGCTGCCGAGCACGAAGGAGGTGGCGGCGGGCCGCGAGCGCCAGCCCTCCAGGATTTCGTCGGCGTTGGGCGGTTCCTGGTTCAGCAGGTCCAGCAGCTTCACGCGCTGCGGCAGTCCGGCGTCGTGCTCGGGGCTGACGTCGCGGACCGGCGCCACGGCGCGGGCGACCTGCTCGCACCACTCGGGCGTGACCTGGTCGGCACGGACGCCCGGGATGTCGGGCGTGCCGGGGCGCTTGACGGTCAGCCGGCCGGACTCGGCGAGCACCACTCCGGTGCTCTCCTCGGGCAGCAGCCGCTCCTGTTCGTCGAGGCAGACGCTGAAGACCCGGACGGCCGGACCCTCGGTGAGGACCTGCACCATGCCGGGCACGTCGCGCAGCCGGCGCGCGCCGTCGGCGATCACCAGGATGTCGGGGCCGACGACGGCGGCGCTGCGGTCGTTCTTGGTGCTCCGCTTGCGCGACTGGATCCGGGCGACCAGTTCCGACACGCGGGCCGTGGTCGACTCCGGGTCGTTGCCGATCAGGACGAGCGGGCCGCCGGGCGCGGTGGGCCGCACGTGCGGCAGCCAGCGGACCCATCCCCAGTCGTCGGCGCGCTCGGCGTCGGTGAGGAGCACGATCCGCAGGTCGCGGGGGCTGTGCAGCACGGCCGCCTGCACGGTCATCCAGCGGGCCAGCGGCTGCACTTCGGCCGCGGGGCCGGCCACACCCACCACGCCGTGCCCGCTGAGGTCCACGCCGATCGGTGCGTCGGGGATGTTCCAGCGGATGGTGCGGTGGTTCTCATCGCGCGCGGGGTCCTCGAGTTCACGCAGCGAGGGCTGGTCGGCGGTGCCGAGCCGCAGGACGAGGTGGTCGGGGTCGTGGCGGCGCCGTTCCCACAGCCGGCTGCCCGGGCCGGTGGCCATCAGGGCGACGGCGGCGGGGTCCGGCCCGGTGACGTGGCGTATCTGGCGCTCCCGGGCGACGGCCTCGCGGACGCCGTCCTCGACCGCGGCGCGGGTCCGCTGGTACTGCCGCTCCGCCTCCTCGTACTCCTTGCGGGCGGTGCGGCGGCCGGTGACCCAGTTGGAGAGCATCATCATCGGGCCGAGCGCGATGAAGGCGATGAAGTAGTACGACTTGAAGATGGCGACCATGAGGAAGCCCATGATCACCGGGGCGATCATCATGGCGGCGGGGAACGGCCGCTTGCCCGGGGGCCTGGGCGGGGAGGGCAGCCGGACCCGCTCGCCGTCCAGGTGCGGGGCGATCCGCGGCGGGCGGTTGTAGTCGATGCCGAAGCCGTCCGCGGACTCCGTCACGGCGGCGTCCGCCTCGACCGGCGTGCTCATCCGCAGCAGGACGGAGCCCACGGTCAGGTCCTCGCCGGGCGGCCACGGCACCGGCCGTCCCGCGGCGGCGATGCGCTCGGTGGCGACCTGCTCCGGGCGGGTACGGCGCAGCGCGGTGACGGCGTCGTCCGGCGGGGGCGCGGCGACCCGGCCGCGCACGTCGTCGCCGGGCCCGGTGCGGGTGCGATGCCAGTGGGCGGAGCCGTCGGCGCCGACGGTCACCCACAGGCCCCCCTCGGGGACGCTGTCGCCCTCGAGGCGGATCGCGCAGAGCGGTCCGGAGCCGATCTCGTGGCTGCCGAACCCGAGTCGCCAGGTGCGTCCGGCCTGCCGTCCGGAG
This sequence comes from Actinacidiphila sp. bgisy167, assembly GCF_965342175.1. Taxonomy (GTDB): domain Bacteria; phylum Actinomycetota; class Actinomycetes; order Streptomycetales; family Streptomycetaceae; genus Actinacidiphila. Next base: position 41,631 of record NZ_CBDRBL010000047.1, read on the forward strand.
ACGATGTGGACTTCGGCGAGCACCGGTCCCGCGTCGGTCGCGTCGCCGACACGAACCCGGTCGGGATCCGTACCGGGGGCGCCCAGGCTGAGGATGCCGCCTTCGCGCAGTCCGGCCTCGGCGACGGGCAGGTCGGGTTCGAGCCGGCGGCCGTCCAGATAGACGTCGCGGGTCAGCGCGCCGTCCACGGCTTGCGAGAGGTCTGCGACGGTGGAGCGCGCCGGCAGCCCTACGAGGTGGTCGCGGCGCGCACCGTCCGCGCCGTCGACGGTGGTGATGGTGAGGTTCACGGTCTTCCCAGTTCGGGCGTCACGAGGACGAGGAGCGTGCGGTGGCGGCGGAGACGCCCGCCGGTCCGAGGGCGGTCGGCTCGGCGAGGTCGTCGTCGGCGGCGTGTTCCGCGGCGGCGGGGGCCGAGCCGGGGTCGGGACGGCGGGCGGTGGCGGACAGGGCCATGGAGGCCGACGAGAACCCCTCCTCGACGAGGTCGTCGTCGAGGGCGGAGTGGAACGACGGTCGGTCGGGACCGGGGCCGTCGTCGTCACCGGGGACTGGCGGCAGGGAGCGCAGCAGCCGGGCGACGACGCGGGCCAGGGGCAGCGCGTCGATCGTGAGGGCGGGCGGGCCGCCGTGCAGGCGCAGGTTGCCGTCGCGGTCCGCCTCCAGAATCAGGGTGCTGTGGTGGGCGACACCCAGGGACAGCAGGCGCACTCCGGCCGGCCGGCTGCGTTCCGGCGCCTCGGCGCTGACGGCGTAGCGGGCGCCGGGCCGGTCGAAGACGTCGGCGGGACCGGCGTGCCGGGGGTGCACCCCGGCGCCGACCACGACGTCCCCCACGGGGAGGCGGACGTCGAGCTGGGCGGCGACGGCCTGGAGGACGGCGCGAGCGGTGCGCCGCTCCCCGATGAAGGAGACGGCCGGGGGAACGGCCGTCAGATCGAGGAGCACCGCGTCGGCGTCGGCCCTGCCCAGGCAGACGAGCACAGGCGCCCTACCTCGCCCGGTCTCCGCCCCGCGGTCGAGGTCGGCCCGGCGGATCCACCACAGGCGCGGCTCAGCCGCGTCGCGGGCCCACGGCCGGGGCAGCGCTCCCTCACCGTGGCTATGGGCGACGTAGACGCCGACGACGTCGGTGCCGAGGAGTGCCGCGTAGGGGCGGGTGCCGGGGCGTTCGGCGGCGGCGCGGCGCAGTGCGGTCTCGGCGTCCGCCCAGCCGGCGGCGTCGCGGAGCAGGCGGCCGAGCACCCGCAGGCCGCGGCGGTGCCGCAGCTCTGTGCGGACAGGTGTGGCGAAGGCGCGGGCGGCCGTCGTCACCTCGCGCACGACGCGGCGGCGCAGCGCGCCCCAGCCGCCCGCACGGCGGACGATCCAGTGCGCCAGGACGACGGCCAGGATCAGCACTCCGACGAGTCCGATCAGCCGGTTCCAGCCGGCGGGGACGTTCACGCTGCCACTCCGTTCACGCCGCGACGGGCGAGTTCTGCCCTCAGGGCCCGCACTCCGTGGTGAGTGCGGGACTTGACGGTGCCCCGCGGCACACCCATGTCGGCGGCGGCGTCGGCTCCCGTCTGGTCCATGACGTGCACGCGCACCACGGCTTCACGGTGTGCGGGTGGGAGGGCGTCCAGCGCGGCGAGCAGCACGGAGCGGTCCGCGACGAGGCCGGCGTGGTCGCCGGAGTACTCGAGCGCGGTGCCCGCGAAGTCCGCGGCACTGATACCGACGGGAACCGCTCGGTCGCGGCGGCGGTGGTCGACGACGAGGTTGCGGGCCACCCGGAAGAGCCACATGCGGACCGGACGCTCGTGCACATCCAGCCTCCCGACCCGCTGCAGGGCGCGCAGCAGGGTCTCCTGCAGCACGTCCTCCGCGGCGTGCACGTCCCGGCCCATGAGGCCGGTGACGAAGCGCCGCAGGCTGTCCCGCTCCGCGATGATCAGGCTGGCGACAGCACTGTACTCGTCGTCGCCGCCGGTGCCGTCGTCGGTGAGGATCTCCGCCCCGTCCCTGCGGCAGTCGGACTCGTTCACACACATGGCGTAGAGATTAGAGTGCTGATCGACATGCTCCGACCACGGGGTCGGCGCATATCTGATCATTCGCCGGTGCGCTGACGAATGCGTAATCAAAAGTTCACCATGCGGAAACCGTGGGGCGGACGCGCGCCGCACAGTTCCGCCAGATTCCCGATCCGACAGGAGACCACGTGCCTCCCCATCCCGATCCACGGGAACCCGACGTTCTCGACGGGGCCAGGCCCCGTTTCGCGGACACCTTCGCCCGACGCCCTTCCCTGCCCCACCGGCGGTTCCTGCCGGACCGGCGGGCGTGGAGCGTGCTGGCGACGACGTCGGCCGTCATCGGCTGCGCGATCCTCGTCGTACCCCTGATGGCGACCATCAATGTCCTGCCCGACGGGGGCGGCAAGGGCGACTCGGTGGCGGCCGGCGCCCCCAGTGCCTCGCAGAGCGGCGTCCTGCCGGCGTCGCCCGGCAGCGGCGCCAAGAACTCCCCCGCCGGGGGAGGAAAGGTCGCCGCGGCCGGCGGATCCCAGGGACGGGCCGACGCCGGCGGTTCCGTGCGCGGCAGCGGCTCCACCAACGGAGGCCTGCCGCCGGTGGGCGGCGCCCCCGGCAGCGGCGACGGGACCGGCGGCAGCGGCGGCAGCGGCGGCAGCGGCGGTTCGGCCACCGGCGGCTCCGGGAGTTCCGGCGGCTCGTCGGTCTCCGGCGACTCCTCGACCTCCGGCGACTCCTCGACCTCCGGCGACTCCTCGACCTCCGGCGACTCCTCGACCTCCGGCGGCTCGTCGGGCTCCGGCGGCTCGTCGGGCTCCGGTTCCGGCTCGTCCGGCGGCACGACACCGTCCACGTCGGAGCAGACGACCACCGTGCCCGGCGTGCGGATCCGCAGCTCGCAGAGCGGTCGGTGCATCGCGGTCAGCGGCGCCAGGACCAGCCCCGGCCGCGACGGCGCCCGGCTGCAGATCCAGACCTGCGACGACGGCGCCTGGCAGAAGTGGGACTTCCGCTCCGACGGCACCATACGCGCCTTCGGCATGTGCATGGACCTGGCCGGCGCGAACTTCTCCGATGGTGCGGTCATCCAGCTGGCCCGCTGCAACGGCGGGTGGGCCCAGCAGTTCAGGCTCAACTCGTCCCACGACCTCACGGTCAAGAACAAGTGCGTCGACGTCGTCGACAAGGGCACGACCTCCGGCACCCCGCTCCAGCTGTGGACGTGCTACGGAACGACGAACCAGAAGTGGTCGAAGAACTGACCGCGCTCACATGAGGCCGTCCCCGCCCTCCGCAGGGCGGGGACGGCGTGCCGTCACCGCATACAGCGGCCGGCTCCCCGTCGTCACCCCGCGCCGTCGGAGAGGACCACCGAACGCGTCAGGTGCCGCGGCGCGTCCGGGTCGAGCCCCCGCGCCGCGCCGAGCGCCGCGGCCAGCCGCTGGACGACGACCAGGTCGGCAAGCGGGTCGCGCCCCAGAGCGACCAGGCGACCACCAGTGCGCGCGACCTCCCCCGCCATCCCCGCCGGGAGGTCCGCCGCGTCACCGAACCACCACACCACCCGCCCCGGACCGGCGACGCTGATCGGGCCGTGCCGGTACTCCATGACGGGGTACGCCTCCGTCCAGGCGCCAGCCGCCTCCCGCATCTTGAGCGCCGCCTCCTGCGCCACGCCGTAGGCCCAGCCGCGGCCGAGGAAGGTGAACTGCTCCGTCTCCAGCAGCCCCTCGGGCAGCGGCGCGGCCAGCGCGGCCTCCGCCTGCACGGGCAGATGGGCGACTTCCTCCCCCAACAAGGCGCGCAGCAGCACGAGTTGGGTCGTCGCGAAGCGGGTCTGCACGACCGAGACCTCGTCGGCGAAGTCCAGCACCACCGCCGCGTCGGCCAGTTCCGTGACAGGGGTGGCGGGATCGGCGGTGACGGCCACCGTGGGGGTGCCGCCGCGCAACCGGGCCAGCACCTCGAGGACCTCGGTCGTGGTGCCGGAACGGGTGAGGGCGACGACCCTGTCGTAGACCCGGCCGGCCGGAATCTCCGAGGCCGCGAAGGCGTCCGTCTCACCCTGGCCGGCGTTCTCTCGCAGTACCGCGTAGGCGTGCGCCATGAACCACGAGGTGCCGCACCCCACGACCGCCACCCGCTCGCCGGCCCTGGGCAACGCGGCCCGCCAGGGCGCCGTGCCGTCGCCCGCGAGCACGACAGCACGGCGCCAGCAGTCCGGCTGGGTCGCCGTCTCGGTCTCGGTCCTGCTCCGGCTCGTGTTCCCCGCTCCACTCCGGCTCATCGACGGCCTCCGTCCCTGTCCGGCGGCCCGTCGTGCCGAGCACGCCCGGTCGAGCATCATGTGTGGATCTGCCCGACTCTAGCGCTTCTCCCGCAGGACGTTGCATGCTGTTGCGCGGAACGGCCTGGGACGGCGAGGGGGTGGCTCGTGCGAGTGCAGGTCGCGTGTCGGCGCCCTCCGAACCGGCCGCCGTGAAGGGCTCGATCAGCACGGCCGGGGGTGCTCCCGTCCATCACCAGGACGTCGATGTCCGTCACCGGGCGGGTCCGCGCGAAGGCACGCTTCCCCGGCTCGGACACGTCGGCGACCACCACGGCCCGTGCGGCGCGCCCGGCGAGCGCCTGGTTCACACGAGCCCCCCTCGTGCCGGGCCGCCGCGCCGTGCGTGACGTCATCGGCCGTCACCTTCCCGCACCCCGACTTCGGGAGGTCAAGGCGTCATGCCGCTGGTCCCCACCGCCGAACTCGTCCGCGCGGCGCACACCACCGGGCGCGGGATCGGCGCCTTCAACGTCGTCTCCCTGGAGCACGCCGAGGCGATCGTCGCCGGCGCCGAGGCCGCCGGGCGGCCCGTGGTCTGCCAGATCAGCGAGAACGCGGTCCGTTTCCACGGTGGTTCACTCGCGCCGATCGCACGCGCGACCGCCGCGGTCGCCGAGTCCGCCGCGGTCCCCGTGGGCCTCCACCTCGACCATGTCACCGACGAGAACCTACTGCGCAGCGCGCCGGACTGCGGCTTCGGCTCCGTGATGTACGACGCGTCGGTCCTGCCGCACGCCCGCAACGTCTCCGCCACCCGGGCCGCCGCGGACTGGGCGCACGCCCGCGGTCTGTGGCTGGAGGCCGAACTCGGGGCGATAGGCGGGAAGGACGGCGTGCACGCCCCGGGCGCCCGCACCGACCCCGCCGAGGCAGCCGCCTTCGTGGGCGCCACCCGGATCGACGCTCTCGCCGTGGCGGTGGGCAGCTCGCACGCCATGACCACCCGCACGGCACGGCTTGACCACGGCCTGATCGCCCGTCTCCGCCGTGCGGTACCCGTCCCGCTGGTGCTGCACGGTTCCACCGGCGTACCGGACGACGAACTGCGCCTGGCTGTCGCCGCCGGCATGGTCAAGATCAATATCGGTACCGCGCTGAACATCGCCTTCACGGGCGCGGTTCGTGACGCCCTGGCAGCGGACTCCACCGCGGTCGACCCGCGCCGTTATCTGTCCCGCGCGCGCACGCGGATGGCCGCGGCCGTGGAGAACGCCCTGCGCGTCCTCGGCTGACTCACGCGCGGCACCCCCTCAGCGCCGACCCGCCGCCTGAAGCACCTCCGCCGCACGCCGGTGCGCCAACGCCCCCCGGTGAGCCGACGCCCGTACCGCGCCCGGCGCCACCGCCCCGTCGTCGGCACAGATCACCGCGCGGCGGCCCGGTCAACGCCGACCCGCCGCCTGGAGCCGCCGCAACGTCCAGCCACGTCCCAGAGGATCCAGCGGACGGGTCGCGTCAGTGAACACCTCTGCCGCACGCCGGTACGACAAACGCCCCCGCCCGGTGCGGAACAGCGGGCCCTCGACGCGTCCGAGCACGAGCAGCGGCAGCAGCCGGGCCGATCCGTCCCCCCAGCGCAACGGCGGCCCCGAGCGCTCGCGGGTGCGGCGGCCGGGCAGATCGAGGTCGTCGACGTCGAGCGCGAGAAGCCGTTCGATAGACGCCCCCGTCTCGTGGAGCAGATGCCAGAAGGCCTGCTCCCGTAGCGGCGCCGCCAGGCGCAGGACCTGGCGCACCTGGTCGGCGCCGAGTCCCGGCTCGGCACGGCGCGCCCTCGGCACGGGCAGGGCCCGCAGGCCCGTCGTGGGGTCGCCGTTCAGCCAGCCTTCCGCACGCCACCACGTCACGGCGCTGCTGAGGACGGACAGTTCACGGTTGGCGGTACGGGCGCCGACCGCCGCGGACCGCAGCGCGAAGGCCTCACGCAGCCGTCCCGCGGTACCCGGCGCGTCCAGCACGGCCAGCGGCACCGCCGGCGGCTCGGCGCCTCGACGGCCGCCGCCGACGGGCGGGGGCCGGTCGACGAGGCCCCAGGCCCAGGTGACCAGTGCGATCCGGTAGACCCGCCGGGATCCCTCGCCCAGCTTGGAGGCGGCGAGGAAGCGGTCGACGGCCACGGCGTACTCCACCGGATGGGTCATACGGTGCCCGCTCCTCCCCTGTCGGTCCGTCGGCCGGGCGACCCGGCTCACCACCGGGCCCGCCGAGATCGACCGCAGTAAATGTCATTTCCCTGTGCGCACTCGCCATCATAAGTTGACTCGACCAGACTCAATAATTTCGCCCGCCGGCCTGGCGTGTCGCCACGCGCCTCTTGCACGCTGCGCCCATGGCACTCATTCCCCGCGCCGCGGTCCTGCGCGAACGCGACTTCCGCCGCTTCTTCCTCGGCTACAGCACCTCGCTCCTCGGATCGTCGATGGCGTCCGTGGCACTCGCCTTCGCGGTCCTGGAGACGGGCGGCGGCGGCACCGAACTCGGCCTGGTCCTGGCGGCCCGCATCCTGCCGCTGGTGCTGGTGCTGCTCGCGGGCGGCGTCCTCACCGACCGCTGGGGCAGCCGCAGCACGATGCTCGCCGCCGACGTCACGCGCTGCCTCACCCAGGCCGGCCTCGCCCTCGCCCTGATCGGCGGCGCTGCGCATATGGCGACGCTGATAGCGCTGGTCGTGGTCTGGGGCGCGGCCGAGGCCCTGTTCACCCCGGCTCTCGACGCGCTCGTCCCGCGCATCGTGCCGGACGACAAGCTCGCCGACGGCAACGCGCTGCTCGGCATGGCCCGGTCTGCGGCGTCGATCGCCGGACCCGCGCTCGCCGGTGTCCTCACGGCGACCGCGGGCGCCTCCGCCGTCCTCACCGTGGACGCCCTCAGTTACGGGGTGAGCGTCGTCGCGCTGCTCCTGCTGCCGCGGACCGTCAGGACCGCCGGATCCGCCTCGTCCTTCGTCCGGGAGCTGCGGGAGGGCTGGACGGAGTTCCGCTCCCGGACCTGGCTGTGGATCACCTCCGTCCACGTCGGCCTGTTCAACCTCCTCGTATGGGCGCCGTTCCTCGTCCTCGGGCCGTTGGTCGTCCAACGGGACCTCGGCGGGCCGTCCTCGTGGGGCCTGGTCATGGCCCTGTACGGGGCCGGAGCCGTGGTGGGCGGCACGGTGATGCTGGGGCGCCGGCCCCGCCGTCCACTGCTCCTGGGCACGGCCGCCACCTCGGGCTGGGCCATGCCTTCGGCCGCGCTCGCCGCCGGGCTGCCGCTGCCATGGATCTGCGCCGCCGCGCTGGCGGCCGGCGTCGGCTCGGCCGTGTGCGGCACTCTCTACGCGACGGTCACGCAGTCGCAGGTGCCGGTCGGCGCGCTCGCCCGCGTCAGCGCGTACGGCACCTTCGGGGCCTTCGCGCTGGGGCCGGTGGGCCTCGCCGCGGCCGGCCCGTCGGCCGTCCTGGTCGGCACCGCGGGGGTGCTGGGCTTCGGCGCGGTCTGGCAGCTCGCGGCGGTGGCCGTGGTCCTGACCCTTCCCGCAGTACGCTCGGCCTTCCCGCTCCCGGGGACGACGGAACCGGCGGCTGCGCCGGACGCCGCTGGGAGCCGGGAGCCGAGCACCACCTCCCCCTCTTCCTGAGCCCTGCGGCGCCGTCGGACAAGGCCGTGGGCCCGCCCCGGGTCGCGGGCAGGATCGGCCCGCGACCCGCCCGCCGTCGACCGCGGCACCGCTCCGGTGGGCGAACGGCAGCACCTCGACGCAGCGGACGGCCTCGACGACGTCACGGGCCTCTCCCGGGCGTCTACCGCTGATCTTGCGAGAGTGCCCCGGCCTTCAGGCCGGGGGTGAATCGCATCTCAGAACTGCTCTGACTGAC
>NZ_CBDRBL010000048.1:0-49029 GCF_965342175.1 Actinacidiphila sp. bgisy167
CATGATCTTGGTGGGGTTTAAAGTCAAGCTCAGAGGTCGCGCGGATAGGCGGGGTGGAGAAAGGAGCGGGTCGAGGGCCGAGTCCGGCAAGGCGGAGAAGGGAGACGCAGCGGAGCTGCGGCGACCGACGACAACGCCGCCAGGCGCGAGTGATCGACCCGCGACGCCGGCCCGCCTATCCGCGCGGCCTCTCAGTCGCCCGCCAGCAGGTCGTCGACCCGGGCCTCGCCCTCGCGGTAGCGGCGGGCGATCTCGGTGCTGCAGCCGTCGACCGTCCGCTGCAGCGACTGCCGGTAGCGCGAGACCTGCTGCTCGTGGCGGACCAGCCGGCCCATCGCGTCGTGGAGTTCCTGGTCGGTGCGGGCCTCGAGGTCGGAGAGCTGGACCTCGGCGAGCATCTCCTCGGCGAGCTGCCGGTAGCGCTCGCTGTGCGGGGTGCCCAGGGTGACGTGGCGGGCCGAGGAGCGGTGCCGGGACGGGGTGTCGGTGAGGATCTCGGAGAGCCGGTCGAGCACGGGGGCGTCCGGGGCGGTGCGCCGGGCGAGTTCGGCGCGGAGGATGTCGATCCGGCCCTGGAGGAGCCGCCGCAGGTACGAGAGGTCGGCCTCCTCCAACTGGGCCTCGCGGCGCGCGGTGCGCAGCCCGTCGAGAGTCAGACCGGCGAAGTCGGGCCTGGGGTTGCCGACGAGGAGGGGGGAGCGCGGGCCCGGTGCCTTGAGCATGCGATCGCCTTCCGCCGTGCCGGTCGTGATGCTGTGCTTCATCGCTGTCCGTCCCCTCGTCCCCCGCGTCGGGCAGATATCGATCGTGCCACCGACTAGCTGCGTCTCGCAGGCACCTGCACCCGAACGGCGGCTCCGGACAGTTGTGCGTGAGTCCAAGCGGGCGTACGGCCTCGGTGCCGCGCGCCCCCGGCGACCCGGGACAATGGCGGTATGCGTGCGGTGGCCCAGCGGGTGAGCGAAGCGAGTGTCGTGGTCGACGGCGAGACGGTCGGCGAGATCGTCGGTCCCGGCCTGTGCGTGCTGGTGGGGGTGACGCACGACGACACGGTGGAGAAGGCGGCCCAACTGGCGCGGAAGCTCTGGGGGCTGCGCGTCCTGCCCGGGGAGAAGTCCTGCTCGGACATCGCCGCGCCGCTGCTCGTGGTCTCCCAGTTCACCCTCTACGGTGACGCCCGCAAGGGGCGCCGCCCCACGTGGAACGCGGCGGCGCCCGGCCCCGTCGCGGAGCCGCTGGTGGACGAGGTCGTGGCACAACTGCGGGCGCTGGGCGCGCACGTGGAGACGGGCCGGTTCGGAGCGGACATGAAGGTCTCGCTCACGAACGACGGCCCGTTCACGGTCGTCCTGGAGATGTGATCCGGCCCGCCGGAGGGATCCGGTCAGACCTGTCGGGCGCTGCTGTCGGGCCCGTCAGGGCTCGACGACCGTCTCCTGCGCCGCCGCCGTCCCGTCCGCGAGCAGCGTCACGTCCACCGGGGTGTTGCGCTTGATCACGGCGAGGGCGATCGGGCCCAGCTCCCAATGGCGGGCGGAGGAGGTGACGGCGCCGACCGGGCGGCCGTCCGGCCCGTCCGAGGCCAGCCGTACGGGCGCGCCGTGGCCGGGCAGCTTGACCTCGCTGCCGTCGAGGTGGAGGAAGACCAGGCGGCGCGGCGGGCGGCCGAGGTTGTGCACCCGGGCGACGGTCTCCTGGCCGCGGTAGCAGCCCTTGTCGAGGTGGACGGCGGTGTCCAGCCAGCCCAGCTCGTGCGGGATGGTGCGGTGGTCGGTCTCCAGGCCGACCCGGGGGCGGTGGGCCTCGATGCGCAGTGCCTCCAGGGCCAGCACGCCGACGGGGCTGCCGGCTTCGGAGAAGAAGCGCGCGGCGCTGTCCGACCCGGTGGCGGACGACGGATGGGAGCGGGCCTCGAGTTCGCCGCGCGGCACGAAGACGTCGCGGCCGTACGGGACCTCGCGCACCGGCCACTCCTCCGGAACGGCGGCGATGCTGCCCGCGGGCAGGTGCACGACGGCGTACTCGCCGGTCCGGTCCGAGACGTCGACCTGGTAGAAGAACTTCATGCTCTCCAGGTACGCGACGAGTTCGCCCTGCGTGCCGGGCTCGACGTGCATCCAGGTGGTGGTGCCGTCGTCGACGAGGTAGAGGGCGTGCTCGATGTGGCCGTGCGCGGAGAGGATGAGCGCCTCGGTGGCCCGGCCGGGCGGGAGGTCGCTGACGTGCTGGGTCAGCAGCAGGTGGAGCCACGCGAGGCGGTCCTGGCCGGCGACGGTGACGACGCCCCGGTGGGAGAGGTCGACGAATCCGCTGCCGTCCGCCAGTGCGCGCTGTTCGCGGAAGAGGTCCCCGTAGTGCGCTGCGACTCCCTCGTCGGGGCCTTCCGCGGGAACGGCACCGGGGAGCGACAGCAGGGGACTGGTCGTTGTTTGGCGCTGCATGCCCACCACCCTACGTCCGGTTACTTGAACCCTCAGGCGTTCGAGGGCTTCCCCGTGCACTCCGCGCAGCGGCCGAAGATCGCGAAGTGCTTCATGTCCGTCTCGAAGCCGTATGTCTCGCGCAGGCGGGAGGTCAGCGGCTCGGCGACGGACACGTCGGCCTCGATGACCGACTCGCAGTCCCGGCACACCAGGTGCAGGTGGTGGTGCCGGTCGGCGAGGTGGTAGGTGGGGGCGCCGTGCCCGAGGTGGGCGTGGCTGACCAGGCCCAGCTCCTCCAGGAGCTCCAGGGTGCGGTACACCGTGGAGATGTTGACGCCGGAGGCGGTCCTGCGCACTTCGGTCAGGATGGCGTCCGGAGTCGCGTGCTCCAGCGTGTCGACAGCCTCCAGGACAAGCTGCCGCTGCGGCGTCAGCCGGTAGCCGCGCTGCCTCAGGTCGCTCTTCCAGTCCGTGGTGACCACGAGGACAGTCTAGGCAAGGGAGGGGGCGATCATGGAGTCCCGATCCCCCACGGCCCTACCCCGGCCCCCCCGGGGGCCGGGGGTGCGCCAAGGGCCGTGGGGCCGGCCGGACCGGCGGCCCGGTGGGTCCGGCGGTTCCGCTCAGCGGAAGAAGGCGATGCCGTCGTCCGGGAGGTCCTTGAGGTCCTTCGCCCACTCGCTGGGGTCGACGACCTTCTTCAGGTGCGCCGACATGTAGGGGCGCAGCGGCACCTCGGGGGTGGCCTTCTCGCCTACCCACATCAGGTCGCTCTTGACGTAGCCGTACAGGCGCTTGCCGCCGCTGTACGCGGGCGCGTCGGCGAGCCGGGCCACGGCGTCGGTGACGAGGTCGATCTGCGGCTTGGACTCGGCGAGCTCGCCGTACCAGATCTCGATGACGCCGTCGTCGCGGGTCAGCGTGACCTCGACCGTGCGGTCCTTGGTGATGCGCCAGAAGCCCGACTCGCTCTCCAGCGGCTTCGACGGCTTGCCCTCGGCGTCCAGCACCCAGGTCTTGGATGTGTACTCCAGGAACGACCGCCCGTCGTGGGCGAAGATCACTTCCTGCCCGAAGTTGCACTTCTCGGCGCCCGGGAAGTCGAAGACGCCCGCGCCCTCCCAGGTGCCCAGGAGGAAGGCGAGGGGAACGAGGTCGGGATGGAGGTCGGAGGGGATCTCGATCATGTTCAGCGCTGTCCCTGGTAGAGCTTCTTCACGGCCAGAGCGGAGAACGCGATGACGCCAAGGCAGACCAGGACGAGCAGGGTGTCGAAGAAGAACTCAATGGCGCTCACGAGCGTGCTCCTCGGGCAGGCGCGGACGGTCGGCGGCCCGGTGGGCCGGATACGAGTCTAGTGGGCGGATACGGGCGCGTCCGCGTGAGGTCCGCCCCACGCGGGCGCGCCCGTCCCCGCGGCCCCGATCCGTACGGAGTCAGCCGAGCAGCTGCGACTGGAGGACCACGGCCTGGTGGAGGGGGACGGCCGGCAGGGTCCCGGGCCTGGCGAGCACGATCACAGCCAGGACGTCGCCGGCCTGGACGTAGGCGTAGCGGACGTGCTCTGCCCCGCGCGGCTTGTCCTCGTCGAAGACGGAGATGTTCAGCTCGGAGTCCTCGACCGGAATCGCCTCCCAGTCGGAGTCGTAGTCGGCCGCCTCGGCCTTCGCCAGGGCGCAGTCGGTGAGAGTGCCCTTGGCGTAGGCCGCGTAGCCGAAGGTCTCGAACTGCAGCAGGTAGACCTCCGCTCGGGTTCCGTCACTCGTGGTCCAGGCGCGGGCCGCGATGTGCCGGAGGGCGTTCTGCTCGAAGGCGGCGGTCAGCTTCCCCCGGTCGTTCTTCCGGTAGAGCTCGACGAAGTCGCCGGTCTGCAGCCACCCGGTGGCGCCTGGGAAGGTCTTGTCGACCTTGGCGCCGGCAGGAGCGGGCAGCAGCAGGCTGCGGACGTCCGCGTAGTGCCGGCGTGCCCGGTTGCGTTCGCCGTCCTGCGGCCGGGGCGCCCCGGCCGGCAGCTTGGGCAGCTTCAGGGCGGGGTAGGTCCAGCGGCCGTCGTGCGGAGTACGCAGACCCGGGATCTCGGTCCGCTCGGGCTGCGTCACGGCGTACGCCGCGGCCCCGCCAAGGGCCGCGAACGCCACGACGGCGGCCGTCCACCGCACGGCGGCGCGCAAGGCCCGTCGATCGCGCAGTCGCTTCCGGGGGCGGTCCGCGACCGCCTCTCCGGACACGGCCCCCACCTCCGGGAGGAGTGCGTCCTCGGCCGCCGTCCCGGCCGAGGGCTCGGTCACTGCCTCCGCCGCGGGCACCACGGGCACGGGCTCGGACACGGCTCCAGGCCGGGCGACCTCGGATCCGGGCTCCGTCGCGACTTCGGATCCGGGCTCCGTCGCGTCCTCGGGCTTCCCGGTGCCCGACGCGGGCTCGGGCTCAGGCTTCATCGTGGGTGCGGCGGGCGGCTCCGCCACCCGCACGTCCTGCGCCCGGCTCGTCGGCGCCGGTTCCGCCGCCTCAGCGCCGGCGGTGCTGGGGACGGCCTCCACGGTGGTCGCCACCGCTGACCCCGCCTGTGCCGCGGCCTTCGCGTCGTCGCTCTGGTTCTGTTCGGTCATGCCGCCTCTCCCGGGTCCTCGACGCGGTCGAGTTGCTGCTTGAACAGATCCGCGGCCTCGTCCTTGGGCAGCGGCGAACGGCCCGAGACGGACATGCGGATCGTCAGGTCGCCCTCGGTCGCCACGCAGATCATGGTGTCGAGCTTCGCGCCGGGCTTCTTGGGTGGCAGGACGCAGCGCGCCTTGTCGTGCCCCTCGACCTTCGGGCCGTTCCTGAAGACCCCGAGCGCCTTGGTGAACTCCGTGAAGACGTCGGTCATCGCGCGGGCCGCGCGCTTGTTCTTCATCTGCACGACCTGCGTCTCGAAGGCGGTCGCCCCCGTCATCTCGCGGTACGTCCGCAGGCCGACACCCTGGATGTGAAGCTGCGCCACGGTCTTGTGCAACCGGTCCCGCTGCTTCTTGGGCAGTCCGGCGAGATCGCCCTCGAAGACGGCTACGGCCTGCTTTCCGGTGAACTCCGCGTCGTTGCCGTACGCGCCCACGTCCGGGCCCGGCATGTAGGTCGAGGGGACGGGCAGCAGCAGTTCGCCGAGGGCACCGTAGTGGCTGCCCCCGGACTGGGTGCCGTACTCGGCGGTCTTCTTCGGCTCGGGTGCCTTCCAGGCTTTCGAGCCGGCGTGACCGCCGTCTTCCTTCTGGTGCTTCAGCACGGCGAAGCCGATGCCACCGCCCGCGACGACGGCGACCAGCGCGGCGGCGAGGCCCAGGGCGAGGCCGCGGCGGCCGCGGCCGGTCGTGGTGACGGCCTCCGGCCTGGTGGAGCCGTCGGCGGGAGCGGGGCCGGCAAGCGGCGACTGCCCGAGCTCGGGCCCGGCCACCGGGCTTGCGGGCCGGCCCTGCGGCTGCGGCTGCGGCTCCGCGGGGGTGGGGATGTTCTCGTCGCTCACAGCCGCTCCCACTGCCGCTCGGCCAGGGACATGATGGTGGACTTCTTGATCGGCCGTGCCGACTGCACCCAGATGTCCATCATGACGGTGCCTTTACGAGCCAGAGCGCGAGCCGCGTACTGGGGCAGGTAGCCCGGCTCGGTCCAGGGCTTGGAGTAGACCCACGCCCTGCCGTCGAAGGTGCCGGGGACGGCCGTCCCCTTGTTGCCCGCGTACTTCTTCCCGCCCATGTACTCCTGCTGCCCCTCGAGCATGTCGGCGGTGTAGGGGTGCGTCTCGTCGCGGAACTGGATGAGGTGGACCTCGGTGGTCACGGAGGTGGCGTAGCCACCCGTCCGCCACGCGGAGACGGCCGCCCGCCGGAAGTCGTTGCCGTTCAGCATCGCGAACATGCCACCCGGCTCCTCGAAGGTGCTCGCGTAGTCGTACAGCGAGTACCAGTGGTCGCGGCCGATGTCGCCGTCGAGGTCCTTGGCGCCCTTCGGCCTCTTGAGCAGCAGCTTGCGCAGGTCGCCGTCGGAGGTGACCAGGGTGTCCTCCGCCGCCGTGAGCGGCTTCGCCGACGGGGCGGCGCCCTTGGGCTGCACGAGCTTCGGCTGGGCGAGCGGGGGAAGCGGGGTCTCGGGGCGGTCGTACTGGATCTTGTAACCGGCGCCGGCGCCCGCCAGGACCCCGAGGACCGCCGCGCAGGCGATCAGCAGGGTGGTCCGGCCGCGTCTGCGGGGCGGGCGGACGGGTGGCCCGCCCGGAACAGGGGCGTCCTGTTCCGGGACGGGGATGTCCTGGGTCAAAGGGTTCTCCACTGGGGTGTTCATCGATGTGGCGGCCGGAGTGCCGGCCGGTGCGAGGCAGGCATGAGGCCGGTCCGGGACGACGCCCGGGCGCGGCCGCTCGGGGGGCGTTGCGTACGGTGCGCCGTACAGCCCGGTCAGCGGCCGGTCTTCAGGCGCCGGTACTGCTGGTCGAGGAGCCGCGCGAGCAGGTCCTTGCCGGGGGTCTTCGCCCCGGTGACGGAGAGGGTGATGTGCACGTCGCCCTGGTGGGACAGGACGATCACCGAGCCGGTGCTCTCCGCGGAGGAGGACGACAGGCGGTACGCCTTGGCGGGGCTGCTCGACGCGGGCAGCGTGATCCGGGGCTCCTGGTAGTAGAAGGCGCTGTAGTAGGCGGTGGCGGAGCCGGCGTCCGCGAAGCGGACGAGCTGCACGGAGACCTCGTAGTCGCCGTCAGCGGTGAGGTAGGTCCGCTGGGCCGCGGCCTTGAAGCCGTGGTCGGCCAGGGCCCGCTCCATCTCGGCGGAGTCCGCCGCCTCGGAGCGGGACAGCTCGGAGCCCTCCTCGTCGCCGTAGACCTCGGCGCCGGCGGGCGGGGTGAGCAGGAAGTAGCGCAGGTCACCGCTGTGCCTGCCGCCGTCCACGGTGCCCTTGAGGGTGTGCGTGGGCGAGGGCGCCGCCGTCGCGGCGGGGCTCGGGGACGCGGTCTTCGACGACGGCCGCGGGTCGGCCGTCCCGGGACCCCGGCTGCTCGGCGCGGCCGCGGCCGGCAGCGCCGCCGACGACGACGACGAACGGCCGAACGCCACGACGGCCCCGGCCGTCACGGTCGCGAGCACAACAAGTCCGACGATCATGGCGATGACGGCGCCGGCACGCGATTCGGTACGCGCTTCCACAGGCCCCCCCGGGCAGACTTCCGCGACCGGCGCGCTGATCGCGCCTACGCGGGAACGCATTATGTCGAGCGTCGGTGAACGCTCCCACTGGTTTTGCCGTGAGACGAGCCACCTTAGGGTATGTGGCATGGCGAAGAAGCTCGTGATCAAGGTGACCGCAGGTGCGGACGCCCCCGAACGCTGCTCCCAGGCGTTCACCGTGGCGGCGGTCGCGGTCGCCAGCGGCGTCGAGGTGTCGCTGTGGCTGACCGGGGAGTCCGCCTGGTTCGCGCTGCCGGGGCGGGCCGCGGAGTTCGAACTGCCGCACGCCGCGCCGCTGCCCGAGCTGATCGAGGGGATCATGGCGGGCGGGCGGATCACGCTGTGTACCCAGTGCGCGGCGCGCCGGGACATCACGGAGAAGGACGTGCTGGACGGCGTCCGGATCGCCGGGTCGCAGGTCTTCGTCAGCGAGGCCATGGCCGACGGGACGCAGGCGCTCGTCTACTGAGCCGCCGTGAGGGTTCGTGCGGGCGGTCCGAGGGCCTCGCGGTCGCGGGATCGTCGGGAGTCCCGTCGGGAGTCCGGGGTCCGCTGAGGCCGCTTTCCGGGCGTCAGCGCTGGTCGCGGTGGTCGTCGCGGCGGTCCAGCTCGCGCCACCACTCGTCGGAGGTCGGGTCGCCGGTCTCGTCCCACCAGCGCTCGTCCCGCCCCCTGCGGTTGGCGACGACGGCGGCGATCGGCGGGATGATCATGGCCACCACGCACATGCCGACGGCCACCGGGACCGACCACAGCCGCACGAGGCTCCACGCCAGGACGAAGAGCAGGACGCAACTGCCCATCATGGCGTAATACCAACGACGACGCCGCCTCGTGGACACCCTTCCACCGTACGACCCGAAGGGCCGCGCTCCCACTCGGTGGCCCGGGTGGGAGCGCGGCCCTTCGATCGTCCGCGCGGCCGCCGGTCAGACGGCGATGGCGACCTCGGTGAGGTTGCCCTGCTGGGCCACGACGGCACGGTCCACCGTCGCGCCCGGCACGAGGGCACGCAGGGTCCACGAGCCGGGGGCGGCGAAGAAGCGGAACTGGCCGGTCGCCGAGGTCGGCACCTCGGCCGTGAACTCGCCGCCGCCGTCCAGCAGCCGGACGTAGCCGGTGACCGGCTCGCCGTCGCGGGTCACGGAACCCTGGATGATCGTCTCGGTCGAAACGTCGATGCCGGCCAGATCAGGGCCGCCGGCCTTCGCTCCACACATGGTGCTGATTCCTCCCGGTCGGGGGTCGGTCTCGTGGGCTTACTTCGCGGCGCCGAGCTCGATCGGCACGCCGACGAGGGAGCCGTACTCGGTCCAGGAACCGTCGTAGTTCTTGACGTTGGGCTGCTCGAGCAGCTCGTGCAGCACGAACCAGGTGTGCGCGGAGCGCTCGCCGATGCGGCAGTAGGCGATGGTGTCCTTGGCCAGGTCCACGCCCTCGTTCTGGTACAGCTCCTTCAACTCGGCGTCCGACTTGAAGGTGCCGTCGTCGTTGGCCGACTTCGACCAGGGGATGTTGCGGGCGGTGGGCACGTGGCCCGGGCGCTGGGACTGCTCCTGCGGCAGGTGGGCCGGGGCGAGCAGCTTGCCGGTGAACTCGTCGGGCGAGCGGACGTCGACGAGGTTCAGGCTGCCGATGGCCGCCACGACGTCGTCGCGGAAGGCGCGGATGGAGGTGTCCTGGGGCTTGGCCTTGTACTGGGTGGCCGGGCGGACGGGGACCTCGGAGCCGTCGACCAGGTCGCGGGAGTCCAGCTCCCACTTCTTGCGGCCGCCGTCGAGGAGCTTGACGTCCTCGTGGCCGTACAGCTTGAAGTACCAGTAGGCGTAGGCCGCGAACCAGTTGTTGTTGCCGCCGTAGAGGACGACCGTGTCCTCGTTGCCGATGCCCTTGGCCGACAGGAGCTTCTCGAAGCCGGCCTGGTCGACGAAGTCACGGCGCACCGGGTCCTGGAGGTCCTGCTTCCAGTCGATCCGGACGGCGTTCTTGATGTGGTTCTTGTCGTACGCCGACGTGTCCTCGTCGACCTCGACGATGACCACCTTCGGGTCGTCGATCCGGGCCTGGACCCAGTCGGCGTCCACCAGGACGTCACTGCGGCTCATTGCTGTCTCCTCCGGGGCAGTTGCGGATGTCTCGGCGCACGGACGGGTGCGCACGGATGCCGGACTGCGCCGCACGGGCGCGTCGCGGCCTTGCGCGGAAAAGGGTGGGGCCTGCGCGCTGCGCCGGCGGACGGCGCAGGGGCCCTTAGGGAACGCGACAGAGCATGGCGGCGACACGGCACAGGTCGACTGCCCGCCGCTTCGTGAGATCCGCCTGTCGCTTCATGGGCTCGATCGTAGGGAAGGGGACCGGCCGGTGTCACCGGCGGTCCGTATCCCGAGATGAGATTGTCCGTGATGCGGGATACGGAGCGAATGCCGGGCCGTGACCTCCGCGGCGGTCACGGGGGTCCGCCCCGCCCGCGCCGGCGGCGCGGGCGGACGCGGCGTCACTGGGCGAGAACGACGTTCTTGCCGGTCGCCGCGATGCTGACGCCGTCGGCGGTCGCGGTCACGGAGGTCAGTTCGATGCCCTGCGGCAGGCCCGACAGGGCGCGGGAGAAGTCGATCCGCTCGCGGATCAGGTCCTCCACGGCCGGGGGCAGCGACTCCAGCCCCGGTATCGTGCCCGCGGTCAGCTTGATGCCGCCCTTGTCGGTCAGGCTGACCTCGCTGACCACGCTGCGCTTGATCGTGCCGACCGGGGTGGAGACCTCGACCCCCACCTTGACCCGGCCCTCGCCGTTCGCCGAGGCGCCGCCGTAGCCGATCGTCACACCGCGCGGGGCGGCCTTGGCCAGATCCTCGTAGCTGACGAGGGCGGTGCCCTCGGCCGTATCGGCGACCGCGCTGCTGAAGCCGCTGCCCAGGCTCACCCCGTGCAGGTCGGCCTGGAAGCGGGCGACGCTCAGCGACTGGTCCCCGGCGCCGGCCCGCACGTCGTCCGCCGTCACCTCGACGTCGTCCAGCTTCTCGGCCAGCACCTGGGTGAGGAACGGAAAGCCCCGGATCTCGATGCCGGGCGGAGAGTCGAGCCCCAGCGTCCGCTGCGCCCGGTCCTTCGCCTCGGACTCCGCGAAGTGCACGGCGATCCGGTCCGCGGCGACGAACAAACCGCCGAGGACCACGACGAGGACGAGCAGGATCCGGACAGCACGCATGGGCCAACCCCCGAGTCGGTGTTCGGACCCCGACCCTAGTGGGTGCCTCAGCCCAGCAGGACCCGGGCCATCACATAGACGGCGGGGGCGGCGGCGGTCAGCGGCAGCGCCACACCAGCCGTGAAGTGGACGAACCGGGACGGGAAGTCGTAGCTGGCCACCCGCAGGCCGATCAGCGCGCAGACCCCGGCGGCGAGCGCGATCAGGGCCGCGTCGGAGGTCTCCAGCCGCCCGAGGGCGATGCCGGCGCCGGTGGCCGCGGCGAGCGCCACCAGGACGGAGACCACCCCGGGCAGCGGGATCGCGCGGGCGAGCGTCGCGACGGCGACCGCGGCCACCGCGGTGACGACGGCGTCGGCGCCCCGCGGGTCCGCCGTGGTCGCCAGGAAGCCGGTGGCCAGGATCGTCAGGAGCGTCGAGGCGGCGGTCGCGGTCAGCGAGGAGAGCCGCTCCTCGGCGCTGCCGCGGTGGCGCAGTTGCAGGACGAGGACGAGCAGCAGCCAGACGCCGAGGGTGCCGATGATCACCGACGGCGCGTTCTGCGCCCCGCCGGCCAGCACCGCGACCTCGGCGGTGACGCCCGCCAGGAAGGCCAGCACGATGCCCTGCCGGGCCGGCCACATGCCGTTCAGCCGGAACCAGCCGGCCGCGGTGACCGCCTGCAGCAGCACCCCCGCCGCGGCGAGCGCGGGACGGCCCAGCAGCACGCCGCCGGCCAGCAGGAGCGCCAGCGCGGCCGTGACGAGGGCGGGCTGCATGCCGGGGGCGATGATCGGCGAGCCGGTGCGGGAAGCCTGGCGGCGGCGGGCGGCGCGGCCGCCGCCGGAAGGCGGCTGCGGTGCGTCCGCGGCGGGCGGGAGGACGGCGGTGGTGTCGTGCGCGGGCATCGGGCCCGCGCCGCGGTCATACCAGTCGTGGGTGTCGGTCACGTGCTCATCCTCCCGCGAACGGCGGGAGCACCTCGACGGTGCCGCCGTCCGCCAGCCGGACCCCGGCGTGGTCGCGGGTGCCGACGGGGTTCCCGTCGACCAGGAACGAGCACCTGGCCAGTACGCGGGCGAACTCGGGGCGGGACGCGTGGCGCTCGCGCGCCGCGTCCAGCGCCTCGGCGAGGGTGCCCTCCCGGTACGGCTCCTCCGCGGCGCCGGCGGCGGCCTTGGCCGCGGCCCAGTACCGGATGGTTCCGTGTGCCGCCATAGCGGTCCTTCCGTTCGCCGGTGCCTGTCCTCCCGCGGTCCATGATGGCGCAGCCCGGCCGCCGCGCGGCGGCCGGGCCCGGGCGCCGGGTCAGCGGGGCGGCCGGGCCTGGCCGGCCCGTTCGGCCGTCCACCCGGCGATGCGGCGCAGGAGGGCGGACGGCGCGGCGTTCTCGGCGTGGCCGAACCCGGGCTCGATCCACAGGTCGGCGGCGCCGCCCGCGGCGTCAGCCAGGGAGAGCGGGTGGTCGAGCGGGAAGTACCCGTCGCGGTCGCCGTGCACGACGAGCAGCGGTGTGGGCGCGATGGAGCGCACCGCCTCGACCGGGGGCACGGGCACGGGGTCCCAGTCCTTGTGGTGGATACGGGTGTGCAGCACCCCTCGGGAGACCAGGCGTCCCACGGGCCGGGTGATCGCCCAGTGCACGCGGCGCATCGGCGCCGTACCCCGGTAGTACCAGCGGGCGGGCGCGCTCACGGAGACCACCGCGTCGACGTGCGCCCCGTCCTGCGCCGGTTTGCGCCCCGCGTGCCGCAGCACGACCGAACCACCCATGGAGAAGCCCACCGACGCCACCGCCGGGTGCCCGAGCCGCCGGGCCCAGCGCACCGCGGCTTCCAGATCGAGGACCTCCCGGTCGCCGACCGTGGAGCGTCCGCCGGAACGGCCGTGCCCCCGGAAGGAGAAGGTCACCACGCCGCCGACGCCCTCCGCATGGGCGAAGATCTGCGCCGCCCGCCGCACGGCGGGCCGCTCCAGGGCGCCGGTGAAGCCGTGCGCCACGACGATCGCCGGACCTCCGGGCGTCGCTCCGGGCAGGTACGCGGCGTCGATGGGCACCCGGTCCTCGGCCGTCAGCACCGCACGCAACCCACCGGAAACGATCGACGGCGCACACGAGCGCACGACGAGGGGCTCACTCACGGACTCCATGTGGGCTATTCTCTTTGGTCAAGAGGATCCGGGCAGCGTCGCCCCCGGGTCCTTTCGTGCTTTCCGGCCCGCCGGAGGGCACAGGTCGGCGCGCACACGTCCTCGCAGGGACCGAGGAGGGTCGCAATGGGCAAGCGGAACACGCATGACCGGACGATGCACGACAGGAGCAGCCGGTGAGCTCTCTCCTCCTCCTGACCAACGCGCTCCAGCCGTCCACCGAGGTGCTTCCCGCCCTCGGGCTGCTGCTGCACGACGTACGGGTGGCCCCGGCCGAGGGCCCCGCGCTGGTGGACACCCCCGGCGCCGACGTGATCCTCGTCGACGGACGCCGCGACCTGCCGCAGGTCCGCTCGCTGTGCCAACTGCTCCGTTCCACCGGGCCCGGCTGCCCGCTGGTCCTGGTGGTCACCGAGGGCGGCCTCGCGGCCGTCACCGCGGACTGGGGCATCGACGACGTCCTGCTGGACACCGCCGGGCCCGCGGAGGTCGAGGCGCGGCTGCGTCTGGCGATGGGCCGCCAGCAGATCGTCGTCGACGACGGCCCGGCGGAGATCCGCAACGGCGACCTGTCGGTGGACGAGGCCACGTACAGCGCCAAGCTCAAGGGCAGGGTGCTGGACCTGACCTTCAAGGAGTTCGAGCTGCTGAAGTACCTCGCGCAGCACCCGGGCCGGGTCTTCACCCGCGCCCAGCTGCTGCAGGAGGTCTGGGGCTACGACTACTTCGGCGGCACGCGCACCGTGGACGTGCACGTACGGCGGCTGCGCGCCAAGCTCGGGCCCGAGCACGAGTCCCTGATCGGCACCGTCCGCAACGTCGGCTACCGCTTCGTCAGCCCGGAGAAGGGCGAGCGGACGGAGCCCGAGGCGGCCTCCGCGCGGACCGAGCAGGAACCGGCGCCCGCGCCGGCGCAGGAGGCGGCCGGAACCGGCTCCCAAGGCGCGTGACCTCGGGCTGATCACGCGGTGGTCACGCCCGTGGACAGACGGTGGGTCGCACGGGTGTACCCGCGTAGACTCAGCCCGTGGCAAAGGTGACGCGTGACGATGTGGCCAGGCTGGCGGGGACCTCGACCGCGGTCGTCAGCTACGTCATCAACAACGGACCCCGGCCGGTCGCACCGGCCACCCGCGAGCGTGTCCTCGCGGCGATCAAGCAGCTGGGGTACCGCCCGGACCGGGTGGCCCAGGCCATGGCGAGTCGCCGTACGGACCTCATAGGGCTGATCGTGCCGGACGCCCGGCAGCCGTTCTTCGCGGAGATGGCGCACGCCGTCGAGAGGGCGGCCGCCGAGCGCGGCAAGATGGTGCTGGTCGGCAACTCCGACTACCTCGACGAGCGCGAGGTGCACTATCTGCGCGCCTTCCTCGGCATGCGGGTCTCCGGGCTGATCCTCATCAGCCAGGGCCTCAGCGAGCACGCCGCGGTGGAGATCGACGCCTGGGACGCGCGGGTGGTGCTGATGCACCGGCGGCCCGAGGCGATCGACGACGTCGCGGTCGTCACGGACGACGTCGGCGGCGCCCAGCTCGCCACCCGGCACCTGCTGGAGCACGGGCACGCGTACGTGGCCTGCCTCGGCGGCACCGAGATCACCCCGAAGCACGGCGACCCCGTCACCGACCACATCGAGGGCTGGCGCCGCGCCATGCAGGAGGCCGGCATCCCCGTCGAGGGCCGTCTGTACTCCTCCCCGTACAACCGCTACGACGCCTACGAGGTCGGCCTGGAGCTGCTGTCCCGGCCCGACCGGCCCACCGCCATCGTGTGCGCGACCGACGACCAGGCCATCGGCCTGCTGCGGGCGGCCCGCGAACTGCGCATCGACGTGCCGGGCGAGCTGGCCGTGGCCGGCTTTGACGACGTCAAGGAGGCGGCGCTCACCGACCCGCCGCTGACGACGGTGGCCTCGGACCGCGAGGCCATGGCCCGTGCGGCGCTGGACCTGGTGCTGGACGACGGGCTGCGGGTCTCCGGCTCGAGGCGCGAGCGGCTGCGGCAGTTCCCGTCCCGGCTGGTCGTGCGGCGCAGCTGCGGCTGCCACTGACCGCCACCCGACCGGCCCGCCCCGACCGATCCGCCGGCCCGCGGGCGGCGGTCTGTGCGGGCCGTATCAGCCCTGGCCCTGACCTGCCGCTTTGTTGTTTATATCGGGCATACGGAACTCTGCCCCGGTTCTCAGGTCACGCTCAGGAAGCTCTCATGTTCGGTGAGCACAGTCATAGACATGAACGAGAGCACCCGTCGCGACGACGCCCACGACCCGCGGCAGCCGCAGCAGTCCCCCGGCGCCGGCGGGTACCCGCCCCGGCCTCCGTACGAGCCGCACGTCCCGTACGGGCACGCGGCGCCCTACGCCCAGCCGCGTCCCTTCTCCCAGCCCCCTGCGCCGCACCCGGCCGCCGCGCCGGCCCAGCCGCAGCCCCGCAGCCGCCGACCCGTGGCGCTGGTCGCCTCCGTGGCGCTGGTCTCCGCGCTGATCGGCGGTGGGGCGGCGGCCCTGGTGGGGCGGGCGACGACCGCGACCTCCGCGGCTGGCGCCGCCACCAAGGTGATCGGCGCCAGCAGCTCCGGCAGCACCGGGGTCGCGGCCGTGGCCGCCGCCGTCGGCCCGAGCATCGTGGAGATCAGCGCGACCTCCGACGCCGGGCAGTCCACCGGTTCGGGTGTGATCGTCAGCGGCGACGGTGAGATCGTCACCAACAACCACGTCGTCTCCGGTGCGGCCTCGGTCAAGGTGACCTTCAGCTCCGGCAGGACGGTCACCGCCGACGTCCTCGGCACCGACAGCGGCAAGGACCTCGCGCTGGTGAAGGCCGCGGGCGTGAGCGGCCTGCCGGTGGCGTCGCTGGGCGACTCCAGCCGGGTCGAGGTCGGCGACCAGGTCGTCGCCATCGGCTCCCCCGAGGGTCTTTCCGGCACCGTCACCAGCGGCATCGTCTCCGCCCTCGACCGCGACGTCACCGTGTCCACCGGCGAGGGGCAGCAGCGGCAGCGGCCCGGCGCCGGCGCCGGCGGGTGGCCGTTCGAGTTCGGCGGCGGCCGTTTCAACGGCGACGTCGGACCCTCCACGACCACGTACAAGGCGATCCAGACCGACGCCTCGCTCAACCCCGGCAACTCCGGCGGCGCCCTGATCGACATGAGCGGCCGGATCATCGGCATCAACTCGGCCATGTACTCGGCCGCCGCCTCCGCCACCGGTCAGGCGGGCAGCGTCGGCCTCGGCTTCGCCATCCCGGTGAACACCGTGAAGGCAGACCTCGGCACCCTGCGCAACGGCGGCAGCGACAGCTGACCGCACCGCTTCGAAGGGAAGTGGGCACCATGAACGTCTTCCTCAGCACCTCCCGCCACCCCGCCGGCGTCCCGTCCGGCCCCGCCGACCGCGCGCTGATCCCCTACCGGGAGCCGGCCGCCCGCGAGCCCGAGATCGCGACCACCCGCCGCTACGCGCGCCGCTACGCCCGCCGGGCGATTGCGGCCCACCGCCTCGCCGCCGTGCAAGGCTGAGAACCGGGCACCCCGCCGGACCCCCGGCGGCGCCCACCGCCCCCGACCCTCATCCCGTGAGGTGGAAGAGCATGAGCCCCGGCGAGAACGGCGAGGCCCCCGCCCGTGTCCTGATCGTGGACGACGAGCCCGCGGTCCGTGAAGCACTCAGGCGCAGCCTCGCCTTCGAGGGATACCAGACCGAGCTGGCGGAGGACGGCCTGGCCGCCCTGGACCAGGTCGCCTCCTACCGGCCCGACGTGATCGTCCTCGACGTCCTCATGCCGCGCATGGACGGCCTCACCACCGCCCGCAGGCTGCGCTCCGGCGGCACCACCACGCCGATCCTCATGCTCACGGCCCGGGACACCGTCGGAGACCGGGTCACCGGTCTTGACGCCGGTGCCGACGACTACCTCGTCAAGCCCTTCGAACTGGACGAGCTGCTCGCCCGGCTGCGGGCGCTGCTGCGGCGCAGCGCGTACGCGACGCTGCCGGGCGGCGACAACGCCGAGGAGGGCGTGCTGTCCTTCGCGGACCTGCGGATGGACACCTCGACCCGCGAGGTCACCCGGGCCGGCGTGCCGGTCGAGCTGACCCGCACCGAGTACACCCTGCTGGAGATGTTCCTCGCGCACCCGCGCCAGGTGCTCACCCGCGAGCAGATCCTCAAGGCGGTCTGGGGCTTCGACTTCGAGCCGAGCTCCAACTCCCTGGACGTGTACGTGATGTACCTGCGGCGCAAGACCGAGGCCGGCGGCCTGCCCCGGCTGGTCCACACCGTACGGGGTGTCGGCTATGTGCTGCGCTCCGCGGAGGGCAAGGGCTGATGCCGCGCATCCCGCGCTTCCGCTCCCTTCCGCTGCGCTCCCGGCTGGCCATCCTCACCGCGGCCGCCGTGGCGGTCGCGGTAGCGGCGTGCGCGCTGGCCTGCTGGTTCATCGTGGAGAAGCAGCTGATGGACCAGCTGGACGAGTCGCTGAGCTCGCCGGGCAACGCGGCCCCCGCCGCCCGGAGCGTGCTCGGCGACTACGGGTGCCTGAGCCGGCCCCGGACGGACGTGGACAACGGGCCGCTCTCCTTCAACCCCAACCACTCCTCCGTGCTGCTCGTCACCGAGAACGGCACGGGCTGCTGGGTGCTCGGCGACGAGGTGCTGCCGGTGACCGCGGCGGATCTCGCCGTGGTCCGGGGCGACTCACCGCAGTCCCTGCAGACCGTGACCACGCGGGACGGCACGAGGATGCGGGTGCTGACGCGGCCCGCGCAGATCGAGTACCCCCGCCAGCGCACGGAGCAGGCGGCGATCTCGGTCGGCCGCCCGCTCAGCGAGGTGACCGGGCCGCTGAACACCCTCGCCCTGATCCTGCTGGCCGTCAGCGGCATAGGGGTGCTCGGCGCGAGCGCGGCGGGGCTGGGCGTGGCCCGCGCGGGGCTGAAGCCGGTGGACCGGCTCACCGACACCGTGGAGCATGTGGCGCGCACCGAGGACCTGAACGTCCGCATCCCGGTCGAGGGCCGCGACGAGATCGCGCGGCTGTCGGCGTCCTTCAACGCCATGACGGCCGCCCTGTCCTCCTCCCGTGTGCTGCAGCAGCAGCTCATCGCGGACGCCGGGCACGAGCTGCGCACCCCGCTCACCTCCCTGCGCACCAACATCGAGCTGCTCGAACGCAGCGAGCTGACCGGCCGGGAGCTGCCCCCGCAGGACCGCCGGGAACTGATGCTCTCGGTGAAGGCGCAGATGGGCGAACTGGCGGCGCTCATCGGCGATCTGCAGGAGCTGTCCCGGCCGGACGCGGCCCACGGCGGCGCGCCTCCGCAGACCGTGGCGTTCCACGAGGTCGTGGAGGCCGCGCTGGAGCGGGCCCGGCGGCGCACCGGCCCCGACCTGAAGATCACCGCGGAGCTGGCCCCCTGGTACCTGCGGGCCGAGCCCTCCGCTCTGGAGCGGGCGGTGATCAACCTACTGGACAACGCCGTGAAGTTCAGCCCGCCGGCCGGAACGGTCGAGGTCGACCTGCACGGCGGCGAGCTGACGGTCAGGGACCACGGCCCGGGCATCCCGTCGGAGGACCTGCCGCACGTCTTCGAGCGCTTCTGGCGTTCGGCCTCCGCCCGCAGCCTGCCCGGCTCGGGCCTCGGCCTGTCGATCGTGGCCCGCACGGTGCAGCAGCTCGGCGGCACGGTCGCCCTGCACCCCGCGCAGGACGGCGGCACCGTGGCGGTCGTCCGGCTGCCGGGGGCGCAGACCCCGCCGCCCGCGACGCCGCCCGGGCCCCCACCCGGAACGCCGCCGACTGCCTGACCGGGAGCCGGGGATCACCTGACCGGGCGCCGACGACGTGACGGTCCGTGCCCCCAGGCGGCCTGGGACGGGACGGGCCGGCCTCCGGCTTCGAGCGGCGTCAGCCGGCCCGGGCCGGCGGTGCGGACGACGCCCGGCGTCGCCGCCGCTCAGCGGATCACGTGCGGCAGGAAGCGCGCGTACGTGTCGGTGACCAGACCCGCCGACTCGCGGATGCCGAGCCCGGCCGGCTCGTCCGCCACGACCCACGCGCCGAGCACCACGTGGTTGCCGTCGAACGCGGGCAGCGGGGCCAGTTCCTGGTAGCAACAGGGCTCCTCGGCGCGCGGCGCGGCGGTCTCGCCCGCCCGGTGCACGGTGACGCCGGCGCCCTCGCGGCCGAGCAGCGGCTTGGCGACCCAGCCGGTGGTCCGGGCGAGTTCGCGGGGACCGTCGAGATAGGCGGCGAGGAGGTTGGGGTGGCCCGGGTAGAGCTCCCACAGGACGGCCAGGAGCGCCTTGTTGGACAGCAGCATCTTCCAGGCGGGCTCGATCCAGCAGGTGGTGCCGGTGCCGCCGCCGTTGTCGAGGGTGTCCAGGACATGGCCGCCGAAGGGGTCGGAGGCCAGCCACTCCCAGGGATAGAGCTTGAAGCAGCTGCGGATGAAGCGCAGCCGGTCGTCGACGAAGCGACCGGACAGCGCGTCCCAGCCGATCTCCTCGACGGACAGGGCGCGGGTGCGAAGGCCGGCCTGCTCGGCGGTCTCCCGCAGGTACGCCACCGTCATCAGGTCCTCGCCGAGCTCGTCGGCCTCGGTGTGCGCGAAATGCACCGGGCCGGGCGGCAGCAGCGGAGCCTGACGCCGCCACGCGTCGACGAGGCGTTCGTGCAGGGAGTTCCACTGGTCGGCGCCGGGAAAACGGTCCTCCATCCAGAACCACTGGGCACTGGCCGCCTCCACCAGGGAGGTGGGGGTGTCGGCGTTGTACTCCAGCAGCTTCGCCGGGCCGGTCCCGTCGTAGCGCAGGTCGAAACGGCCGTAGAGGGAGGGGAGTTCGGCGCGCCGTCGCCAGGACTCGGCGATCCGCCCGGCCAGGCGCGGGTCGTGGACGCCGAGTTCGCGGAAGCGGTCCTCGGCCACGATGTGCTCCGCGGCGGCGAGGCACATGGCGTGCAGCTCCTCGACGGTCTCCTCCAGGGCCTCGACCTCCGGGAGCGAGAACTCGTAGTAGCCGCTCTCGTCCCAGTAGGGCCGCAAGGACCCGTCGGGGTGGCGGGTCAGCGGGTAGACGACGCCCTGGTCCTCGACGATCCGCTGCCAGCCGGGGCGCGGCTCGACGACGTGCCGCCGCATCAGCCGCCGCCGGACCCGTGGTCCGAGCCGTGGCCGCCGAAACCCCCGGTCTTCACCGACGACTTGTCGAAGCTGCCGCCCTCGGCCTTCCCGTTCCGGACTTTGCCGCCGTAGTAGTAGCTGCCCTTGCCGTTGTCGTCGTCGCACTCCTTGGCCGGGAGCGTCCGGTAGGTGTCCGGGTCGACGCAGCGCTTGTCGGGGTCGGAGCCGCACGCGGCCAGGGCGGCGGCCAGCACACCCATGCCGCCCAGGATCACCGCGCCGGACCTGAACCGCCGCCGCTGCGTAGTCGCCATGTCCCCCAGGGTAGGGAGCGCCTACGGGCGGCGGAAGAGCGGGGCGTGTACGGACGGCCGGGGGCGATCGGAGGCGACCGGGAACGGCCGGGGGCGACCGTCGCTGCCGACGGCCGCCCCCGGTGCGGTGCGTGTGTGCGCGGGACCTGCCCGCTCCGCCTCGTCCCTACCGGACGATCGTGATGCGGTCCGCCGCCGGGGCCGCCAGCGGCGCGGAGGCCGAGGAGTTGGCGGTCAGGTAGGCGTTGAGCGCGGCCAGGTCGTCGCCGCCGACGAGTTCGCCGGTGCCCTCGGCCAGCACGCCGAAGCCGTCACCGCCGCCGGAGAGGAAGGAGTTCATCGCGACGCGGTAGCTCGCGGCCGGGTCGATCGGGGCGCCGTTCAGGCGGATCGAGTCGGTCACGACGCGGGCGGCGCCGGTCTTGGTGAGGTCCAGCGTGTAGGTCAGGCCGGCCGATACCTGGAGGATCTTCGGGGCGGCCTCGTTGCTGCCGCTGACCTGCTGCTGGAGCGCGGTGACCAGTTGGGCGCCGGTCAGCGTCCGCAGGTTGACCGTGTTGCTGAACGGCTGGACGGCGAAGCCCTCGGCGTAGGTGACCACTCCGTCGCCCTCGCCGCCGGAGGCCCTGTGCACCAGGTCGGTGCGGATGCCGCCGGGGTTCATCAGCGCGATCGCGGTCGAGGGGTCGAGGGTCCTGGCGTACGCGAGCTGCGCGTCGGCGATGAGGTCGCCGAGGGGGGACTCGTCACCGGCCCGGGTGATGTCCTGCGAGATCCAGCCGACGGTGCGGCCGGCGACGGGAGCGGCCAGCGTCTGCCAGCGGCTGATCAGCGAGGTCATGTCCGCGGCCTTGTTCTGGGTGCGGTCCACGACGTGGTTGGAGCCCCGGACCGAGGCGCGCACGATGTCGTGCGTGCGCAGGTCGTACTTCATGTCCAGCTCGGTGAAGAGCCGGCCGAAGGACGCCGCGCTGGTGACCAGGCGGTCGTTGCCCTTGGGGTCGGGGATGGTGCAGACGTAGGCGTTGTGGGTGTGGCCGGTGACCAGCGCGTCGACGTCCGCCGAGGTGTGCTTGGCGATGTCGACGATCGGGCCGGACAGGCCGGCGCCCGAACCGCCCGCGTCGCAGTCGTAGTTGTACGCGGAGGAGGCGGGGAAGCCTCCCTCGTGCACCAGCGCGACGACGGCGTTGACGCCCTTGTGCTTGAGCTCCTTGGTGTACTTGTTGATCGTCTCGACCTCGTCGAGGAACTTCAGCCCCTTGACGCCCTCGGCGGTGACGATGTTCGGGGTGCCCTCGAGAGTGACGCCGATGAAGCCGACGCGGACGCCCTTGACGTTCTCGATGGTGTAGGGCTTGAGCAGCGGGCGGCCGGTCTTCTCGTCGACGACGTTCGCCGAGAGGATCGGGTAGTCGGCGCCCTTGAACTTGCGGCCCTTCTCGTAGCAGCCCTCGACCGGGTGGCAGCCGCCGTTCTGGAGGCGGAGCAGCTCGTCCTTGCCCTCGTCGAACTCGTGGTTGCCGACGCTGGTGACGTCCAGCCCCAGCTTGTTCATGGCCTCGACGGTGGGCTCGTCGTGGAACAGGCCGGACAGCAGCGGGCTGGCGCCCACGATGTCGCCGGCCGCCACGGTGAGCGAACGCTCCTGCCCCTTGCGGGCGGTGCGCAGACTGGAGGCCAGGTACTCGACGCCACCGGCGTCGACGGTCTTGGAGGTGCCGTCCGCCTGGAGCTCCGTGACGCGGCCGGACGAACCGGCCGGGGGCTCCAGGTTGCCGTGGAAGTCGTTGACGGCGAGCAACTGGAGGTCGACGGTACGGCCGCTGTTGCCGTGGCCCTTGCCTCCGTGGTGGGTCTCGTGGGCCTGGGCGGTCGGGCTCGCTATGACGAGCGCACCGACCGCGGCCAGTCCGGCGGTCGCTGCGGCGACGCGGCGCGCGGCACGGCGACGCGGGTGGGTCACTGACATGGGTCCCCTTGGACGTGGACGTTGGACGTGGACGTTGATGGACAGGCGGAGGACGGAGCGCAGCCTATTGTCAACGCGCGTAGTTGTCAGTGGCCTTGCGGTTACGGGCAGGTTTCGGCTGATCGGTTCGCGACGGGCCGCCAGGAGTGTGTCTCGCATCCTGAAAGGATCTGTCTCGCCATTCAAACCGGCGGCATAGTGGGACCCACCACCCACCGAGGAGGTGCGCGCCATGCGCCGCCGCTGGCTGATGCTCGCCCTGGGCACCGGCGCCCAAACCGCCGCCTGCGCCTTCGTCTACGGAATCCCCTACCTGGCCCCCGCGTTGCGGGACACCGCACACCTGACCCTTCCTCAGATCGGGCTCCTCATCGCCTGCCCGACCGCCGGACTGGTCGCCGCCCTCGTCGCATGGGGCGCCGCCGCGGACCGGTACGGCGAACGCGTCGTCATCGCCACCGGGCTCGGCGGCGCCGCCGCGCTGCTGGCCCTGGCCGCCGGCCCGGTCGGCGCCGGAGGCGGCCGGGCGGCGCTGGGCGCGCTGCTCGTGCTGGCCGGCGCGGCGGGGGCCTCGGTGTACTCCGCGAGCGGACGCCTCGTCATGGGCTGGTTCTCCCCGAAGGAGCGGGGACTCGCCATGGGCATCCGGCAGACCGCCACCCCACTGGGCATGGGAGCGGCCGCGCTCGCCATGCCCCTGCTCGCGGCAGGGTCCGGAGTGCGCGGCGCCTTCGCCTTCCTGGCCGCGGTGTGCGGCATCGTCGCCTGCCTGGTGGCGCTGTTCGCCGCCGACCCGGTACGCCCGCGGGCCGCCCCCGGGGCCGCCCCGGCCGCCAACCCCTACCGCGGCTCAGCCGCCTTGTGGCGGATCCACGGCGCCGGCGCCCTGCTGGTCGTACCGCAGTTCACGGCCGGGGCCTTCGCCCTGGTGCTGCTGGTGGACACCCGCGGCTGGTCCGCGGTGGGAGCCGGCCGGCTGATCGCCGTCGCGCAGGTACTGGGGGCCTGCTCGCGGATCGCCGCCGGACGCTGGTCGGACCGGGTCGGCTCCAGACTGCGGCCGATGCGGCGACTGGCCGCCGCCACTGCCGTGGTGGTCGCCGCGACGGCCCTGACCTCGGCCTTCCCCTCACCGCTCACGGCGGCCGCCCTCGTCCTGGCCGTGGGCGTGACCGCCAGCACCAACGGCCTGTCCTTCACCGCCACGGCCGAACGCGCCGGCCCGGCCTGGTCCGGCCGCGCCCTCGGCGTCCACAACACCGGGCAGAATCTGACCGCCGCCGTCGTCCCGCCGTTGAGCGCCGCCCTGATCTCGGCCTGCGGCTACTGGCCGGCTCTCGCTGCCGCGTCGGTCGTGGCCTGCGGTGCGGCGGCACTGGTGCCGGTGGACGCTGCGCACGCCCAAGCGGTCGTAAGCTCGGTCCCATGACCGACGCAAGCGCGCAGCAGACGGCCGTGAGCCCCCGCCGGATCGACGTCCTCGACGAGTTGGGCCCCGATCAGGCCGACGCCGTTCTGGCCCTGATCGAGGCAGCCGCGGAGACCGACGGCCAGGCCGCGGTCTCCGAGCAGGGCCGTCTGAACCTGCGCGGCGGCGCCCGCGAGGGCGTACGCCACCTGCTGGTCACGAGCGGGGAGGCGCTCGTCGGGTACGCCCAACTGGAGGACGCCGACCCGGTCGAGGCCCCCGCCGCCGAGCTGGTGATCCACCCCGCGCACCGCGCTCAGGGCCACGGACGCGCCCTCGGCCACGCGTTGCTCGCCGCCTCCGGCAAGCGGCTGCGGGTGTGGGCGCACGGCGGCCACCCCGCCGCCCGCCATCTGGCCGGGCTGCTCGGCCTCGCCCTCTTCCGCGAACTGCGGCAACTGCGCCGTCCGCTGCGGGAGGACGCCGGCGCGCCCCCGCTGAGCAAGCCCGCGCTCCCCGCCGGCGTCACCGTGCGCACCTTTGTCCCCGGTCAGGACGACGCCGCCTGGCTGGCGGTGAACGCCGCCGCCTTCGCGCACCACCCCGAGCAGGGCAGCCTCACCCAGCGCGATCTGGACGACCGCAAGGCCGAACCCTGGTTCGACCCGGCCGGTTTCTTCCTGGCCTTCCACGGCGACCGGCTGGCCGGCTTCCACTGGACGAAGGTGCACACGCGCGAGCACCTCGGCGAGGTCTATGTGCTGGGCATCCACCCCGAGGAGCAGGGCGGCGGCCTGGGCCGGGCGCTCACGCTGATCGGGCTGCGCCACCTCGCGCACGACCGCGGCCTGGCGACCGCGATGCTCTACGTCGACGCGGACAACGCCCCCGCCCTCGCCGTCTACGAGCGCCTCGGCTTCACCACGCACGAGGTCGACCTGATGTACCGGACGGAGACCTGAGCACCCTCCGCCCGCAGCCCGGCCCCCGGCCGGGCCCGCGGTGGCGGACCCCCACGTCACGGCCGGTATGCACGGCGATTTCCTGACCGCCACCTGCCCGTTACCGGTGATTCAACCGCGCTTGCGAGCATCTGGGAATGCAGACGCCCGCCCCGACCCCCTTTCCCCCGCTCGACCTGCCGGTATCCCGGCGCGCCGGGGACAATGGAGGCGTGGTCGGTGGCCAGGTTCCGCGCACCACCATCCACGTGAATGACGTGCCGGATCCGGAGGAGGGCTCGCACTCATGGCCTCGATGAACGTCCCGACGAATGCCCGGACCGAGCGGTCCGGCTCCGGTGCCCCGGCCTCGCCCGACACCCCGGCGGAGTCCCCCGCCTACCGCCGGCCGCACGTCGTCCCGCCCCTGCACCCCGAACCCGCGCGCCTGGACGTCCTCTCGCCGGTGCCGCGTCCCGCGCAGCAGACCGGCGACGGCCGCCCGGACGGCGCCGCGGAGGACGAGGGGAGAGGCGACGAGCTCGCGCCGAACCGCTTCCTGGACCGCGAGCAGAGCTGGCTGGCCTTCAACGAGCGGGTGCTGGAGCTCGCCGAGGACCCGGCCACCCCCCTCCTCGAACGGGCCAACTTCCTCGCGATCTTCGCCAGCAACCTGGACGAGTTCTTCATGGTCCGCGTCGCCGGCCTGAAGCGCCGCATCACCACCGGCGTCGCCCAGCGCTCCGCCTCCGGCCTGCCGCCCACCAAGGTGCTGGAGAACATCCTCAGCCGCGCCCGCGAGCTCATGGCCCGGCACGCCGCCTGCTTCCAGAACGACGTGGCCCCGGCGCTCGCCGAGGAGGACATCCACATCATCCGGTGGAACGACCTCACCGAGAAGGAGCAGGCCCGGCTCTTCACCCTCTTCCGCAACAAGATCTTCCCGGTCCTGACCCCGCTGGCCGTCGACCCGGCGCACCCGTTCCCGTACATCTCCGGCCTGTCCCTGAACCTGGCCGTCACCGTGCGCAACCCGGTCTCCGGACACGACCACTTCGCCCGGGTGAAGGTCCCGCCGATCCTGTCCCGCTTCCTCGAGGCCGGCCCGCAGCGCTTCGTCCCGCTGGAGGACGTCATCGCCGCGCACCTCGAGGAGCTCTTCCCGGGCATGGAGGTGCTGGACAGCCATATGTTCCGGGTGACCCGGAACGAGGACCTGGAGGTCGAGGAGGACGACGCGGAGAACCTGCTCCAGGCACTGGAGAAGGAACTGCTGCGCCGCCGCTTCGGCCCCCCGGTCCGCCTGGAGGTCGAGGAGTCGATCTCCCCGCAGGCCCTGGACACCCTGGCCCAGGAACTGAAGATCGCGGACGCCGAGGTCTTTCCCCTGCCCGGGCCGCTCGACCTGACCGGGCTGTTCGCGATCGCCGGGCAGGACCGTCCGGAGCTGAAGTACCCGAAGTTCATCGGCGGCACCCACCCGGATCTGGCCGAGGTCGAGTCCGCGCACGCCACCGACGTCTTCGCGGCGCTGCGTGAGCGCGACGTGCTGCTGCACCACCCGTACCACTCCTTCTCCACCTCCGTGCAGCGGTTCCTCGAGCAGGCCGCGCAGGACCCGGACGTGCTGGCCATCAAGCAGACGCTGTACCGCACCTCCGGCGACTCCCCGATCGTGGACGCCCTGATCGACGCCGCCGAGGCCGGCAAGCAGGTGCTGGTGCTGGTCGAGATCAAGGCGCGCTTCGACGAGCAGGCCAACATCAAGTGGGCCCGCAAGCTGGAGGAGGCGGGCTGCCATGTCGTCTACGGCCTGGTCGGGCTGAAGACGCACTGCAAGCTCTCGCTGGTCGTCCGCCAGGAGGGCGACACCCTGCGCCGCTACAGCCACGTCGGCACCGGCAACTACCACCCCAAGACCGCCCGGCTCTACGAGGACCTCGGGTTGCTGACCGCCGACCCGCAGGTCGGCGCCGACCTGTCCCACCTGTTCAACCGGCTCTCCGGCTACTCGCGCCGCGAGACCTACAACCGGCTGCTGGTGGCCCCGCGCAGCCTGCGCGACGGGTTGATCCAGCGGATCCTCGCGGAGATCACCCACCACCGCGAGGGTCGGCCCGCGTACATCCGGATCAAGGTCAACTCGATGGTCGACGAGGCCGTCATCGACGCGCTGTACCGGGCGTCCCGGGCGGGTGTGCCCGTCGACGTCTGGGTGCGCGGCATCTGCGCGCTGCGCCCGGGTGTGCCGGGCCTCTCGGAGAACATCAGGGTGCGCAGTGTGCTCGGCCGCTTCCTGGAGCACTCCCGGGTCTTCGTCTTCGGCAACGGAGGCGACCCCGAGGTGTGGCTCGGCAGCGCCGACATGATGCACCGCAACCTCGACCGCCGCATCGAGGCGATGGTCCGGGTCTCCGACCCGGCGCACCGGACCTCGCTGAACCAGCTGCTGGAGACCGGCACCTCGGACTCCACCTCGTCCTGGTGGCTCGGTCCGGACGGGGAGTGGACCCGGCACAGCACGGACGCCGAAGGGCGTCCGCTGCCCCACATACAGGAGATGCTCATCGAAGCGCGGAGGCGCCGGCGTGGCCCAGCGACACCCTGACGCGGCAGCGACGCCCACCGGCCTGATGTCCGGCGGGCTCACCGACCGTGAGGCCGGCGCCGTCCTCGGTCAGTACCTGCGGGACGAGGCCACGGCCTTCCTGCGCGCGCTGGCGTCACGCGAGGGCGAACCCGGCCGGCCCCCGGACGACACCGCCGAGACCGGGCGGCGGATGCGCCGCTCGGCCCGCCGCATCTCCGGCGCCCTGCACACCTTCGGGTCGCTCACCGACCCCGGCTGGGCGGACCCCCTGCGCGTCGAACTCGGCTGGCTCACCGAAACCCTCGGCCGCGAGCACCGCCACGCCGCCCGGCTCGCCCGGCTGATCGGCGCGCTCCAGCGGCTGGCCTCCGCCGAGGATCTCGGTGGCCCTCCCGCCAGTGCCGTCCCCACCGACGACGACCTCGGCCCGTGGCTGCCGGGGTCCGGCGCGCCGGACCCTGCGGCGGCGACCCGTGGTGCCGGGACCGCGGGCGCCACCGCGGCCGCGGTGCCTGCCGAGGTCGCGGAGTCGGCGACCTCGGGCACCCACGCGTCGGGGCACGCCGCGGGGGCCCGTCGCGCCCCCGCCCCGTCGCAGGCCGGCGAGCGCGGCGGCGCCGGGGGCGGCCCGCTCGCCGTGGGCGCCGCCCGGGCCGGCGCCCTGCTCGAGCGCCAGCTCACCCTCGCCCGGACCCGGGCGCACTCCGCCGCCCTGCAGGCCGTGGGCTCCTCGCGCTTCCACGCGGTCGTGGACGCGGTGGCGGTGCTCGCCTCCGAGGTGCCGCTGTCCCCGGCCGCGCGCGAGCCCGCCGCCTCCGTGCTGCCGCTGCTGGCGGAGCAGGCCCACAGCCGTCTGGCCGAGGCCGCGGCCGCGCTGCCGCTGACGCGCGCCCTGCACCCGTACAACGGCGGGACACTGCACACCTCGCTCTCCGGCGAACCGCCCGCCGAACGGGAGGACGCCGCGTGGAACCGGGTCCGGGTCCTGCTGCGACTGCGGCGCTACGCCGAGGAGGTCCTCGCCCGCGGCACCGCGTACGACGAAGGGTCCACCGCCCGGCTGGCCGCCGCGGCGCGGATGCTGGAGCAGCAGCGGGAGGCGGCGGAGGCCGCGGCCGCCGTCACCGCCGCCGCCCGCACCCCGCGGATCGCCCCGGCGACCGCCTACGCGCTGGGGGTGCTCCATGCCGACCAGCGCCTGGAGGTGGAGGCGGCCCGGTACGCCTTCGCCCACCTGTGGACGCGCTGACCCTCCGGCCGCCCCTCCCGCCGCGCCGGCCGGCGTTCCGCCGCCCGACCGCCCGACCCGTCGATGCCGCTGATCCCGTCCAGCCCGTCCCGCGGGCGCGGCACGACCCGCGCGACCCGCAGCCCGGAAAGGAGCACCGCCATCGCCTCCACCGGCGCCGCCGGCACCCCGATCCTCGCCGCCGGGGCGGTGCTGTGGCGCCGCTCGCCGGTCGACGGCGGCCTGGAGATCGCCCTGGTCCACCGTCCCAAGTACGACGACTGGTCGCTCCCGAAGGGCAAGCTCAAGCGCGGGGAGACGGCGCTCGACGGTGCGCTCCGCGAGGTCGAGGAGGAGACCGGGTTCGACTGCGTGCCCGGCCGGGAGCTGCCGTCCACCACGTACCCCGTGCAGGGACGCACGAAGATCGTGCGCTACTGGGCCGCCGAGGCGCGCGAGGGTTCCTTCGCCCCCAGCCGCGAGGTCGACCGTATGGTGTGGCTGCCGCCGACCGCCGCGCGCAACCGGCTCACCCACGAGCGGGACCGTGCCGTCCTCGACGCGTTCCTCCGCGGAACGGCCCTGTGAGGGTGGCACGCTGAGACGTACACCACTGGGCGCGCGAAGAGCACCGCACTGATATGCGAGGTTCACCTTGCGTTCACCCTCGGCCGTCGACCGCTTCACCTGATCTGCCTAATTTCGGCCTTACCGGTGAGCGAGCAGCCGCCGGGTGGATGCAGAAATCCATACCTCTGCTTCGCCGTCCACCGGCGGGCTTCAGGAAGGAATCACCAAAGGTGAAGCTTCAGCGTAAGAGCGGGCTCCGCGCCCTGGCCGTCGGCGCGGTCGCGGTCTCCGGTGCCCTCATGCTCACTGCGTGCGGTTCGGACGACAACACGAGCCCGGGCGCCGAAGGCAGCAAGGCGCCCGCCACGTCGTCCAGCAGCATCAAGTGCGCGGACAAGGGCGGCCAGCTCCTCGCCTCCGGCTCCTCGGCGCAGCAGAACGCCATGGACGCCTGGGTCAGGAACTACCAGCAGGCCTGCTCCGGCGCCCAGATCAACTACAAGGCGTCGTCCTCGGGCGAGGGCATCGTCGACTTCAACAACGGCACGGACGGCTTCGCCGGCTCCGACTCGCCGCTGAAGCCCGAAGAGGTCGAGGCGTCCAAGAAGATCTGCACCAACGGCACCGGCATCAGCATCCCGATGGTCGGCGGCCCCATCGCCATCGGTTACAACGTGGCCGGCGTGGACAACCTCGTCCTCGACGCCCCCACCCTGGCCAAGATCTTCGACTCGAAGATCACCAAGTGGGACGACGCGGCCATCAAGAAGCTGAACCCGGACGCCAAGCTTCCCAGCACCAAGATCCAGACCTTCCACCGCCAGGACGAGTCCGGCACCACGGACAACCTGACCAAGTACTTCAACGGCGCCGCCAAGGCCGAGTGGCCGTACG
Source organism: Actinacidiphila sp. bgisy167 (assembly GCF_965342175.1). Taxonomy (GTDB): domain Bacteria; phylum Actinomycetota; class Actinomycetes; order Streptomycetales; family Streptomycetaceae; genus Actinacidiphila. Next base: position 29,987 of record NZ_CBDRBL010000048.1, read on the forward strand.
AGCACGCCAAGGCGTGGGCGGGCAAGGGCGGCCAGTCCGCTGCCAAGTCCGCCGGTGTCGCGGCCCAGGTCAAGCAGGTCAACGGCTCGATCGGCTACTTCGAGCTCTCCTACGCGACCGCCAACAGCATCAAGACGGTGAAGATCGACACCGGCGCCTCCGCCCCGGTCGAGGCCACCGCCGACAACGCCTCCGCCGGCATCGCGCAGGCCAAGGTCGTGGGCACCGGCGCCGACCTGTCCCTGGACATGTCCGCCGCCTACACCACCAAGGCCGACAACGCCTACCCGATCGTCCTGGTGACCTACGAGATCGCCTGCGACAAGGGCAACAAGGCCGAGACCCTGCCGCTGGTCAAGTCCTTCCTGGGCTACACCGCCTCCGAGGAGGGCCAGTCGATCCTCGCCGAGGCCGGCTACGCGCCGCTCCCGGCCGAGATCGCCACGAAGGTCCGCGCCACCGTGGACGCCCTGTCCTGACCCAGTCGGCCGGCCCCGCGACGTGATGTCGCGGGGCCGCCGCACTTCCGGTGCACCGCCGCCGGGGGAGCCATCCCCCACCCAGACCGGAGAAATGACCGATGGCTATAACCGCACAGACCCCCACCCCACCGCCGCCCGCGAAGCCGGCCGGGGCCACTGTCACGCGCCCGGGCGACAGAATCTTCTCGGGCCTCTCCCGTGGTTCCGGCATCCTGCTGCTGCTGATCATGGCGTCGATCGCGATCTTCCTGACGATCCGCTCGGTCAACGCGATCTCCAAGGACCACGGCAACTTCCTGACCACCTTCGAGTGGAACGCCGGCGCCAACCCGCCGGTCTTCGGCATCGCCGTGCTGGCCTACGGCACGATCGTCAGCTCGATCATCGCGATGGTCATCGCGGTCCCGATCGCGGTCGGCATCGCGCTGTTCATCTCGCACTACGCGCCGCGCCGCGTCGCCTCCCCGCTGTCGTACATCGTCGACCTGCTCGCCGCCGTGCCCAGCATCATCTACGGCCTGTGGGGCGCGCTCTTCCTGGTGCCGCACCTGACCGGCCTCAACATGTGGCTGGACAAGTACCTCGGCTGGACCGTCGTCTTCGACAAGGACGACCCGCAGGGCGCGGCCCGCTCGATCTTCACCGTCGGCATCCTGCTGGCGATCATGATCCTCCCGATCATCACCAACGTCAGCCGCGAGGTCTTCCGGCAGGTGCCGCGGATGCACGAGGAGGCCGCCCTGGCCCTCGGTGCGACCCGCTGGGAGACCATCCGCATGTCGGTGCTCCCCTTCGCCCGCTCCGGCATCGTCAGCGCCTCGATGCTCGGCCTCGGCCGCGCGCTCGGCGAGACGATGGCCGTCGCCACGGTGCTGTCCGCCTCCCCCGTCCTGTCGCTGCACATCCTGGACCCGGTCGGCGGCACCTTCTCCCAGAACATCGTCGCCAAGTTCGGTGAGGCCGACGAGTTCGGCCGTGACGCGCTGATCGCCTCCGGTCTGGTGCTCTTCGTCATCACCCTCCTCGTCAACGGCGCCGCCCGCGCGATCGTCGCGCGGCGCAAGGAATACTCGGGGGCCAACGCATGAGCCACGCAGTAGCAGACGAGCGCTCCGCCCCCGTGGTGCCGCAGCGCGCCCTGGCCCAGCGCCGTCTCCCGAACTGGGCCCCGCTGGCCATCGCGGCCGGCGCGATCGTGCTCGCCGTCGGCATCGGCCTCGGCGCCGGCCTGGACAGCAAGCTCCAGTGGGGTCTGATCGCCGTCCTGCTGTTCGTCCTCGGCAGCTATGTGATCGCCACCGTGGTCGAGGGCCGCCGCCAGGCCAAGGACCGGGTCGCCACCAGCGTGATCTGGGCGTCCTTCGTCCTCGCCGCGCTCCCGCTGTACTCGCTGATCCAGACCACGGTCAGCAGGGGAATCAAGATCCTCGACGGCGCCTTCCTGACGCACTCCATGAACGGCGTGCTGACCATCGGCGAGGGCGGCGGCGTCTATCACGCCATCATCGGCACCCTGGAGCAGGTCGGCATCGCCACCGCCATCGCCGCCCCGATCGGCATGCTGACCGCCGTCTACCTGGTCGAGTACGGCAAGGGCCGGCTCGCCACGGCCGTGACCTTCTTCGTCGACGTCATGACCGGCATCCCGTCGATCGTCGCCGGTCTGTTCATCCTGTCGACCTGGAACCTCCTGCTCGGCTTCGGCCCCTCGGGCTTCGCCGGCTCCATGGCGCTGGCCATCCTGATGATGCCGGTCGTCGTCCGCTCCACCGAGGAGATGCTCAAGCTCGTCCCGAACGAGCTGCGCGAGGCCTCGCTGGCGCTCGGCGTCCCCAAGTGGCGCACCATCGTGAAGGTGGTCGTCCCGACCGCGATCGGCGGCATCACCACGGGCGTCATGCTCGCGGTCGCCCGCATCGCAGGTGAGAGCGCCCCCATCGCGCTGTTGGTCTTCGGCAACAACCTGATCAACAACGACCCGTTCGACGGCCCCCAGGCCTCGCTGCCGTTCTACATCTACCAGCAGTATCAGAACGGCAACGAGCCGAGCTACGACCGGGCCTGGGCGGCGGCACTCGTGCTGATCGCCTTCGTCATGATCCTCAACCTCCTGGCACGCGGCATCGCGCGCTGGAAGGCCCCGAAGACCGGTCGCTGACGCGGCCGACATCAGCGACCACAGGATTGCGAGCATCACCACCATGGCCAAGCGAATCGACGTCAGCGGACTCTCCGCCTACTACGGCGGCTTCAAGGCGATCGACGACATCTCGATGAACATCGAGCCGCGCACGGTGACGGCCTTCATCGGCCCGTCCGGCTGCGGCAAGTCCACCTTCCTGCGCACCCTCAACCGCATGCACGAGGTCACCCCCGGCGGCCGCGTCGAGGGCAAGGTCCTCCTGGACGACGAGAACCTCTACGGCCCGGGTGTCGACCCGGTCTCGGTGCGCCGCACCGTCGGCATGGTCTTCCAGCGCCCCAACCCGTTCCCGACGATGTCGGTCTACGACAACGTCGCGGCCGGCCTGAGGCTCAACGGCGTCAAGAAGAAGGGCGACCTCGACACGATCGTCGAGAAGTCGCTGCGCGGCGCCAACCTCTGGAACGAGGTCAAGGACCGCCTGAACAAGCCCGGCTCCGGACTGTCCGGCGGTCAGCAGCAGCGTCTGTGCATCGCCCGCGCCATCGCGGTCGAGCCCCAGGTCCTGCTCATGGACGAGCCCTGCTCCGCGCTCGACCCGATCTCCACCCTCGCCATCGAGGACCTGATCGGGGAGCTCAAGGAGCGCTTCACCATCGTCATCGTGACCCACAACATGCAGCAGGCCGCGCGCGTCTCGGACCGCACCGCCTTCTTCAACCTCTCGGCGGTCGGCCAGCCCGGCAAGCTCATCGAGATCGACGACACGGAGCGGATCTTCTCCAACCCGTCCGTCCAGGCCACCGAGGACTACATCTCCGGCCGCTTCGGCTGATCGACCGGTCGGCCGATCGGCTTCGTACCGACCGGCCGGCCGATCGCTTCCGCGGCCGTCCCGAGCCGTCCTGCGGTGCTGCATGGCGGTGCCACCGCAAGGCGAAGGCCCGCCCCCCGAACGGGGGGGCGGGCCTGTTTGCGTCGTGCTCGTCGTGTCGGTGTCGTGCCGCGTCCGGCTCAGCCGAAGGCCACGTGCACCACGGCGTAGACCAGCGCGGCGACCGCCGCCGCGGCCGGCATCGTGATGAACCAGCCGATCACGATGTTCTTGGCGACGCCCCAGCGGACCGCGTTGACCCGCTTCGTCGCGCCCACGCCCATGATGGCCGAGGTGATGACGTGGGTCGTGGAGATCGGCGCCTTGAAGATGTAGGCGGTCGTGTACAGGATCGACGCCGCCGTCGTCTCCGCGGCGAAGCCCTGCGGCGGGTCCAGCTCGATGATCTTGCGGCCGAGGGTCCGCATGATCCGCCAACCGCCCGCGTAGGTGCCCAGCGACAGCATCGCGGCGCAGGTGAACTTCACCCACAGCGGGATGCCGTCGCCCTCCTCCTGGACGTCGGCGATGGTGAGCGCGAGGACGACGACACCCATCGTCTTCTGCGCGTCCTGCAGTCCGTGGCCGAGCGCCATCCCCGCCGCCGAGACGGTCTGCGCGATGCGGAAGCCCCGCTTGGCCTTGTGGGGGTTGGCCCGGCGGAAGAGCCACAGGATGAGCAGCATCACCAGGTAGCCGACGACCAGGCCGACGATCGGCGACAGGAACATCGGCAGGATGATCTTGTCCACCACCCCGGACCACAGGACGTCCGTCCCGCCGGCCAGCGCGGCGCCCACCAGGCCGCCGAACAGCGCGTGGCTGCTGGAGGAGGGCAGACCGTAGTACCAGGTGATCAGGTTCCAGACAATCGCCCCGACCAGCCCCGCGAAGAGGATCGCCATGCCGGTCTGCCCGTGCGGCGTCTCGATCAGGCCCTCGCTGACGGTGTGCGCGATGCCGGTGCCGAGGAAGGCACCGGCGAGGTTCATCACCGCGGCCATCGCCAGCGCGGCCCGCGGGGTCAGCGCCCGGGTCGACACAGAGGTGGCGATGGCGTTCGCGGAGTCGTGGAAACCGTTGGTGTACGTGAAGAAGAGCGCGACGCCGACCGTCACGATCAGGGAGAAGGTCTGCACCGGGGTCAGGACTCCTTGACCGCGATGGTCTCCACGGTGTTGGCCACGTGCTCGAAGGCGTCCGCCGCCTCCTCCAGGACGTCCACGATCTGCTTGAGCTTGAGCACCTCGATGGCGTCGTACTTGCCGTTGAAGAGGTGGGCCAGCAGCTTGCGGTGGATCTGGTCCGCCTGGTTCTCCAACCGGTTGACCTCGATCCAGTACTCGGTGAGGTTGTCCATGGTGCGCAGGTGCGGCATCGCCTCGGCGGTCAGCTCGGCCGCCCGGGCCAGCACCTCGATCTGCTGCTCGACCCCGCGGGGCAGCTCATCGATCTGGTACAGAACGACCAGGTCGACGGCCTCCTCCATGAAGTCCATGATGTCGTCGAGGGACGACGCCAGGGTGTAGATGTCCTCGCGGTCGAAGGGCGTGATGAAGGAGGAGTTCAGCTGGTGGAAGATCGCGTGGGTCGCGTCGTCGCCCGCGTGCTCCGCCGCGCGCATCCTTTCCGCGATCTCCGAGCGCGTGGCCGGATCGGCCCCGAGCAGTTCCATGAGGAGCTTCGACCCTGTGACGATGTTGTCCGCGGATGCGGCGAACATGTCGTAGAAGCTCGTCTCCCTGGGGGTCAGACGAAAGCGCACGTGAAGTCCTCGGAATACATCGGTTTCGGTCGCATTGATGCTAGGCGCATCATCCGGCCACAACTAACCGGCGTCCTACAGTGTCGCTCATCGTCAAGGGTGCGCCCCAGCAGGGGTTCTCCGGGCACTCTCGCACATCGGGGCGAATTGGGTACGATATACCCGACTGGGGTATCGGGGGCAGGAGGAACATCATGACGGTCACCGAGACCGGCGGCGCCGCGGAGTCGCAGCAGTCGCCGGCGGACGTCGCCGGGCACGTCGACACCGCCGGGGCCACCCCGGAGCACGGGCACGACGCGCACCAGCACGGCTACGCCAAGCAGAAGGACCAGCACCTCAAGCGGCTGCGCCGCATCGAGGGGCAGATCCGCGGCCTGCAGCGCATGGTCGAGGAGGACGTGTACTGCATCGACATCCTCACCCAGGTGTCGGCCGGCACGAAGGCCCTGCAGTCCTTCGCCCTGCAGTTGCTGGAGGAGCATCTGCGGCACTGCGTCGCCGACGCCGCGGCGAAGGGCGGACCGGAGGCGGACGACAAGGTGGCCGAGGCCACGGCCGCCATAGCCCGGCTGCTCCGCAGCTAGCGACCGGCCCCCGCCGACCGCCTGGTCCCCTGCGCGGGCACGCGGGGGAACACGTCCAGCACCTCGTCGATACGCTCGGCACTCAGCCGTTCCTCGGTCGTCGCCGACGCCGCGATCATCAGCTCGCAGCACAGCTCGATCTCCGCGAGGGCCACGTGGACCTGGTCATCCTGGTCCAGGAGCCACACCGCCACGCGCACCACCTCCCTCCCCGCCCAGCGTAGGGATCGGTGCACGGTCCGTGCATGACACAGACGGGCCATTTCCGGCAAGCCCTCAGGGGCGGTGCGGGCCATTCCGGCGGGCCCTCAGGTGCCGGACGCGGGAACGATCTGCCCGGTGTAGATGTCGGTCCCTCGGGGCAGCATGACCCGCACCGGGGCACCGAAACCGTACATTCCGGTCGTCGAGACCACCGTGACCTGCGCCGGCGCGCTCCGCGTCCCCGCGCCCGCGCCATTGCTGAAGGTGAAGCGCTGCCGCACCTTGCGCAGCCGCCCCTCCTCGTCGAGCCAGGCGTCGAAGGGCACACTGGTCACGGTGAAGCCCTTCGCCGCGGCCGCGAGCTCCGCCCGCACCAGCGGGGAGGCGACGCGAGCCGCGTCCACGATGTCCGTGACCCCCTGGTAGCGGCGCACCCGCACCCCGTCCAGGGTCTCCGACCCGGTCTGCCGCACCTCCCGCGCCGCCCGCAGCAGCTCCGCGGCCACCAGGGGATCGGTCGCGCCGCCGGTGACGAGGTTGCCGTCCGGCAGCCGGGTCGTGTCGACCCGCACCCACTTGTCGGCGGGGACGCCCTCGCCGCGGTTCTTCATGTAAAGGGCGCCCGGCGTCAGCAGCTCCGTGACCGGCGCGTGCTCGACGTCCCCGGCCGCGTCCGGCGGCAGGACGACCTGGATGCGGCCGCGCCGCCCGGCGTAGTCGAAGGAACCGGTGCCCCTGATGGCGATCTTCGTGCCGCCGCTGGCCATCTCCATCGACGTACGGATCTTCGAGCTGCCCTCGGCGACCAGCGCGTCCACCGCCCGCCGCAGCGCGTCCCCGGAGTCCACCGGCACGCTGTCCACCTCGGCGGCCTCACCACTGACCGAGCAGCCCGCCACCGCCAGCACGCACAACCCCAGACCCACGGCTGCCGCAGTCGCCCGGCCGAGCTGCCCCATCTCCGCCAACCCCCCGCACCATGCCGCGCCTCGGACGTCGTCGGGCTTAACGAGGGTCAGGGCACCACGTCACGGCCGGTAGCTTTGTGGGGTGCCTCCGAGTGATCCGCCCCCCACCGCCCACCGCGCGACCACCCTGGAGAAGGGCGCCTTCTCCCACGCGACCTGCGTCTGCGGCTGGCGGGGACCGGCCCGGCGCGCCCGCGACCGCGCCCGCCGCGACGCCGCCGAGCACGAGCAGGGCTGAGACGGCACGCGCAGGGCCCGACGCGGTCCGACGTACGTCACACTCCCCACCCGCAACCGGACACCGCGTCCCCGCCGTCCTCATGGACGACCATACGGGGGCGAACAGAGCGGAAGGCCCCATGTTGAACCGACGATCCGTGATCCGCGGCGGCGCGGGCATCGCCGCCGCGGGCTGGCTGGCCGCGGCCTGCGGCCCGGGCGGCGGTCGCCCTGCCGGCACCGCGAGCCCCACGCCCAGTGCCCCGGGGGCCCCCACGACGGCCGGCGGGAGCCCCTCCGCCAGTGCCTCGCCGACCGCCCGCCCGGACTGGAAGGCCCTGGGCCGCACCCTGGACGGCCGCCTCGTCCTGCCCGACGACGCCGACTACGCCACCGCCCGCCTGCTGTACAACACCCGCTTCGACGGTCAGCGCCCCGCCGCCGTGGCGTACGTCTCCGGCACCGAGGACATCCGCGCGTGCCTGGACTTCGCCCGCCGCACCGGCGTCCCCGTCTCGGTCCGCAACGGCGGGCACTCCTACGCGGGCTACTCCGGCGGCAAGGGCCGGCTCGTCCTCGACGTCTCCTCCATGGCCTCGGTCGACCTGTCCGGCGGCACCGCGACCATCGGGGCCGGGGCGAAGCTCATCGACGTCTACACCCGGCTCGGCTCGAGGGGGCGCACCCTGCCGGCCGGCTCGTGCCCCACGGTCGGCATATCCGGCCTCACCCTGGGCGGCGGCCACGGAGTGCTCAGCCGCGCGTACGGACTGACCTGCGACAGCCTCTCCGGCGCCGAGATCGTCACCGCGGACGGCCAGGTGCTGCGCTGCGACGCCGACGAGAACCCGGATCTGTTCTGGGCGCTGCGCGGCGCGGGCGGCGGCCAGTTCGGCGTGGTGACCAAGCTGACCTTCGACACGCATGCCTCCCCCCAGGTGGTCACCGGCTATCTGACCTGGCCGTGGAGCAAGGCCGCCGCCGTCCTGCGCGCCTGGCAGGAGTGGGGGCCCACCCAGCCCGACGAGATCTGGTCGGCCCTGCACCTGGACAGCTCCGGCTCCGGGTCCCCGCAGATCAGCATCGCCACCGTGGGCATCACCTCGCGCGACGGGCTCGCGAACGCCGTCGACCGGCTCGCCGACAGCATCGGCGCCTCCGCGACAAGCGTCTCCCTGCACCCACGCACCTACCTCGACGCGGCCCTCGCCTACGCCGGCTGCTCGAACCTGAGCACCGCCCAGTGCCACCTGCCCGGCAGCACCCCAGGCCGCAGCCCCTCCGGCCGGCTCGGCAGGGAGACCTACACGGCACGCTCCGACTTCTACGACCGCTCCCTGTCCGAGACCGGCATCCAGACCCTGCTGTCCCAGGTGGAAGGGCTCCGCTCCGGCTCGGGCAGCGTCTCGCTCACCGCGCTCGGCGGCGCCGTCAACCGCGTCTCGCCCACGGCCACCGCCTTCGTCCACCGGCGCTCGCGCTTCCTGGCCCAGTACATAGAGACCCCCGGCACCACGAACTGGCTCGCCGGGCTCCACGCGGCCATGCGCCGCCATGCCTCCGGCGCGGCGTACCAGAACTACACCGACGCCTCACTGACCGACTGGCGCACCGCCTACTACGGTTCAGCAGCCGACCGCCTGACCCGGCTGAAGACCCGATACGACCCCGCGCGGCTCTTCGACTTCCAGCAGGCGCTCTGACCGCTCCGCCCGGCCGCCCCGCCGCGTGCGACGCGTAGGACGTGCGGGGCGCGCCCGCGGACGTCAGGCCGCCAGGTCCTTGTCGACCGCCGACGGCTCCGGGTACGGCTCGCCCCGGCGGCGGTCCGCCCGCCCCGGCGCCGCCTGCACGAGGAAGCCCAGGCGCGAGTCGGCCACGGCCCGGGCCAGCGGGGTCAGCGCGGCCAGCGCCGCCGGGGCGAGCAGCAGCGCGACAGCGGTCCCGAGGGCGAAGCCGCCCAGGACGTCCGTCGGGTAGTGCACGCCCATGTAGACGCGGCAGAAGCCCTCGGCCAGCGCGACGGCGATGGCGGCCAGACCCCACCTGCGGCTGACCATGAACAGGCCCACGGCGACGGCCATCGTCAAGGTGGCGTGGTCGCTGACGAAGGAGAAGTCGGTCTTCCCCTTCACCAGGACGTCGATGCCCTTGTGTTCCAGGAAGGGACGCGGCCGTTCGACGAAGTTGCGCAAGGGGACGTTGAGCACCAGCGCGACCGCCGCCGCCAACCCGGACCAGAGCACGCCCGCCACGGCCGCCGGCGCCTCGGCGCCGCTGCGACGCGCCACGCGCCACCAACACCAGCCGGCGATCAGCACCATGAGCAGGACCAGGCCGTACTCGCCGACGCCCTCCACCATGCGGTCGAACCAGCGCGGGGCGTCCTTGGCGAATCCGTTGATGTCGCGGAGCAGGCTGACGTCGGGGTTCGAGCCGTCCAGCGAGAGCTCTGCCACCGAAGTCCCCTAACTGTCTTCTTCCGCCGCACCCCCGTGCACGTCCGTGTGGGGGTCGATTCTCCACCCTTCAACGGGCGGCACGGTACGCGCCGTTCCGGTCTCCACCGGATGATCACCAAGGTGTTACCGAAGGGAGACACGTTCCCGCATGCCGGTGCCCGGTGTCCACTCACAGCGGCGCGGCGCGCGGGGCGCGGGGCGGCTCACACCGCCGCCGCGCCCGCCGCCGTCACACGCGTCGCCCCGATGTAGTCCGGGGTGTCGATCCTGTCGAAGCGGATCACCGCGCCCGTGTAGGGAGCGTTGATCATGTAGCCGCCGCCGACGTAGATCCCCACGTGGTGGATGGACCGCGGGTCGGTCAGGTCGTCCGCGAAGAACACCAGGTCGCCCGGGAGCAGCTCGTCCCGCTTGGGGTGCGGTCCGGCGTTCCACTGGTCGTTGGCCACCCGCGGCAGCTCGATCCCCACCGAGTGGTACGCCGCCTTCGTCAGGCCCGAGCAGTCGAACCGGCCACCCTGCTCCGGTGTGCCGTTCCCGCCCCACAGGTACTTCGTGCCCAGCTTCTGCTGCGCGTAGTAGATCGCGCCCGCCGCCTGCCGCGACGGTGCGACCGGGCCCACCGGGGCCGCGAAGCTCTTCTGCAGTGTCGTGATGATCCGGACGTAGTTCTGCGTCTCCCGGATCCTCGGCACCCCGCCGGACCGGATGACCCGGTACGCGCCGGCGTTGTAGGCGGCGAGCATGTTCTCCGTCAGGTTCCCCGGGACGTCCTTGACATAGCCGGCCAGCGTGCAGTCGTAGGAGGCCGCCGAGGGGATGGCGTCCGCCGGGTCCCACACGTCGCGGTCCCCGTCCCCGTCCCCGTCCACGCCGTGCGTGGCCCACGTGCCGGGGATGAACTGCGCTATCCCCTGCGCCTGCGCCGGGCTCTGCGCCCTCGGGTTCCAGCCGCTCTCCTGGTAGAGCTGGGCCGCCAGCAGCGCCGGGTTGATGGCGTCGCAGAGGTTCCCCCACTTCTGCACCAGGTTCTGGTACGCCGCCGGCACGGCGCCCTGAGCGAGCGTCACCGCCCCGCCCCCGCCCGTCAGCTTGGCCGCCACCAGGAACGTGCCGACGACGAGCAGCATGACGAACGACATGAAGAGGCCGCCCACGACCCCTGCCACCAACCAGGCCTTCCGCGCGGTCCGCGAAGCCGCCGTCACCCGCCCCACCCCTTCGTCGCTCCACCCTGCCCGACGCGGAAAGTGACGGCACGCCAGGCCTCCGGGAGCATCCCCACCCGCAGCGCCGCCAATCGTTGCCCTCCGCTCACCACCGTGATACACAGAGTAGTCAACAACGTCTCATCGAACACCGGATCGCACGCCAGTGTGTCCAGTCTGACGATTGCGGCCCGGATCACACGGGGGAATGGCTGAGAAAGTCGCTGAGTCGACATACGACGGCGGCATCCTCCGCCAAGATAGACCTTGGCTCCTTGCGCCCCGGCGAGGATGCCAACTGATCTAGCGTGGTGGTGAGTTCTCATGTTCCTGGCAGCCGAGAAGGGCGACATCAACACCATCATCGGTGGCATCGCCCCGGACTGGGGGCCTTTCGGGTCCCTTGGGAACGAGGCGCGCGTCATGATCGAGGTGGTCATGGCAGTGGCGATCCTGCTCTGCCTGGCCATCGCGATCTGGGGCGCGGCCAAACAGCGCATCGGAGCGACGGCGCTCCGCGACACCTTCAGTGCGGAGCAGGGCAAGGGACTGATCATCGCCGGCCTGACCGGCGTGTTCATCATCGGGTCCCTCGGCACGCTCTTCACCATCGTCTACGGGATGGCGGTCTAGCGACCCACACGTCGGCTCCACCCCGTCCCCCGCGCACTGTCCCCGAGGGGCCCGTCCCGGCCCCGCACCCCACCCGAGGCTGTCTGCTGATGCCCACTCACCCCATGACCCCCGAGGGGGCGAGCCCCCGATGAGCCTCGGCCAGGACGGGCCCCCGACCCGTACCCGCCTCCCCGAGCCCGTACCCGGCACGGGCGGCCCTTCCCGCCGCCCGCAGCGCTCCAGCCGCAACCTCGTCACGGTGGTCGGCGTCGTCGTGCTCCTCATCGCGGCCATCGCCTTCGCCAACCGCGGCGGCGGCTCCCCCGCGGACTCCGCCGCCCCGGGCGGAGTCGGCGGCCAGGGCGGCGGCACTCCCCACGGCGCCCGTTCCCAGCCCACGGCCCCCACCGGCACGAAGCCGGTGGACGGCAAGAACGCCGGCATCCCCACGGGCTACGCCCGCACCGACCAGGGCGCCCAGTCCGCCGCGGCGAACTACGCGGTGGCGCTGGGCTCCGACGGCATGTTCGACACGGCCCGGCGTCACACGATCGTCGCGACGATCCACGCCCCCGAGGTCGCGGACCGCCTGCAGGCCGACCTGGACCGCGCCTACTCCCCCGGCTTCCTCGCCAACGTGGGGCTCAACGAGGACGGGAGCGTGCCGGACGGCTACACGTTCGTCTCCCGCACCGTCCCCGTGGGCACCCGCGTGACGGACTTCTCCAGCAGCGCCGCGACCGTCGAGGTGTGGAGCACCGGCCTCGTCGGCCTGGCCGGCGAGGGCTCGACCAAGCCCGTGAGCCAGACGTGGTTCACCATCACTGAGCAACTCATCTGGGTTGACGGGGATTGGAGAATCGAGAGGTCCAGCCAGAAGGAGGGTCCCGCGCCCGTCAACGGCGACAACCGGGCCTCCGGTGCCGACGAGATCGCCAACGCGGTCCGTGGTTATGGGGGGTTCACATATGCCAGGTAGCCACCGGCGCCGCACGCTGTCCTTGACGGCACTCCTCGCCGCGGCCCAGACGACCCTCGTCCTAGCCGCCTCGCGCGCTACCGCCGCCCCCAGTCCCACGCCCACCCCGAGCGGCAGCAACAGCGCGTGCGATCTGATCGTGGGCCAGGCCCGCGACTACTGCGAGGGCGGCACCGGTTCGGAGAACACCCCCTCTGTCGCGGACCCGCTCGACCCCCTGGACTCGCTCGCGCGCGGCTGCGCCGACGCCGCCGCCTGGGTCATCGACGGCCTGTCCAAGGCGGTCAACAAGACCGCCGCCGTGGACTTCACCAACAAGGCGTTCCTCACCCAGTACGCCGTCGTCTTCGCCGCCTCCACCTTCCTCACGCTCCTCCTGTGGCTGCTGGCCGTCGCCAAGCGCGCCGTGCGCGGAGTGCCGCTCACGGAGGCCCTGACCGAGGCGGTCGGCTTCCTCTGGCTCACCGTGATCGCCTCCGCCTTCACGCCGCTGATCCTCTACACCGTCGTGTCGGCGACCGACGGCATCACGGAGGTCGTCGCGTCCGGCACGGCCGCCGACACCGACACCTTCTTCGGCTCCTTCCGGGACGCGCTGACCAAGGACTCCGACATCGGCGGCGGCCCGATCATGCTCATCGTGGTCTCTCTGGTCTCCGTGCTCGCCGCCGGCGTCCTGTGGCTCGAACTCGTCATCCGCGCCGCGCTTCTGTACGTCGGCGCACTGCTCGGCACCGCCGTCTACTCCGGCCTGGTCGACAAGAACATGTGGCACCACGTGCGCCGTTGGGCTGGAATCATGATCGCGGTGATCCTGGTCAAACCCGTGATCGTGGTCGTACTCGGCCTCGCGGGCGCGCTCAGCGGCTCCGACGGGCCCACCGCGTTCGGCGCCGTGGTGTCGGGTCTGGCCATCATCCTGCTGGCCATCTTCGCCAGCGCCATGATCTACCGCTTCGTCCCCGGCTTCGGCGACGACGTGGCCACTCTCCGCAGCAACCGCAAGGCGAGCGCCGAGTCCCAGGCCGCCGCCGTCATCTCCTCCCCCGCCGCGCTGGTCAAGCAGGGCATCAAGACCCACAGCACCCGCGGCGGCCCGCAGGAGCAGACCACGGGCGGCGGCGCTCCGCCCGCGAACGCCGTACCAAGCGGCATCGCCGCGCACAGCAGCCGCAACGGCACCGCCCCGGCACCGGCCCCCGCGCCCCGCACGAACCCTGACCGCGGCAACGGCGGCGGGACCAGAAGCAACACAGCAGGAGGCGAAAGCCGGTGACGTCCCAGCCCTACGCCCCACCGCAGCAACGCCGCACGTACCTGATCGGCAAGGCACGTCCCAACGCCATCGTCGGCAAGAACCGCGAGACCGGCGAGATCGCCCTGATCGTCGTCGGCGCGTTCCTCGGCATGATGTGCGGCCTGCTGATCCCCGTGCTGCCGCTGCGCATCCTCGGCCTGACGGGCTGGCCGCTGCTCGCCTTCGCCGCCGTCTACATGCCGTACCGGCGCCGCACCTTCTACCGCTGGTTCGAGATCAACCGCAGCTACCGCCGTACGCTGCGCACCGCCGCGACCTACCGCTCCACCGCCGCGGAGGCCGGCACCCGGCTCGACGGCCGCGAGGTCGAGATCGGCCCGCCGCCCGGCATCGGACGCATCACCTGGCTGTCGGCGCCCTTCGGCCCGGACGAGATCGCCGTACTGCTGCACGTCGACCGGCGCACCGTCACCGCCGCCATCGAGATCGAGGGCCCCGGCGTCGGCCTGCGCGACAGCGAGGACCAGGAAGCCCTGGTCGAGCGCTTCGGCACCCTGCTCAAGCACGTCGCCAACGGCGACGGCTTCGTCACCCGGCTGCAGATGCTCGCCCGCACCCTCCCCGCCGACCCCGACGCCCACGCCAAGGACGTCACCCAGCGCGGCGACGACCGTGCCGAGCAGTGGCTCAAGGACTCCTACGACCAGCTGCAGTCGATGGTGTCGACCTCGTCCGAGCAGCACCGCGCCTACCTCGTCGCCTGCATGCACTACAGCCGCGAGCTCGCCGCCGAGGGCACCGCCATCGCCCGCGCCGCGGGCGGCGGCCGCAAGGCCCTCGACAAGGACGCGGGCATCGCGGCCGTCATGGCCCGCGAGCTGACCGACATCTGCGCCCGCCTCACCGAGGCCGACATCCGGGTCCGCCAGCCGCTGGGTCAGGCACGGCTGGCGTCCCTGATCCACTCCATGTACGACCCGGACCACCCGATCGACCACATCCAGGCGATGACCCGCCGCAACGCCTGGCCGGCCGAGCTGGACGCCACCGAGCCGACCTTCCTCCAGGCCAAGACCCGCGAGTCCACCACCCGGGCCCCCTGGTGCCACTCCACGGCCTGGGTCAAGGAATGGCCGCTGACCCCCGTCGGCGTCAACTTCCTCGCACCGCTGCTGGTCCACACCCCGGACGTGATCCGCACCGTCGCGGTCTGCATGGACCTCGAGCCGACCGACGTCGCCATCGAGCGCATGCTCACCGAGAAGACCAACGACGACGCCGAGGCCAGCCGCGCCGCCAAGATGAACCGGGTCGTCGACCCGCGCGACATCGCGCACCACTCCCGCATCGACCAGCGCGGCGAGGACCTCGCCTCCGGCGCGGCGGGCGTGAACCTGGTCGGCTACATCACGGTCTCCTCCCGCTCCCCGGAGGCGCTGGCCCGCGACAAGCGCACGATCCGCGCCTCGGCGGGCAAGTCGTACCTCAAGCTGGAGTGGTGCGACCGGGAGCACCACCGGGCGTTCGTCAACACGCTCCCGTTCGCGACCGGCATCCGCCGCTGAGGGGCCGGGAGGTAGCACCATGCGCCTGTGCGCACTTGACGCTCCGTCCCCCGGGACGGCGCCATTGGGAAGGACGACAGGGACAACGATGCCACGCCGGAGCCCGCGCCCCGGGCGCGACGACCGCTGACGCCGAGGAGGCGCTCCACCCATGGCCATGCCGGATCCCCTCGCAGCGATCACCGACGCCTTCACCAGCTTCCTCTTCGGCAAGGTGGAGACCACCCGACTCCCCGTCCGCACCTCCACGGGCCAGGCCCAGGCCGTCTACCTGCCGACCGCCGCACCCGGGCTGGGCGACTCCGGCGTGATCATCGGCCGCGAGGTCTACTCCGGCAAGGGCTACATCTACGACCCGTTCCAGCTGTACGGGCAACAACTCCCGGCGCCCCACTGGCTGGTCCTCGGCGAGTCCGGCAACGGCAAGTCCGCCCTGGAGAAGACGTACGTCCTGCGGCAGCTGCGCTTCCGCGACCGCCAGGTCGTCGTCCTCGACGCGCAGGGCGAGGACGGCGTCGGCGAGTGGAACCTCATCGCCAAGGCCCTCGGGATAACTCCCATCCGCCTCGACCCGATGGCGGCCCTCGACGGGGGCATCAAGCTCAACCCGCTCGACCCGGCGATCACCACCACGGGCCAGCTCGCGCTGCTCCGCACGATCATCGAGGTCGCGATGGGCCGCGGCCTGGACGAGCGCTCCGGCTTCGCGCTGAAGGTCGCCCACGCCTACGTCCACGGCACCGTCACCGACCGCCAGCCGATCCTCACCGACATCGTGGAGCGGCTGCGGCACCCCATGGCCGACTCCGCCGAGTCGATGAACGTCGCCCTGGAGGACGTCCGCGCCTGGGGCCTGGACGTGGCCCTCGTCCTGGACCGGCTCGTCGACGGCGACCTGCGCGGCATGTTCGACGGCCCCACGACCGCCGGCATCGACCTCGACTCCCCGCTGATCGTCTTCGACCTCTCCCACATCGACCGCAACTCCATCGCCATGCCGATCCTCATGGCGATCGTCGGCGTCTGGCTGGAGCACACCTGGATCCGCCCCGACCGGAAGAAGCGCATCTTCCTGGTCGAGGAGGCCTGGCACATCATCAACAGCCCCTTCGTCGCCCAGCTCTTCCAGCGGCTGCTGAAGTTCGGCCGCCGCCTGGGCCTGTCCTTCGTCGCCGTCGTCCACCACCTCTCCGACGTGGTGGACGGCGCCGCCGCCAAGGAGGCCGCGGCGATCCTCAAGATGGCGTCCACGCGCACGATCTACGCCCAGAAGGCCGACGAGGCGCGCGCCACCGGCCGGGTGCTCGGCCTGCCCCGGTGGGCGGTGGAGATCATCCCCACCCTCACCCCCGGCATCGCCGTCTGGGACGTCAACGGCAACGTCCAGGTCGTCAAGCACCTCATCACCGAGACCGAGCGACCGCTGGTCTACACCGACCGCGCCATGACCGAGTCCTCGAGCGCCGAGCTCGACGGGCCGGACGCGAAGGGCCGGTTCGACGAGCCCGGGGTCTCCCTCGACAAGCAGCTGGCAGACGACGCGGTGGCCTGAACGGGGACCGATCCATGGCGAGAGCGCAGCATCACGGACAGCGGCACGAGGGCGGGGTCCCCGACGGGCTGATCCTCGGCCTCATGGGCTTCCTTCTCGGCATGACCGTCCTGGTCTGGACGGGCACCGGGATAGCGGGCCTCGTCTCCCACGGGGCGTGGCCCGCCGAGGTCCACTTCACGCGCACGCCCGTGGCCATGCGCCACCTCGTGGCCGACCCCCACGACATCGCCGGGGCCTGGCAGCCGGCCCCGCCGGGGGAACTGCCCGGCTCCGGGCTGTTCTGGGGCGTGTTCATCGGGCAGTTGATGGTGCTCTTCGTCCTCACCATCTTCGTGATGGGCGTCGTCACGCGCACCCGCCTGCGCCGCGCGGTGCGCCGCAAGGCCGTCCTGAGCACCGCGGAAGCGGCTGTGGAGCCCGAGACCCGGGTCCCGCCCCGACAGGCCGCACAGCGGCCCGTGGAGGCCGTCGAGGCCCCGGTCCCGGCCACCCGCGCCCCGGAGCCCGCACCGGTCGACCCGGCCACCCCTGCGCCGGCCGCCGGCCCCGCCGGCGCCTCGGTCGCCCCCGACCGCGAACTCACCCGTACCTACGCGGTCTTCGCCACGCCCCGCGGCGACAAGGGCAAGCGCCTCGTCCAGCCGGCCGTCCTGGGGGCGGCGGGGCCCGTCCTCGTCACCACCGCGGACCCGGACACCTTCCACCAGACCGTCGGCAACCGCGCCAAGCTCGGCCCGGTCCACGTCTACGACCCCGCGCACCTCGTCGACACCCCGGCCCGGCTCCGCTGGGCCCCGCACTCCGGCTGCGAGGACGTCCCCACCGCCGTCACACGCGCCCGCGCCCTGCTCTTCCCGGTGCGTCCGCGTGCCACACTCGACGCCGCGATGTTCGACGCGGCCGAGACCCTCCTGCGCTGCTGGCTGCACGCCGCAGCCGTGGACGGCCAGCCGTTCCGCCAGGTGCACCGATGGGCGGGCGGTGCCTCCGCCCAGGACGCCGTCCGCATTCTGCGCACCCATCCCAAGGCCGCCTCCGGCTGGAGCGGTGAGCTCGAGTCCGTCCTCCACGCCCACACGCACCGCCGTGACGCCGCACAGGCGCTCGTCCACCGCGCCCTGGAGTCCCTCAACTCCGTGCACATCCGGGACGCCTGCACACCGGGACGCACGGACGGCCTCGAGGTGGAGTCATTCCTCAAGGATCCGGGCACCCTGTATGTGGTGGGCGAGCCCAACGAGGACCCGCGCACCCACCCGGGTGCGATGCCGCTGCTCACCGCACTCGTCTCCAGCGTGGTCGAGCACGGCCGGCGCATGGCCGCAGGGTCATCCTCCGGTCGGCTCGACCCACCAATGACCCTCGTCCTGGACGACATCGCGGCCCTCGCCCCGATCCCGGAGCTTCCCGACCTCCTGGCCACCGGCACCTCCGCAGGCCTGCCCACCCTGGCCGTGCTGCGCTCCCCGGAGCAGGCCCGCGAGCACTGGCGGAGCCCCCTGTGGCAGCGCGCCGACGTCCGCCTCGTCCTAGGGAACCAGCCTCCCGGCCTCCTCGACGAGGTCCCCGACGCGGTCCGGCTGCCCTAGGCCGTGCCGTCCGCCCTCCTACGGCCGCGCCAGCTCCATCTCGTACTCCGTCTGCGATGCGTCCAGCGGGAAGGCCATCGTCCTGCCCGTCCTGACGAAGCCGAGACGCTTGTAGAAGGCCCGCGCCCGGTGGTTGTCCTCGTGGACCCACAACCGCACGCGCCGCACCCGCTCCGGCAGTTCCCACGACCATGCGATCGCCGCGCCCAGCAACTCCTCGGCGAGCCCGCCGCCGCGGAACTCCGGCCGCACGTACACACCGACCAGATGCGTCTGCGGGACGTCGAACTCCTCACCCGTCTCGACGAGTACGGCCACATTGGCGACGCGCTCGCCGACCTCGTCCTCCGCGATGAACGCCTGCGTCTGCGCTCGCTGACGCCACTTCTCGTCGTCGAACGCCGCTTCGGTGTCATGGGGGTTGACGAAGGCCACGCCGGCGGCCGGGTCCTTCAGCGCCTCGAGTCGCAGTGCCCGCTGGGCACGCCATTCCTCGGGACGGGACGCACGTATGGTGTAGTCGCTCATACCGCGATCGTACGCAAAAAAGCCCCGGTTCCCGAGTCGATA
>NZ_CBDRBL010000049.1:0-48109 GCF_965342175.1 Actinacidiphila sp. bgisy167
CCCGGACATGTCCAGGGGCCAGGATCGCAGAAGTCCGCGGGGCGTCACTCGTACTCGCGCAACAGGTCCTCGATGCGGCGGTTCGCGACCTCCTGCCGGCCGTCGATGCACTTGGCGTACCGACTCAGCAGCACTTCCACGCTGTTGCCCGCCCGTTCGGCAACCTCCGTGGCGTCCACGCCCGCGTTCAACCAGGTCGACAGCGCCGAGTGCCGCAGGTCGTACGGCCGCCGGGCGAGCGGCGACGCAGCCACGGCCGGCGGCAGCGCCAGTAGCCGAGCCTCCTGCCAGGCCCGGTAGTAGGAAGACGAGGAGACCACTCCCCCGCCCTCGCTGAAGAACAGGCGCCCGTCGCCGGCGGTCCCGAAGGTGTCGAGGTGTTCCCGGAAGATGCCTACCAGGTGCGGGGGAATCGGGACCCGCCGCACGTCCTCAGCCGGCCGGTTCTTCAGCCTGTGGTCGTCGTGGCTCTCCCCGGAGTCGGTCCACTGCTTTCCGACGCTGGGACGCGTACGGTGCAGCAGTGCGGAGCCCCAACCTGTAGCGGGCAAGGTGAGGTCCGTATCGGCGAGGCCGACCGCTTCGGCCGGACGCAGGCCCCCGAAGTACATCGCGGCGAACAGGCCCACCAGGCGCCGGCCGCGGGCACGCCGGTAGCCGCCGATGTACGACACGGCACACAGCAGGCCGCGCGCCTGGTGAGGGTTGGCGACGACCCGGGGATCTACCTCGCTGGAAACCTTGGGCTTTTGCCACCGGACGCCGGAGAGCGGATTCTCTGGAAACGCGCCCAGGTCGACCGCGTAATGCATGGCGTTGACGAGCGTCCGTCGCTTCCGGCGCACGGTCTCAGCCGCCGCGGCGGTACCGTCCAATTTGAGCTTGAGGGAATCGAGCACGGCACGGCCGATCACCGGGTCACCGAGATCTATTGCGGGCAGGCAAGGAGCCAGCCCGATTCGCGGCCAGCGTACGGGCCCCGATCTCTCGCCCCATGGCAGCTCCCGTGCAAAGCCGCTACACCGACCTTTCGCGCTTTACTGGCGGCCCAAGAATCCGGCGAGCTGAGCGTGACGCTTGAGAGTGACTCGAATTGCATCCTTAATTGACGATGGGCGCGTGTTTTCGGTAGAGAATGCTTTCAACTCCACGATCACCGAGTTTTGCTGACTGTTGGGGCGTGACACGAGCACATCCGCCCTGACCCGGCTACTTGGGGTTTTTACCTCTTGCTCGGACTTCGCCTCAAATCCGATGGATCGCAAACAGAGCGCGATGCGCGCTCCGAGCTGAGTGGGTTTGGTTGTGACACTCTCGTACCACTCCCGCGCCTTCGTGGCACGCTCCGATTCACGCTCGCGGAGTGGACTATAAGCGGAAGGGTCCCAATTCTCGCCGATGATGGAAGCGAAGTGGGACTTCTCGAAGCGCTCCAAGTATGACCTGCTCGGCTCAAATTTGGGGTCTTCGAGGTCCCGGCAGAGCGGATGGAGGTCTGCTGCGGCGATTGGGACGAGCCGAACATCGAAGTAGAGGCGGGCGCGGTTCAGTTCTGATAGGGGTAGCGTCTGCCGATCGTCCTCGTTCAATTCCCGGTAGAAGGCATTCCAGTCGAGCTTATAGCCGTCGCGGGCGTTGGTGAACCCAGCCACACGCGTGATCCGCAGTCCGTCTGTTACTGGCCAGAGCATCACGACCTGATACCGGGAAATATCGTGAAGCTGGGTCGTATATGAGGCCAACTTGTCGCCGACCATTTCGATGGATTTCCCAATGGTCGGCGCTCTGTCGGCGATTGCGTCAACGTCCGACTTGAGCACTTCATAGTCGGCTAGGGGCTGACTTTGATTGTGAAACGCAAATGTCTCTTCAAGAATATCCGCCCAGTCATCCCTGGAAGGGCCGGCGAGCTCGAAGTCTGGTCTTAGCAGTATTCTCTCGTTGCGCGAGGTTGCCTTCGCAAGGTCTTCTTGAAATTCTCGACTTGTGGTCAGCCACAAAAAGAGGATCGGCCGTTGCCGCAATTCTCCCCTATCGAGAAGACTTAGCCTTTCTACGAACTGGGAAGGCAGGGCTGTCTTTTCGGCTACGCGCTCTTCGAATTGGTCTACAACGGCAATGATGAGCTGACTCTTGTCGCGATACCCTTCAACTGCGCGCAGCTCTTCAAGTAGTGTGGCTTCGGATGCGATCGCTGCGCGAGTTAGTTCGATCACCTTGCATTCAGGTAGGTGCGTTGCCAATTCACGGGCTGCCGAACTCTTCCCTGACCCGCTTCGGCCAAATATGGGGAGGAAACGAATGCCGCCCGTGATCTGCATACTGGCGTGGGCCCGCTGCACTTGCTCAAGAAGCGGCCTATCGGGACGCAACCGGCCACGGAAAGCGGGGTCAAGGTCTTCGTAACGTGAGGGAAGGCGAGCCACCATGGCGGAAGTGTAGAGGACGGAGGACTCCATTGCTGGGCCGTCTATGGGCCGTCCGACGGCAACCGACGACGACAGATGAACAGTCGCCGACGCTCCTTCCCTGATCAGGGGAGGTGCTCCGAACGCCGGCGCAGGTGCTCATCCCCGCACATCAGTTGAGGAAGTACACGCGTCGCGTGACGACCGTCACCTACCGACGACATCGACATCCGCCAGGACGACGAAGGCCAGGTCTGGGCTGTCCACGAGCGAGATCAAGGACGCCCGAGGGAAACTGAACTGGAGAGCGCTTCTTCCGCGCGGACGGATGCTCGCGCGTCAGATCCCGAGGCCCTGAAGTGTGGCCTCCACGAGCTTGACCGCCTCGGCGCTCTTCTTCGCGGACGCTGACAGGTCGTCCCATGCGGCCTGGGCCGTCTTCGCGTCGACCGCGTCGAGCGGCGGGATCAGGACCCTCTCGAGGTCGGGCTCGTAGAGCGCGTCGACGACTGACCCGCAGGCCAGCGCAGCGATCTGCTGCTGGACGATATCCGAGGCCATCGAGGTCCAGATCCAGCCGGTGTGACCGCTGTCCTTCGGGATCGCGCGGCCGACGTGACCGGAGGCGAACCAGTCGGCCCGCTCCTCCAGTACCACGGAGGGGTAACCAAGGGATTCTTCAGCCCGACCGTCGGCCTGGAAGGTGATCCACCCCTTCCCTAGGCCGTACCCGGAGCCCTTGTCGACCGATCGAGCGGCGACGTTCTTCGCGCCGACGACGTCGAGCTGCAAAATCTGCCGGCCTGACAGGAACGGCGTTCCCTCATCGGGGCCGACGTAGTAGAGCTTCAGCCGCCCTCCCGGCTTGAGGATGTCGGCCGCCTGGCCAAGCTCGACCCCACCCTCGGCCGCGAGGCGGTCGCGGAGGTCGCCGACGTGCTGAGCGTGGTACGCCGCATCGAGCCGGGTTCCGAGGCCGCTGGCCTTCACCGTCCAGCCTTCCCGGAACGGCTTAGCCGGCTCGCTGGGGTACTTCTCGTTGATGCTCTCGATGACAGCGCGCAGCGCAATGCGGGCGGCCCCACGGGTGTCAACCGCCTCGCGCATCAAGCGAGCGACCTCGTCCCGGATCGAGTCGATGAACGGGATCGGGACGTTGGAGACCTGGTCGGTGGTGATGTGGTCGATGACTGAGCCGTTGAGGTCGCCCCGGAGCAGCGCCTGGCCGGTTGGGGACTGGAGCACAGCCAGCGTGTAATAGCGATCCACCTCATCGGCGATGGTCACTCGGATCATGTCGTGCGATAGGACGAAGCGCGCGAGGTAGTCGTCGGCAATGGTGAGCGGCCCGAGGTTCCGGCCGGAGCATGTCTGGAGCAGATCGCCGGCCTGGATCCGG
Source organism: Actinacidiphila sp. bgisy167 (assembly GCF_965342175.1). Taxonomy (GTDB): domain Bacteria; phylum Actinomycetota; class Actinomycetes; order Streptomycetales; family Streptomycetaceae; genus Actinacidiphila. The sequence continues at coordinate 3,808 of NZ_CBDRBL010000049.1, forward strand.
TAGTCCTCCAGGTCCTCCGTGCGGGTGAGCGAGAGCCGGTCGGCCTCGGGCGGCAGGAACTCGAACACGTCATAGGGGCGCAGGTAGGACACGTACTCCTCGCCCGGCGCGGCGTAGGCCCGCTTGAACCTAGACGGGGCCCGCACGTCGGCGTAGTCGCCGACCGCGCGCAGGTCCACCTCGGACGCGTTCTGCAGCACGACCTTGATGCGTACGGCGGGCGCGGCGAAGTAGCGGGCATCAAGCCGATTTCCCTCGAGGAGGGCGGAGGAGCGGACGGGAGTGAGCTTCATCGCTGCTCCCCCAGCCACTTCCGGTAGGCATCGGCTACCTCGGGCAGCTCGTCGTCGACCTGGCGGTCGGTCAGCTCTACCTCGCGGAGAACTTCGCTGCCGGTCTCCTGGTCGATCTCGGCGATGGTCTCGATCCGCTTGACCAGCGCGTCGGAGCCGTCCGCGGTCCGCCGCCAGATGACGTTGCCGCGCTTGTCGTGACCGATCTTCTCCGCGACGGCCATGAACAGAGGATAGTCGAGGCCGTTGGCCTCCGCCGCAGCCTCCTCCTCGGCCGAAAGGCGGCGCATGAGCACCATTGAGGTCTGCGTGTCGTTGCCCGGTTGGAACAGGTCGCGGTGCATGTCGACTACGGCCAGGATTTGGGCCTTCTTCAGAAGCCAGTTGCGGACGTAGGCGGTGCTCGGGTTGTTGAGGATGCCGTTCGGGATGACCATCGCCATCCGGCCGGTGCCGGGGGCGAGCAGCTGCAGTGCGCGCTCGATGAACAGTATCTCCGGCGGCTGGGACTTCTGCAGGATCCGGTTGCCGTGCTTGTCGAGCCGGATCGACCAGATGCCATTTTCGTCCTGGTCCCACACGGCCGCGAGGTCGTACTGAGAGAGGATGTCTTCATCGTCAATCGGGATTTTCGCACCGAACGGCGGATTGGACACGATGACGTCAATCGAACCCAGGGGCACGGCCTCGCGCAGGTTCCTGGACCACTTGTGGGGGTTCTCGAGGGTGTTGGCCTGGAACAGACCGCCGGAGCCGTCGTTGTTCATGACCATGTTCATCTTCGCGGCACGGACGAGCGCGGGGTTCAAATCGACGCCGAAGACGCACTGGCGGAAGTACTCGTCCCTGCGGCGGTAGAGCTCCTCGCGCTCAAAGTCGGTGCCCTGCGCGGGGTCGTCCCACTGCTCGCGCTCCGTGCGCTCGATGTACTCGAGCGCGTGGTTCATCCCGGTGATCAGGAAGCCGCCGGTGCCGCAGGACGGGTCGAGGATTCGCTCCCCGGGCTGCGGGTCGAGCATGGTGACCGCCATGCGGCAGGCGTTGCGCGGCGTGAAGAATTCCCCTCGGTCACCGCGCAGGTTCGACCCTACGATCTCCTCGTAGGCGACGCCCTTGACGTCGACCGGTGACCGCAGCAGAGAGTAACCCTGCAGCTCGGTGACCACGTACGCGACGACCTCGGGCTTGAGGTCGATGTCGGTGTCTTTGGCATCAAATATCATCGGGTACTTCTTGACGACCCGCTGCTCGAAGAGCCCCTGGATGCGCTTCTTCGCGGCAGATGCGACCGTCGAGCTCCCGCGCTCGGAGGGCGTCGCGAAGAAGTTCAGTTTCGGTGCCCGCTCGTCCTCGATCTTGGTGAAGATCAGCTTGAGCAGCTCCCAGAACGCCTCAGTCTTCTGCTTGCCCTCGTGCGCCGCGATGTAGTTGTGGCAGCGCCGGAACGCGAACAGTAGGTTGTCGGCCGTGGCGACCTTCAGGTCCTTGCGGCTGGGCCGTTGGGCGTCAGCCTCAGTCTGGCCGAATGCGGGGATGTCGATGATCTCCTCGAACGTCCAGCCGCCCTTGCCGTCGCCACGCTTGGCGAAGCAGAACCGGTCGGTGCCGTTCGTCCACATCCCATACTGGGCGTTGAGGCACGAGGCCATGTACGACTGGAGCTGACCGACGCCCTCAGTGCGGTGGGTCGGCTTGACGTCGGCCTTCTTGGTCTCGACCAAGATGTACGCGTTCGCCTGGGTGTGGTCAGCGCCCTTGCCAAAGACTACGATGTCGACGCGCTTGCGCGCCGACCCGACTCTGATGGTGAACTCCGGGGCGCAGTTGGCCGGGGCGTACTTGTACTGCCGGACGAGGGCCTTCTCAATGTTCTGCCGGACATACTCTTCGGGCGTGTCGTTGACGAACTTCCCGGTCAGGAAGTCGGCAACCTTGCCGTCCGGGACGGACCCGACCGGTGTCACTGACGGGGTGGGCACGGGCGTCACGACTGACACGTGTTTCCCTTCTTGGAGTCGCCGGCTGCAAGCTCACATCTTGCCGTACGAAAGAGGTCGTGCGCACGAGGCCCCCCGAGAGCAGGTCGACGAGACCTGGCTCGACCAGCTCTGGGTCATCGTGGACTATGCGCGGACGGCTGAAGGTCGGACGAAGCTTACGAGCCTGCCGACCAGCAGAGATAGGCAAAGCAGAGAGGGCCTCCGGAGCCGTGTGCGAAGGTTCAAATTCTGCCGGTGGCCCCTCGTGCGAGGCGCCACCGGCCTTGAACGCGGTCCGTCGAGTTGACCCCCTGGAGGGAGCGGAGCGCGGCTTCGGTCGTCAGATGGCGACCACGTGGACGTCCGTCGGCGCGAGGGCCGTCAGGTAGGCCTGGATGTCCAACGGGTCGGTGGTGAAGATCAACAGCATCGTAATACGCGTATGACGACAGCGGCGAGTGGCGGTCGGCGGAGGTGCGGCGCGTGCGCCACTTCCGGCGGGGCCATGCACACGGGCGTTCGCCTCCCGCCCACGCAGCGGTTCTGCGGTCCGTCGGCATCTCGGGACTGTCCGTGGCGCCGAGGCTCTGATCAGCACGCGCTCGGCCTCGTCCAGCACCTGCGGGCTGCTGCCGTCCGCATCGACATTGCGCTGCTCACGGCCCACCCTCGCACGGCGCGTTGTTTCCTCCGTCAGTAGCGGATCTCGACGACGCGCCCGTCCGCATCCCGTTCAGGCGCCTCCGGGAGCCGCTTCGCTGCCCCCAGCGCGATCCGGTGGGCCGACCAGGCCGCGGCGGCTGCGTCGAGCACGTCGTCCACGGGGACGCGGTCCGCCTCGCCGAGTTCGTCCGGGAGCACGAGGCCGGCTTCGGCGAGCAGCGCGCGGCGCTGGTTCTGGCCGCGCCAGGTCTTCTTGGCGTACGCCGGCGGCACTCCGCCGGCCAGCGCGGAGAAGGACACCTCGGGGTGCACCTCGTGGATGCGCTCATCGGCGAGCCAGCACGCCCGCGCCTCCAGCAGCTTCGGTTTCAGCGCCCACGCCTGCTGGCTCAGCCGGTTACCGGTGAGCTCCTGGCACCGGCCGGCGGCTGCCCCGTAGTCCTGCTCCTGCCACACCAGCCTTGGCGCTACCGGGAACACGCTGCTGCGCCGCGCTCCGAGCAACGCCCTGGCCGCGCGGTCCGCGGCGCGCCAGCCCTTCTCGACCAGGCCCAACGCCATGTCCACCGCGACCGCGTCCACCTCGGCGGCGCGCTCGATCAGCCTCTCGAGCCGGAGATCCACCAGGCTCCCCGCGTACGCGCCATCCTTGAGCCTGATCCCCACCCACCCCTGCTTGCCGCAGGCGTCGACCCCGAGGACGTGCATCCGATCCCCTCCTGCGTTTCCTACGGTTTTACGCCCTACTGCCAGGCACGCACCAGATCCTCGGGCCCCCAGTGCGCCGCGAGCGGCAGGTCGGCGGCGACGCCGCTGCGGGACACCGCCACCAGCGGGGTGTCCGGGCCGGCGCCTGGTACCGCCAGTACGTCCCGGGCCAGCGCGTCGTACTCGCGCCGGCCGAACCGCCGGGACTCCAGCCACTTGATGGAGCCGACGAAGTACACAGCGCCCGCCGCCGGTGCGCGGTCCGCGCCGACCAGGTCGATCTCGGGGTTGTTCCGGCGGTTCCACCAGCCGCCGACGGCCTCTGTCCCCGGCCATCGCTCATCGGGCAGCAGCCGCAGCAGCGACTCCCGGATAAGCGGCTCGACCGCGCGCCCGCGCCAGGTCGTCCAGGACCGCTCGATGCGCTCCAGGGCCAGATCGCCCCGGCCGCGCTCGATGAGCGGAAACCCCCGTCGCAGGAAAGCCAGCCAGAAGCGCAGATACGGGTCGGCGATGCGGTAGCGCTTGTTCCTGGTGTCGGCCTTCGCGGACAGCGGCAGGTCGGCCGCGAGCACCCGCTTGGCCAGCAGTGTGTTCAGCAGCGGGGACAGCGTTCCCGAGGGCAGGGCATTCGTCCCCCCGGCCGCTGCCGCGATGGCGGAGAAGGTCCGCTCGCCGCTGCCCACCGCCTCCAGCACCGCCCGCGAGTGCGAGGCCTCGGGGAACTCCCCCAGCAGCGACAGCTCGCCCGCCACCAGCAGAGGGGACAGCGGATTCGCCACCGCCTCGCGCAGGAAGTCCGTCCTTCCCATCCCCGGCCGCCACGACTGGACGATCTCCGGGAAGCCTCCGGTGATCAGCAGCGCGTCCACCGCGTCCGCCGCACCGAGCCCGGTCATGGCCCGCACATCGCCCAGGTGCAGCGGCCGTACGGTCATCTTCGTCGCCCGCCCGAAGAACGGACGGCCGTGCGACTGCAGCGCCTCCATCACCGACATGTCGCTGCCGACCAGGATGAGCAGGACCGGCTTGGCGGACAGGTGGCGGTCCCAGACGGTCTGCAGAGCCCCCTCGAACTCCGCGTCCTGCTCGACCAGCCACGGCACCTCGTCGATCACGGCGATGCTGGGGGTGTCGTCCGGAACCGCGACGGCCAGTGAGCGCAGGGCCTGGTTCCAGTCCGCGGCCTGCAGTCCGGCCACCAGCTCAGCACCCGGCAGGGCGGACTGGGCGATCGCGGCGGTGAAGTCCGCCCGCTCGGCCACCGCGTTGCGGCCCCGGGTCGCCTGGAAGACCACGTACGGCACCCGGGACCGGTCGCAGAACTCCTGGACCAGGCGGGACTTCCCCACCCGGCGCCGCCCGGTGATGATCACGGCTCGTCCGCGGGTGGCGCCTGCGCCGTCGACCACTTGGCCGAGCTGCCGCGCCAGCAGATCCAGGTCGGCCGCCCTTCCTCTGAACTCCACGGGCATTCCCTCGTAGGGCAGTTTCGATGTTACGTAGATTGCATCTTACTTAGCTTGCCCGTTTCGGCTGCGGGTCATGCGGCAAGGTCGGCCAGCATCCGTTCCGGGGCCGCGAGGATCGAGAAGTGGCCCTCGCCCGGGTGGATGTGCAGGCGGGCGTCCGGGATCGCCTCCGCGAAGCGGCGGGCGTGCGCCAGCGGGACGGTGGTGTCGGCGTCCCCGTGGTGGATCCAGGTGGGGACGTCGACCGACTGCAGGTCGAAGCCCCACGGCCTGGTCAGCACCCGCAGGTCCTGCCCCACTCCCCCGCTCCCGCGCTCGAACGCCCGCACATAGTTGGCCAGGAGGGACGCACGCGCCTGCGGCCCCGCAAGGGCCCGGCGGTCGACGGCGGGCATGCCACTGGTCGCCAGCCGCACGAACAGCCCCGGCGCGCGGCGCGCCGGCACGGCCAGGCGTCCCAGGAACCAGCCGCCGAAGGCGGGGGCGTGCCGGGCGATCGCCAGCGACACGCGCTGCCCGCCCGTCATCCCCCGGGTCGTCCAGGACGGCGGGCCGAGCGGCGCGACGAGCAGCAGGCCGCGCACGCGGTCGGGCAGCAGGGACGCGCAGGCCGCCGCGAACGCCCCGCCGCCCGAGACGCCGAGCAGCGCCACCGTGCCGACGTCCAACGCGTCCATGACCAGGGCCGCCTCCTCGGCCCAGTCCGCGACCCGCCGCAGCCGGCGGGCGTCGGTGCCGCCGGTCCCCGGACGGTCCGGGGCGATGACGCGCAGGCCCAGCGCCCGGGCCGCGCCCGCGACGTCGTACGCGGACAGCCGGGAATCGGCCAGCCCGTGGCAGTACAGCACCGCGGGCGCGTCCGGCTCGCCCACCACCTCGACCGCGGTCACCCCGCCGTCGGCGCGGCGTACGTCGGTCCTCGTGCCGTCTCGCATGGGCGCCCGTCAGGCGGCCTCCACGATCTGCTCCGCCCAGATCGTCTTGCCGTCCGGCCCGTGGCGGGTCCCCCAGCGCTCCGCGAGCTGGGCGACGATGAACAGGCCGCGCCCGCCCTCGTCGAAGGTGCGGGCCCGGCGCAGGTGCGGAGAGGTGTCGCTGCCGTCCGACACCTCGCAGGTCAGGCTGCCGCGCTCCAGGATGACGCGCAGCCGGACGGGCGGCCTCGCGTAGCGGATGGCGTTGGTGACCAGCTCGCTGACGACGATCTCGGTGGTGAAGGCCGCGTCAGCCACGCCCCAGGCGGCGAGTTGGCGCGCCACGTGGTCGCGGGCCTCCGCGACCACCGAGGGGTCGGCGGGCAGGTTCCAGGTGGCGACGTGGTCCGCGTCCAGGACATGGGTCCGGGCGATGAGCAGCGCCGCGTCGTCGGTGGGCTGCTCGTCGCGCATGGCCTTCACCGCGGCTTCGCAGGTGGCGTCGAGGTACGCCTCGGGCTGTGCGAGCACGCTCAGCAGCCGCTGCAGTCCGCTGTCGAGGTCGCAGCCGTGGGAGCGGACGAGGCCGTCGGTGTAGAGGGCCAGCAGGCTTCCCTCGGGAAGGTCCATCTCGACCGACTCGAACGGCCAGCCGCCGAGGCCCAGGGGAGGGCCGGGCGGAAGGTCGATGATCCTGGTGCTGTGGTCGGGCATGACGACGGCGGGCGGGATGTGCCCGGCGCGGGCGAGCACGCACCGGTGGGCGACGGGGTCGTAGACCGCGTACAGGCAGGTGGCGCCGACCTCCCCCGCGCTGTGGCCGGTGCCCGGCGCGCCCGGGCCGGCTCCGTCGTCCTCGCCCTCGACGCGGAGCCGGAGCACGACGTCGTCGAGGTGGGTGAGGAGTTCGTCGGGCGGCAGGTCCATGTCCGCGAGGGCGCGCACGGCGGCGCGCAGCCGGGCCATGGTGGCCGAGGCCTGCAGCCCGTGGCCGACCACGTCCCCGACGACCAGCGCGACACGGGCTCCGGACAGCGGGATCACGTCGAACCAGTCGCCGCCCACGCCGACGCCGGACCCTGCCGGCAGGTAGCGGCTCACCACGTCCGCCGCCGCGATGTCGGGCAGGTGCCGCGGCAGGCAGCTGTGCTGCAGGGTCAGCGAGGTCTCCCGCTCGAGGGTGTAGCGGCGGGCGTTGTCGACGCACACCGCCGCGCGGGTCGCGATCTCCTCGGCGAGGACCAGGTCGTCGGCGTCGAACTGCTCGGCCCGCTGGTGGCGCAGGAACAACGCCGCTCCGAGAGCGCTGCCCCGGGCGCACAGCGGCACCGCGATCGCCGAGTGGATGCCGTACTCGCGCGCCAGGGCCCTTCGGTGCGCGTCGTGCACGAGCCACTCGTCCACCTCGTCGCCGTCCAGGAGCCGGGCCCGCACCGGCTGGACCGCGGCCAGGCAGCGGGCGGGCAGCGCCACCGGCGGATAGTTCTCTCCCTCCCCCGTCTTCAGCGCGCTCTCCGGACAGCCCTCGAGCACGGACCGCTGTGCGACGCGGCGCAGCGGAACGAAACCCGTCATGGGCGCCCTGGGGGGTTCCTCGCCCCGCAGGACGGCGTCGAACAGATCCACGGCGGCGTAGTCGGCGAACTGGGGGACGGCGACGTCAGCCAGTTCCTCGGCGGTGCGTGCCACGTTCAAGGTGCCGCCGATGCGTTTGCTGGCGTCGCTCACGAGGGCGAGCCGGTCTCGGGCGATCATGACGCGCTTCAGGCGCTCCTCACGGTCCAGCCGGAGCCTGCAGACCTCGAGGCTGACGCCGAAGGACACCGCCACCGCCGAGACGACGACGGCCCGGCCGCCCGCGGAGAGCCCGTCGAGCAGGAATCCGTAGATGACGACGACGGCCGCCAGGCTCAGCGCGCCCACGATCAGCGTGCGCCGGAACGAGAGCAGCGCCGCGGCCACGAGGGGGATCAGCACCGAGTATCCCGACCACCGTACGAGGCCGCGGCCGGCGGTTTCGAACTGCAGGACCGAGATCAGCCCGAGGGAGAGGACGAGAAGCCAGAACACGCCGCGCCCGTCCCGCCACAAGGAAGTCATATCGCCTCCCTTCCAGTTCTCCAGACTCCCACAGGCCGGGACGCCGCGCCTGCGCCGCCGGGCGGAGGCCTCCCAGGTCAGCGGGCGCAAGCGGCGCGGGCGGCGACCGCGACGGCCCCGTCCCGGGTGGGACGGGGCCGTCGGTGGCGGGGGGTCAGCCCGACCTGGGAGGCGGCTGGGCGGGGGACTTGGGGTGGGCGGGGGGCTGCTTGTGCTGGGGCTTTTCGCCCGTGCCGCCGCCCGAGTCGCCGCCCGGTCCGGTGGACTTGGGCTGGGCGGGGGGTTGCTCCGGCTGCTGCTGCTCTGGTTGCTGGGGCTGCTCAGGCTGCCGGGGCGCTTCGGGCTTCTGGGGCTCGGAGGACGGCTTCTGCGGCTGTTCCGGCGAGTCCGGGGACGCGGGCTCCTCCTGCTTCGGGGACTCCTCCTTGTCCGGGGACTTCTCCTTGTCCGGGGACTTCTCCTCGCTCTTGGGGGGCTCGTCCTTCTTCGGCTCCTCGCTCCTCGGGGACTTCTCCTTGTCCTTGGGCGTGTCCTTGTCCGGGGACTTCTGCTCGCTCTTGGGCGGCTCGTCCTTCGGCGACTCCTCCTTGGGCCGCTCCTCCTGCTTCTTCTCCTCCTCCGGCGGCGGCGCCGTCTTGCCGGGGGGCTCCAGCTGCGAGCCCGTGGAGGGCGCCGGCAGCACCGGAACCGCGGAGTCGGAGGGCTGGCCCCTTGGAGGCTCGACCTTGTGGTCGCTCTTGCCCTCGACCGTGCCGCTGGGCCGCTCGAACCAGCGCTTGCCGTCCTGGTCGTAGAGCGTGAGCGTCTTCATCGGCTTCTCGGACGGAACGACCGCCACGAGGCCCGCCGCGCGGAAGGTCTCCCACTGCCGGCCGCTGTACGTCGGCGTGCCGCCCACGGCGTCAGGAGCGCTCATCGGGTTGCCGCAGGTGCAGCGGACCACCGGAACGCCGTGGGCGTCCACCATGACGGGGGTGCCCGCCTGGAGGATGGCCTGGTACTCGGTGACCTCACCGTCCTTGAAGCCGTGGCTGGTGACGCGGGTGTCCCAGTTCAGCTGGACGGGCGTCAGCGAGCGCAGGTGCGAGGGGATGTCCTGCTGCCCGATCTTCAGGGTGTCGGCGAAGGCCTTGCCGCGTTCAGGGTCGCCCGTGAGGTAGGCGATCTGCTTCTCGACGTCGCAGGCGGACTCGTTCTGCTTGCCGCTGTAGAGCCCCGGGTGCGCGCCGCTGACCTTGAGGGTGCCGCCGGGGGCCGAGGACTCGTTGGGGGTGATGGTGGGGGTGACCGCCTTGCCCGGCTCGCCCGCCGTGGACGGTGTGAAGGGATCGGGCCCGGCCGCGGAGGCGTTCTGCAGGAAGATCTCACCGCCGCCCTTGGTGCCGCCGAGGAAGGAGAAGGCGAAGATCACGGCGACCGCGACGACCATCGCCGTGCCCGCGGTGAGGAGGGTGCGGCGCGTCCGCCACCACGGGGAGGGGGGTCCGCGGTGCCGGCCGGGTTCCCCTGGTTCGGCGCCGTGTCCCGTGCCGTCCGGTGGGCCAGGTGGCCCCGGTGGTCCGGCCGGTGGCGGCGGGGCCGGGGGTGGCGCGGCCGGTGGGGGCGGGAGCCCCTGTGCCGCCGGCGGGTGCTCTCCCGACGGCCTGCCGGACAGCGGTCCGGCCGGAGGGCCGGTGGGGCGTTCGGGCGGAGGAGGTATGGAACTCACGGCACTCTCCCCAGAGGTAGGGCTTCGGGAATGGAGACGGATTCCCGTACGCCCTCCCACCCATTATGTGCGGCCTCACCTGGAGAGTGAATCGGCTGCGGGAATTCGGAAGGGCCGATGGTTCACGGGCATTTCGGGAGTGCGGCATCCGCGAAGCGCCTGCTTTCGACCAGCGAACCGGGGACCTGCGCCGCGGCGCAGGTCCCCGTCCTTTCGCAGCGGGACGTCCGCACCGGCGCTGACCTGCTGCGCAGGTGGCTCCGCGGATCCGGGACGAGAATCGGTGCATGGAAGCAGTGGGATACAGCAGCGCGAACACCGGCCTGTTGCTGATCGACCCGTACAACGACCTCCTGTCCGAGGGCGGGAAGCTCTGGCCCCGCGCGAAGGCGGTGGCCGAGCAGGTGGGGCTGCTCGACCACATGCGGCAGGTGCTCGCGGCCACCCGTGCCCGGGGCATCCGGACGTTCTTCGTCGCACACCGCCGTACGGCCCCCGGGGACTACGCGGCGTGGGAACACCTCTCCCCCGCCCAGGAGGCGGCCGTCGAGCAGCAGGTCTTCGCGCTGGGCTCCTGGGGCGGCGAGTTCCATCCGGACTTCCAGCCGGTAGACGGCGAGATCCTGGTGCACGAGCACTGGTCGTCCAGCGGTTTCGCCAATACGGACCTCGACTTCCAGCTGAAGCAGCACCGGGTGTCGCGCATCGTGCTGACCGGCATGCGCGCCAACACCTGCGTCGACACCACGGCGCGCTTCGGGCAGGAACTCGGCTACCACGTCACCTTGGTGCGGGACGCGATCGCCGCCTTCAGCACGGCGGAGATGGAGGCGACCTTCGACGTCAACGCGCCGGCCTACGCGCACGCCGTCCTCACCACGGAGGAGTTCCTCACCGTGCTGCCGCCCTGCGCCGAGGAGTACGGGGCAGGGCGGTAGCGACGCCTGACGTCAGGGCTGCGGGGTGAGCCAGCGGTCGTACCAGGCCAGGCTGCGGCGCAGCAGGTCCAGCAGGTGGCCGCGTCCGCTGATGCCGTGGCCCTCGCCGGGGTAGACGGCGAACTCGTGCGGGACGCCGTGGTGGCGCAGGGCGCGGTGGAGGAAACGGCCCTGGGAGACGGGCACATTGGTGTCCTCCTCGCCGTGGAGGATCAGGACCGGGGTGCGGATGCGGGAGACGTACGAGATCGGGCTGACCCGGTCGTGGAGGTGGGGTCCCGGACCCTCCCAGCCGATGCTGCCGCTGCCCGCCGACTCGACGACGGGTCCCTGCTCGCCGGTCGCGCCCAGCATGCCCCAGTCGCTGATGCCGGCGCCCACGATCGCGGCCTTGAAGCGGTCGGTCTGCGTGACGGCCCAGGCGGCCAGGTAGCCGCCGTGGCTCCAGCCGCCGATGCCGAGGCGGTCGGGATCGGCGACGCCCTGGGCGACGAGGAGGTCGATGCCCTCGGTGATGTCGGTCCATTCGGCGCCGCCGACGGCTCCGTCCACCGCGGTGGCCGCGAAGGCGTGGCCGCGGCCCTCCCCGCCGCGGGGGTTGGGGAGGAAGACGGCGTAACCGGCGGTGGCGAAGAGCTGGCCGGGGGGCAGGTCGATGTGGAACTGCCATTCGTCGGTGTAGCGCCCGTACGGGCCGCCGTGCGCGATGGTGATCATCGGGAAGGGGCCGTCCGCGCGGGTGCGGCCGGGCGGCAGGAGGAGCAGGCCGTCGAGGGCGAGCCCGTCGGAGGCCTTGTAGGAGAGGCGTTCCTGGCTGCCCCAGGGGATGTCGCGGAGCTCGGGGCGGGTGTCGCTGATCCGGGTGAGCGGGCCGTCGGGCGGTCCGGCGTGGACGTTCTTGGGCTCGTACGCGGTGCCCGCGAGCACGGCGACCGTCTCTCCCGTGCGGCTCGCGGTGAGCGCGTGGACGATGCCGGGGCGGGTGTGCAGGCGGCAAAAGCGCCGCTCGCCGGGGTCCAGCCGGAACAGCGCGGTGTCCAGGCCGTCGGCGAAGACGGCCAGGGGCGGGCCGTCTTGGACCTGGAGGAGTTCTCTGGGGCAGACGGTCGTGCCGGCGGTCAGGTCGCGTGCCTCGGGCGGTGCCTGGTGTCCCGGGTCGGCGGGGACCGCGCGGTCCAGGACGGCCGGGGAGCCGACCAGCCCGGGCGGGGTGGTGGCCAGGTGGGCGAGGTGCCAGCCGTCCTCGGCCCGCCACCAGACCGGGCAGCGCGCCGCGTGCCCGGCGGGGCCGAGGTCGTGGACGGCGCCTGCGGCGGTCTCGACGAGATGGAGCCGTGCGGTCAGTGCGCCGGGGTCCTCCTCCGCGCAGTCCCAGCTGAGGACGGCCAGCATGCCGCCGTCCGGGCGCTCGGCCACCTCGACGACGTGCCGGTCGCCGAAGGCGTCGACGGTGCGGACGGCGCCGCTGTCGAGGTCGAGCAGGCGCAGGCGGGCGGAGGGCTCGGGACCCGTCCGCTCGGTCCACACCATCACGTCGTCGCCCCCGTCCTCGGCCTCGTCCGGTTCGCCGGCGGCGATCAGGGCGACGGTGCGGCCGTCGGCGAGCGGCAGGTGGTTCTCGATGCCGCCCGGCCAGGTGGTGAGGGCCTCGGCGGGGCCGTCCGGTCCGCCGTCGGCGGCGAGGCGTACGCGGTGCAGCTGCCCGGCGGTGGTGAAGAAGACGGACGCCGAGTCCGGGGCCCAGCGCGGCGCGCCGATCCAGGTCGTGCCGTCGGTCAGCTGCCGGGGCGGTGCGCCGCCGTCGGCGGGCACCGCCCACAGGACACTGGCCGGGCGGTCCGCGACGGCGAGGGGCCGCGCCGTGTGGACGACCGTGCGGCCGTCCGGGGAGACCGCCGGGAACATCGGTATGACGCTGTCCACGACCGCTCGTGCCACGACGTCGCTCTGCGCCGCCAACACGCCTTGTTCAAGGCTCATGTGATGTGCCGCCCTTTCCGTAGGCGGCCCCATCCTGCCCCAGGTCCCCGGCGCGGGCGGACGGGATCGAGGAACGCGCGTCGCGCCGCACGCCGGCGGGCGGCGCTCGCCGGCGTGCCCTTGCCGAGACGACTCCGGCTGCCGGGGGCGCGCTCGCGCGCGGGGACGCCGGCGGCACCGGACGCGGGTGCGGACGCCGGTGCGGGCATCGGCGGGCAGCCCGCGTGCGGCTTCAACCACGAGCCGGGTCGGCTCCCGAGCGGCTCGCCGGGCTCTCCGCCCAACCCGCTCGAAAATAGCTCGACTGTTCGATTAACGCGTTACCCTGGACGCATGACGGCACCGCTCCAAGGATCGCTCTTCGACCAGACCGACGAGTTGCTGCTCGGTCCGCTGGACGGCCTGCGGCGGACGGAGCTCGGCGGCGGGGCGTGGCTCGACCAGCTGCCCGGATGGCTGCACGGGGCCGACGCCCTGTTCGGGGAACTGGCCGGTTCGGTGCCGTGGCGGGCCGAGCGGCGGCAGATGTACGAGCGGGAGGTCGACGTGCCCCGGCTGCTGGCCTTCTACGGGGAGGGCGACCGGCTGCCGCACCCCGTGCTCGACGAGGCCCGGGCCGCCCTCGACGCCCACTACGCGGACGAACTCGGCGAGCCCTTCGTCACCGCGGGGCTCTGCTTCTACCGGGACGGCCGGGACAGCGTCGCCTGGCACGGGGACCGGACGGGCCGGTCGGCGACGCAGGACACGATGGTCGCCATCCTGTCCGTGGGCGACCCCCGCGACCTGGCGCTGCGCCCCCGCGGCGGCGGCGCGGCCGCGATGCGGCTGCCCCTCGGACACGGCGACCTCGTGGTGATGGGCGGCTCCTGCCAGCGGACGTGGGAGCACGCGATCCCCAAGAGCGCGCGCGCCGTGGGGCCGCGCATCAGCATCCAGTTCCGCACGCGCGGCGTCCGCTGAGGCCCCGACGCGGCCTGGGCCGCGTCGTCACATGAGCGGCGTCCGCCCACGCAGCGCGCCGTCGTCCCCGGTTTCCCCGGTCGCCGTGGCGGCGCCGACCGTCTCCGTGTGCGTGTCCCTGATCGAGCGGGCATGACGTTCCCCTCGGGATGCGGGTTCGCTGGCCGACTCACCACAAGGCAGTACGTTCGGGATGCAAACGGAAACGCGAAACCCGCCCGTCGCCGCGCCCACCACCCCCGACTGCGGGACGGTGACGCAACCAGCCCTTCCCGTCACGGACCGCGAACGGGGGTGGGCAGGGCACGCCTGCGAGCCAGGCATTCCGAGCCGCCCCAGGACGCGGACGCCGGCGGCCGGGCGCTCAGTGCGGCGTCGCGCGCGAGGGGGCGCCGAGGCGCTGATGCCCGCCCGTCGCCAGCATGCGGACTTCGCCGCGGTCGCTGATCTCCGCCTGGACGATGCCCGTGTCGTCGCTGTACACCGGATGCCCTCCGGCTCCCTTGCGCTCGGTGCGCTTGACGACCACGGTGTCGCCGGAGACGGGGAAAGTCAGCTCGTACGTTTCGGCGTGACTCATGAGGGGAACCTCCTGCCTCCGCCCCTATGACGGTTTATGCCCAGAGAATCCGTGGCCAATGACACCGGTCATGACATCCGCTGTGGCGCCGGATCGACTCCTTGGGGGAGCATGGAGCGGTGTCGATCATCAAGGGGGAACGCATGTCCCACCTCACCCACGTCGCCGCTCCCGAGGGCGTTCCCGCGGGCCGGGGCTACAGCCACGTCGTGTGGGGCGAGGGCCGCTTCGTCGCCGTCTCGGGGCAGATCGCGGTGGACGAGCGAGGCGGGATCGTCGGGCCGGACGACCCCGAGGCGCAGGCGCGCCAGGTCTTCGCCAACCTCGACCGCTGTCTGGCGGCCGCGGGGGCGGGCTGGGGCGACGTGGTCAAGTTGACCTTCTTCGTCACCGACACGGCCTTCCTGCCCGCGGTCCGCGAGGCGCGCGACGCCTACGTCGACACCTCGCGGCCCCCGGCCAGCTCCGCGGTGCAGGTGGCCGCGCTCATCCGGCCCGAACTGCTGGTGGAGGTCGAGGCGTTCGCGATCGTCCCGGTCCTGCCCACGACTGCGGCGGCCGGGTCGTGACGCTGGTCCCGGAGCGGTTCACCGTGGCGGCGGCCCGGCCGCTCACCCCGCCGGGGCCCGGCGACCCGCCGCGGCTGTGCCTGGTGGACACGGCGGCGAACGCGGCCGCCGCCGTCCACCTCGCGCCCGGGCTGCTGGACCGGCAGGAGCGCGAGCGTGCCTCGGCCTTCCACTTCGACCGCGACCGCGTCAGCTACATCACCGCGCATGTGGCGCTGCGCCTGCTGCTGGCGGCCTATCTGGGGACCCGTCCCGGCGCGGTGCCGCTGACCCGGGAGACGTGCCCGATGTGCGGCGGCCCGCACGGCCGGCCCGCGGTGGAGGGCGGCGCCCCGCACTTCTCGCTCTCCCACTGCCGGGAGATGACGCTGCTGGCCTTCGCCGCAAGCCCGGTGGGAGTGGACGTGGAGGCGCTGCCGGGCCGGGAGGCCGTGGACGGCGTGTGGCGTTCGCTGCACCCGGCCGAGGTGGACGAGCTCGCAGTGCTGCCCCTGGAGGAGCGCCGGGTGGCCTTCGCACGGACCTGGGCACGCAAGGAGGCGTACCTGAAGGGCCTGGGGACGGGCTTGGCCAGGGAACTGTCGGAGGACTACGTGGGCTCCGGTCCCGCCCCCGCCGGCGGCCCGAAGGGCTGGTCGCTCACCGATGTCGCGGTCGGCGACGGCCACCGCGCGGCTGTCGCCGTACGGCTGGGCTGAGGCCGTCGCCGGCCGGGGCGAGCGGGGACGCGGGGCGGACACGGCGGCAGCCCTCGGCGACCCGCGCGGTCCGCGGCGTGCGCGCGGGCGTGGACGCGGACCCGTACAACCCCCGGCGGCGGGGCGTGGGCCGCACCCCGCCGCGCCGCCGGACGCTTCGCCGCTGTTGCCGCTGTTGCCGCTCAGCGACGGCAGCGGCGGTACTGGCGGTACTGGCGCATCGCCGCGACGAGGGCCGCGCCGGCCACGAGGGCGAGGCTCGCGACGCCGCCCACGCTGGTGAGGAGCTTGTCCCGGGGGCCGGTGTCGGCGAGCGAGGGGCGTTCCCCGGTGCCGGAGGCGGTGCCGCCGGACGCGGCGTCCGAGGCAGTGCTGTCGGCGGCCTCGCGGATCATCCGGGCGACGGTGTCGGGGTGGGAGAGCATCGCGACGTGCGAGGAGGCGACCTCGGTGGTGTGCGAGCCCGCGCGCTTGGCCTGGAAGCGCTCCAGCGCCGGGTTGATGGCATGGTCGTCGGCGGCGACCAGCGCCCACGAGGGGATCGTCCGCCACGCCGCGCCGGGCGCCTTGTCGGTGAACGCCCGCAGCGCGATGGGTCGTTGCTCGGCAGCCATCAGCCGGGTCCGTGCCGCGGGCAGGTCGGCGGCGAAGACCTTCCGGAAGACGGAGTCGCGGATGTAGACGTCGGTGCCGCTGCCCGAACCGTCCTGGTACGGGACCAGGCGCTGCGCCGAGCCGAGGTCGCTCGGCGCGAACCGGGCCTGGAGCCCCTGCAGGGTCTCCCCCGCCTCGGGCATGAACGCGGAGACGTAGACCAGCGCTCTGACGTTCGGGTTGCCCGCCGCCGCGGCGCTGATCACCGCGCCGCCGTAGGAGTGGCCCGCGAGCACGACCGGGCCGTCGATGCTCTTGAGCACACTGGCCGTGTAGAGGGAGTCGCTGACGAGCCCGCGCAGCGGGTTCGCGGGGGCGACGACCTTGTAACCGGCGCCTTCCAGGCGCTCGATGACCGGGCTCCAGCTCGACGCGTCGGCGAAGGCACCGTGGACCAGCACCACGGTCGGCCGGGCCCCGCCGGCGGCGGAGCCGTCGCCGACTGCCGACGCGAGGGCCGGGCCGGCGGCGAAGCCCGTCGCGGCGAGCGCCGCGGCGAGGGCGCCCGCGCTGACTATGCGGCGCCGGTTCTGCGGACCGGGGGAGGACGCTTCAGCCATGCTGCTCTCTCTTCGGCAGGAGGGACTGCTGTCGCCTCCCACCCTTGGCCCGGCACAGCCCTCCTGCCTGCTCCCGGGGGACGTACGGGTGACGGCGGGCCGTCCACAGCTCCCCCCGCGCTGCGCGGCGTCGGACCGCGGGCGTCGGACCGCGGGCGTCGGACCGCGGGCGTGAAACACCGGCGTCATCGAACACGGATATGATCCGCCTCACATTCGATCCGGACGGCCGGACGGTGTGCGCTCGCGCACGCCCTCCTGCCGCGCCCCATGCATGAGGGGAGCGTCCGATAGCCCTCCGAATATGGCTCAGCAGCGCGGGGGTGGCCTCCACCCAGGTCATGCGGATGCTGCGCGGCAACCCCGACTCCGTGGACGTCCGTGTCTACGGGACCAACGTCGACCCCTCGGCGCCGGCCCTGGCCGCGTGCGACGTGGCCGAGGTCGAGCCCCGCCGCGTCGGCGACGACGCCTACGCCGAGTTCGCCCTCGACTTCTGCCGCAGGCACCGGATCGACGTGCTGGTGCCGCCACGCCGGCTGACCGCGCTGGCCGGGCGGGCCGAGGCGTTCGCCGCCGCGGGCACCCGGCTGATGTGCTCGCCCGCCGCCTCGGTGAAGGTGCTGACCAGCAAGCGCCGTACGTACGAGGAGGCGCTCGCCGCCGGCATCCCCGTGCCGCCGTGGCGGGTGGTGCGGGACGCCGACGGGCTGCGGGCCGCGGTGGACGAACTCGCGGCGACCGGCGAGACGCTGTGCATCAAACCCGCCGGCGAGTACTCGGCCTTCGGCTTCCGCATCCTGGAGGACCGGCCGATGGGCATCCGCGACCTGCTCGCCCCCGCCCGCCCCATGGCCTCCGTCGACGCCGTCGCCCAGGCGATGAAGCGCGCCGCGGACGAGGGAGAGCACGTCCCGAGCATGATCGTCATGCCGTATCTGGAGGGCCCCGAGATCAGCGTCGACTGCCTGTCCGCGCCGGGCGGCCGGTTGCTGACCGCCATCCCCCGGGCGAAGGAGGGCCGTTACCGGCGGCTGCTGGACGACCCCGGGATCACGGACATCGCGCGGCGCCTGGTCGAACACTTCGGCCTCGCCTACCTGTCCAACGTCCAACTGCGCCACCGCGGCGGCGAACCCGTGCTCCTGGAGGCGAATCCGCGCCCCTCCGCCGGGATCTTCCAGACCGCCTTCACCGGCGTGAACCTGCCTTGGGCCGCCGTCCGTCTGCTCACCCGCGGCGACGCCGGGCTGCTCACCGCCCCCCGCCTCGGCGGCCGCGTCGCCGTGACGGAAGCGGCGACCGAGGTGCCGGAGACTGCTGCCGTCCAGGAGGCCAGCGTGGCGTGAGCGCGGGGCAGGGGGCACGCTGGAAGGAGGAAGGCAGGTGGCAGCTCATGAGCAGACTCGAAGAGCAGATCGACCTGAACGTTCCGACCGAGGTGGCGTGGCAGCACCTGCATCGCCTGGACGACTACCCGCAGTTCGTCGAGGGCGTCCGGGAGGCGAGCGCCGCCGGGGGCGGCAAGGCCAGGCTCGGCGTGTCGGGGACCGGCGGCGGCTCCCTGGAGGCGGAGTTCTCCGACCGCACCAAGGCGCACAGCGACACCCGCGAGATGACCTGGCGCACCCGCGGCGGCGCCGAGATCACCGGAACGTGCTCGGTCCTCCCGATCGACGAGCAGCACAGCCGCGTCCAGGTGCGCATGGAGTACGACCCCGCCGAAGTCCATGACGCCTTCGGCGGGCCCAAGGGCTTCGCCCAGGTCAGCGCGATCGAGCGCACGGTCCGTCACGACCTCGAACGTTTCAAGGACTTCGTCGAGCGCGAGCACTAGCCCGGTGGATCGGTCACGGGAGCCGACGTGAACGAGGGCGGCGCCCACCGCGCGGTCAGGCGTGCGGCGCGCCGCCACCCGCTGCGAGGCGGGTGAGCCACTCCCGCAGCAGGAGCCGCTCGCCGTCGCTCAGGGCGACGGCGTCGCCGAGGGCGTCTTCGCCCTCCGGAAGGGCCGCGCGCAGGGCGCGTGCCGCCGAGGCGAGGCCGGACTCCGCGGCGGGGACCGTCGGTTGGGCGCGGGTGACGGCGGCGATCATGGACTCCCGGAGGACGGCCAGCAGCGCCGGGTCGCGGCGTCCCGGCGGGGTGGAGTTCCAGGTGGCGACCGCGCCGAGGCCGGTCGCCCGGATGATCTGCCCGGCCAGCTCCTCGTCGACGCGCAGCCACCCCCCGGCCGCCAGCCGGCGCACCCGGCCGCGGAGGATCTCCAGGCCCGCGCGGTGCGCGAGGTCCGAACCGCGGCCGGTGGCCCGGTTCATCACCGCGAACAGCTCGGGGCGCGAGATCCCGAACTCCACCACCATGTCCCAGCCGCGGCGCAGCTCCTCCACCGGATCCTCCGGCGCGGGATCGAGCTGCGCGCGCTTGCTCTCCAGGAACTGCGCGTAGCCGTGCTCGGCGACCGCCTCCAGCAGTCCCTCCTTGTCGCCGAAGAAGCGGTAGATCGCCGGGGGCTGCAGGCCCGCCGCGGCGGCGACCGCGCGGGTGCTGACCGCGCTCGGGCCGCCGCTCTCCAGCAGCTCGACGGCCGCCTCGACGATGCGGCGGCGTGGGTTGTCCGGGGTCTCTGAGGTAGGCATGAACCGATGATACCCAACGAATAGTTCCATCGTTATTTCCGGTGTTACCATCGCGTCGATATCATCGATACCCGGATGGGGAGAGCCCCGTGATCATCGTTACCGGAGCCACCGGAAAGCTCGGCCGCCGCATCGTCGAACGCCTGCTGGAGCGCGTCCCCGCCCAGCGCGTCGGCGTCAGCGTCCGCGACCCCCGCAAGGCCCAGGACCTCGCCGACCGCGGCGTCCGCGTCCGGCAGGGCGACTTCGACGACCCGGCCTCGCTCGTGCACGCCTTCGAGGGCGCCGAACAACTGCTCCTGGTCTCCCTCGACCGCACGGGCGAGGAGTGCGTGGCCGGGCACCGCGCCGCCGTCGACGCCGCCGTGAAGGCCGGCGTCGGCCGCATCCTCTACACGAGCCAGATGGGGGCCGCCCACGACTCCCGCTTCGCGGCGTGCCGCGACCACGCCAGAACCGAGGACCTGCTGCGCGCCACCGGCCTGCCCTGGACCGCGCTGCGCAACGGCTTCTACACCGCCAGCGCCGTGCAGTTCCTGCAGTCCGCCCGCCGCACCGGCGACATCGCCCTCCCCGCGGACGGCCCCGTCGCCTGGACCGGTCATGACGACCTCGCCGAGGCCACCGCCGCGATCCTCACCGACGAGGGCCGCTTCGAGGGGCCCACCCCGCCGCTCACCGGCCCGGCGGCGCTCGACTTCGACGCCGTCGCCGAGCTCGCCTCCCAGGTCGCCGGACGGCCCTTCACCCGCACCGTCGTCCCGGACGGCGCGTTCCACGAGCAGACCCTGGCGCACGGCGCCCCCGCGCCGATCGCCGACCTGCTGCTGAGCATCTTCGCGGCGGCGCGGGGCGGTGAGTTCGCCGCCCTCGACCCGACGCTGGCCGAACTGCTCGGCCGGCAGCCCGCCGACTTCGGCACGCTGCTGGAGCGCGCCTGGGCCGAGTAGTCCCGGCGCGGGCGCGCCCACCCGTCGTGCGCAGCGCTCACCGCCCTGCCGCCGCCCGTCCCGGCCCCGCCGGAACGGGCGGCGGCGCTGCGCGGCGGCGACGGCGCCGTCAGCCCATGCGCGGGGCCGTCGCGGTTCTCTGCGCGACAGCAAGCGCATCCGGGGCCTATGGCGCCGACTCGCCCACGGTTCCGGGCCACATGAGGTGTGCCCGAGCGGGACGGCGGCCGGGCCGGTCCAGGCGGTGGGCCGCGGAACGCGGCTCCGCACGGCCCGCCACCCCGCTGATCGCGGCCTCAGCGGATCGCGGCCGGTCTCGGCACCGGCTGGATGCCCTTCGCCGCCGCGGGCCGGGTGAGAGCGCGTGCCGAACTCCCACACGCGCTCCCGGACACGGTTCGGTCAGAGCCGCACGCCGTGCCGCCGCAGCCAGGCGACCGGGTCGACGTCGGAGCCGTACCCCTCGCCGGTGCGGACCTCGAAGTGCAGGTGCGGGCCGGTCGTGTTGCCCGTGGAGCCCGAGCGGCCGACCTGGCGGCCCGCGGCCACGAACTGGCCGGCCCGC
The DNA here is from genome assembly GCF_965342175.1 of Actinacidiphila sp. bgisy167. Lineage (GTDB taxonomy): Bacteria > Actinomycetota > Actinomycetes > Streptomycetales > Streptomycetaceae > Actinacidiphila. The sequence continues at coordinate 24,741 of NZ_CBDRBL010000049.1, forward strand.
ACGGTCAGTGAGGACAGATGGCCGTACTGCGTGTACATGCCGTCCGGGTGACGGATCACCACCTGGTAGCCGTAGGCGCCGCCCCAGCCGGCCTCGACGACGGTGCCCGCCGCGACGGCCTTGACGGAGGTGCCGGTGGGCACGGTGAAGTCCTGGCCGGTGTGGTAGCCGCTGGCCCAGTGGGATCCGCTGCGGCGGTAGGGGGTGCCGAGCCCGCCGCTGACCGGTGCGACGAACGCCTGGGCGGCGGAGGCAGGTGCGGCGCGCCGCTCCGCCTGCTTCGCGGGCTTCGACGGCTTGGCGGGCTTCGACGGCTTCGCCGCGTTCACGGGCTTCGCGGACTTCGTGCCGGGCACGGACAGTTCCTGCCCCGGCAGGATGAGGTCCGGGTCGGCTCCGACGACGTGGCGGTTCGCGGCGTAGAGCCGCTGCCAGCCGCCGTTCACACCTCGTTCGTCGGCGATGCCGGAGAGCGTGTCTCCGCTGACGACCGTGTAGTCGTCCGCCTTCCCCGGGCGGTCTGGATTTTCCGGGCGGTGACGGTCCGTGCGCTGCCTCGTCCTCCGCTCGCCCTCGGCCGCGGCCTTCTGCCCGGCTTTCGTCCCGGTCTTCTGCCCGGTCTTCTGCCCGGTCTTCTTCCCGTCCCCCTTCGCGGCGTCCTTCGCGTGGGACGCCGCCTCGCCCCGGGTGAGCCCGGCCCGCTGCGAGCACACCGGCCAGGCCCCGGGTCCTTGGGCCTCCAGTACGCGTTCTGCTATCGCTATCTGCTCGGATCTCGTCGCCAGGTCGGCCCGTGCGGCGAACTTCGTGCCGCCGTACGCCTTCCACGTCGACTGGGCGAACTGCAGCCCGCCGTAGTAGCCGTTGCCGGTGTTGATGTGCCACGTGCCGCTGCTCTCGCACGCGGCGACCTTGTCCCACGTCCCGGCCGTCGCGGCGCCCGCTCCGGGGGCGGTGACGAAGGGCAGCGCGAGCCCCGCGCCCGAGGCGGCGGTGACGGCGACGGACACCGGCGAGAGCCGGCTCGGCGGCTGGGGTCTGCGGTGGCGACCGCGCGCGGCGCGTACGGGCATGGGGGACCGCCTCTCGGTTCCGGGCACACGGCCGTACAAGTACGACAGATGGATCTTGTCGCCGCAAGGGTGCTTTCAGGACTCTGTCGTCCCAAAACACGCGCCCCGGTGCCGGGTTGCCCTTCCTCCGCCCCTCAGGAGGTGCGGGGCGGCAGCGGAAGCGGCAGCCCGGGCAGACCATCGAGGCTGGTCCCGACGTGCGGCTTGCCCGCGCAGTAGTCGCTGAGAGGTCGCACGGATAGGCGGGGTGGAGAAAGGAGCGGGTCGAGGGCCGAGTCCGGCAAGGCGGAGAAGGGAGACGCAGCGGAGCTGCGGCGACCGACGACAACGCCGCCAGGCGAGAGCCCTCGACCCGCGACGCCGGCCCGCCTATCCGCGCGGCCTCTGAAGGACTCCTCCGTCTCCCGGGAGAAGCGCTGGGTGTGCAGCGGCCGTTCTGCCCGGAAGTCCATCTCGGGGACGGCGAACCCGCAGCTGTCGCTGATGCGTTCGGCGGTGACGACGATGACGGCGCGCAGGTCGGTGCGCCTGCGGATGTCCTCGGAGAAGTACGGAAGGAGGTCGCGCCAGCGCGGGTCGTCGCGGAAGACGGGCTCCCCCCGCCCGTGCACCCGCACCACGGTGGGCGGTCCGGTGAAGGCGCACCACATCAGGGCGATGCGGCCGTTCTCCCGCGGGTGGGCAATGGTCTCCGCACCGCTGCCCCCGAGGTCGGCGTAGGCGAAGGTGCGGTCGTCGAGGAGGGCGGAGGAACCGTCGAGCCCCTTGGGCGACACATTGACGTGCCCGTCGCCGACGAGCGGAGCGGTGGCCGTGAAGAAGACCTTCTGCTCCTCGATGAAGGCGCGCAGGCGCCCGTCGATGCGTTCGTACGTCTTTTTTCCCTTGCGGCCATTCTCCGTGCGGCCCCGCCGCCGCCCAAGGGTCAGGAAGCGGATCAGCCCCGCCGGGGACGGACCGCGCGGTCGTCCTCGCCGTCCCGGACGGCGATGCCCAGCGCGGCGGCGAGTGCCGGGGCCAGGTCGAGCAGCTGGGCGCTGCCGATGACGGCGCCGCGCAGCGAGTCGTGGCCGTCGGCGAGGTCGAGCCGGGTGGCACCGCGCAGATCCGTCGCGTCGAGTTCGGCGCGGCCGAGGCGCAGGCGCTCCAGTTGCGTGCCGGGGAAGGAGACGTCCTTCAGACGGGCGCCGCCGAGGTCGACGTCACGCAGCACGCAGTCCTCGAAGACGACCTGGTGCAGCCGGGCGCCGCGCAGGTTGACGGAGTCGAACTTGCAGCGCCGGAAGACGGCCCGGCGCAGCACCGCGCCGAAGGCCTCGACCCCGGCGAGCACACAGGAGTCGGCGGTAACGTCCATCCAGTTCGTCTCGGCGGCCGAGGTGCCGACGAGGCGGTCGCCCTGCAGCCAGACGTCGTTGAAGCGGGCCCGGCGCAGGCTGCCGCCCTCCAGGACGGTGTCGGTGATCGCGCACTCCAGGAAGACGGCGCCGCCCGCGTCCTGTCCGCCGAGGGTCAGGCCGTCGAAGTGGAGGGTGTCGTAGCGCTCCTCGACACCCAGCCCGGGCGCGTCGAAGGGCTCCAGCGCCTGCGCGTAGGGCAGCTCCGACAGGGACCGCGGTGCCGGGAAGGTCATGGCGGCCACGCTAGCGGCCCCCTGTGACAGCCGCCTTCCCGAAGATGAGCGATTTGTCCGTGATGTCTTGCTACGTTGCGTCCCATGACCGCCCCGGCCCCCGCCCCCCGGACCGCGCAGCCGGCCCTCGCCGTGCCCGCCGTCCCGGTGCCCCGGCGCCGGGGCGTCGAGCTGGCGCTGCTGGTCGGCGCGGTGCTGATCCCGGTGTACGGCTACTGCGCCGTGGGCCTGGCGCACGACGGCGCCGTGCCGCGGGGTACGGCCGGCTTCGGCGGGGCCCTCGGCGGTCTGGCGCTCGCCGCCCATCTGGCGGTCCGCCTGCGCGCCCCGTGCGCGGACCCGCTGCTGCTGCCGATCGGGGTGCTGCTCAACGGCCTGGGCCTGGTCCTGATCCACCGCCTCGACCTGGAGACCCCCGACGCCGCCGCCCCGGCGCAGCTGGTCTGGTCCGGGCTGGGCGTGGCCCTGTTCACCGCCGTCGTCCTGCTGCTGCGCGACTACCGCGCCCTCGCCCGGTACGCGTATCTCGGGGTCGTGGCGGCCCTGGTGCTGATGATCGTGCCGAGCCTGTTCCCCTCCGTGAACGGCGCGAGGATCTGGATCCGGGTCGCGGGCCTGTCCTTCCAGCCCGGCGAGTTCGCGAAGGTGCTGCTGGCGGTGTTCTTCGCTGCGTACCTCGCGGACAACCGCGCCGCGCTCGCGTACACCGGGCGGCACGTCCTGCGCTTCCGCCGGCTGCAGATGCCGACCGGCCGGGTGCTCGGCCCGGTGCTGGCGGTCTGGACGATCAGCCTGGGCGTGCTGGTCGTGGAACGGGACCTGGGGACCTCGCTGCTGTTCTTCGGTCTCTTCGTGATCCTTCTCTACGTCGCCTCGGGCCGCACCGGCTGGATCGCGGTCGGGCTGCTGCTGTCGGCGGCCGGGGCCTTCCTGGTCGGCTCCCTCGAGCCGCACGTCCACTCACGGGTGGCGGACTGGCTCCATCCCTTCGCCGGCGCCGGGACGGGGCAGGGGCCGGGCCAGCTGGCGCAGTCGCTGTTCGCGTTCTCCGCCGGCGGGCTGCTCGGCACGGGCCTGGGCGAGGGGCACTCGGTCCTGATCGGTTTCGCGGCCAAGTCCGACTTCATCCTGGCCACGGCCGGCGAGGAGCTGGGGCTGACGGGGCTGACCGCGCTGCTCCTGCTGTACGGGCTGCTGGTCGCCCGGGGCTACCGGGCCGGACTGGCGGTCCGCGAGCCGTTCGGCCGGCTGCTGGCCGTGGGACTCGCCTCGATCGTGGCGCTGCAGGTCTTCGTGATCGCGGGCGGGGTGACGGACCTGATCCCGCTGACCGGGATGGCGATGCCCTTCCTGGCGCAGGGCGGTTCCTCGGTCGTCACCAACTGGGTGATCGTGGCACTGCTGATCCTGCTCAGCGACGCCGCCCGCCGTCCGCTGCCCGCGGCGGACGCGGGCCGGGCCGCAAGCCCGACAGGCCGGGCCGCCCCCGGCCGGGCGGGCACCCCGTGATCCCGTACGCCCGCCGGGCCGCGGCGCTCTGCCTGCTGCTCCTGGCGGCCCTGCTGGTGAACGCCGTCCGCATCCAGGTCGTGCGGGCCCCGGCCTACGACGGCAACCCCGCCAACCGTCGGCTGCTGATCGACCGCTATGGGCAGCCGCGCGGCGACATCCTCGTGGGGAACCGGCCCGTGACAGGTTCGAGGTCCACCGGCGCCCAGCTGGACTTCGTCCGCACCTACGCCGACGGCCCGGTCTACGCCCCGGTGACCGGCTTCTCCTCGCAGACCTACGGCACGGCCCTGCTGGAGGCCGCCGAGGACGAGGTGCTCTCCGGCACCTCCCCCGGCCTGTCCGGGCTCGCGCTGTGGAACGCGGTCAGCCGGCAGCCGCAGCGCCCCGGCCACGTCCGCACCACCATCGACCCGGCCGTGCAGAAGGCCGCGTACAGGGCAATGAACGGCCGGAAGGGCGCGGTCGCCGCCCTCGACCCGGCGACCGGCCGGATCCTGGCCCTGGTGAGCACGCCCTCCTACGACCCGGGGACGATCGCCGGCACCGGCCCTGCGGCGCTCGGCGCCTGGCGCCGGCTGGTCGCCGCCGAGGACCAGCCGATGCTCAACCGGGCGCTGCGCCAGACGTACCCGCCGGGTTCGACCTTCAAGACGGTGACGGCGGTCGCGGCGCTGGTCTCCGGGGTGGTCGACGACGTCGACGAGCCCACCGACTCCCCGGACCCCTTCCCGCTGCCGGGTTCCACGACGGCGCTGCGCAACGAGTCGGCGTCCGCGGGCTGCGAGGACGCGCCGCTGCGGCACGCGTTCGTCGTCTCGTGCAACACCGTCTTCGGCAAGCTCGGGGACGACGTGGGGCTGCGGGCGATGCGGGAGACGGCCGAGGCCTTCGGCTTCAACGACCCTTCCCTCGCCGTGCCCTCGCGTCCCGCGGTGAGCGTCTTCGACCGCCGTATGGACCGGGCGCAGCTCGCGCTGTCGTCCATCGGGCAGTACGACACCCGGGCCACCCCGCTGCAGATGGCGATGGTGGCCGCGGCCGTGGCCAACGACGGCACGCTGATGTACCCGCACCTGGTCGACCGGACGACCGACGCGGCCGGCCTGCCGCTGGAGGTCACCGCGGAGCGGGCCTACCGGCAGGTGATGGACGGGGCCGTGGCGCACGTGATGCAGGATCTGATGGTCGCCGCGGTGCGGCACGGCACGGGCCGCGACGCGGACCTGCCCGGCGTGGTGGTGGGCGGCAAGACGGGCACGGCGCAGCACGGCGAGGACAACCGCGAGAACCCCTTCGCCTGGTTCATCGCCTGGGCGAAGGAGAGCCGGGGGGCCCCGGCGAAGGTCGCCGTCGCCGTCGTCGTGGAGGACGCCGCAGCCGACCGCGCCGACATCAGCGGCGGCGGCAAGGCGGCCCCCGTGGCCCGCGCCGTCATGCGGGCGGTGCTGGGGCGCTGACCCCGGGCCGGGCGGGGCCGCCGCCGTCGCCGCGGCCCCCTCCCCGCGTGGTCCCCCGAGGTCAGTCCTCGGCGCCCAGCGCGATGGCCGCCTCGACCTCGGCCGCCCGCTCGGTCTCCTCCCTCGCGAAGCGCTCGGCGTCGAGCTTCTCGGCGATCTCCTCGTCCTGCGCCATCAGGAGGTCGAGGTCGCTGTCGCCCATCTCCAGGACGCCCATGTCGACGTATGCGCGCTGCAGCCGCTCGCCCCACAGCCCGATGTCCTTCACACACGGCACGATGCGGCTGAACAGCAGCTTGCGGAAGAGCCGCAGATACTCCGAGCGCTCGCTGAGCTCCTCGGCCTCCTGCCGCGGGATGCCGAAGTCCTCCAGCACCTCGCTGCCGCGCAGCCGGTCGCGCATCAGGTAGCAGCCCTCGATGACGAACTCCTCGCGCTCGCGCAGTTCGGCGTCGGACAGCTGCTTGTAGTGGTCGCGCAGCGCCATCCGCCCGAAGGCGACGTGCCGGGCCTCGTCCTGCATGACGTAGGTGAGGATCTGCTTGGGCAGCGGCTTGTCGGTGGTGTCGCGGAGCATGCCGAAGGCGGCCAGCGCCAGCCCCTCGATGAGCACCTGCATGCCGAGGTAGGGCATGTCCCAGCGGGAGTCGCGCAGGGTGTCGCCGAGCAGGGCCTGCAGCGAGTCGTTGATCGGGTGGACCATGCCGACCTTCTCGCGCAGGAAGCGGGAGTAGATCTCGGCGTGCCGGGCCTCGTCCATGGTCTGGGTCGCGGAGTAGAACTTGGCGTCGAGGTCGGGCGCCGACTCCACGATGCGGGCGGCGCACACCATGGCGCCCTGCTCCCCGTGGAGGAACTGGCTGAACTGCCAGGAGGCGTAGGCGCGGCGCATGTCGCGCCGGTTCTGCTCGGACATCTTGTCCCAGTAGGGCGTGCCGTGGACGGTCATGTTCTGGTCGGGCACGCCGAGCGGGTCGTAGGGGTCGACCTCGATGTCCCAGTCGATGCGGGTGACCGCGTCCCACTGCTTGTCCTTGCCCTTCTGGTAGAGGGCGAGCAGCCGGTCGCGCCCGTCGTCGTACTCCCAGGAGAAGCGGGCGGCTCCGGAAGCCGGGATCTCCCACGCGGTGTCATGCGACGGCATCGGCGCCTCCTCGGCTCGTGACGGACGTGCTGACACACCGTCTCACAACACCGTGACCGCCGGTAACCCACGCGCGGCGCGCGAGAACGCGGCGGCGCGGCTGCCGGACGCCTGCGCGACGCACTCCTTCGATCCCGCGTCCGCGGGGTGGAGCAGGCCCGGCACATCCGCCGCGCCCGAAGGAGCCGCGCCGCCGGGCGGCTTCGGCGGGCGCCGGAGCCCGCCCTGACCCGGGGCTCCCCCGCCGACGCCGCCCGGGTGGGCGTTCGTCGCCGATCAGCCCGCGGGTCCACGCCCCCGCAGCCTCGCCTTCGTGGACGAGCGCGACGCCGCGTACTCCGCGCTGCCGCGCGGCGGCAGCGCGGCCGGGACCAGCCGGACCGACGCCAACGTGGACGGCGTCCGGCGCGGCGCGGCCGAGCAGATCCCGCGGCACCCGGGCGCCCCGCGCCCCGGACCGCGGCCGGCGATGACGGCGCGCTCCTGGATCGCCGGCGCCGAGGCCATGTCGCCGACCTGGCTGGACGAGGGGAAGCGGACTCCCGCCGAGGAGGTGCGCACCTGGCTGGTGGACCACTTCGCCGCCTTGCTGCCGGTCAGCTCCACCACCGGCCCCAAGACCGCCGGGGCGGCGCCGGCCGCGCTGGAGCGGGAGAGTGGCGGCGGCCCCGCCGGCGGGCCTGGCCCGCCGGGTGGCCCCGCCGGCTCGGACCGTCGCACATCTGCTCCCACCTGCCGTTTCGTGAACCGCCCGCCGTGGCAGGGCCTACCCTGAGTTCGTGAGGCATGAGGACACGGAATTTGTCGGGGGGCCGCTGGACGGCCGCGTGCTGGGGGTGCTGACCGGCATCACCGGGCAGCCCCCGAAGGTGTACGAGGTGCCGGTGCCGCAGGAGGACGGCGCGCCCCCCGTCGTGCACGTCTATCATCGCGAACCCAGTCCCGGCCCGCGCGCGCAGCGCCGTACGCGCTTCGTCTTCGTCTACGACCCGGAGGGGAACCGGCCGGACGGGCCCCGCTGGCCCTGGTCCAAGCCGCGGCGGTGACCGCCGGCGGGCAGGACGGCAGGCAGGCCCGGGCGGGCCGCCGCGACCCAAAGGGCAGGGCCGTAGCGCGGGGGGCTTGACGACGGCGTCGCCGGGGTGGCGGACGACCGGTTCTACCGGCGGGGCCTTCGCGGCGCGGCCGCGTGCCGTGCGCGGGGGCCTCGCGCCCCTCGCCGCGTTTCGTGCGTGGCCGTCGCCGCTGGGCCGTACCGGGGCACGAGGCGCGCTGACACCCCGTCATCTCGGGAGCAGTGCCTTCGGGGCGGTCCCGGAAGCGGAGGCAGAGCCCGCGCCGACCGAGGCGGCGGACCGCGATCCCTGACGGCCTGCGGGCGACTGCGCCGCCAAAGCACCCGTTTCTCCCGCGTGTTGCGACGGCCGGTCGGTGAGCCGGGACCGCCCGGCGCGGGCCAGTCCCAGGACAACACAGGCCGTCCCTTCGGCCGACCCCGGGCGAACGGGTGGCGCCGCGACCGGCGGAGCCCGTCGTTCCGGCCCGCCCCTCTGTCGCAGCCGACCCGATCATGTAAGGATCTACCCGCAGGTGTCGGCCGATCAGCAGGAGGTGACGGGATGTCAGCAGCACACCGGCCCAAGGAATGGGTGCGCAGGGCACTCGTCTGCGGGGCGCTGCTGGCCGCCGCGGCCCTGGGGATCCCCGGCCAGGCCTACGCCGCACCCGCCGACCCCCCGCCGGACAACCAGACGCTCGTGGTGCTGCTGGAGCAGCTGCAGGACCTCTACCAGAAGGCCGAACAGGCCACCGAGACCTACGTCCAGGCCAAGGTCGACCTCGAGGAGAACCAGAGCAAGGCCGAGCGCCTCGACCGGCAGCTCGCCGAGGAGCGCACCGCGCTGAGCGACGCCCGCAGCCTGGCCGGGCAACTGGCGCGCGAGCAGTACAAGTCCGGCGGTGTCTCCCCCTATCTCAGCCTGCTGCTCAGCCGCGACCCACAGGACGCCTTCACCCAAGGCCACGTGCTCGACCGCGCCGCGGGCAGCCAGGCCGACCTCGTCGCCCAGCTGGAGAACGGCGAGAAGCGCATCGCCGCGCTCAACCGGGCACAGCAGCACGCGCTGGACGGGTCCGCGCAGCTGGAGGAGAAGCAGCGCGAGGCCAAGGAGGACATCGAGCGGCAGCTCGCCGACGTCGAGCGGATCCTCGCCGGCCTGACCGGCTCCCAGATCGAGGACCTCCAGGAGCTCGAGCAGCAGGGCATCGACCGGGCGCAGGCGGCGTTCCTGCGCTCCGGGCGGCTCGGCAGCTCCGCGCTCGCGCCGTCGCTGGCCGGAAACCGGGCGCTGAGCTTCGCCTACGCCCAGCTCGGCAAGCCCTATGTGTGGGGCGCCGAGGGCCCGAAGGCGTACGACTGCTCGGGGCTGACCTCGCGGGCCTGGGAGCACGCGGGCACCACCATCCCGCGCACCAGCCAGGAGCAGTGGAAGCAGCTGCCGCGTGTCCCGCTGGACCAGCTGCGCCCCGGCGACCTGGTGGTCTACTTCCCAGGCGCCACCCATGTGGCGATGTACATCGGCAACGGCATGGTCATCCAGGCTCCGCGCCCGGGCGCCGTGGTCAAGATCTCCCCGATCGCGTCCAACCCGGTGCTGGGCGCCGTGCGACCGGACTCCGGCGCCCCGTCGATGACGCACTACGTCTCCCCGCCCGTCCCCCGCTCGGCCACCGACCCGACCCCGCTCGGCACCGCGCCGCGGCCCTGAGGCCGCGCCCGCGCCGTGGCCGACGCCGGGGCCCTGCGACCGCTGGTCGACCCGCGCCGCCTCGCGCCGCCTCGCGCCGGCCACGGTCGCCGAGGTCCACGGCGTGGTCGCGCGCGGCGAGGGCCGGGGCAGGGTCGTCGCGGACGTCACGGCCATCGCGGCGGCCATCGCGGCGGCCATCGCGGCGGCCATCCCGGCCATCCCGGCCATCGCGAACGTCACGGCCATCGCGGCCATCGCGGCCGCCACCGGGTGAGGGAGAGCCCGGCGGGAGACCGCGGGAGGCGGCCGGAGGCCTCGGTCCGCGCAGCTCAGCGGCGGTAGCAGTACGAGTCCGAGGAGGCGTCGCCGCCCTGCAGGCGCGTCTGGTGCACCCGCAGGCCCCGGAAGTCGGGCCCGTGCGGGAAGAAGCCGCCGTCGACGCCGAGCCCGCCGCCGGAGGTGTCCGCGTCGAGCTTGATCATCCACGGGTCGATGCCTCCGGGATAGAACTGCTCGTCCCAGGCGGCGTACAGGGAGTTCGTCACATAGACGCGCCGTCCGTCGCGGCTGAGCTCGACCATCTGCGATCCCCCGGACAGCGGGACGTCCGGGGCCGCGGGGTGCGCCTGCCGGCCGGCGATGCCGCCCAGCCGCACGGACGCGGTCAGCCTCGGCCGCAGGGGGTCGCCCACGTCGTACTGGAGGAGGTCGCCGGTCCCCCACGCGGACACGTACAGCCACCGGTCGTCGACCGACAGGTCGATGTCGGTGATCAGCGGCGGCACCGCGCCGAACGGCCGCAGCGCCGGGGGCAGGTCCTCCGCCGGGGCGGGCTCGGCGGGCAGGGTGATGACCTTGCGGACCGTGAACTCGCCGTCCTCCGCCGTCCACAGCCACACGGACGCCGACAGGTCCTCGACGTCGACGACGGTGTTCACGAAACCCCAGGTCGCCTCGGGGTCGTGGGAGGGGCGCAGCTCCAGCGCCATCTGGTTCCGGTCGCCCAGGTCGACGCGTTGCAGGTGCCGGCCGGTCCCCAGCTCCCAGAAGTGGATCGCGTGGCCGTAGCGGCGGTCCAGCAGCAGGTCGGGCACGAGCCCGTCCTCGATCATCGAGGGGCTGCCCCACTCGCTCGTCACGGCGATGTCCTGGCGCAGGTGCCACCAGACGTCGTAGGCGAGGTGCTGCGGACCCCGCTCGCTCTCCCACGCGCGCAGCACCTCGAAGGTCTCGTGGTCCAGCAGCGCCACGCCGCCGGGGCCGTCCGCGCCGTTCGAGCCGTTCGCTCCGTTCGCGCCGCCCAGGCAGGACAGGAACACCCCGTCGGGGCCGCAGTGGAGGGTGTGCGGCCGCGAGTAGCCGGCCCTGGCGGCCAGTTCCCCGGCCTGCACCACCTTGACCAGGCGGGGGCGGACCGGGTCGGGGGTGGTGTCGAGGATGTGCAGCCGGGAGGAGCGCAGTCCCGGGACGATGAGATAGCGCCGCTCGGCGTGGTGGTGGCCAGGGTGTGCCAGGGCGCTGGAGCAGGCGTTCCAGCCGAAGTGGTGGAGTTCGTTGCCCCGGTCGGGCAGCTCGACATGGGCGGCCACCCGGCCGTACTGCGGGGACCGCGGATCGGTGACGACGGTGAACAGGGCGTCCGGGCGCTCGCCGGCCGGGTCGAACCCGACGACGTAGGCGAGCTCCTCCGGTGGCGCGGCGACCGCGTCCGCCGGGGTGCGGTACAGGGTGGGGTCCAGGTGGCCGTCGCGGTCGTGCTCGGTCGTCGTCATGGCCGTCCCCTTTGCGGACGCCGGACAGATGCCCCGTACCACGAGCGTTTCACAGCCCCGCGGACCTGCCAAGGCGGGACGGCGCGTGCCCGGTCGCCGGGACGCGGACCGGGCACGGCGGGCTGGCCGGCGCCGGCGGTGTGCACCGCCGGCGCCCGCTGCCGTCAGGCTCCGGCGGCCGAGGCCAGGTAGGCGGCGGTCGCCTCGGGGTCGTAGAAGTACGCCTCATAGTCCGACGGGTCGTCGAAGCCGTTGGCGAAGCGGTTCGCCACGGCCGGCAGCTGCCCGGCGGCGCCGATCAGGCCCAGGATGTGCTCCGGCGGCGGGCCGAGCAGGGCGTTGGTCCACTTGGTGACCGGCTCCGCGGTGGCCCAGAAGCGGGCGAAGGCGGACTCCATCCAGTCCCGGTCGAAGACCTTGTCGCCGTGCTCGACGATGGCGTCGAGGTAGGCGGCCGCGCACTTGGAGGCGCTGTTGGAGCCCTGGCCGGTGATCGGGTCGTTGGCCACGACGACGTCGGCGACGCCCAGCACCAGTCCGCCGGAGGGCAGTTCCGCGACGGGGTGCCGGACGACCGGCGCGAACCGCCCGGCCAGGGTGCCGCCGGCGTCCGCCAGCTCGACGTCACGTGCGCGCTCGTACTCCCATGGAAGGTGCTGCTTCATCAGTTCCAGGGTGATCCGCAGGTGTTCGCGCGGGTCCTTCACCCCGTCGAAGACGTCGAGCGGACCGCCCGGCAGCCCCTCCCAGAAGAGGATGTCGCAGGGTCCGGAGACGGTGAGGGCCGGGATCACGATCAGCTCGCCCGCACCGGGCACCATGTTGAGCCGCACCGCGTGCACATCGGGGTGCTCCGGTCGCGGGGCGAGGCCGTGCACATAGGCGACGGCCAGCGCGCGCTGCGGGCGGTCGTAGGGGGAGCGTTCCGCGTTCCGTCCGAACAGGGAGACCAGCTCGCCCTTCCCGGCCGCGACCAGCACCAGGTCGTAGGCACGGGCGAAGTAGTCCAGGTCCCCGACCGTGACACCGTGCACGACGAGCCGGCCGCCGCGCTCGACGAAGGTCTCCAGCCAGCCGGCCATCTTCACCCGCTGGTCGACGGACTGCGCGTACGCGTCCAGCCGTCCCATCCAGTCGATCGGCCGTGATCCGTCGGGCGCGGCGACGGAGACGCCCAGACCCTCGATCCGGGGGGTCTGCTCCTCCCAGAAGTTCAGGCCCAGGTCGCGCTCGTGCGCCAGCGCCGTGCCGAACATGCACTGGGTGGACATGACACGCCCATGGCGTATCTCGTCCGCCGTGCGGTTGGACATGACGGTGACCTCGTATCCCCGGGACTGCAGGCCCAGGGCCAGTTGGAGCCCGGACTGTCCGGCTCCCACGATCAGTATCTTGGGCAAGGCGGCATGCTCTCTCGTACGGTGCGGCATGGTTGCGTCCGGCGGGCGTCCCCACGACTCCCCCGGAGGACTGCTACTCCGGCTGGCCCACGAGCGCCTGCTTGACCAGGGCCAGCAGCACCTGGATCACCGACTGGCGGTCGCGGGCGTCGCATATCACCACCGGGACCTCGTCGGGCACGGCGAGCGCCTCGCGGACGTCGAACTCCTCGTAGGCGGTGGTCCCCTCGAAGTGGTTGACCGCCACGGCGTAGGGCAGGCCGCTGCTCTCGAAGTAGTCCAGCGCCGGAAAGGCGTCGGCCAGCCGGCGGGTGTCGGCGAGGACGACCGCGCCGATCGCCCCGCGCACCAGGTCGTCCCACATGAACCAGAAGCGCTGCTGGCCGGGGGTGCCGAACAGGTAGAGCACCAGCTCACGGTCGAGGGTGATGCGGCCGAAGTCCATCGCCACCGTGGTGGTGGTCTTGTCCGGGGTGGAGCCGAGGTCGTCGATGTCCTCGCTGGCCCGGGTCATCACCGCCTCGGTGGTGAGCGGGGTGATCTCCGAGACCGCGCCGACGAAGGTGGTCTTGCCCACGCCGAAGCCGCCCGCCACCACGATCTTGGTCGACGTGGGGGCGCGGCTCACGTCGAGCTGCCACTCCTGCAGGCCGTCTTCTTCCGCGAGGGACGACATGTCAGAGCCTGCGAAGTCCACTGAGCACCCTCTCCAGCAGCGCGTGATCGGGGGCCCCGGGCCCGTGCCCGGTCCCGAACACGCGGATTCTCCCCTGATCGGCCAAGTCGCTGAGCAGCACCCGGACCACGCCGAGCGGCATGCGCAGCAGCGCCGAGATCTCCGCCACCGAGCGCATCCGGCGGCACAGTTCCACGATGGCCAGCATCTCCGGCATGACGCGCTCGGCCCAGCTGCCCGCGGTCAGCTCCCGGCGCTCGGTGGGGCCGTCGATCGTCGCGACGAAGGTCTCCACCAGCAGCACATGGCCGAACGAGGTACGTCCACCGGTCAGCGCGTACGGCCGGACGCGGGCGGCCCGGCGCCCGGCACCGCGCACCGGGAGGGCGGCGGCTGCCTGGGCGGCGGGGATCACCGGAGCGCTCATCAGTGGCCCTCCTCACTCGCGTGCCGCAGCTCCGTGCGGAGCGCGGGGGTGAGCGCGTGGCCGGCCCGGCCCACGAACAGGGCCATGTGGTAGGCCACGACGCTCATGTCGCAGTCGGCGTCCGCGTGGACGCCGAGCAGCGAACCGTCCCCGATCGTCATGACGAACACGCTGCCGTTCTCCATCGACACGCCCGTCTGGCGCACACCGCCGCCGTCCATCAGACGCGCGACGCCGTCGGTCAGCGAGGCGATGCCGGAGACCACCGTGGCCAGGTCGGCGGAGGTGCCCGCCGGGCCCCTGGGCCGGCCGGCCGCGCGCTTCACCGCCGCCGGCCCGGCCGCGCCCTCGTCCGCCGGCGTCTCGTCCGCCGTGCCGGCCGCGTCCTCAGGGTCGGCCGCGTCCTCAGGGTCGGCCGCGTCCTCGGGGTCCGAGGACAGCAGCAGCAGTCCGTCCGAGGAGACGACGGCCACGGAGCGGATTCCGGGCACGTCCTCCACGAAATTGGTCAGCAGCCACTGGAGGTTGCGTGCCTCGCGGCTCAGGCCCCGTTCACTCTCTGTGTCCGTACCGGCAGACATCAACTGCGTGCCTCCTCGACGCCTTCGGCTTCGACTTGTCGGTGCCCCCCTGGACCACTGCCTTCTTCTGCGGCCGTGTCGGCGGCCTTCCTCGGCGCGGGCAGGCCGCGCCGGATCTCCTGCGTCTCGGCCTGGGCGTCCGCCCGGCCCTCGCGCAGGCCCTGGGCGAAGCCGCCGAGCTTGCGCCGCAGCTCCTCCGGGTCCACCCCGCCGCCTTGCCGGGCCCGCGCCCTGACCTGCGGTTCACCCGAGAGACCCGTGGACCGCGGCACCCGCTGCGGAAGCCCCTTGGCGGTGAGCGCGACGCCGTCCGGCGCCTCCGCCGGGGCCGGACCCGGAGCCGCTGCCGGAGCAGCGGCCGGCGTGGCTTCGTGCTGCGGCGCCACGGCGGGGGCGGGCTGGTCGGCGCGGGCGTGCTCGACGGCCTCGTCGGGCTCTGGTTCCGCCTCGGACGCCGCCTCAGGCGCTTCCCCGGACGACGCCGTCGCCGGCTCCGCGACCGCCGGCGTCGTCCGCGCCTCCTTCGCGGGCTGCTCCCCCGCCCGCTCCTCCCCCTCCTGCTCCTCGCGCGCCCGCCGCAGCGTCGTGCGCGGCTGCCACGGCTCGCCCGCGACGGCCGCCTCCACCGGGGTCTGCGGTCCGTCCGGGTCCTCCGCGGGCGCGGTGAGCGCCGCGGGGACGAGCACCACGGCGGTGGTGCCGCCGCGCTTGGCGTCGCGGAGCTGCACACGGATGCCGTGCCGGGCGGCGAGCCGCGCGACGACGTACAGGCCCAGGCCGGCGGCCTCCGCGGAGACGGAGAAGTGCTCCGCGGCGTCGGCCTGCGTCAGCAGCGCGTTGAGCTCGTCCAGCCGGGCCGTGGGCACTCCTATCCCCTGGTCCTCCACCGACAGCATGAGTTCGCCGCTCTCCAGCGCCCAGCCGGACAGCTGCACCTCGGACTGCGGCGGGGAGAACGCGGCCGCATTGTCGAGGAGTTCGGCGATCAGATGGCTGAGGTCGTCGGCGGCGAAACCCGCGATGCGCCCCGCGGGCAGCTGTTCGATGCGGACCCGCTCGTACGTCTCGATCTCGGAGACCGCCGCGCGCGCCACGTCGACCAGCGGGACGGGCCTGGGGTGCCCGTGGCCGTGCTCCGCACCCGCGAGCAGCAGCAGGTTCTCGCTGTTGCGGCGCATACGGGTGGCCAGGTGGTCGAGCTTGAACAGCTGGGCGAGCTCGTCCGGGTCGTGGACGAGCTCCTCCAGCCGCTCGATCAGCGTCAGCTGGCGTTCGACCAGGCCGAGGGTGCGCAGCGTCAGGTTGACGTAGGTGCCGTGCACATTGCCCTGCAGTGCGCCCAGGCGTGTGGTGAGCTCCTCCTGCCGGGCGTGCAGCTCGTCGCGCTCCGCGGCGAGGGCCTCGCGCACGCCGTGCAGCCTGGTGTGCTCCGCGTCCTGCTCGGCCACGCGCCCGCGCAGCCCGGCGACCTCGGCGCGGAGCGCGTTGATCGCGCGGGCCGTCGCCGCGAACTCGTCGGAGCCGACGACGTCGACCGGCTCGCCCGTGGGCACGTCCCCGCGGGCGAAGCGGCGCAGGGCGGCGGCCGGACGGGTGATGGAACGGGCCGTGGACACTCCGGTGCCGAGGACGAGGAGGAAGCACACCGAGGCGAGGGCGACGCGCAGTTCGAGCGCCGTCACGTCATCGTCGCGCAGCGCGGCGAGCCGGTCGGCGGCCGCGGCCGCGAGGGAGGACTCGACGCCGCGCATCATGTCGATCCGCGCGGAGAGCGCCGCCTGGACGGACGCCGGCTTCAGCGCGCGGTCGGCGGCGGAGAGCGAGGAGCCCTTCAGCAGCTGCTTCAGCCGCTTCTCGGCGGTGCTGACGTCGGAGCCGGTGACCGTCTGGTCGTACTGCTCGACCGCGGCCCGCGTGGCCGTGGCGCGGAAGTCGGCGAGCGCGGACCGCTCGCCGACCGCGGCGGTCTGCGCGGCGGCGACCAGCCGGGACTGCCGGCCGTCCGCGGTGAGCGCGCCCACCAGCAGGCCGCGCTGGACGGAGGCCTCGTCGACGGCGCGGGCGAGTTCGGGCAGCGCGGCGGTGTCGGCGGAGGCGCCGCGGGCGGGCAGCGAGCGGGCGACCGCGCCGGTGACCCCGTTCAGCGCCCGGATCACCGGGTCGTAGGCGGCGACGACGGCCTCGGCGGAGCCGGGTCCGGCATCGGCCTTGCGCCGGAGGGCGGGGAGTTCGCCGAGCTGCCGGACGACCTCGGCGGTCGCGTCGGCGAGGGCGGGGGCGTCGTCGGTGTCGGCGTCGGCCACCGCCGCCAGCACCTCCGCGACCTGGCGGTCGACCCGCTCGCGCCGGCTCGCCGGAACGCCGGTGCCGTCCTCGGCGGAGCGGTCCCCCGCCACGAAGGCGGTCATGGCGTCCCGCTCGTCGGCCAGGGCATGCGACAACGCCACCGCCTGGGTCCCCAGTCGCGCCATGCCGACCAGTCGCTGCGACTCGGCCAGATCCCGCACGCCCGCGGCAACGCCCGGAGCGGAGGCCGCCAGAACCGTGACGGCGCAGATCAACAGGGCGACCAGCAGTCTCTGCCGGACGCGCTTGGTCCGCGGGTTACGTCGTGTTCGCACCGGTGCTCGCTATCCCGTCTCGCCTGATCCACTGGTCCCGAGATGACGACACATCGGCCGAGCGCCGAGCACGGCAACGACTGGCCTCATCCCGGCATCGTCCCGACCTTCTCAGGCCGACCCGGACTGCAGATGTGCGTCCCCCGACCCGACACCTGAACGAGTGAATCGCACCCGCAAGTTGGCGTTCAACTCGCCCGCCGGACCGCCCCACGCGCGTCCCCCCGCCGCCCGGTCCCGGAGGTGGCATGACGGCCGCCGCCCTGGCAGTATGCGCACCTTCACTCGCCGGTAATCGGCGCCGGGACTCGAACAGGGTCCCGGGGCGGCTGCTGCAGACTGGGCGCATGCGCATCGAGACGGCGACCGAGTCCGGAAGCCCGGGCCGCCCCAACGAGGACTTCGCGGCGGTGGCCATGCCCGCGTCAGGCGGCGGCGGTGCACTGGTGCTCCTGGACGGCGTCACCCCTCCCGACGGCCCCACGGGATGCCGTCACGACGTGCCCTGGTATGTCGCCCGGCTGGGCGGATCCATGATCGAACTGTCCGTTTCCCCCACCGGCCGGAGCCTGGCGGAGTGTCTAGCGGAATCCGTCCGCCGCACCGCCGACGCGCACCGCGACACGTGTGACCTTTATCACCGGCACACCCCTCAGGCGACCGTGGTGGCGGTCCGGTGGAATGCGGACACCGTGGAACATCTGGTGCTGTCCGACTCGGTGCTGCTCATCGAGGACACCGCAGGCCAGGTGTCCGCCGTACGCGACGACCGGCTGGACCGGCTGCCCGCGCCGCTGCTCGCGCGGCGGGCCGAGGTACGCGCGCTGCCGCGCGGTACGGCCGCCCGCGCCGCGGCCGCCGCGGAGTACGGACGGGCGGTGGAGGCCCTGCGCAACGCCGAGGGAGGCTTCTTCACCGCGGCGGCGGACCCCGCGGTCGCGGCCCGCGCCGTCACCGGCACCCGGCCGCGGTCGCGGGTCCGCGCGGTGGCGGCCCTGACGGACGGCGCCGCCCGGCTGGTCGAGGTCTTCCACGAGCTGGACTGGCAGGGCGTGTTCACCCTGCTGGACGAGGCGGGACCGGAGGAACTGCTGCGCCGGGTGCGCGCGGCGGAGTCCGCGGACCCGGAGGGCGCCCGCTTCCCGCGCGGCAAGGTGCGCGACGACGCGACCGCGGTGATCGCGCGCTGGTGAGCGCGACCGGCACACAGGAGCGCTCGCGGCCAGCACGCGGTGACGCGCCGTCAGGCGCGGCCGCGCACCTGTTCCGCGCGCGGTGTGCGGGCGCGGCGCTGACGGCCGCTCCCGGCGTACCCGGCCCTTAAGGCCCGCGCGGCTACGCGCCGTCCTGCTCCTGCGACGCGTTGAGCTGACCGAGCAGACGGGCCAGTTCGCGCAGCTCGTCGCGGTCCCACCCCCTGAGCCGGCTGACGTAGCGCGCGCGACGTGCCTGCCGGACGCGCGAGAAGCGAGCGGCGCCCTCGTCGGTCAGCTGGATGAGGAAGGCCCGCCCGTCGGCGGGGTCGGGCTCGCGCCGGATGAGCCCGAGCTCCTCGAGCGCGCGCAGTTGACGACTCATCGTCGCCTTGCCGACGCCGAAGTAGCCGGCGAGCACGGTGGCCCGTTCGGGACCGGTCTCGGCCAGCCGGGCGAGGATCGCGTACGCCGCGGGCTCCAGGTCCGGGTGCACCTCGCGGGCCATCTCGCCGGAGGACGCGCGGGCGCGCCGCAGAAGGACGGTGAGCTCGCGTTCGAGCGCCTCCATGACCGGGTCTTCCTCCCTGGGGGAGCCGGCGGTTCCGGCCACCTGGTCACCCGCTTTCCGTCGTGAACGTCTCGTCTCCGGCTGTCGCGTGAGCGGCGGTTCCAGTATTTCGCAGCGGTGCGCCGACGGCGTGACCAGGGGCCCTGCCCGTCGTGTCCCGCTTCGCCGTCCGCCCGACCCGCACGGCCGCGCGTGCGGCAGGTACGGAGTGCGAGGACGTCCCGTGTGGCCGCCGCCGGAGCCGGACGCACAGGGGCGGCCCCTCCCCGCCCGTTCTCGGGCCGGGAAGGGGCCGCTCGGCGTGCACCCGGTGGCGTCCCGCCGTCAGGCCGCGACCGTGGGCTCCTGCGCCGGGGAGCCGGGCTCCAGGCCGGAGTCCGCGCCGGTGACGGCGGGCTCCAGCGCCAGCTTCAGCACCTGCCGGACGTCGGAGACCGCGTGCACCTCCAGCTTCTCCAGGACCTCGGCCGGGACGTCGTCCAGGTCCGCCTCGTTCCGCTTGGGGATCACCACGGTGGTGATCCCGGCGCGGTGCGCCGCCAGCAGCTTCTGCTTGACGCCGCCGATCGGCAGCACCCGCCCGGTCAGCGACACCTCGCCGGTCATCGCCACGTCGGCGCGGACCCGGCGCCCCGACAGGAGCGAGGCCAGGGCGGTCGTCATGGTGACGCCCGCGCTCGGGCCGTCCTTCGGGACGGCGCCCGCCGGGACGTGCAGGTGGACGCCGCGCTCCTTCAGGTCGCCGACCGGCAGCTCCAACTCGGCCCCGTGCGAGCGCAGGAAGGAGAGCGCGATCTGCGCGGACTCCTTCATCACGTCGCCCAGCTGCCCGGTGAGCTGCAGCCCGCTGCCGCCGGTCTCCGGGTCGGCGAGCGACGCCTCGATGTAGAGCACATCGCCGCCGGCGCCGGTCACCGCCAGGCCCGTGGACACGCCCGGCACCGCCGTGCGCCGCTCCTGCGGGTCCTGCGCGGACTCCGGCACATGGTGCGGGCGTCCGATCAGCTCCCGCAGGTCCTCCGGCGTCACGGTGTACGGCAGTTCGCGCTCCCCCAGCTCGTGCTGGGCGGCGACCTTCCGCAGGATGCGGGCGAGCGACCGCTCCAGGGTGCGCACGCCGGCCTCGCGGGTGTACTCCCCGGCCAGCTTGCGCAGGGCCGCCTCGTCCACCACCACCTCGTCCTCACCGAGTCCGGCCAGCTCGCGCTGGCGCGGCAGCAGGTGGTCGCGGGCGATGACGACCTTCTCGTCCTCGGTGTAGCCGTCCAGCCGCACCAGCTCCATGCGGTCCAGCAGCGGCTCCGGGATGGCCTCCAGGACGTTGGCGGTGGCGAGGAACACCACGTCGCTCAGGTCCAGCTCGACCTCCAGGTAGTGGTCCCGGAAGGTGTGGTTCTGCGCCGGGTCCAGCACCTCCAGCAGGGCGGCGGCGGGGTCGCCCCGGTAGTCGGAGCCGACCTTGTCGATCTCGTCCAGCAGCACCACCGGGTTCATCGACCCGGCTTCCTTGACGGCGCGGACGACGCGGCCGGGCAGCGCCCCGACGTAGGTGCGCCGGTGGCCGCGGATCTCCGCCTCGTCGCGGACGCCGCCGAGCGCGACGCGCACGAACTTCCGCCCCATCGCGCGGGCCACGGACTCGCCCAGCGAGGTCTTGCCGACGCCCGGCGGGCCCACCAGGGCCAGCACCGCGCCTCCGCGGCGGCCGCCGACGACCCCGAGGCCGCGGTCGGCGCGGCGCTTGCGCACGGCCAGGTACTCGGTGATGCGTTCCTTCACGTCCTCCAGGCCCGCGTGGTCGGCGTCCAGCACCGCCCGCGCGCCGGGGATGTCGTAGGAGTCCTGGGTGGTGTTGTTCCACGGCAGCTCCAGGACGGTGTCCAGCCAGGTGCGGATCCAGCTGCCCTCGGGGGACGCGTCGCTGGACCGCTCCAGCTTCTCGACCTCCTTCAGGGCGGCCTCGCGCACCTTCTCGGGCAGGTCGGCGGCCTCGACGCGCGAGCGGTAGTCGTCCGCCTCGTCCTCCGGGTCGCCGTTCAGCTCGGCCAGCTCCTTGCGGACGGCCTGCAGCTGCTGCCGCAGCAGGAACTCGCGCTGCTGCTTCTCCATGCCCTCCTGGACGTCCTTGCGGATGCTCTCGGCGACGTCCTGCTCGGCGAGGTGGTCGCGCAGCCACTGCGTGGCCAGCCGCAGGCGGGCGGCCGGGTCCAGGGTCTCCAGCAGCTCGACGCGCTGGCTGGTCGTGAGGAAGCCGGAGTAGCCGGCGTTGTCCGCGAGCTGCGAGACGTCCTCGATCTGCTGGACGCGGTCCACGATCTGCCAGGCGCCGCGCTTGCGCAGCCAGCTGGTGGCGAGGGCCTTGTACTCCTTCATGAGCTCCGCGACGCTGCCGGGGGCCTCGGCCGGCGCGGGCTCGGCGAGCTCGGTGCCCTCCACCCACAGGGCGCGGCCGGGGCCGGCCGTGCCGGCGCCGATGCGCACGCGGCTGACACCGCGGATGACGGCGCCGGGATCGCCGTCCGACAGGCGTCCCACCTGCTCGACGGTGCCCAGCGTGCCCACGCCGGCGTAGTCGCCGTCCACCCGGGGAACGAGCAGCACCCGCGGCTTGTTGCCGGAACCGGGCTGCGGCTGCCCGGACCGGTGCGCGGCCTGCGCCGCCTCGACCGCGGCGCGCGCTTCGGCGTCGGTCAGGTCCACCGGCACGACCATGCCGGGCAGGACCACCGCGTCGTCGAGGGGCAGCACGGGCAGGGTGAGCGGCGCGAACGCCGACGAAGACGACTGAGCCATTATCTCTCCCTAAGCAATGAAGTTGAGCTACGCAGGCTCAATGCATCTGAGGCCCCTCGTGTTCCCCGCGGTGTGTTCGCTGTGAGCGATCGGCCGCGGCGCACCGTGGGGGAGACGCGGCGCCCACTGAGCGGCGACTTCGGGGTCCGCTCCGAAAAGCCCCGCCGCGGACCCGCCCTCCCGTGAACCGCGCGCGGCAGCGGCGGCGATAGAGGGGTGTGAGACTCTTCCGGCCCATGACCCACGAGCCGCCCGGGGACGACGCGCTGCTGCGCGCGGTCGCCCGGGGCGACACCCAGGCCCTCGCGGATCTCTACGACCGCCACTCCGGCTGGCTGCACGCCCGGCTCACCCGGCGCTGCGCCGACCCCGAGACCGTGCGTGAGGTGCTGCAGGACACCTTCGTCACGGCCTGGCGCTCGGCAGGCGCCCACAGCGGCGGCGGCGCGGGCGGCTGGCTGTGGGTGATCGCGGTCCGGCGGCTGGCGGACGCGCGTCGCGCCGCCGCGCGGGCCGGCACCCGTGACCTGCTCGCCACCCAGGAACCCGGCACCGTCCCGTCCGCCGAGGAGGACGTCCTCGCGGGGCTGGCGTACGGCGACGTGGGGGCCGCGCTCGACCGGATCTCCCCCGAGCTGCGTGACGTGCTGCGGGCCACCGTGGTCGACGGCCTCACCACCCGTGAGACCGCGCGCCTGCTCGGCATCCCCGAAGGCACCGTCAAGACCCGGGCCCAGCGGGCGCGGCGCGAGCTGCGCTCGATGCTGGCCGCCCTCGATCCCGCGGGAGGCACCGCATGACCGGTTCCGTGCGAGGGCGCCTTCGGCGCCTCCCGCTGATCCGCCGCCCCGACCCGGCCGCCTGGCACGTGCCGGACGCGGTGGCCGCCGCCTACGCGGACGGCACACTGCCGGAGACCACCGCCTGGTCCGTGGACAAGCATCTGGAGCAGTGCGCGGCCTGCGCCGACCGGGTGTCCACGCGGGCCCGTACGGGCCCGCATGGAGCGACACTGGCGCAGGTACGCCAGGTGGTGCTGGCGCAGGTGGCGAGTGCCCCTGTCCGAGGCGCCGCGGCCCTCCCGGCCGTACGGTCGCGCCCGTGGCCGGCGGCGCTGCGGTCCGCGTACGCGCCGCGCGCGCCCTGGATGGCGTCGTTGCTGCTCGCGGTGGTGGCGGCCGTGGCGCTCACCCGTTTCGTCGCCGTCCCGGGCGCCGATCCGTGGCTGCTGCTGCTCGCGCCGCTGCTGCCGCCGACCGGGGTGGCGCTCGCATACGGGAGGCATGCCGACCCGGTGTACGAGCTGGCCGCCTCGACACCGTCCGGGGGGCTGCGTCTGCTGCTGGTGCGCACGGGTGTCGTGCTGGCCGCCTGCGTACCGCTGCTCACAGCCGCCGGAGGGCTGCTGGCGGGGGCGGGCGCCGCCGTCGCCTGGCTGCTGCCGGGACTCACACTCACCGCGGCCACCCTCGTCCTCGGCAGTTGGACCGGCTGCCACCGGGCCGCCGCGATCGTGGCGACCGGGTGGGTGACGGCGGTGGTCCTGTGCGGGCCGCCGGCCACCGCCAGGAACCTGCTGTTCTCCGGTGCCGCACAGCAGGCGTGGGCGGCGGCGGGCGCCTCCTGCGTCCTCCTGCTCGCCCTGCGCCGTACCGCCTTCGACCACATGGAGCGCCTTTGACACCTCCCCTCCCTGAAGGGAGGGGATTCCTGGCTCAGGCTGCCTCCGGGAGCAGCGCCCCCGGAGGTCTTACGCCCTCGACACC
>NZ_CBDRBL010000050.1:0-47776 GCF_965342175.1 Actinacidiphila sp. bgisy167
CCCCCCCCCCCCCCCCCACCCCCCCCCCCCCCCCCCCCCCCCCCCCCCCCCCCTCGGGCGTTCGCGGCCCTGTGACGCTCCGGGGCGTCACAGGGCCGCACCGACCGGGTCGGTGAGCCGCTGTGCAATATGCCTGGGTTTGCGGTGTCATGGTGGACCTCGTGTCCTTCATGGCACAGAGCTCCCCGAGGAGGCATCCGATGCGCAGGAGCGCGGCGAGGTGGGCCGCCGGTGCGGCCGTGGCCGCCCTTGTGGCGACGGGCTGCGGCGGCGGGGACGGCGCCCGGAGCAGCGGCTCCGGTGTGCTGAGCGCGGCGTGGACCGATCCGCAGAATCCGCTGGAGCCGGCCAACACCAACGAGGTGCAGGGCGGCAAGGTGCTGGACATGATCTTCCGCGGGCTGAAGAAGTACAACCCCCGGACGGCGGCCGCCGAGGACGTCATCGCCGACTCGATCACGACCACGGACCAGCGGACCTTCACCATCAGGCTGAAGGCCGGCTGGACCTTCAGCAACGGCGAGAAGGTCACCGCCGATTCCTTCATCGACGCCTGGAACTACGCGGCGCTCGTGACGAACAAGCAGATCAACGCCTCCTTCTTCCGGTA
The DNA here is from genome assembly GCF_965342175.1 of Actinacidiphila sp. bgisy167. Taxonomy (GTDB): domain Bacteria; phylum Actinomycetota; class Actinomycetes; order Streptomycetales; family Streptomycetaceae; genus Actinacidiphila. Next base: position 611 of record NZ_CBDRBL010000050.1, read on the forward strand.
CGTCGAGGGCTACGACAAGGTCCATCCGCGGTCCGGGAAACCCGCCGCCGCCGAGCTGTCCGGCCTCACCCGGCAGGACGACCTGAACTTCACCGTCAGGCTCAACCAGAAGTTCTCCACCTGGCCCGACACCCTCGGCTACGCCGCCTACATGCCGCTGCCACGGGCCTTCTTCACCGACCATGCGGGCTGGCTGCGCAAACCCGTCGGCAACGGCCCCTACCGCGTGGAGTCCTACACCAAGGGCCAGGGCATGCGGTTGCGCGCGTGGGACGGTTACAGGGGCTCCGACGCGGCCGTCAACAAGGGCGTGGACCTCAAGGTCTACACCGACACCAACACCGCCTACACCGATCTGCAGGCCGGCAACCTGGACCTGGTCGACGACGTGCCCGCCGCCCAGTTGAGGAACGTCGAGACCGACCTGGACGGCCGCTACCTCAACACCCCGGCCGGCATCATCCAGACCCTCGCCTTTCCGCTCTACGACAAGGCATGGTCGGGTCCGGACTCCGAGAAGCTCCGCCAGGGCATCTCCATGGCGATCAACCGCGAGCAGATCACCCGGCAGATCTTCCAGAACACCCGTATCCCGGCGGGGGACTGGACCTCGCCCGTGCTCGGCGCGGACGGCGGCTTCGACGACACCCTGTGCGGCCGCACGTGCGCGTACGACCCCGCCCGCGCCAGGCAACTGGTCAAGGAGGGCGGCGGCCTCCCCGGCGGCACCATGAGGATCACCTACAACGCGGACGGCGGCTCCCACAAGGAGTGGGTCGACGCGGTCTGCAACAGCATCAACAACGCCCTGGGCAAGGACGACGCCTGCGTCGGCGATCCCGTCGGCACCTTCGCCGACTTCCGCAACCAGATCGTCAACCAGCGGATGAAGAACCCGTTCCGGGCCGGCTGGCAGATGGACTACCCGCTGATCCAGAACTTCCTGCAGCCGCTCTACTACACCGGCGCCTCGTCCAACGACGCCCACTTCAGCGACCCCCGCTTCGACCGGCTCGTCGACCGGGCGAACGCCGAGAGCGACCCCGCCAAGGCCGTCGACACCTTCAAGCAGGCCGAGCGGATCCTGCCGCAGCAGGTCCCGGCCATCGCGCTGTGGTACCAGAACGGCAGCGCGGCCTGGTCGCAGCGGCTCTCCGACGTGACCCTCAACCCCTTCAGCGTGCCCGTCTTCAACCAGATCAAGGTCGGCTGACGCCCATGGGCCGGTACGTCATCCGCCGTCTGCTGCAGATGATCCCCGTCTTCGCCGGCACCACCGTGCTGATCTTCGTCATGGTGTACGCGCTCGGCGACCCCGTCCAGGCACGGTGCGGCGACCGCGCCTGCGACCCCGCCACGGCCGCGCAGATCCGCCGCGACCTGTATCTGGACCACCCGCTGTGGCAGCAGTACCTGCGCTACATGGGGCAGATCTTCCGCGGCGACTTCGGGGTCGCCTGGAACGGGCAGCCGGTCACCGAACTGCTGGCCACCGCGCTGCCCGTCACCTTGCGGCTGACGGTCCTCGCCATCCTCTTCGAGATCGTCGCCGGCATCACCCTCGGCGTCCTCACCGGGCTGCGCCGCGGGCGCCTGGAGGACACCGCGACGCTGCTGGGCACCCTGGTCGTCATCTCCGTGCCGACCTTCGTCACCGGCTACGTGCTGCAGTACCTGCTCGGCGTCAAGTGGCACGTCATCGCGCCCTCGGTCTCCTCGCAGGCCCGCCTCGACGAGCTGGTCGTGCCGGCGTTCGTCCTCGCCCTGACCTCGCTCGCCTACGTCACCCGGCTCAGCCGCACCTCGGTCGTGGAGAACGTCCGGGCCGACTACGTCAGGACCGCCGTCGCCAAGGGACTGCCGAGACGCCGGGTGATCACCCGCCACCTGCTGCGCAACTCCCTCATCCCGGTGGTCACCTTCATCGGCACCGACATCGGGGCGCTGATGGGAGGGGCCATCGTCACCGAGCGCATCTTCAACATCCACGGCGTGGGCTACCAGCTCTACCAGGGCATCCTGCGGCTGGACTCGGCCACGGTGGTCGGGTTCGTGACGATCCTCGTGATCGTCTTCCTCCTGGCGAACCTGATGGTCGACCTCCTCTACGCCGTCCTCGACCCGAGGATCCGCTATGCCTGAGCCGCGCAACCACCCCGACGAGGCCGTGGAGCCGGCCGGCGGGACGGGAGCCGCCATGGGACTGGGCCAGGACGAGGCACGCACCCTGGAGAGGGGGGTACCCGCTCCCGGCAGGCCCCCGGCCGCCCCGGCCGGCGGGCCCGGCACGGACCGGCCGCGCAGCCTGTGGTCGGACGCCTGGCGGGACCTGCGGCGCAACCCGGTCTTCGTGATCGCCGCGCTGATCATCGTCTTCCTCGTCGTCATCTCCCTCTGGCCGCAGCTCATCGCTCCCGGCAACCCGCTCAGCTGCGACCTGGACAACTCCCAGAAGGGCTCCGCCCCCGGCCACCCCTTCGGCTTCGACACCCAGGGGTGCGACGTCTACACCCGGGTCGTCCACGGCGCCCGCGCCTCGGTCACCGTCGGCATCTGCGCCACCGTCGGAGCCGCCCTGCTCGGCTCGCTCCTCGGCGGCCTCGCCGGCTACCACGGCGGCTGGGCGGACGCGGTGCTCTCCCGGGTGAGCGACATCTTCTTCGGCATCCCGATCGTCCTCGGCGGCCTGGTCTTCCTCTCCGTCGTCACCGGCACCACCGTCTGGCCGGTGGTGGGGTTCATCGTGCTGCTCGGCTGGCCGCAGATCGGCCGCATCGCCCGCGGGTCGGTGATCACCGTGAAGCGAAACGACTACGTCGAGGCCGCCCGTGCGCTCGGCGCCGGACACACCCGGCTGCTGCTGCGGCACATCGCGCCCAACGCCGTCGCCCCCGTCATCGTCGTCGCGACCATCGCGCTCGGCACCTACATCTCCCTGGAGGCCACCCTGTCCTACCTCGGCGTCGGGCTGAAACCGCCCACCGTCTCCTGGGGCATCGACATCTCCCAGGCCTCCACCCAGATCCGCAACGCACCCCACATGCTGCTCTGGCCGGCCGGAGCGCTGAGCGTGACGGTGCTCGCCTTCATCATGCTCGGTGACGCGGTGCGCGACGCCCTCGACCCCAAGCTGCGCTGATGGACGGGCAGACGCCGGCCGACACGGCCCGGGACGAGCCGCCCCTGCTCGAGGTGCGCGACCTGCACGTGGAGTTCCGCACCCGGGACGGCGTCGCCCGGGCCGTGGGCGGGGTCTCCTACGCGGTGCGCTCCCGCCAGACGCTGGCCGTGCTGGGCGAGTCGGGCTCCGGCAAGTCGGTGACCGCGCAGGCCGTCATGGGCATCCTCGACTCGCCGCCCGGGTTCGTCACCCGCGGCGAGATCCTCTTCCACGGCGAGGACCTGCTCGCCATGGGCCGCGAGGCGCGCCGAAGGATCCGCGGCGCCAGGATGGCGATGATCTTCCAGGACGCGCTGTCCGCCCTCAATCCCGTGCTGACCGTGGGCGAGCAGCTCGGCGAGATGTTCCGGGTGCACCGGGGGATGTCCCGCAAGGACGCCCGTGCCAAGGCGGTGGAGCTGATGGACCGGGTGCGCATCCCGGCGGCGAAGGAGCGGGTGGGCGACTACCCGCACCAGTTCTCCGGCGGCATGCGCCAGCGCGTCATGATCGCGATGGCGCTCGCCCTGGAGCCCGAGCTGGTCATCGCCGACGAGCCGACCACCGCGCTCGACGTGACCGTGCAGGCACAGGTCATGGAACTCCTGGCGGAGCTGCAGCGCGAGTACGGCATGGGCCTGATCCTCATCACCCACGACCTCGGCGTCGTCGCCGACGTCGCCGACCACATCGCCGTGATGTACGCGGGGCGCATCGTGGAGACCGCGCCCGTCCACGAGATCTACCAGCGCCCCGCACACCCCTACACCAGGGGCCTGCTGGAGTCGATCCCGCGTCTGGACCGCAAGGGCCGGGAGCTGCATGCGATCAAGGGCCTGCCCCCGAACCCGCTGCACATCCCGACCGGCTGCCCCTTCCACCCGCGCTGCCCGCTCGCCCGCGACGTGTGCGCCACCGACGAGCCGGCGCTGTACCGGATCAGCGCCCGGCAGGGCAGCGCCTGCCACTTCTGGAGGGAGTGCCTCGGTGAGCGGCAGCGGTGACCCCGTGCTCCAGGTGCGGGGGCTGGTCAAGCACTTCCCGCTCACCCAGGGAATCCTCTTCAAGCGGCAGGTCGGCGAGGTCCAGGCGGTCGACGGCGTGGACCTCGACCTGCGCCGCGGCGAGACCCTGGGCGTCGTCGGCGAGTCCGGGTGCGGGAAGTCCACCCTGGCCCGGCTGCTGGTGCATCTGGAGCGGGCCACCCGGGGGCAGATCCTCTACAGGGGCGAGGACGTCACCAAGCTGTCCGGCCGCGCCCTGAGGGCCGTGCGCCGGAACATCCAGATGGTGTTCCAGGACCCGTACACCTCGCTGAACCCGCGCATGACGGTCGGCGACATCATCGGCGAGCCGTACGAGATCCACCCCGAGGTGGCCCCGAAGGGCGACCGGCGCCGCAAGGTGCGCGAACTGCTGGACGTCGTCGGCCTCGACCCCGAGCACGTCAACCGCTATCCGCACCAGTTCTCCGGCGGCCAGCGGCAGCGCATCGGCATCGCCCGCGGCCTGGCGCTGCGCCCCGAGGTCATCGTCGCCGACGAGCCGGTCTCGGCGCTGGACGTCTCCGTGCAGGCGCAGGTCGTCAACCTGATGGAGAGACTGCAGGCCGAGTTCGCCCTCTCCTACGTCTTCATCGCGCACGACCTGTCGATCGTGCGGCACATCGCGGACCGGGTGGCGGTGATGTACCTCGGGCGGATCGTCGAGACCGGGGACGACACCCAGGTCTACGAGCACCCGACCCACCCGTACACCCAGGCCCTGTTGTCGGCGGTGCCGGTCCCGGATCCCGGGGCGCGCGGGCGGCGTGAGCGCATCGTGCTCAGCGGTGACGTGCCCTCGCCGGCCGACCCGCCGTCCGGCTGCCGTTTCCGGACGCGCTGCTGGAAGGCACGGGAACGCTGCGCCCTGGAGGTGCCGGCGCTGGCGGTGCCCGAGGCCTTCCGGGCGGTGGACTCTCCGGCGGCGCACGACAGCGCGTGCCATTTCGCCGAGGACAAACGGGTGCTGCCGCCGGAGCCCCCGGGGCGCTGAGCGCGGCGGGCGGCCGCCGTCTTACACGCGCGCAACGTGATGGACGCACGTCCGATATACGGACGCCCCATGCTGGCATGTGTACGGCCGTGCGGGTGCCGTGAGCCGGCCGGAACGACCCTCGGTCGTTCCGGCCGGCTGCCGTGCGTTCCGGCGCGGCCTAGCGCCGCGCGACACCCAACGAGCGCCGCAGGAAGTCGACCTGGAGCAGGAGCAGGTTCTCCGCGACCTCCTCCTGCGGTGTCATGTGGGTGACCCCGGACAGCGGCAGGACCTCGTGCGGGCGGCCGGCCGCCAGCAGCGCGGAGGACAGCCGCAGGGTGTGCGCGGCCACCACGTTGTCGTCGGCGAGACCGTGGATGATCATCAGCGGCCGGACCTCGTCCGCCGGGTCCGCCAGCCCGGCGTCAGTGACCAGCGAGTTGGCCGCGTACACCGCCGGCTGCTCCCCGGGGTGGCCGAGGTAGCGCTCGGTGTAGTGGGTGTCGTACAGCCGCCAGTCGGTGACCGGTGCGCCCGCCACCGCGGCGTGGAAGACGTCCGGGCGGCGCAGCACCGCGAGCGCCGCCAGGTAGCCGCCGTAGGACCAGCCGCGGATGCCCACCCGGGTCAGGTCCAGCGGGTGCCGTTCGGCCAGTGCGTGCAGCGCGTGGACCTGGTCGTCGAGGGTGACGCCCGCGAAGTCGCCGGCGATCGCCTTCTCCCAGGCGGGGGAGTGCCCGGGGGTGCCCCGGCCGTCCGCGACGACCACCGCGAAGCCCTGGTCGGCCAGCCACTGCGGCTCGAGGTGGATGCGCTGCGTGCGCAGCACCATCTGGCCGTGGGGCCCGCCGTAGGGGTCCATCAGCACCGGCAGCGGTCCGTCGCCCTCCCGGTAGCCGGAGGGGAGCAGCACCGCCGCCGGGATGCCGCGCTCGCCGGCGCCCACCAGCACCGGGCGCGCGGTGAGGACCGGGGTCTCGGCGTGCGAGGCGATCTCCGCCACCTGTTCGCCGTCCCGCAGCACCCGAACGGCCGTGGCCGCCGACTCCAGGGACGCGGAGGACAGCACCATGACGCCCCCGGCGTGCACCGCGGAGTGGACACCGGGCGCACCGCTCAGCCGGACCGGTCCGCCGGGGCCGCCGTCGGCGCGGTACACATGGATCTCGCCGTACTCCGGGTCCTTGGCGCCGTGCCCCGCGGATGCGGACAGCAAGATGGCGTCGCCATCGCTTCCGAGCATCGCACGCACGTGCAATTCCGGTCCTGTCCAGGGCTGTTCGCCGACGTACAGTGATCGCGAGCCGTTCTCGTCGGAGATCCGCACGAGCCGCTCCCCGGACAGCCACGCGGGCACCCCGGCGAAAAGATCAAGCCAGATTCCGTCGCGGTCCCGGTGCACCTCGCGGGTGGCGCCGGTGGCGGTGTCCACCGCCAGGTACACCTGCTCGCACTGGTCACGCGTTTGCGCGAGCAGCAGCGGCGGACCGCCCGCCGACCAGTGCACCTGCGCCAGGTACGGGTAGCGCTCGCGGTCCCACTCCACCGCGACGGCGGCGCCGTCCAGCGTCAGCAGCACCAGCGTCACCTCGGCGTTCGGCGTCCCCGCCGCCGGATAGGCGACCTCCGCCGGCGCCTGCCCGGGGTTCGCCGGGTCGGCGATCCACCATCGCTGGACGGGGGAGGAGTCCACCCGGGCCGCCAGCACGCGGGTGCCGTCCGGGGACCACCAGTAGCCGCGGCTGCGGGACATCTCCTCGGCGGCGATGAACTCGGCCAGCCCGTAGGTGACTTCCGGCCCCTCGGGTTCGGCCAGCGCCCGGTCCTCGCTGCCGTCGGCGGCCACCACGCGCAGCGCGCCGTCCGCCACATAAGCCACCCGGCGGCCGTCCGGCGACGGGCGCGGGTCCACCACCGGGCCCGGTACGGCGAGCTCCCGGGCGGTTCCGGCCCGCAGCTCCGCCGTGAACAGCCGTCCCGACAGGGCGAAGGCGGCCAGCTCCGCCGCGTCGTCGGTCGCGTAGCCGACGATCCCGGCCGAGCCCTCCCGGCTGCGCTCGCGGCGCGCCTTCTCCTCCGGCGACAACTCCTCCGCGGCGCCGGACAGCAGCAGCGCGGGGTCCGCCGCGACCCGCTCGGCGCCGGACTCCACGTCGAGCACCCACAGCAGATGCGAGCGGTCGGTACCGGAACGGGAGCGGAGGAAGGCGATGCGGCCGCCGTCCGGCGACACGGTGAAGGAGCGGGGGGCGCCGAGCGAGAACCGCTGCGTGCGGGCGTACTGCCGGGGGAACGAGAGCGCTTGCGTCATGGAGGGAGTGTGCCATTGCCCTTTCGGCGCGCCCAGCGCACGCCGACCGCGAGATCCGGCCATGCGCCCCCGCATGCTCCCGTGCGACGAGCTATGCGGCGCGCCACAAAGTTATGATCCCGTCCCGAGAGTGGGTAACAACCGGTTGGCAACTGCTGTCGGAATACGAGGCCCTGGAGGTGAGCCGCTGTGGCACTTTCGATTTCGGCGGTGCTGCTGCTGCTGATCGTCGTCTTCCTGCTGGTCAGGAAGGCGGGTCTGAAGGCGGGGCATGCGGTGGTCTGCGTACTGCTCGGGTTCTACCTGGCAAGCTCCTCCATCGCGCCGACGATCCGGGACCTCACCACCAACGTCGCGGGCATGATCGGCGACTTCAAGTTCTGAGCTGGTGGCTCGCCGCGGATGAGGCGGGGTGACTGCCCTAGGCTCTTCTCATGACCGCACTGCCCGCCCGGCGACTGCTGTTCGTCCACGCGCATCCCGACGACGAGTCGATCAACAACGGCGCCACCATGGCGAAGTACGCCGCCGAGGGCGCGCGCGTCACCCTGGTGACGTGCACCCTCGGGGAGGAGGGCGAGGTCATCCCGCCCGAGCTGGCGCATCTGGCGTCCGACCGCGACGACGCCCTCGGCGCCCACCGGATCGGCGAGCTCGCCGACGCCATGGTCCAACTCGGCGTCACCGACCACCGCTTCCTCGGCGGCCCGGGCCGCTTCCGGGACTCCGGGATGATGGGCGCGCCCCAGAACGACCGGCCCGACAGCTTCTGGCAGGCCGATCTCGACCTCGCCGCCGGGTACCTCGTGGAGGTGATCCGCGAGGTCCGTCCGCAGGTCCTGGTCGCCTACGACCCCGACGGCGGCTACGGCCACCCCGACCACATCAAGGCGCACCGGGTCGCCATGCGCGCCGCCGAGCTGTCCGCCGAGCCGACCTACCGCCGCGACCTCGGCGAGCCGCACTCCATCGCCAAGATCTACTGGAACTGCGTTCCGCGCCGGGTGGTCGAGGAGGGCTTCGCCCGCCTGCGCGCGGCCGGCCGGCAGATCCCCTTCGAGGGCATCGCGACGGCCGACGACGTCCCCGGCGTGGTGGACGACGACCTGGTGACCGCGGCCATCGACGTGGACGGCCGCTACTCCGAGCGGAAGGCGGCGGCGATGAAGGCCCACGCCACCCAGATCGCGGTGGACGGCCCGTTCTTCGCGCTCTCCAACGACCTCGGGCAGCCCCTGTTCGGGGCCGAGTTCTACCGTCTGGTCGCGGGCGTGCCCGCGCCGGCCGGGAGCCTGGAGGACGACCTGTTCGCGGGGACCGGGGCATGAGGCGCGCGGCCTACCCCCTGCTCGCCGTCCTGGGCGTCCTGGTCGCCGTCGCGGGGTCGCTCGTCCAGGCCGCCTGGTTCCCGGGCGGGCTGCTGCTCGCGCTCGCCGGGAGCGCGGCGCTCTTCCACGGCGGCGCCAGACTCACCGGCACGCGGCTGGGCGCGGTGGTCCCGGCGGCGGTCTGGCTGATCACCGTGATGCTGCTCAGCTCCGCCCGCCCGGAGGGTGATTTCCTGTTCGCCAACGGGATCAGCCCGTACGTCTACCTGCTGGGCGGAGCGTTGGCAGGCGTGATGTCGGCCACGCTTGTGCAGCCCCGCGCCGACGGCAGTGGATCACGTGAGGCACGATAGGCGCCACGTTGCGTCCGTGAGGGAGCGAACGTCGTCCGTGTGACGCGCGACGTCCTATAAGCCCCTTTTGCAGGGGCGGTCTCCATTCAGCGGGCAGCGGCTTCGACGCGGCGCCCAGTATGGTGGTGCGCGCCGCCGGGCCGCCCGCGGAAAGGCCGTGACGGGTGGCGAAGCGAACCGGGAGAGCCTGCTTTGAGTCGTGAAACTGATCGTCCGTCCCCCGGCCCCCAGGGGCGGGGAGGAGCCGCCTACCCGTCGGGTACCCCGCCGTACGGAACCCGGCCGTTTCCGTCGCTGCATCCGCAGGAGGACCCGCGCGACGGTGCCGCGAACGGGGAGCCGGCCGAGGCTCCCGCCGCGGAGGAGGCCAAGACCGAGACCACGCTGACCACCCGGGTGCGTATCAACATCCCCGGATCCCGGCCGATCCCGCCGGTCGTCGTCCGCACGCCCGTCGAGGGCGGCGAGGAGGGCGAGCCGTCCGCCTGGTCCGCGCCGGGCGCCTCCGCGGCCGAGTCGGCGCCGCGGCCCGCGGGCCGGCCGGCCGGCGGCCCGGGCCCCGGTACGGGCAGCGGCACCGGGGCCGGTCAGGGCGCCCCGGCATCCGGCCCCGCGCCGCAGCCCGCCGGCGAGCCGGCTCCCGGGCCGAAGGCCGAGAAGTCGGCGAGTGACTGGTTCGCCCCGCGGAAGGGTGCCCCCGCGCCCGCACCCGCACCGGCTTCTGCCCCGGCCCCCGAGGCGGCCCAGGAGTTCTCCGCCCCCGAGGTCACCCAGCCGATGCGGCTCGGCGACATCCCCGCCCAGCCCGGCCCCGCGGAGCGCGGCCCGGTTCCGGGGCCGGCCGACGGCTCCGGCGCGCCCCGGCGCGGCGGCATCCCGCGCCCGAACGGCGGCGCCGCCGGTTTCGGCGGTCCCGGGGGCCCGGCGGTGCAGGGTGGTCCTGAGGGCCCCGGTGGTTTCGGCGGCCCGGCCGGTCCCGGACGCCAGGCCCCGGCGCAGCGCCCGTTCCCCGGGGGGCCCGTTGCGGGACCCGCGGGTGGCCCCGGAGCCGGCCAGCCCTTCCCGGGGCAGCAGCCACCGTCCGGCCCCACCGCGGGCCCGGTCACCGGTGACATGCGCGTGCCCCCGGCGGGCCCCGCGGCCGGCCGCTCGCCGCGTCCCACGCCGTTCCCGCCTCCCGCAGCCGACCGGCTGCCCGGGGACACGCTCGTCGGCGGCATCCCGGCGGTTCCCCCCGCGGGGCCGTCCGCCAACCGGCCCGCCCCGGCCGGCGGCGAGATGTACCGCTTCGAGCAGGACGAGCCGGCGGCGCCCGCCGGCCGCCAGAACACTGCGGAGCCCAAGCCCAAGGGCCGTTCCAAGCTCATACTGGTGGGCGTCGGCGTGCTGGGCCTGCTCGGCCTCGCCTACGGCGCCGGCCTGCTGATGGACCACGCCGACGTGCCGGCCGGCACGACCGTCTACGGCGTGGAGATCGGCGGCAAGACCAAGGACCAGGCCGTCGCGCTCCTCGACGAGCGGCTGGGCGCCCGCAAGAACGCGGCGATCACCGTCACCGTCGGCGACGCTCGCCAGTCGTTGAAGCCCACGGCCGCCGGACTCGTCCTCGACACCGACGCGACGGTCCGCAACCTGGCGCACCGCGACTACAACCCGGTCACCGTCATCGGCTCGCTGTTCGGCGGCACGCGGGCGGCCGAGCCCGTGCTGACCACGGACAACGAGAAGCTCCGCGCCCAGCTGGAGAAGCTCTCCCAGGAGCTCGGGGGCCCCGGCTCCGAGGGCATGGTCAAGTTCGTGAAGGGCAAGGCGGTCGCCGTCCCCGGCAAGCCCCACCAGGGTGTGGACGTGGGCGCCTCGATCGACGCCGTGAAGACGGCCTACGCCACGCAGGTCGCCACGGGCAAGGCCGGCGTGGTCGGCCTGAAGGTCACCACCGTCCAGCCCAAGGTGACCCAGGAGGCGCTCGACAAGGCCGTCGACGGCTTCGGCAAGACCGCCATGTCCGGGTTCGTCACGGTCCGCGCGGGTGCCGCGCAGATCCCGTTCAGCCCCCAGAAGTCGCTGTCGCAGATCCTCACGATGGTGCCGGACCAGAACGGCAACCTCACCCCGTACATCGACCGCAAGGTGCTCAAGGACCTGTACGGCGGCGCCTTCGACGGCGTGCTGGTCGAACGCGGTGACGGCAGCAAGACCGCCGTCACCCCCGAGGACGTGGCCTCCGCGATGCTGCCCGCGCTGCAGACCACCGACGCCGCCAAGAAGACGGTGACCATCGAGGGCACCTCCTGACCCCCGGTCGCCCGACCCGCGTGTGACGGGTGTGGCCCCCGGTACCCGTACCGAGGGCCACACCCGTCTCATCCGCGCTCTGGGTCCCGCGGCTCTCCCGCCGTCCGGCGCCCGAGGGCGCGAGACCAACCCGCCCCCGAGGACCGGCACCACGTCAGCACCGCCGGCCCGCGCCGATCACCGGCCACACCCGCCCCGCGCACCCCCGGCGCCTTCAGTTCAGGAGAGCGCGGGCGGCCCGCGCCTGGCGGCGCACCGCCGCCGCGGCGGAGGGCTCCGCCTCCGCGAGCACGTCCGCGTACGCCTCCATCTCCACGGCGCCCCGAGCGAAGTCCCCGGCGCGCACCAGCAGCTGCGCCCGCTCCAAGCGCAGGCGAGCAGGGTGGTGGGGCAGCAACAGCGCCAGTTCCACCGTCCACAGCTGTGTGGCGAGCTGCTCCGGACGTGCGGAGGCCCAGGCGCGGATGTTGTTGAGCACCCGCAGCACGATCTCCAGCGGGTCGGCCGGCTCCAGCACCACCGAGGACGGCGCGGCTCCCGTCGCGCCCGCCACGAGCAGGCGTACGTCCTCCTCGCCGAGCCGCCGGCCGCCGTCGAAGGGGTCGGCGGGCACGAAGGCGCCCGCGGGGTCGCCGAAGCCCACGATGAAGTGCCCGGGGAGGGCGACGCCGTGGATCGGGCCGCCCACACGCCGGACGACCTCCATCCAGACCACCGACAGCAGGATCGGCAGCCCGCGCCGCCGCCACAGCACCTGGTGCAGCAGGGACGACTCCAGCCGCTGGTAGTCGGCCGGGGAACCGCCGAACCCGCAACGGCCACCGAGCAGTTCCGCGGTGGCGCCCGCCCAGTCGACGGCAGTGGTGAGGCCGTACGGCAGGAGGCCGGCGAGGCGGTCGAGTTCCATCTGCGCCGCGTCCGTCCCGGCCTCGTCGAGGGCCGGGTCGGCCGCGGCCCCGATGAGCAGGCACAGCTCGGCGAGGTCGGGGCGCGGCTCGCGGGCAGCCTCGGCGAAGCGCTGCCTGAGGGTGTCGTCCATACGGGGGCTCACCCTTCCGCGGACAGCGGGCCGCGCTGGTAGTGATAGGCGTGATGGGGGGTGAAGCCCATGCTGTCGTAGAGGGCGCGCGCGGCCTCGTTGCCCGTCTCGACCTGCAGGTACGCGCCGGAGGCGCCCTCGTCCAGGGCCTTGCGGGCGAGCGCGGCCATCACGGCCCCGGCCAGTCCGCGCCGGCGGTGGTCCGGGGCCACCTCGACGGCGCCGAAGGAGGCGAAGCGGCCGTCGACCACACAGCGTCCGATCGCCGCGGGCCCCGTGACGGCCGGGTCGCCGTCCGCCGGCACGGCGGCGAACCACACCGAGGGCCCGCCGCCCAGCACCTTCGAAGCCACGTCGCCCGAAGCGCCCGTGCGGTGGTAGCGATCCAGCCACCCGCCGTCGGCCTCGCGAGACAGGCGGACGGCCTCGGCGCCCGGCAGGTCCGCGATCGGCGCCAGAGGGGCCGTGCAGAGCAGGGCGTGGCCCTCCGCGGTCCAGCCCATGCCCACCAGCGCCTGTGCGAGCGTCTCGTCGGAGTCCTCGCCGCCGGTGGTGACCTGCACGTACGCGGGCAGGCCGCGGTCGCCGTACCAGCGGGCGGTCCGTGCCGCGGCCTCCGCCAGCGGGACACCCGGATCCCCGAGCGGCAGCACCGAGTTGGCGCGCCGGGTGAAGCCGCCCGCCGCCCGAAGCGTCCATCCGCCCAGCCGGGCGGTCTCCCGCGCAGGCCAGCAGCGGGAGGCCGACTCCTGCAGTTCCCGGGCCGTCGCGCGCGGCGCGCGGGCGCCGCGACGCGCCGGCGCCGCGGGCACGATCTTGCCCGCCACCAGGGAGGATTCCGCGATGCGCACGGACGCCCCGTCCCGGCGGGTGACCACCAGTACCCCTTCGTCCCAGGATGTGAGAACTCCGACGGCGTCGGCGAAAACCGGCCGCCCGTCGACGATCTCCGCGATCCTCCGTACCGAAACGCGTTTGCCCACGTCAGAAGGGGTTATGCGCACCTCGAACCTGCCTCCGGCGGTGAAATCCATGCCCATGACCGCCCCTCCTGTTCGTCTGCTGCCCAAGAACGGAGATACTAGGGGCGGGCATCGACGACGCCGCGCTCCCGCGCGAGACAGCCCTACCGAGGAGGAACGACAGCGTGACCTACGTCATCGCGCAGCCTTGTGTCGACGTCAAGGACAAGGCATGCATCGAGGAGTGCCCCGTCGACTGCATCTACGAGGGCCAGCGGTCCTTGTACATCCACCCGGACGAATGCGTCGACTGCGGAGCCTGTGAGCCGGTCTGCCCGGTGGAGGCCATCTTCTACGAGGACGACACCCCGGAGGAGTGGAAGGACTACTACAAGGCGAACGTCGAGTTCTTCGACGAGCTCGGCTCGCCCGGTGGCGCCTCCAAGCTCGGGCTGATCGAGCGCGACCACCCCTTCATCGCCGCCCTGCCGCCGCAGGGCGCGTGACACGACAATCGCGGGCGGTCCCGTACGGCACACCGCCGTGCGGGACCGCCGCGTTTCAGGCAGCGGCAGGCCGCGGGCCTGCGAGGAACCGAAAGTGAGCACCACCGTGGCACAGCCTGTCTCGTCCCGACTCCCCGTCTTCCCGTGGGACCGGCTCGAACCGTACAAGGCCACGGCCGCCGCCCACCCCGGCGGCATCGTCGACCTGTCGGTCGGCACCCCCGTCGACCCGGTCCCGCACCTCGTGCAGCAGGCCCTGTCCGCGGCCGCGGACAGCCCCGGTTACCCGACCGTGTGGGGGACGCCCGAGCTGCGCGCCGCCATCACCGGCTGGGCCGGCCGCCGGCTGGGCGCCACCGGGCTGACCGACGCGCATGTGCTGCCGGTCGTCGGCTCCAAGGAGCTGGTCGCCTGGCTGCCCACCCAACTGGGCCTCGGCGCGGGCGACAAGGTGGCCTACCCGCGGCTCGCCTACCCCACCTACGAGGTCGGCGCGCGGTTGGCGGGCGCCGAGCCGGTCGTCTACGACGAGCCGACCGAGCAGGACCCGGCCGGGCTGCGCCTGCTGTGGCTCAACAGCCCCTCCAACCCCTCCGGACGCGTACTGTCCAAGGACGAGCTGACCCGTGCCGTCGCCTGGGCGCGGGAGCACGGAGTGCTGGTGTTCAGCGACGAGTGCTACCTGGAGCTGGGCTGGGACGCCGACCCGGTCTCCGTCCTGCACCCCGACGTCTGCGGCGGCTCCTACGAGGGGATCGTGGCCGTCCACTCACTGTCCAAGCGCTCCAACCTGGCCGGCTACCGCTCCGCCTTCCTGCTCGGCGACTCCGCCGTGCTGGGCGAGCTGCTGCAGATCCGCAAGCACGGCGGCATGATGACGCCCGCTCCGGTGCAGGCCGCCACCATCGCCGCGCTCGGGGACGACGCCCATGTGGCACGGCAGCGGGAGCGCTACGCACGGCGGCGGGCGATGCTGCGGGAGGCCTTCGAGGCCGCGGGCTTCCGCATCGAGCACAGCGAGGCGAGTCTGTACCTGTGGGCGACGCGCGACGAGTCCTGCTGGGACACCGTCGCGGACCTGTCCAAGCAGGGCATCCTCGTGGCGCCGGGCGACTTCTACGGCGCTGCAGGGGAGCGGTACGTACGCGTCGCCTTCACGGCCACCGACGAGCGGGTCGCGGCGGCGGTGCGCAGGCTGTCCGCCTGAGCCGCGGCGGCACGACCGCGCGAAGGGCCCGGGAGCAGCGCCCCCGGGCCCTTCGCGCCGCTGTGGGTGGTCAGCCGCCGAGGGGAAGCCCCTTCAGGGGCGCCTGGCCGGTGGAGGGGATGCCGCCGGGCAGCCCCGGGGCCTTGGCGGACTTCCCGAGCTCGTAGGCGGTGCCGCCGACGGTCTTGGCGGCCTGCGTCGCGGCGCCCTGGACGGTGGGCTGGGTGCTCTTGGCCAAGCCGCCGACGGTCTCGGTCGTCGCGGGCAGCGTCTCCTGCACGGTCCGCACCGCGCCGGACTGCTTGGCCACGCCGTTCACGGTGCCGGCGAGCTCGGGGGCCTTGTCCATGTTGGTCAGCCCACCCACCTTGCCGACCTGCGGAAGCTCGGCGGCGGACGCGGCGCCGGCACCGATGAGAGGCGCCGCGGCCGCGCCGACCAGCAGGGCGGCCCGGGCGATCCGACGCGCGAGGGGGAGAGACATGGTGCTCCTTTTACGGAGAGACGACAGTTTCGACGTGGTGTGTCCGCGGGGCGGACGCCGTGACTACCGCGTGAAGGGGCTCGAAGGTTTCGGCCGCCGAGGGTAAAGAGTTGGTAATGCGCGCTGATTTCGAAGTGGTAAAGCGGAGCAATTCGGGCGCGGTGGTAACCGCCGCGGAAACGTAACGGCCCTTGGTCGGGCGTGTTTTTCGCACCCCGGACGCAGGGATTCGCATCTGATGGGTTTGGCGTATCAATCACCCGCCTGCGGGTGATTACTCGCACTATTGCGCGACGGTGATCCTGACGTCGCCCGCGGCCGGCCGCCCGACGCCTGAAAGAGCCGTCCAGCCCCGGTCGGAGGTCCTGGCCGACCACTCGCGGTCCCCGAACGACACTTTCTCCACCTTCAGCTCGCCCGCGTGCGCCACCGCCCAGTGGGCCAGCACCCAGCCCTGCCGGAGCCCGTCGCCGCGCCCCCCGCTCCCCGCGGCGGCGGAGGCCACGGACACCGTGCGCCGGTCGGGCCGCCCGCCCGCGGCGGCGTTCTCGGCGTCCCGGGCGGCCTCGTCGCCCGCCCCGGCGGACGTCTCGGTGATCCGCGGCACCACACGAGACCCGAACTCCCGGAGCAGCCGCGCCCGCACCTTCGCCGGGTCGCCTCCGGAGGCCTCGCCCGCGGCGACAGGGGTGACCGGGGTGACGGGGGTGACGCAGTTGAGCGCACCCGGGCGCCGGCCGGTCAGCGCTGCGGCCAGCAGCGCGGCGTCCCCCTCGTGCTTGGCGTACGCCAGCGGGAAGCCGCTCTTCTGCACTTTCTGCGCGGCCTCCGTCAGGGGCAGCCGGGAATAGCCGCGGATCTTCACCAGGCCGTCGAAGAATTCGTTGGAGGCGTAGACCGGGTCCATGATCTGCGCGGCCGTTCCCCAACCCTGCGAGGGGCGCTGCTGGAACAGGCCGACCGAGTCGCGGTCCCCGTGATCGAGATTGCGCAGCGCCGACTCCTGCATGGACGTGGCCAGCGCTATCGTCAGCGCGCGCTCCGGCAGCCCCCGCGAGGTCGCGACCGCGGCGATCGTCGAGGCGTTCGCCGCCTGCTGCGGCTCCAAAGTGAGGCTGCCGGCCTCGGTGGTCACCGTGCAGCCCGGACGGCGAACGCCCCTGACACCGGTCAGGTGGTCGTACGCGACATAGCTCGCGACCCCCAGCAGGACCAGGCCTGCGGTGACCGTTCGGGCTGCCCGCGCGCGCCTGCGCGAGGGGCGTGCGGAGGGTGTCGAGGGCGACGCTGGCTTCGGCACGCGCACACCGTACCGAAGCCCGCTCCGCCGGGCCCCCGACCCGCTCCCGGTAGGGTCGGCGGCATGGAACGGCCCGTGCTCGATCTCAGTCAGGACGCCGCCGCCGTGACGGCGCAGCTCGTCGACATCCCCTCCGTCAGCCTCGCCGAGAAGCCGCTGGCGGACGCCGTGGAGAGCGCCCTGCGCGCCCTGCCGCACCTGACGGTGGACCGGGACGGGGACGCCGTCGTCGCCCGCACCCGGCTCGGCCGGGCCGAGCGGGTCGTCCTCGCCGGGCACCTGGACACCGTGCCGATCGCCGAGAACGTGCCCTCCCGCCTCGACGCCGACGGCATCCTGTGGGGTTGCGGCACCTCCGACATGAAGTCGGGGGTCGCCGTCCAGCTGCGGCTCGCCGCCACCCTTCCCGCCCCCACCCGCGACCTGACCTTCGTCTTCTACGACGCCGAGGAGATCGCGGCGGAGCACAACGGCCTCAAGCGCCTCGCGCAGAACCACCCGGAATGGCTCGCGGGCGACTTCGCCGTCCTGCTGGAGCCGACCGGCGCCAAGGTCGAGGGCGGCTGCCAGGGCACCCTGCGGGTCCGCGTGGAGACCACCGGCCGCCGCGCCCACTCCGCGCGCAGCTGGCTGGGCGACAACGCCATCCACAAGGCCGCGCCGGTGCTGGCCCGGCTCGCCGCGTACGCGCCCCGCAAGGCCGTCATCGACGGACTCACCTACCGCGAGGGCCTCAACGCCGTGATGATCGAGGGCGGTCACGCCGGGAACGTGATCCCGGACTCCTGCGCGGTGGTCGTCAACTTCCGCTTCGCCCCCGACCGCTCCGAGGCCGACGCGCTCGCCCACGTCCGCGAGGTGTTCGACGGCTTCGACGTACGGCTCACCGACAGCGCCCCCGGCGCCCTGCCGGGCCTGTCCCACCCCGCGGCGGCCGCCTTCGTCGAGGCCATCGGCACCGAGCCCGCGCCCAAGGAGGCCTGGACCGACGTGGCCCGCTTCTCCGCGCTGGGCGTCCCGGCGGTGAACTACGGCCCCGGCGACCCCGCGCTCGCCCACACCCGCGAGGAGCACGTCGCCGTCAGCGCCGTCCTGGAGGCGGAGGAGAAGCTGCGCGCCTGGCTGTCGTAACGGACAGTTCAGCGGCGCGTTCTTGATCCGCCGAGTGGACGCGGCCGTACCCTGACCGGACGGCAGCGAAAGGAGCGCGACATGAACCGTGACGCGGAGGAGGCGGCCGCCGCCGAGACAGCCGCGGCGGAGGGCCGCCCCACGGGGCGCGGCTGGCCCGAGCGCCACACCGGGCCCGTCGTCAGGCGCCGGGGCCAGGTGCAGAAGTCGACGACCGACCAGCGGCTGCTGGACACCCGCGGATCGTCGGACTGGGTCCACAGCGATCCGTGGCGCGTGATGCGCATCCAGTCCGAGTTCGTGGAGGGGTTCGGCGCGCTCGCCGAACTCGGCAAGGCGGTCAGCGTCTTCGGCTCCGCCCGGATGGCGGAGGGCACGGCCGACTATGAGACCGGCGTCCGCATCGGCCGCGCCCTGGCCGAGGCCGGCTTCGCCGTCATCACCGGCGGCGGCCCCGGCGCGATGGAGGCGGCCAACCGCGGCGCCTGCGAGGCCGGAGGGGTCTCGGTGGGCCTGGGCATCGAGCTGCCCTTCGAGCAGGGGCTCAACCCCTATGTGGACATCGGCGTGAACTTCCGCTACTTCTTCGTCCGCAAGACGATGTTCGTCAAGTACGCCTCCGGGTTCATCGTCCTGCCGGGCGGTTTCGGCACCCTCGACGAACTCTTCGAGGCCCTGACGCTGGTGCAGACCCGCAAGGTCACGCAGTTCCCCATCGTCCTGTTCGGCTCCGCCTACTGGCGCGGCCTGGTCGACTGGGTCCGCGACACCGTCGTGGACGGCGGCAAGGCGTCCCCCGTCGACCTCGAACTCCTCCACCTCACGGACGACGTCGACGAGGCGGTCGCCCTGGTGACCAAGGAGATCGGCGACTGACCCGCCGGCGGCGCTACGCCAGCCCCCGCCGGGCGACCGCCGGGGGCCGGTGCCCCGCGATCGAGGCCACCATGTCCAGCACCTGACGCGTCTCGGCGACCTCGTGCACCCGGTACACCTGTGCGCCGAGCCACGCCGAGACGGCGGTCGTCGCCAGAGTGCCGATCAGCCGCTCCTTGACCGGCCGGTCCAGGGTCTCGCCGACGAAGTCCTTGTTGGACAGCGAGACCAGCACCGGCCAGCCCGTCGCCGTCATCTCCGGCAGCCGCCGCGTCGCCTCCAGCGAGTGCCGGGTGTTCTTCCCGAAGTCGTGGCCGGGGTCGATGAGGATGGCGTCCCGCCGCACGCCGAGCGCGGCTGCCCGCTCGGCGAGGCCCACCGTCACCTTCAGGATGTCGGCCATCACGTCCTCGTAGCCCACCCGGTGCGGCCGGGTCCGCGGCAGCGCGCCGCCCGCGTGGGTGCACACCAGGCCGACGCCGTGCTTCGCGGCGACCTCGGCGAGCCGGGGGTCGACCCCTCCCCAGGCGTCGTTGAGCAGGTCCGCACCGGCCTCGCAGACCGCCTCGCCGACCTCGTGGCGCCACGTGTCGACGCTGATCACCACGTCGGGGTGGCGCCGGCGCACCTCGGCGACGAAGCCCGCCGTCCTGCGGATCTCCTCCTGGGCGGAGACCTCCTCGCCCGGGCCCGCCTTCACCCCGCCGACATCGATGATCGCGGCCCCCTCCGCGACCGCGCGCTCGACGCGGTCGAGGGCCGGAGCGTCGGTGAACGTGGCGCCCTGGTCGTAGAACGAGTCCGGCGTCCGGTTAACGATCGCCATGATCACCGGCTCGTGGTCGCCGAACTCCCGTGTGCCCAGCCGCAGCATGTTTGCGCCCGCCTCCCTCGAAATGTCGTACGCCGATCGAAGATAGTCGCCGACCGCGGCCCGCACGCACGGCGCGACATGGCACGATCGTGGCGTACACGTCGGGCCGACCCCGGGAGAGGTCTTGTTCTGGTTCATGCTCATCGCGCTGGTCGCGGTGGTCGCCGCCGTCGCTCTCGCGGTGCTCGGCGACGGCGGGGTGCTCCGTGACGTGGAGCCGGACCGGGTGGACGACCGGCTGCCCCCGGAGCGGCCGGTGGGCCGCGCGGACGTCGAGCGGCTCCGCCTGCCGGTGACCGTGCGCGGTTACCGGATGGTGGACGTGGACGACGTGCTGGACCGCCTCGGCGCGGAACTGGCCCAGCGCGACGCCCACATCGCCGACCTGGAGGCCGCGCTGGCCGGCGCCCACGCGACCCGGCTGGGCGGCGGCCCGTCGGCCGAGGACGCCCCCGAGGTCCCGCGGGACCCCGAGGGCCCGGCCGCTCCCGGGAGCGGGCTGTGAGCGAAGGCGGCGTGGTGACCGGGCCGGACGGCCTGGCGCGCTGCCCGTGGGGGCTGTCCACCCACGACTACGTCGCGTACCACGACACCGAGTGGGGCCGGCCGGTGCACGGCGAGGCGGCGCTCTTCGAGCGGCTGTGCCTGGAGGCGTTCCAGTCGGGCCTGTCGTGGATCACGATCCTGCGGCGCCGCGAGGCTTTCCGCGCGGCCTTCGCGGGCTTCTCTCCGGAGGCGGTCGCCGCCTTCACCGACCAGGACCGCGAGCGGCTGCTGGCCGACACCGGCATCATCCGCAACAGCGCCAAGATCGACGCCGCCATCGCCAACGCGCACGCCACCCTGGCGCTGCGCGAGTCCCACGAGGGCGGCCTGGACACCCTGGTCTGGTCGTACGCACCGGACCCCGCCGGACGTCCGGCACCCCGCACGGTCGCGGACGTACCGGCCGTCACGGCGGAGTCCACCGCGCTGGCCAAGGAGCTCAAGAAGCGCGGCTTCCGCTTCGTCGGCCCCACCACCGCCTATGCGCTGATGCAGGCCTGCGGCCTGGTGGACGACCACCTGGCCGACTGCTGCGCCCGCCGCTGAGCGGCGCGGCTCAGCGGCCGAGGAAGCGGGGCTTCTCCTTCTTCAGGAAGGCGTCGACCGCGATCCGGTGGTCCTCGGAGGCGCCGGCGGCCGTCTGCAGCTCGTCCTCCTTGGCCAGGGTGTCGACGAGCGAGTGCGCCTCACCGTAGGCCAAGGAGGCCTTGACCGCCGCGTAGGCGACCGTCGGGCCCTCGGCGAGCCGGCGGGCGACCGAGGCGGCCTCGGCGGCCAGCTCACCGGCCGGCACCACGCGGTTGGCGATGCCCAGCTCGTGTGCCTCCTGCGCGCTGACGGTGCGCGGGAAGAGCAGCAGTTCGGCGGCGCGGCTGCGGCCGATCAGCCGGGGCAGCGTCCAGGACGTGCCGGAGTCGGCGGACAGGCCCACGCCGACGAAGGAGGTGTTGAAAGCGGCGGTGTCGGCGACCACGCGGTAGTCGCACGCGAAGGCGAAGCCCGCGCCGGCGCCCGCGGCGATCCCGTTGACCCCGGCGACGACGGGCTTGGGCATGGTGGCGATCGCGGTGACGATCGGGTTGTAGTGCTCGCGCACCGTCGACATCGCGCCCCCGCGCCCGGCCGCGGGCGTCCCCGCCGCGCCGCCGGCCTCCTCGAGCAGCGCGATGTGCTCCTTGAGGTCCTGGCCGACGCAGAAGGCCTGCCCGTTCGCGGTCAGCAGCACGGCCCGCACCGCGGAATCGGCGCCCGCCGTCCGCAGGGCGTCCCGCAGGGCGGCCTTGGTGTCGACGTCCAGAGCGTTCCTCGCCTCAGGGCGGTTGAGGGTGATGGTGGCGAGGCCGTCGCTCACCTCGTACAGCACGGTGTCGGCCATGTGGTCCCCTTCGTCGCGGCTCACGTTCGGGGCCAGCATGCCGGAGATCCCCGGCGCCGACATGAGACCCGTCAATCCCGCCGCGCAGTGCGATCACCGAAATGGACGGTTTTGCGGAACGGGGTTCTCGAACGGATGGGAACCGATGTTGGTCATCAGGTCACCCGATGCGGGATAATGGCCGAGAACCAATGTGTTCGAGTCCGGTGGCGCCTGGGCCGCCGGTTGCGAAGAGCTGGTTTCAGGAAGGGGAACGAGCATGGCGGCCATGAAGCCGCGGACGGGTGATGGCCCGCTCGAGGTGACCAAGGAGGGGCGGAGCATCATCATGCGCGTTCCGCTCGAGGGCGGCGGACGGCTTGTCGTCGAGCTGACTCCGGACGAGGCGGATGCACTCGGCGAAGCCTTGAAGAAGGCCATCGCCTGACAACCGGTCAATCAAGCCTTGGGGCCCCTGGCGTCTCGCCGGGGGCCCGCCTGTTTCCTCGTGCGGGAGCCGGTCCGGAAACAGGCGCATTCCGGGCGGGGGGATTCTCAGTCGCGCCGTACCGCGCAGAGCAGTCCGTCGTCGGTCGGCAGCAGGACGGGGGCGAGGGCCGCGTTGTCCCGTACCGTGCGCATCAGTTCGCGCAGCCGCATCACCTCCGGCTCCGAGTGGGCGGCGTCCATGGAACGGCCCTGCGCGAAGGCCCCCTCGAAGCAGACCAGTCCGCCGGGCCGCAGCAGGCGCAGCGATTCGCCGAGGTAGTCCGGGTACTCCTGCCGGTCCCCGTCGCAGAACACCAGGTCGTAGCCGCCGTCGGCGAGGCGGGGGAGGACGTCCAGCGCCCGGCCGGGAATGAAGCGGGCGCGGTTCCCCGCGAACCCCGCCTCCCGGTAGGCGGTGCGGGCGAGCTGCTGGCGGTCGGGTTCGGTGTCGACGGTGGTCAGCACGCCGTCGGGACGCATGCCGTGCAGCAGGTGGATCCCGGAGACCCCGGTCCCGGTGCCGATCTCCACGACCGCCTTGGCGTCGGTGGCGGCGGCCAGCAGCCGCAGCGCCGCGCCGGTGCCGGGGGAGACAGGGCGCACGCCTGCCTCACGCGCCCGCTCGCGGGCGCGTATCAGCGCGTCGTCCTCGGCGACGAAAGCGTCCGCGAACGCCCAGCTCGCCTGCCGGTTGCCGGTAATTGCCCTCTCCTGTCCGCCTGACGGTTGCAGCCCGCCCGGCGACTGTATCCGTTGCGGTCGGGAACCCGCAGATGGGACCGCTCGTTGGTGTGGGGGACGGGCCTGAACGACAGGGGCCGGGTGCGGTGAGCCCGGCATTTATCCGGAGCTAACGGGCGAGGTGGCTATGGTAGGGGCTCTACTGGACACCACCAGAGCCGACAGGGGAGGTGCGGCTGCTGCGGGTCACCGCGGAGTGCTCTCGCGCTTCCGCAGGTCGGCCGGCGAGCCGAAATCCGTGACCGATACTGCTGACGACCGTCCGCGCAACGACGAGTCCGCGACTGTGGCCGCGAACGCGACCTTCGCCACCGACGGGGACAACCAGGCGTGGACCCCCCCTTCCTGGGAGGAGATCGTCAGCACGCACAGTGCCCGGGTCTACCGCCTCGCGTACCGCCTCACCGGAAACCAGCACGACGCCGAGGACCTCACCCAGGAGGTCTTCGTCCGGGTCTTCCGTTCGCTGTCGACGTACACCCCCGGCACCTTCGAGGGCTGGTTGCACCGCATCACCACCAACCTCTTCCTCGACATGGTCCGCCGTCGTCAGCGGATCCGCTTCGACGCCCTCGGTGACGACGCCGCCGAGCGGCTGCCGAGCCGCGAGCCCTCCCCTGCGCAGCACTTCGCCGACACCCATTTCGACGCGGACATCCAGCAGGCGCTCGACACCCTCGCCCCGGAGTTCCGCGCGGCCGTGGTGCTCTGCGACATCGAGGGCCTGTCCTACGAGGAGATCGCCGCCACGCTCGGGGTCAAGCTGGGCACCGTGCGCAGCCGCATCCACCGCGGCCGCTCCCACCTGCGCAAGGCGCTGGAGCACCGGGCGCCGGCCACCCGTCCCGGTCCCGCGCCCGTCCTGGCCGCCGCCCGGCCGGCCCTGGAGGGCGGGAGCACGTGAGCAGCGGTGTCAGCCGGCACCTCGCCTGTGCCGACCAGCACTTGGGTGACCATCTCGCCGCCTTCGTCGACGGCGAGCTGCACGACGACGCCCGCGACCGGGTGCTCGCGCACCTGGCGACCTGCCCCGACTGCAAGACCGCGGCCGACGAGCAGCGCCGGATGAAGGACGTGGTGGCCGCCACCGCGCCGCCCGCCCTCTCGGCGGCCCTGCTCGCCCGACTCCAGGAGTTGCCCGGGAACGACGGCGACGGCGGAAGAGGGCCCTTCGGGGACGGCGGGCTGATCGAGACGGCCAGCCTCGGCGGTGAGCGCCTGGGCGGCGGCCTCTTCGGCAAGGCGCGCGAGGAGTTCTCCCTGCCGCTGCCCCCCTCCGGCTCCGGCGGCTTCCCGATCCACGAGAGCGGCCGCTCCGGCGGAGCGGTCACGCCTGTCGGCCCCGCCGCTCCGGCGTCCCCCGCCGCGGTCCGCGGCCGGCGCCGTTTCGCCTTCGCCGCGGCCGGCGCGGTCTCCATGGCGGCCATCGCGCTCGGCGGCGCCCTGCCGCTGGACGCGGCCGTGGAAGGTGCGGGCGGCACCCCGCTCTCCCGCAGCGGCGCGGGTGCGGGTGCCCCCGCGACACCGTTCGCGGGCGGGAGCGCGCGTGCGGCCGCCGACGTGTGGAACATGACCACCAGCGACGTGGTGCCCCCCGTGGCCGAGGGCATGCACCCGTACGGCTCCGGGGCGGCGGACGGCCCCGTGCCCGCGGGCACCGTCACCAGGCCCCTGGGCCTGGCCGGCGCCGAGCGGCCGGGCCGTGGCTCGACCGCCTCCGTCGTCCCCGGGGTCACCCCGGGGCCCGCCGTCGCGCCCTCGGCCACCGGCCCCGTCGCCGCCTCGGTCGGCGCGCCGAGCGGTGCCGCGCCCTCCCCCGCGGCGCCCGTCACGCGCGACGCGGTCGCCCCCCTGCTCGGCCACTTCACCATGACCCGCTGAGCGGTCGGCTGCGGGCAGGGCCGACTCCTGGTTCAATCCAGGGAGGACTGGTCGTCGTAGGGGAGCACCGTGGACGAGGGGAAGGCCGCAGGGCCGAAGTGGTGGAGCCGGCCGGAGACGGTCGCGCCGGCTCCCCCTGAGCCGCTTGACCGGCCGGCCCCGGACGCGCCCGAGGCGCCCGAGGCGCCCGCCGTGGCGGAGGCGCCGGACGCGCCGGACGCCACCGACGCCGCCTCCGCGGAGGCGGCTCCCGGGCACGCCCGGGACCCTCACGACACCCCGCCGTACGGCAAGCCCGGGCCATGGGCCCCCGCGCCGCCCGTGCAGCACCCCGCCGGTGCGGCCCCCCCGCCGTACCACCCCGCCGCCGCGCCGCCCGCCGGCCCGCCCGCGTCCCCGCCGCCGCTGTCCGTGGGCCAGTGGCACCGCCACGACCCCTGGGCGGCTCCCGGCAGCCCCGCAGGACCCCAGCCGCCCGCGCGGCCCACGGGCAGCCGCCGCGCCCCGCTGGCCGCGGCCCTGGTCGCCGTGACCCTGATCGCCGGAGGCATCGGCGGGGCGCTGGGCGCCTATGTGCACGACAGCGGCGGCGCACCGGACGTGACCCTGCCGCAGGCCACCGCGCAGGCCGGCACCCGGCCTCCGGACAGCATCGCGGGCATCGCCGCCCAGGTCCTTCCCGGCGTCGTCTACATCCACGTCAAGGGCGACGGCGGGGAGGGCACCGGCACCGGCTTCGTCCTGGACGGCCAGGGGCACATCCTCACCAACAACCATGTGGTGGAGAGCGTCGCCAAGGGCGGCACGATCTCGGTGACCTTCAACGGCGGCCAGGTCGAACCCGCCACCATCGTGGGCCGTGACACCGGCTACGACCTGGCCGTCATCAAGGTGGGCGGCGTCAAGGGACTGCACCCGCTGACCCTCGGCGACTCCGATGCCGCCCAGGTCGGGGACCCGGTCGTCGCCATCGGCGCGCCCTACGGCCTCGAGGGGACCGTGACCTCCGGCATCATCAGCGCCACCCAGCGCCCGATCACCGCGGGCGGGGAGACCGACGGCGGCGACGTCAGCTATGTCGACGCCATCCAGACCGACGCCCCGATCAACCCCGGCAACTCCGGTGGGCCGCTGGTCGACGCCAAGGGCCTGGTCATCGGCATCAACAGCGCCATCCGCTCGGCGGACAGCGGCACCGACCCCTTCGGCAACGGCAGCCAGGGCGGGAGCATCGGCCTGGGCTTCGCCATCCCGGTCAACCAGGCCAAGCGGGTCGCCGAGCAGCTGATCAACGACGGCAAGGCCACGCACCCGGTGATCGGCGTGAGCATCAACCTGGCGTACTCCGGTGACGGCGCCCAGGTCAGCCCGGAGGGCCAGGGCGAGGGCGATTCGGTGACCCCGAACGGCCCCGGCGCCAAGGCGGGCATCGAGCCGGGCGACGTGATCACCGCCGTCGACGGCAAGCGGGTGCACAGCGGCGAGGAGCTGATCGTGCGGATCCGCGCGCACCGGCCCGGCGACACGCTGCGGCTGACCGTGAAGCGGGACGGCAAGGAGCGCGCCGTGAAGCTGACGCTGGGCTCTGCCAGCGGAGACTAGGCGGCCCCGCCTGTCCGCGCGGCCTCTCAGCACGGGATGTTCGGGATTTACCGGGGCGCGGCCTACTGTTGACCCTGCCCACTCCCGTGTGGACGGTAGGGGCAGGTACGGTGAGACCCGCGGATTCCGTCCGCCGGCCGAGGACCACGAGGAGCTGCACGGTGTTTTCAGACATAGGCGCGCTGGAGGTCGTCGCGCTCGTGATCCTGGCCGTTCTCGTGTTCGGGCCGGACAAGCTGCCCAAGGTCATCAGGGACGTGATGCAGTTCGTCCGCAAGGTGCGGGAATTCTCGGACAGCGCGAAGGCCGACATCCGCAACGAGCTGGGTCCGGAGTTCAAGGACTTCGAGTTCGAGGACCTGAACCCGAAGAACTTCGTCCGCAAGCAGCTGCTGGACAACGACGAGCTGGGCCTGAAGGAGATCCGCAACGGATTCGACTTCAAGGAGGAGCTGTCGGCGGTCACCGACGCCGTGCACGGCCGCGAGAGCGGCGGTTCGGGCGCCTCGGGCTCCGCGAGCACCTCGGGCTCCTCCGGCACCCCGGACCTGCTGCGCAAGCGCGACGGCCTGACGCCCGGCGAGGCCCCGCCCTTCGACTCCGACGCCACCTGACACGGGGGCCTGCCTCGTTCACGCGGTGTGAGTGGCTATTCTCCCTCTGGTCTGACCTTATGGAGGAGGCGCCGCGCGTATGGAGACCACAGCTGACCCAGCGGATCGTACGTCCGACGGCCACCTGAAGGCCGACTTCCCCTGGTACGGGCTGGACGAGGCCTTCACCGGCGAGCGCTGGCTCGCCCCCGTCGGGCTGAACGCCGACGGCACGGTCGAGCACGGCTCCACCGGCCACGGCGACGAGCCGTCCGTGAAGGTCGAGCCCACCCCCGGCAACCGCCGCTTCGTGGTGGTCGTCACGGTGCCCGAGCGCCCGCTCCGGCAGACCTCGGACGGCACCGGCGTGCTGGAGGCCACCTCCGTCGCCACGGCGGCCTGGCTCGCGGGCTCCGGGCTGCTGAGCTGCACCTGGCCCACCCGGATGGAGCGGCACCTGCGGCAGGACTGGCTCGAGCAGCAGACCGCCATCGCCTGGGACCTCGCGGACCACCTCGACGGCTCCGCCTGGTCGGCGCTGACCCTGCCGGTGGACGGCGTCCCCACGCCCTTCCACTACCGCGAGTCGGAGTACGGCTGGGTGCTGGCCGGGTCGGCACGCGGGGTGCACCTGGGCGCCTTCGGGCAGGGGATGAGCGCCTACGGGCTCGGCCTCGCCCAGGTGGAGGACATCGGCGCGTACCGGGCGTGAGACGGCAGGGGCGCCTCCCGGCAGGGAGGCGCCCCTGAGGGTGTCTTCGGCGGTCACCCCCGGCCCGGTGGGCCCGGCGTGCCGATCAGAACTTGTTGCGCGGGGTGATGCCCAGCGACAGGCCCGCGAGACCGCGCTGGCGCCCGCCGAGCTTGCCCGCGATGGCCCGCAGCGCCGAGCCGGCCGGGGACTCCGGGTCGGTCAGCACGACCGGGCGGCCGTCGTCGCCGCCCTCGCGCAGGCGCACGTCGATGGGGATCTGGCCGAGCACGGGAACGGTGGCGCCGGTGGTGCGGGTCAGCCCCTCGGCGACGCGCTCGCCGCCGCCGGTCCCGAAGACGTCGACCATCTCGCCGCAGTGCGGGCAGGGCAGCCCGGACATGTTCTCGATGACGCCGACGATCTTCTGGTGGGTCTGCACCGCGATGGTGCCCGCGCGCTCGGCGACCTCGGCCGCCGCCTGCTGGGGCGTGGTGACCACGAGGATCTCGGCGTTCGGGACCAGCTGCGCGACGGAGATCGCGATGTCGCCCGTGCCGGGCGGCAGGTCGAGCAGCAGGACGTCCAGGTCGCCCCAGTACACGTCGGCGAGGAACTGCTGCAGCGCCCGGTGGAGCATCGGGCCGCGCCACACCACCGGGGCGTTGCCCGGGGTGAACATGCCGATGGAGATGACCTTCACGCCGTTGGCCGAGGGCGGCATGATCATGTTCTCGACCTGGGTCGGACGGCCGTCCGCGCCCAGCATCCGCGGCACGCTGTGGCCGTAGATGTCGGCGTCGACCACACCGACCTTCAGGCCGTCGGCGGCCATCGCGGCCGCCAGATTCACCGTCACCGAGGACTTGCCGACGCCGCCCTTGCCGGACGCGACCGCGTACACCCGGGTCAGCGAACCGGGCTTGGCGAACGGGATCTCCCGCTCCGCCTGGCCGCCGCGCAGCGAGGTGGCCAGCTCGCGGCGCTGCTCGTCGCTCATCACGTCCAGCTCGACCGCCACCCCGGTGACGCCGGGGACCTTCGCGACGGCGGCCGTGACCGAGCGGGTGATGGTGTCCCGCAGCGGACAGCCCGAAACCGTCAGGTACACGCCGACCCGCACCGCGCCGTCGTCCGCGATGTCGACCGACTTGACCATGCCCAGATCGGTGATCGGCTTGTGGATCTCGGGGTCGTTCACCGTCGCGAGCGCGGCGCGCACCGCGTCGGGCGAGGGGGCGGAGCCTGGGGGAGGATCGGTAGCCATGCGTCGATGGTACGTCCCGTACCGTGCCCGGGAGGACCCCCGTGCACGGGTCCGTGCGGCCGCGACCGCACGCTGGGCGATCACTCCGCGTCGGCCCGCTGCCGCGGTCCGATGTCCCGGCGCAGGTCCTGCAGCTCGGAGCGGATCCAGTCGCGCGTGGCGACCTCGCCCAGGCCCAGCCGCAGCGCGGCCACCTCGCGGGTCAGGTACTCGGTGTCGGCGATGCTGCGCTCGTTCGCCTTGCGGTCCTGCTCCAGGTTGACCCGGTCGCGGTCGGCCTGCCGGTTCTGCGCCAGCAGGATCAGCGGCGCGGCGTACGAGGCCTGCAGCGACAGCATCAGGGTGAGGAAGATGAAGGGATACGGGTCCCAGCGCAGGTGGCGCGGGGCCAGCGCGTTCCACGCCACCCACACCACGATCACCACCGTCATCCAGACGATGAAGCGGCCGGTCCCCAGGAAACGGGCGATCTTCTCCGACAGCCGCCCGAACGCCTCCGGGTCGTAGGCGGGCAGCGGGCTGATCCGCCGTACCTGCGGCTGGTCGAGGCGGACGCGGGGGCGCTCGTCGCTCACCGCGGCACCTCGTGCAGCTCCGTCTCCCGCCAGTCCTCCGGCAGGAGGTGGTCGAGGACGTCGTCGACGGTGACGGCGCCCAGCAGCGAGCCGCCGTCGTCCACGACCGGCACGGACACCATGTTGTACGCCGCGAGGAAGCTGGTGACCGCGGACAGCGGGGTGTCCGGCGGCAGCGGCTGCAGGTCGCTGTCGATGAGCGCGCTGACCAGGGTGAACGGGGGGTCGCGCAGCAGTCGCTGGAAGTGCACCGTGCCCAGGTACGTGCCGGTCGGGGTCTCGTCCGGCGGCCGGCACACGTACACCTGGGCGGCGAGTGCGGGCGACAGGTCGGGGTTGCGGACCCGCGCCAGGGCGTCGGCGACGGTGGCGTCGGGGCGCAGCACGATCGGCTCGGTGGTCATCAGGCCGCCGGCGGTGCGCTCCTCGTACGACATCAGCCGCCGCATGTCGGCCGCCTCGTGCGGCTCCATCAGACCGAGCAGCCTTTCCTGCTCCTCCTCCGGCAGCTCGGCCAGCAGGTCGGCGGCGTCGTCCGGGTCCATCGCCTCCAGCACGTCGGCGGCGCGCTCCTGCTTCAGCTTGCCGAGGATCTCCACCTGGTCGTCGTCCGGCAGCTCCTCCAGGACGTCGGCGAGCCGGTCGTCGTCGAGGGCGGCGGCGACCTCGGCGCGGCGCTTGGGCGACAGGTGGTGCAGGACGTTCGCCAGGTCGGCCGCGCGCAGCTGCTCGAAGGTGGCGAGCAGCGCCTCCGCGCCCTGCGCGTGCTCGTCCAGCGAGAAGCCCGTGACCGCCGACCACGGCACCGTCAGCGTCTCCCCTCCGGCCCGCCGCCCGCCCCCACCCCGCCACGGAAGCACGCGCCCGGTGATCTCGCGCCGCAGCGGGCCGCCCTTGCCCCGGCGGACGAAGACCTTGTCGATCGTCCATTCGCGGCGTGCGGCCGCCCGCACCATCGACACGTCCAGCACGGTCACCTCCTCGCCGGTCTCGACGAGGGTCACCCGGCGGTCGAGCAGCTCTCCCAGGACCAGGGTCTCGCTCGGGCGCTGTTCGAAGCGCCGCATGTTGACGACGCCCGTGGTGATCACCTGGCCGGACTCCACGCCCGTCACCCGGGTGATCGGCAGAAAGATCCGGCGGCGGCTGACGACCTCCACCACCAGTCCCAGCACACGCGGCGCCCGGCCCCCGACCCGCAGCATCACGACGACGTCCCGGACCCGGCCGACCTGGTCGCCGTTGGGGTCGAAGACCCGCACCCCGGAAAGGTGCGAGACGAACACCCGGGAGGTTCCCGCTGGCATGCCGCCAGGCTAACGCCGCGCCGGTCGGCGGGGCGCGCGATGCTGCTCTCCACGGGGGCTTCGCACGGCGTTCACCACGGTTCACCCGGCCAGCGGTACGCTGCGGTAGCTTCGGCTCCGGTTCGCCGCTGCCCCGGTGTGACGGGCGCGTACACCCGCAGGAGGAAGAGAACACGTGATCCCCGGCCGCACGTCGTCCGTCCTGGTGAGTCTTCTGGGCGCGGTCCTCCTGGTCGTGGGAGCGACGGGGTGCTCGGGTGATCCGGACGCGGGGACCAACGGCGTCGGCAGACTGCCGGCCAAGAGCATCGAGAAGCGCGCCCGGGCCGCCGCCGCGGCGGCCGCCACGGTACGGCTGAGCGGCACCGTCGTCAGCCGCGGCCGCGTCTACACGCTCGACATGCGGTTGCGCGGCAACGGCGGCCTCGGCGAGGTCACCTCCGAGGGCAGCACTTTCGAGCTGCTGCGCGTGGGCGACGACCTCTACCTCAAGGCGGGCGCCGGCTTCTACGGCGACCAGGTCGGCGCCAAGCTCAAGAACAAGTACGTCAAGGTGCCCGCGGCGGACCCCGCGTACGACCAGTTCAGCGGCTTCACCGACAAGAAGGTGCTGCTGGACGGCCTCTTCGTGCTGCACGGCGCGCTCGCCGTGGGGGACCACCGCACGGTCGACGGCGTCCGCACCATCGCCGTCACCGCGGACGGCGGCGAGGGAGGCACGCTCGACGTGTCCCTGGAGGGCAAGCCGTATCCGCTGCGCTACGAACGCGCGGGCGGCGCCGGGACGCTGACCATGGACGACTGGGGCAAGGACTTCACGCTGCGCGCGCCGGACGAGGACGATGTCGTCGACTACGGCAAGGCCGTGATGCGGTAGGGCCGGGACCGGGCGGCGGGTGGTCGCCTTCGTCGGCGCCGGGGTCGCGCCGGGGGGTGCACGCGGGCGTCGCGCTCGGCTGCGGCGGGGGGTTCGGGCGGGGGGAGGCGGGCTCAGGCCGCGTGCCCCGCACCGCGGTCACACGTTGTTCTTCTTGCGGCGTCGCAGCACGAGTTTCGGGAGGCCTGCCGGGATCGGGCGGCGGGTGATCGCGTTCGTCGGCGCCGGGGCTGCCGCGCCGCTGGCGTCCGGCATCGCGCCCGGACGCTCCAGGGGGGCGCCGGCGGGCTCCAGGCGCAGCACACGGCACTCGCGGGCCCAGCGCCCCGTCATCGTCTCCGCGTCGGGCGCGTTGAGCCGCTTGCCCTTGAGCTCCTCCACCGCGGCCGTCCACGCCGCACCGTCCGGGCGCAGCTCGGTGACCCGGACCGGGAAGACGACCAGCCGGCCGCCCTTGTCCTTGCTGCGGACGGTGACGGTGGCGGTGCCGCCGTCGGTCAGGCCGGGGCCTGGAAGCGGCTGTTCGCCGGGACCGCCGCCGACGACCACCACGGCGCCGTCGACCCAGGCGTGCCACAGGGCCTGACCGTCGGCCCACAGCAGACCGGACTTCTTCGCGGCCTCATCGATCAGGGCCTGGTCCAGCTGCGGCTGCGTCACGGTGTCGGTCATGCGTCCCACCCTATGGCGTGGCCCGCGCCGGGCGCCGCAGTGGTGCTGCACACATGGTGAGACGACAGGAGCTCAGGCCCCGTACGGGCCTTACGCTAAGGACGTCACCGCCCGCCCTGCCCCCCCCGCCCCCGAGGAGTGCCCCGCGTGTCCGCCGCGCCGTCCGCCGAAACCACGCCCGCCGCATCGACGGCGGACGCCGAGCCGGGCGCGGCCCTCCACGCGAAGGTGCCGCTGGACTTCGCGCTCCTGGCCGTCGCCATCGCCGGGGTCTCCCTGTCCGCGCCGCTGGTCGCCGCGACCGCCGCGCCGGCGCTGGCCATCGCCTTCTGGCGGAACGCGATGGCCATCGGGGTGCTGAGCCCCTTCGTGTGGCTGCGGCACCGGCGGGAGCTGCTGGGGATGGGCCGACGGCCCTTCAAGCTCTCGCTCGCCTCCGGCCTGGTGCTGGCGCTGCACTTCGGCCTCTGGCTGCCGAGCCTCACCATGACGTCGGTGGCGTCCGCCACGGCGCTGGGCACCACCACGCCCGTGTGGACCACCCTGTTCCTGTGGATCCGCGGTCACCGCCCGCCCCGGATGGTGTGGCTGGGCTCGGCGCTCGCGGTGGCCGGAGTGGTGCTGCTGACCGGCGTCGACCTGTCGCTGTCGCCGCGCGCCCTGGCCGGGGACGCGCTGGCGCTGGGCGGCGGCATCGCGGCGGCCGGCTATGTGCTGCTCGGCGCGGAGGTGCGACGGACCGTCAGCACGACCGCGTACACCTATGTCTGCTACTCCACCACGGCCGTGGCCCTGCTGGCCGTCTGCCTGGCCTCGGGCTCGGCGCTCGGCGGTTACGACGGCGGTGCCTGGGCCAAGCTCGTCGCGCTGACCGTCGCCGCGCAACTGCTCGGCCACAGCCTGCTCAACCGTGTGGTGCGCGGGCTCGGGGCGTCGACGACGTCCACGGCGATCCTGCTGGAGACGCCGGGCGCCGCCCTGGTGGCGGCGATCTGGCTGGGCCAGACCCCGCCCGTGGCGGCCTACCCGGCGCTCGCGGTGATCCTCGCCGGGCTCGCCCTGGTGATCCTGGCGGACCGCCGGAAGGCCGCTTAGAGGTCGCGCGGAGAGGCGGGGCCGCGACGCCGGCCCGCCCATCCGTGTGGCCTCCTGGTAGGGGCCGGGCCCCTACAGCCAGCCGTTGCGGCGCAGGATGCGGTGGATGGTGAGGCAGATCCCGCCGATGGCTACCAGCACCATCGGATATCCGTAGCGCCAGTGGACTTCCGGCATGTGGTCGAAGTTCATCCCGTACACACCGCAGATCATGGTCGGGACGGCGATGATCGCCGCCCAGGAGGTGATCTTGCGCATGTCCTCGTTCTGCGCGACGGCGGCCTGGGCGAGATTGGCCTGCAGGATCGAGTTGAGCAGGTCGTCGAAGCCGACCACCATCTCGTGGACGCGCGCGACGTGGTCGGCGACGTCCCGGAAGTACTTCTGGATCTCCGGGTCCACCACGCGCATCGGCCGCTCGCTGAGCATCTGCATCGGGCGCAGCAGCGGGGAGACCGCCCGCTTGAACTCCAGCACCTCGCGCTTGAGCTGGTAGATGCGCCCGGCGTCGGTGGCGCGCGGGGACTTGCCCTGGGCGGAGAAGACGTCGATCTCCACCTCGTCGATGTCGTCCTGGACGGCCTCGCTGACGGCCAGGTAGTCGTCCACGACCTGGTCGGCGATGGCGTGCAGCACGGCCGAGGGGCCCTTGGCGAGCAGTTCGGGGTCGTCCTCGAGGCGGTGCCGCAGGGCGCGCAGCGAGCCGTGGCCGCCGTGCCGGACGGTGATGACGAAGTGCCGGCCGGTGAAGACCATCACCTCGCCGCTCTCCACCACCTCGCTGGTGGCGGTGAGTTCGGCGTGCTCGACGTAGCGGATGGTCTTGAAGACCATGAAGATCGTGTCGTCGTAGCGCTCGAGCTTGGGCCGCTGGTGCGCGTGGACGGCGTCCTCCACCGCCAGCGGGTGCAGGCCGAACACCTCGGCGATCTCCGCGAACTCCCGCTCCGACGGCTCGTGCAGGCCGATCCAGACGAAGCCGCCTCCGCCGCGCACCTTCTCCAGCGCCTCGCGCGGCGAGAGGTGGTCGCCGTTGCGGCGGCCCTCCTGGTAGACGGCGCAGTCCACGACCGAGCTGGGCCTGTCGGTGACGGTGCGGGAGCGGTCCGGGCCGTAGTCGTATGACGTGCTGCTCTTGCGCAGGGCGGGGCGGACGACTGCGCGCAGGTCGCGGATCATCGACATGGCAAGCTCCTTCACGGACTGGCCGAGCTGAAATGCGGATCAGGGAGGGGTGATCACCGTTGATCACTGCGCAGTTCAGGGAGCTCTTCCGGAAGCGGCGGGGCGGGACCCGTGCGGGTCTCGGGAGCGGGCACGCGGCACCGTCACGCGATGTGTGCGCGCGTCCGCGGAAAATCCCGGGAATCTCCGGCGGTTCCGTGGTTCTCTGGTTTCACGCCCGGGTGACCGGGTACGGAACGCGGGGGATCAGGAGGGTTGCCGGGCGGAAGAGCTGCCGGTACTGCACGGTCGACTGGGATCCATCGCAGCCCCACCTCCTCCGGCCGATCCCCGCTTGGGGAAGACGAGCACGCCTCGAGCGGCGTAGCCGACGCCTCACCATAGCAGGCGGCCTTGGCGCGGAACCGCGCCTTTACCCCTTCCATACGGGCCCTATGCTCGCCCCATGGTGGATGTACTGGGGCTTGTGGAGGCGCGCCTGCGCACGGCCTTCGGCGAGCCGGACGCCCGCGCCGCGGTGACCTTCGTAGGCGCCGAACGGATCGAGGTGCTGCGCTTCCGCGACGGCGAGCTCCTGCGGTATGTGACGCTCGGCATGGCGCGCGCGCCGATGAACGATCCCGTCGCCGTCGTCGCGGACCCCGTGCGCGGTCCGCGCGCGGAACTCGTGCTCACCCTGCGCGCCGGGCGCGGCGCCGACACCGACAAGGTCCTGCGGCCGCTCGCGGTGCTGGCGGCCGGCCCTCAGGTCGAGGGGGTCGTCGTGGCGCCGGG
This sequence comes from Actinacidiphila sp. bgisy167, assembly GCF_965342175.1. Classification (GTDB taxonomy): domain Bacteria; phylum Actinomycetota; class Actinomycetes; order Streptomycetales; family Streptomycetaceae; genus Actinacidiphila. The sequence continues at coordinate 36,105 of NZ_CBDRBL010000050.1, forward strand.
GAATTCGCTGGACGTGGGCGAACCGCTGTGGCCCGGGGCTCCGTTCTCGGCCGTCCTGGTCGCCGAGCCCGGCGGTCTCGTGCCGGATGTGGAACTCGGCGCGCCGATGGACCCCGTGCGCTTCTTCCCGCTGCTGCCGATGACGGCGAACGAGGCCGCCTGGAAGCGGGTGCGGGGCGCGGGGGCGCTGCAGGAGCGGTGGCTGCGGGAGGGGACCGACCTGCGCGACCCGCACCGCGCCGCGGTCGCGCTGACGGACTGAGCCCCGGCCGCTGCTGACGTGATGTCAGTCCGGGCCCGCGCGACCCGAGCGGGAGTGCCGCCGGCGGGAGGCGTGGCCGGCGGGAAAGGTGTGGCGCCGGGCCGCGCCACGGGCCGAACCCGGACGGGTGATCGTCCTTGACGCGGGCACGCCGCCGGAGGACCGTGGGGCGGTATGAGGGGCGAACCCAGTTGCCCGAAGTGCGGTGGCCGGGTCCGAGCGCCCGGGCTCTTCGCCGACTCCTGGCAGTGCGACGAGCACGGGGCCGTGTACCCGTTGCAGCCTGTCGTCCCGCCGAGCGTGCAGGCCCTCGGCGTGGTCGTGGGCCGTGCGCGCGTCCCGGTATGGATGCCCTGGCCCCTGCCGGTCGGCTGGCTGTTCACGGGAGTCGTCTCCGCGGGGGACGACCGCAGCGGCGGGCGGGCCACGGCACTGGCCTGCTCGGGGCCGGGGCCGCTCGGCGGGCAGGGCGAGATGGTGCTGGTGGCGGAGGAGCCCGGGGTCGGGCTCGGGGCGAGGTTCGCCGGCATCCCGGGGCCGGACCCGGGTCCGGCGATGTGCCTCGGCAAGCCGCCCGCCGCCAAGGTGATCGCGGCCGGGAGGCCGACCGGTCTGTGGCATGTGAACGGGACGCCCCCGGACCGCGCGGTCTTCGCGGGGGAGTCCTTCGGGCTCTGGCTGTGGGCGGTCGTGTGGCCGGAGGAGTCGGGCCTGCTCATGTACGACGAACTGATACTGACCGATCTGCGCGAGGCCGGCGCGGAAATCGATCTCGTACCGTGCGGGGCGCTCTCCCCTCGCCTGCTCTCCTGAGAATCAGAGGTTGGCCAGGCAGTTATCCTGGTAATCGCAACCCTTGATTCCGTCCGAGCAGCGAGCAGCGAGGACCGAGCGTCTGGAGTGACCTGAGTGCGCATCGACCTGCACGCCCACTCCACCGCCTCCGACGGCACGGACACCCCCGCGGAGCTGGTCCGGGCCGCCGCCGCGGCCGGGCTGGACGTCGTGGCCCTGACCGACCACGACACGGTCGGCGGCTACGCCGAGGCCGAGAAGGCGCTGGGTGAACTGCGTGCCGCGGGCGCCGCGGCCCCGACGCTGGTCACCGGCGCCGAGCTGTCCTGCCGCATCGACGGGGTGAGCCTGCATCTGCTCGCCTACCTCTTCGACCCGCAGGAACCGGAGCTCCACCGGGAACGGGAACTCGTCCGCGACGACCGGGTGCCCCGAGCGCGGGCCATGGTCGCCCGGCTTCGCGACCACGGTGTACCGGTGACCTGGGAGCGGGTCGCCGAGATCGCCGGCGACGGAGCCGTGGGGCGGCCGCACATCGCCCAGGCGCTGATCGAGGCGGGGCTGGTCGGCAGCATCGCCGAGGCGTTCACGCCCGTGTGGATAGGGCCGGGCGGGCGCGCCTACGTCGAGAAGCACGAGCTCGACCCCTTCGAGGCCGTCCGGCTCGTGCGCAACGCGGGCGGGGTGACGGTCTTCGCCCATCCCGCCGCCGTCAAGCGCGGCACCTGCGTGCCCGAGAGCGTCATCCGCGACCTGGCGGCCGCCGGGCTGGACGGCATCGAGGTGGACCACATGGACCACGACGAGCCGACCCGCGCCCGTCTGCGCTCCCTCGCCGCGGAACTGGGCCTGCTCACCACCGGGTCCAGCGACTACCACGGCACCCGCAAGACCGTCCGCCTCGGCGAGTACACCACGGACCCCGAGGTCTACCGGGAGCTCGTCCGGCGGGCCACCGGCGCGGCGCCGATCATGCCGTGACGCGCTTACCCGCCGCCCGCCCGCCGTCCCCGCGGCGCGCTGACGCGCGCTGACGCGCCGAGCACCGCCGGCCCCGACCTTCCTCCCACCGCACCACCGCTAGGCCCATGGATCTGTTCTCGCTCACCCTGTTCGGCTCGGTCTTCGTCACGCTGTTCGTGATCATGGACCCGCCCGGGATCACCCCGATATTCCTCGCCCTCACCTCCGGCCGCGCGGTCAAGGTCCAGCGCCGCATGGCCTGGCAGGCCGCCGCCGTCGCGCTGGGCGTCATCACCGTCTTCGGCATCTGCGGCCAGCAGATCCTCGACTACCTGCATGTCTCGGTGCCGGCCCTGATGATCGCGGGCGGTCTGCTCCTGCTGCTCATCGCCCTCGACCTGCTCACGGGCAAGGCGGACGAGCCCACCCAGACCAAGGACGTCAATGTCGCGCTGGTGCCGCTCGGCATGCCGCTGCTCGCCGGGCCGGGCGCGATCGTCACGGTGATCCTCGCGGTGCAGCGCGCGCACGGCTTCGGGGAGCAGTTGTCGGTATGGGTCGCCATCGCCGCGATGCACGTGGTGCTCTGGCTGACGATGCGTTACTCGCTGGTGATCATCCGTCTGATCAGGGACGGCGGTGTGGTGCTGGTGACCCGGCTCTCCGGCATGCTGCTCTCGGCGATCGCGGTGCAGCAGGTCGCGGGCGGGGTCTTCGGCTTCATCCGCGGCGAGGGCTGACGGTCCGTCGAGGGGCGTCCGGGCGCGACGAGGGCCCCGTTCCGTGTGAACGGGGCCCTTTCGCGTGCGGGGTGTCCGGCCGTGCGGCCGCGCCGTGCCGGCGTGGTGACGGGGCCTTGGAGGCCGCGCGGATAGGCGGGCCGGCGTCGCGGGTCGGTGGCTCTCGCCTGGCGGCGTTGTCGTCGGTCGCCGCAGCTCCGCTGCGTCTCCCTTCTCCGCCTTGCCGGGCTCGGCCCTCGACCCGCTCCTTTCTCCACCCCGCCTATCCGCGCGACCTCTTACTCGGCTGGGCGGATGTAGACGCGCTGGCCGAGCGCTGCGGCCTGCTGAACGATCTGATCGACGGAGGCGGCGTCCACGACCGTGCAGTCGACGGCACGGCCGTCCTGGTCGTTGAGGCGCATGATCTCGAAGCGCATGGTGTTCACGGCTTCTCCCTTCGTCCGGGCACTCCTCCATTGGAGTACGGGGCTGCTTCGCAGCCGTTACCTGCCGGGGTCATTCATGTATCGACAACTGTTGTACCGGCGAAAACCTTCCTTGTCCTAAGGAAATTTTCCCGCCACGCTTCTACTCGCGGGTAACCACCGGTACCGGCGGTCCTGGTTCCGGTTGTGTGTGCGGACACAAGCGCCGGACAATGTCATCTCTATGAACGACGACGCCCTTTCCGCCATCGCCGCCGGCATCGAGCGCACGAACGAGCTCCTGCAGCGGGTGCTCGCCGAGGTCGCCACGACCCCGGCGACCCACGCCGTGTTCGTCGACGCCGGGTACGTGTACGCCGCGGCCGGTCGCCTCGTCGCGGGCACCGAGGACCGGAGGGCCTTCGAACTCGACGCCGAGGGGATCATCGAGGCCTTCATCGACCGGGCCCGCACGCTCTTCGCCGACAGCCGCCTGCTGCGCGTCTACTGGTACGACGGGGCCCGCCGCCGCATCCACACCGCCGAGCAGGAACGCATCGCCGAGCTGCCCGACGTCAAGGTGCGGCTCGGCAACCTCAACGCCAGCCGCCAGCAGAAGGGCGTCGACTCCCTGATCCGCAGCGACCTGGAGTCACTGGCCCGGCACCGCGCCATCAGCGACGCCGTCCTGATCGGCGGCGACGAGGACCTGGTGTCCGCGGTCGAGGCCGCCCAGGGCTACGGCGCCCGTGTCCACCTGTGGGGCATCGAGGCCGCCGACGGCCGCAACCAGGCCGACCCGCTGCTGTGGGAGGTCGACAGCCTCCGCACCCTCGACCTGGACTTCTGCAAGCCCTACATCACCCGGCGCACCGTCCCCGTCTACGGAGACGCGGCCATCCCCACCGGTCCCATCCCCACCCGCGAGGACGTGCACTTCGTCGGGGCCCGGGTCGCCTCGCAGTGGCTGGCGACCCGCGGCCGCGACGCCCTGGCCGAGCTGCTGCCGGGGCACCCGTACCTGCCGCCGGCCTTCGACCAGGAACTGCTCGTCGAGGCCGAGGGCATGCTCAACATCTCGCTGCGCGGTCACGCCGACCTGCGGCGCGTGCTGCGCGACGGCTTCTGGGAGCACCTGCAGGCCCGCCTGTAGGCCCGCCTGTAGGCCCGCCTGCAGGCGGGCCTGCGGGCGAACCCGCACGCGTACCTGCGGGCGCGGCTAGTCCGCGGCCTCGGCGCTGTTCCAGAAGTCCTGCAGGGCCCGGGCGGTCCGCGCCGGCTGCTCGGCGTTGGGGGAGTGCTCGGCGTCCTCGACGACGACGCGGCGTGCGCCGAGGCGTTCGGCCATCGCGTCCAGCCAGGGGAGGGGCCAGGCGTAGTCGACCGCGCCGGAGAGCACGAGCTTCGGCAGCGGGACCGCCGCCAGCTCCGCCACCCGGTCCGGCTCGTCGATCAGCTGCCGGCCGGTGACGATCAGCTGCTCGGGCACCGTCGCCAGCCAGCGCCGGTGCAGGAACTCCTCGACCGCACCCGAGGCGCGCGCCGTGCCCTCGAGATCCTCGGCGTCCAGCTCGCGCATCGCGCGCCACACGCCCTCCATGTCCATCGACGACAGCGCCTCCAGCAGCAACTTGGTACGGGCCTGCTGGGCGGGTTCGATGGCGGCCGGGCCGGAGCTCATGAGGGTCAGCGACGCCCAGGGCAGGGCGCCGCCCCCGTCGTGCGCGGCCAGGACGGCGGCACGGGCGACCAGGCCCCCCATCGAGTGCCCCAGCAGGTGCACCGGCTCCCCGGCCGGGGTGGCGAGGGCCGCGGTCTGCGCGACCACGTCGGCGGCCAGTTCTCCTTGCGCGTACGGCGCCTCGTCCCGCGGGCCGGGCGACTCGTGCTGGCCCCGGCCGTCCACGGCGACCACGCGGTAGCCGGCGGCCGCGAGCGGTTCCAGCAGGGCGACGAAGTCCTCCTTGCTGCCCGTGAACCCGGGCAGCAGCAAGGCGGTGCCGCGCCGGGGCGTGCCGGCCGGGGGGAGGGCGTCCAGCACGGCGAAGGCGCCGCGCGCCGTCTGGAGGAGGTGCGCGGTGGCGTTCTCGGGCAGCGTCAGGAAGGGCGGTCGGCTCATGGGCCGAGGCTAGCGGGGCCGGACGGTCCGCACGGGACGCGGGCCCCGGTCCCGGGCGGGACCGGGCAGGACGCCGACGGCCGGGGCCCCGATCAGGGGCGCCCGGCCGTCGGCGGTGCGGATGCGGTGCGGACGCGTCGCGTCAGCCGGTGGCCTCGTCGGCCGGCTTGGCCGCCCGTGTGCGGCGGCGGCGGACCGTCCTGGCAGCGCCCTCGCCCTCGGAGGAGGCGGCCTCAGGGGCCGCGGTCTCCGCGGCGGGCGGAGTCTTGGCGCCGGTGGCGGCGCCACCGGACCGCGTACGGCGGCGGCGCGGGACGGGGACCTCCTCGGCCGCCGGGGCGGCGTCCGCGGCGGTCTCGGCGCCCGCACCCGTGGTGGTCCCGGCGGCGCCCGCACGGGTGCGGCGGCGACGGCGCGGGGCCGGGGTCTCGATGTCCGGGCCCTCGGCGGCCGGGGCCACGGTCTCGACGACCGCCTCCGCCTCGGCGGGCGCCTCGCCGATCGCCTGCCCGCCGCGGGTGCGGCGGCGCTGGCGCGGCGTACGGGTGCGGGCCGGAAGCTCCTCCGCCTCGGCCGAGGCGGCCGGGCCGGACTTGCGGCCGCCGCGGCCGCGCCCGCGGCCGCCGGTCTCGCCGAGGTCCTCGACCTCCTCCGCGTCGAGCCCGGCACGGGTGCGCTCCGCACGCGGCAGCACGCCCTTGGTGCCGTCGGGGATGCCGAGCAGCTCGTAGAGGTGGGCCGAGGTGGAGTAGGTCTCCTCCGGCTCGTTGAAGGGCAGGTCCAGCGCCTTGTTGATCAGCTGCCAGCGCGGGATGTCGTCCCAGTCGACCAGGGTGATCGCGGTGCCGGACGCCCCCGCGCGGCCGGTGCGGCCGATGCGGTGGAGGTAGGTCTTCTCGTCCTCCGGCGTCTGGTAGTTGATCACGTGCGTGACGCCCTCGACGTCGATGCCGCGGGCGGCGACGTCGGTGCAGACCAGGACGTCGACCTTGCCGTTGCGGAAGGCGCGCAGCGCCTGCTCGCGGGCACCCTGGCCGAGGTCGCCGTGCACGGCGCCGGAGGCGAAGCCGCGGCGCTCGAGCTGCTCGGCGACGTCGGCGGCGGTGCGCTTGGTGCGGCAGAAGATCATGGCCAGCCCGCGGCCCTCGGCCTGCAGGACGCGCGAGACGAGCTCGGCCTTGTCCAGCGAGTGGGCGCGGAAGACGTGCTGGGTGATGTTGGCGACGGTCGCGCCCTCGTCGTCCGGCGAGGTGGCCCGGATGTGCGTGGGCTGCGACATGTAGCGGCGGGCGAGGCCGATGACGGCGCCCGGCATGGTCGCGGAGAAGAGCATGGTCTGCCGCTTCGCCGGCAGCATCTCGATGATCTTCTCGACGTCGGGGAGGAAGCCCAGGTCCAGCATCTCGTCGGCCTCGTCGAGGACGAGCGCGCGGACGTGACGCAGGTCGAGCTTCTTCTGGCCCGCCAGGTCGAGCAGTCGGCCCGGGGTGCCGACGATCACGTCGACGCCCTTCTTCAGGGCCTCGACCTGCGGCTCGTAGGCGCGGCCGCCGTAGATCGCCAGGACGCGGACGTTGCGCACCTTGCCCGCCGTGAGCAGGTCGTTGGTGACCTGGGTGCACAGCTCGCGGGTGGGGACGATGATCAGGGCCTGCGGACCGTCGACGACGTCCTCGGGCCTGGCCCGCCCGGCCTCGACGTCTGCCGGGACGACGACCCGCTCCAGGAGCGGAAGGCCGAAGCCCAGGGTCTTGCCGGTGCCGGTCTTCGCCTGGCCGATGACGTCGTTGCCCGCGAGGGCGACGGGGAGCGTCATCTCCTGGATCGGGAAGGGAGTGGTGATGCCGACGGCCTCGAGGGCCTCGGCGGTCTCGGGGAGGATCCCCAGATCGCGGAAGGTCGTGGTGGTGGTCAGGATGCTGCCTCTTCTGTTGGGACGCGGCGTCGAGCGGTTTCCGGGGTGGGTCGGGCGCAAGGAACTGCGCTGACCGCGCGGAGTGTCGTCCGGCCGTCGATGGCCGAGGTGCGCGGGACCACTGCCCTCGTGCGCGCCGCGAAGCTGTCCCTCCCCACGGGGAAGGGCGGTCGGTAGGAGCCGATCGGGCCACCGACCGGGCATCCATTCATGCGTGACCCGCCGGGTCACCTGGCGGGTCCATATCACTGTACCCCGGAATCACGCACCTGCGGCGGATGGATTTCACGCTCTGTGGGACAGGTCGTGCCGCGGCTCCCGCACGACGGGCCGTACGAGGTGGTTGCCGCGCTGGTGGGGTTGGCTATTGTGCGCAGCATGGAGACGCCTGACACCCCCGCGAAGACCCCTGCCGAGACCTCCTCCGGAACGGCCGTCGCCGCGAAGGACTGGGCCGCCGCCTCCGTGGACCCGCAGTACCGCGCGGCGGTCGTGGACCTGCTCGGGGCCCTGGCATACGGCGAGCTCGCCGCCTTCGAGCGGCTGGCGGAGGACGCGAAGCTCGCGCCGTCCCTGGCGGACAAGGCGGAGCTCGCGGCGATGGCGTCCGCCGAGTTCCACCACTTCGAGCAGCTTCGCGCACGGCTCACCGCCATCGAGGCGGACCCGACCGCGGCGATGGAGCCCTTCGCCGCCGCGCTGGACGAGTTCCACCGCCAGACCGCGCCGTCGGACTGGCTGGAGGGCCTGGTCAAGGCGTACGTCGGCGACTCCATCGCGTCCGACTTCTACCGCGAGGTGGCCGCCCGGCTGGACACCGACACCCGGGAACTGGTGCTGGCGGTGCTGGACGACACCGGCCACGCCTCCTTCGCGGTGGAGAAGGTGCGCTCCGCGATCGAGGCCGACCCCCGGGTCGGCGGGCGGCTCGCGCTGTGGGGGCGCCGGCTGATGGGCGAGGCGCTGTCGCAGGCGCAGCGGGTCGTGGCGGACCGCGACGCGCTCAGCACGATGCTGGTGGGCGGGGTCGCCGACGGCTTCGACCTCGCGGAGGTCGGCCGGATGTTCACCCGGATCACCGAGGCCCACACCAAGCGGATGGCGGCGCTGAGCCTGTCCGCCTGAGCGGTGGGGACGACGGCGCGGACCGCCCGGTCCGTGCCGTCACGCGGCCTCAGGCGGCGCGCGGCGCGGAGCGGCGGGCGGCGCGCGGCGGGCGCACCAGCAGGGAGAGCAGGGCCGCCGCGACCCCTACCGACACGGCGAGGCTGATCAGGAACCGGTCGGAACCCAGGACCGTACGGGTGACGAGGCCGCCGAGCACCGCGGCGACCGTCCCCGTGGCCAGCACGAGGGTCGCGGCGGGAAGGCGGCGGCGGGGGAGCAGCCGCGTCGCGGCGAACGCGACGGACAGTCCGACGGCGGCGTACGCGAGCGCTTCCCACAGCATGGCGCGGCCCCTCCCGGAGACTTCGGTCCTACGGGTCCTACCCCTCGGCGCCACCTGGCGAAACGGCGGGTCACCCCATTCGGGGACGACCCGCCGTCAGGCGTTCCGGTAGGGGGGCGAGGCCGCGGCCGTCCTCGGATGAGGGCGTCCGTGCCCTGCCGGGCCGTGCCCGGGGGAGTCGTCCGCCGCGTCCGAGAAGCCCTCCGCGAGGGCGGCACGCCGGCTCGCCGGCCCGCCGTCCCGTGCCGCCGCCCGGGAAGCGCCTCCCCGCGACGGCGGGGAGCCGCTCCGGAGGCGGATGCCGGAGCTAGAGCTGGGCGCCGAAGCCCACCCGGCGCGCCGCCGGCTCACCGATCTCCACGTAGGCCAGCCGGTCGGCCGGCACGAGCACGCGCTTGCCGTGCTCGTCGGTGAGGCTGAGCAGCTTGCCGGTGCCGGTCAGCGCCTCCGCGACGGCCTTCTCTACCTCCTCGGCCGTCTGCGCGCTCTCGATGCTGATCTCACGCGGCGCGTGCTGCACGCCGATCTTGACCTCCACGGCTTTCGTCCCTCCGAACGGTCTGCGGTGTGCGCGGTTGGAAATCGCGCCGTACGCAGACACATTAGCCGCGCCGCGCGCCGGGCCACCGGCCGACGGGCACGCCCAGAGCGAACAGCCGCCGCGGGAGTGGGGTCAGTGCTCGGCGCCGTGCAGTGGGAAGCCCGCGATGCCGCGCCAGGCGAGGGAGGTCAGCAGCTGCACCGCGGTGTCGCGGGGCATGGAGCTGCCGCTGGAGAGCCAGTAGCGGGCCACGACCTGCGAGACGCCGCCGAGTCCGACGGCGAGCAGCATGGACTCCTCGGTGGTCAGCCCGGTGTCCTCGGCGATGACCTCGCTGATCGCCTCGGCGCACTGCAGCGCGACCTTGTCGACGCGCTCGCGGACGGCCGGCTCATTGGTGAGGTCGGACTCGAAGACCAGGCGGAAGGCGCCGCCCTCGTCCTCCACGTACGCGAAGTAGGCGTCCATGGTCGCCGCCACGCGCTGCTTGTTGTCGGTGGTGGAGGCCAGCGCGGTGCGCACGGCGTCCAGCAGGGCCTCGCAGTGCTGGTCCAGCAGGGCCAGGTAGAGCTCGAGCTTGCCGGGGAAGTGCTGGTACAGCACGGGCTTGCTCACGCCCGCGCGCTCGGCGATGTCGTCCATCGCGGCGGCGTGGTAGCCCTGGGCGACGAACACCTCCTGGGCCGCGCCCAGCAGCTGGTTCCGCCGAGCCCGGCGCGGCAGGCGGGTGCCGCGGGGGCGCGCCTCAGTCTGCTCGATGGCTGTCACGCCGCCTCCAAGTGGTGTCGTTCTGCGCTGCGGGTGCCATCGTACTTTTTCGGTAGTGGGGCCATGCGCTGTGCGAACGCACATTCTCACCAGGTGGAACTCAGCGGTAGTCGTCCTCGTCGAGCTCCACGACCCGGCGCTGTTCGGCGACGTCCGCGGGATCGGCGTCGTCCGGGCGCTCGGTGATCGGGACGTCGCGGTGCTGCAGCAGGTCGAGATGCTGTTCGGCGATGTCCGCCTCGGGCGCCTCGATGTCGGCCTCGGCGTCCTCCAGGTCGTCGATGGCGTCGTCCTCGAAGCCCTCGATGTCGTCGGACACGGGGACCTCCCGTCTGGTCGTGTGCTGCCGTCCCCCGCTGCTACCCACTGTCCGCTTCCTTCCCGTTCTGTCCCTCCTTCCCTCCTTCCCTCCTTCCCTTTCCCTCCTTCCCTCTCTGCGAGGGTAGGAGACGGGAACCCCGTGCGCAGAGCGACAAGCGCGGGCGGCGCCGGCCACGGGGGCGTCGCGACACCGCGCGGAATCGTCGAGGGGCTGTGAGGGCGAACACAAGAGCGCACGCGTGATCACCTCGTAACATTGGGCCATGTCCTCGACGGAGTCCTCCGAAGCCGCACTCGCCGCCGTGCCCGTACCCCCTTCGGGAGCCAGAGCCGGGGACGGGGAGACGGTGCGGACCGTGGCGCTTGCGGGGAGGACGCTGGCCGTACGCGTGCGGGTGGAGCAGGCCGAAAGGCTGCCGCCCGCGCTCTTCGTGCACGGCCTGGGCGGGTCCTCGGCCAACTGGTCGGAGCTGATGCGCCTGCTGGCCGACCGTGTGTCCTGCGAGGCCGTGGACCTGCCCGGTTTCGGGTACTCCCCGCCGCCGGACGACGGCAATTACTCGATCGGTGGGCACACGCGCGCCGTCGTGCGCCTGCTGGAGGCTTCCGGGCGCGGGCCGGTGCACCTCGTCGGCAACTCGCTGGGCGGCGCCGTCGCCACCAAGGTGGCCGCGGCCCGGCCCGACCTGGTCCGCACCCTGACCCTGATCTCGCCCGCCCTGCCGGAGGTGCCGCCGCAGCGCGGCGCCTGGCCGACCGCCGTCCTCGGACTGCCGGGCGTGAGCACGGTGGTGAGACGCGCCACCCGCGGCTGGTCCGTGGAGCGCCGCACCCGCCAGCTGCTGGCGCTCTGCTACGGCGACCCGGCGAAGGTCGGTGAGGAGGCCTTCGCCGAGCACGCCGCGGAGTACGGCCGCCGGCTGGAGCTGCCCTACTTCTGGGACGCGCTGACCCGCTCGACACGCGGCATCGTCGACGCCTACACCCTCGGCGGCCAGCACAACCTGTGGCGGCAGGCCGAGCGGGTCCTCGCGCCGACGCTGCTGGTGTACGGGGGCCGGGACAAGCTGGTCGCCCCCCGGATGGCGTACCGTGCCGCCCGGACGTTCCCTGACGCGCGGCTGCTGTTGCTCCCCGACAGCGGGCACGTCGCGATGATGGAGCACCCCGATGCGGTGGAGCGGGCCTTCCGCGAGCTGCTGGACGCCACGGACGCGCGGACGGATCACTGACTTCATGGGCAGGCACAGCGCACCCGGCGGCCGAGACGGCCGCCGCGACGACGTACCGGGCATAGCCGACGGCGGGGGTGGGGGGGGGGGGGGGGGGGGGGGGGGGGGGGGAGGGGGGGGGGGGGGGAGGGGGGGGGGAGGGGGGGGGGGGGGGGGGGG
>NZ_CBDRBL010000051.1:0-47634 GCF_965342175.1 Actinacidiphila sp. bgisy167
GACTGAGACCGGGGCCCCGGCCCGGGAGTGCCGGACGCCGGGAGGGGGGACCCGGCGCCCGGGGCACTCACCCGCCGTGCGGCTGCCCCGCCGCACGATCCGGCTGCCCCCGAACCGCCGGCTCACACACCCGGCGGCGGCGTTTTCGCGGTGACCGACCGGGCAGCCGCCCCGTATGACGCGATTCGGCTACACGATGCTGACCGAGCAGGCCGGCCCGAAGGACCTGGTGGCCCATGTGGTCCGGGCGGAGGAGGCCGGTTTTGACTTCTCGGTGATGTCCGACCACTACTTCCCCTGGCTGGACGAGCAGGGCCACGCGCCGTATGCCTGGAGCGTTCTCGGCGCGGCAGCCCAGGCCACCACGCGGATCCCGCTGATGACGTACGTGACCTGCCCGACCATGCGTTACCACCCCGCCGTCGTCGCGCAGAAGGCAGCGACGCTGCAACTGCTGTCCGACGGCCGGTTCCGCCTCGGGCTCGGCTCGGGCGAGAACCTCAACGAGCACGTGGTGGGCGGCGGATGGCCCTCCGTCGATGTACGCCACGAGATGCTCGCCGAGGCTGTCGAGATCATCCGGGCCCTCTTCGAGGGCGGCTACGTCAACCGCCGCGGCGGGCACTTCGGCGTGGAGTCGGCCAAGCTGTGGGATCTGCCCGACCGGCCGCCGCCGATCGGGATCGCGGCGTCCGGTGCGCGGTCCTGCGAACTGGCGGGCCGCCTCGCCGACCTGCTGATCGCCACGGACCCGGACGCCGGCCTGCTGGGCGCCTTCGACGAGCACGGCGGCGCGGGGAAACCCCGGGTCGGGCAGCTGCCCGTCTGCTACGACACCGACCGGGACGCCGCGGTGCGCCGGGCACACGAGCAGTTCCGCTGGTTCGGTGGCGGCTGGAAGGTCAACTCCGAACTGCCCGGGACCGCGGCCTTCGCCGCGGCGAGCGCCCCGGTACGACCCGAGGACGTCGCGCGGGCCATCCCCTGCGGGGACGACCCGGATGCCTTCGTGGCGGCGGTCCGCCCGTACGCGGAAGCGGGTTTCACCGAGATCGCCCTGGTACAGGTCGGCGGCGATACCCAGGCGGCCTTCCTGGACTGGGCCGAGAAGACGCTGCTGCCCGCTCTGCGCGAACTCTGACGCACGGCCCGCACCCGAGGCCAGGCAGGTCCTGGCCCGCTCGGGCGGCGTCCCGCCCGAGCGGCCCGGCGCTACCCACCGTGGTCGACCGCGTCAGGACTTCCCGCGGCCGGTGACGAAGTCGCGGGCCCGGTCCACCAGCCCGGTCCCAGGTGCCAGCAGCTTGTTGAGGGGCGGGGTGTCGGGGGCACCGGGGTGGGGCCGGGTGGGGGCGACCTTCTTCGCCGCGCGCACCTTCTCGCCCAGCTCCAGGAGCCGCTCGGGCGAGCAGGCCTGCGCCAGGGCCGGGAAGAGCTGCTGCTCCTCGTCCCGGACGTGCGCGGTGACGTCCGTGATCAGCTTGCCCACCAGCTGGTCGAAACGGGCGTCGTCGATGGGGACGTCCTCCAGGTCCTTGAGGGCCTGCTCGACCTCGGCGTGCTCCTGGATCTCCTTGTCCGCCAGGGCGTCCCCTCCGGGCAGGTGCTCGCGGACCGCCGGGTAGAGGTACATCTCCTCGGCCACCGCGTGCCGGACCAGTTCGATGGTGACCTCGTCCAGCACGGTCCTGCGTTCCTTGTCGGTCGCGGGCAGTGCCCGCAGGCGTGCGAAGTGCTCCTCCACCTCCCGGTGGTCGGCCGTGAGCTCCGCGATGACATTTCCACCGTGTCCCATAACAGGCCTCCTTCTGTCGCGGTATGTGGTGGACGTCTCCCTTCGAGGCGGCTTCCCCTCACCGCGCGGGACACGCCCCCGGGCCTTCCCGTCGTCCCCCGGCTGCCCCTCGCCTACCCGCCGTCGCGATGGGCATCGCGCTACGCATGAGCCGGTGACACCGGGGCACGCGCCCTCAAGGATGGAAAAAGCATGAAAGATCCGCATCAAAGGGGAAGCACGATGACGAAGAAGCAGCACCCGTCGCACGGCGAGGGTCCCAGCCGGCACAAGGGCGAGGACCAGCACGGCTGGGCCACGGACGTGGACGCCGAGACGCAGCAGGACAACCCCAGCGGCCACCGCTCCTTCCACCCGGACGCCTACGCACCCGGCGGGAAGAACCGCGAGCCGTCCGCCGAGGACATCGAGGCGTCGAAGGCCGGCACACCGGTGCAGGACGTGTCGCGCAGCGGCGAGGAGCGGGCCGGCGCCTCCGGCAAGAGGCAGATCGAGGACACCGGCGAGCGCGGTCCCTCCGGCCGGCCCAGCGGCGCCAAGGACACGTCCGAGTTCAGCGGAGTCGACCCGCAGGAACCGCCGACCGAGCATCGCGGCCGCTGACCCCCGTGGCCGCCCCCGGCGTTTCCCCGAGGAAGGCGCGGGCAGCCGCAGTTCATGGACCATTCGCACGCGCCGGTCCTGGAGGCACTCGCCGCCTACCACGCCACCGGGCAGACACCGTTCACCCCGCCGGGCCACAAACAGGGCCGCGGCGCCGACCCCCGCGTCCTGGAGGCGCTCGGGGAGTCGGTGTTCCGCTCCGACATCCTGGCCACCAGCGGACTGGACGACCGCACGTCCTCGCACGAAGTGCTGGAGAAGGCCCAGGAGCTCATGGCGGACGCCGTGGGAGCGGAGCGCACGTTCTTCTCCACCTGCGGCAGTTCGCTGTCGGTCAAGTCGGCCATGCTCTCGGTCGCGGGGCCGCACGAACAGCTCGTCGTCGGCCGGGACGCCCACAAGTCCGTCATCTCCGGGCTGATCCTTGCGGGGCAGGAGCCGATCTGGGTGCGCCCCCAGTGGGACCCGGACCTCCACCTCGCCCACCCGCCCTCGCCCCGGGCGGTCGCCGCGGCCCTGCGCGCCCACCCCGAAGCCAAGGGCGCCCTGGTCACCAGCCCCACCCCGTACGGCACCTGCGCGGATTTGCACGCGATCACCCAGGAGTGCCACCGGCAGGGCCGACCCCTCGTCGTGGACGAGGCATGGGGAGCGCACCTGCCCTTCCACCCCGCGCTGCCGACCTGGGCCATGGACGCCGGGGCGGACGTGTGCGTCACCTCCGTGCACAAGATGGGCTCCGCGCTCGAACAGACCTCGGTCTTCCACCTCCAGGGCGACCTGGTCGACCCCGCGGTGCTCAAGGCCCGCGAGGACCTGCTGGGCACCACCAGCCCGTCGGTGCTGCTGTACGCGGCGCTGGACGGCTGGCGCCGGCAGATGGTGGAGCAGGGGCATGCGCTGTACGACCGGGCCCTCGCCCTGGCCGCGGATCTGCGCCGCGAGATCGGGCAGCTCGACGGCTACCACGTGCACGGCCGCGACGACTTCTGCGGCCCGAACCGCGCCGCGGACCTGGACCCCCTCCAGGTGATCGTCGACATCACGGCCCTGGGGATCACGGGATACCGCGCCGCGGACTGGCTGCGGGCCCACCACGGTGTGAACCTGCACGTCAGCGACCATCGCCGGATCAGCGCCCAGCTCACCCACGCCGACAACGACGACACCGCCAAGGTGCTCGTCGCCGCCCTGGCCGACCTCGCCGACCACGCCGACGACCTGCGGCCGGCGCCGGCCGTGGACATCCCGAGCCCGCGGGAACTCGTCCTGGAGCAGGTCGTCCTGCCCCGTGACGCCTTCTTCGGCCCGACCGAGCAGGTGCCCTTCGCCGAGGCCGAAGGGAGGGTCGCCGCGGAGATGCTGACGCCGTACCCGCCGGGGATCCCCGCCGCGCTGCCCGGTGAACGCCTCGACCAGGAGGTACTGGACTATCTGCGCACCGGGGTCGAGGCCGGAATGGTCGTTCCCGACGCCACCGACCAGCAGGTGCGCTCCCTACGCGTCGCCATCGAGAAGTGACGGAGGAACAGCTGCCATGACCCCCCGCGACGAGAACCCGGCCACCCGGCACCCGCAGCCGGACTTCCCCGCCCAGGAGCAGCCCCACCCGGGATGGACCGGCCCGATGGACCCGCCGCCCGACCACGGCGAGACCTCGTACGAGGGCACGGGCCAGCTGGCGGGCAGGGCCGCGGTGATCACCGGCGGCGACTCCGGGATCGGCCGCGCCGTCGCGCTCGCCTTCGCCCGCGAGGGCGCGGACGTGCTCATCACCCATCTCCCGGAGGAGCGGGAGGACGCGGACACCACCGTGGGGCTCGTGGTGGACGCCGGACGCAAGGGAGTCGCCCTCTCCTGCGACCTCCGTGAGGAGGACCAGTGCCGCGAGGTGATCGATCTGGCGCTGGCCCAGTTCGGGCGGCTCGACATCCTCGTCAACAACGCCGCGTACCAGATGTCCCAGCCGGACGGGATCGCCGCCGTCACCACGGAGCAGTTCGACCGGGTGCTCAAGACGAACCTGTACGCGATGTTCTGGCTGTCGAAGCTGGCGCTGGAGCACCTGCCGGCCGGCGGCTCCATCATCAACACCAGCTCCGTCCAGGCCTACAAGCCCAGTCCGCACCTGCTGGACTACGCGATGACCAAGGCGGCCATCGTGAACTTCACCCAGTCGCTGGCGCAGATGGTCGCCGCCAAGGGTATCCGCGTCAACGCGGTGGCGCCGGGCCCGGTGTGGACGCCGCTCATCCCCGCGACCATGCCCGACACCACGGAGTTCGGCAAGCAGTCCCCGCTCGGGCGCCCCGCCCAGCCGGCCGAGATGGCCCCGGCCTACGTGTTCCTCGCCTCCCAGCGTGCCAGTTACATCACGGCGGAGGTCGTCAACGCCACGGGCGGCACGCCCCTGCCGTGAGAGGCACTGGGCCCGGCCACAGGGCCGTCGCCAACGGCATATGAGGCGGCGGGCCCGCGGCGCCGGCGTCCGGCGCCAGGCGTCCGGGCCGCTGAGGCCCGCGATGTGAGGCCGGGTACGCGGCCGTCCCCGCTGCCGCGCGGCCCGGGTCCGGGGCGGGCCGGGACGGCACACTGTCCAGCGCCGCCTGGAGCCAGGGCGCGCAGCGAGCGGGGCCGCCGCCGCGCGATTGCCACGGCGGCAGCGCCCGTGGGCACGCAAGAGCGTCGTCAACCCATAGGTTAGGTGTCGTTGTGGTCGACGTAGCGGTCGCTGCCGATCCGGAAGAAACCGAGGTCGAGCAGGCGCACGGCCGTCGCCAGCACACGGTCCCTGGCCGCAGGCAGTCCGGGTGCGTCGATGCCGGCTGTGCCGCGAGGGCGCCACAGGACGGACGCGCCGCCGATGACAGCGCACTCCTCCGGCGGACCGGACCGGGCGGAGGAGTGCCCCGTCGTCGGCGGCGCGTGCCGCCGTCAGTCCTCCGGCGGCGGTAGGAGGCGCAGCCGGCAGCGCACCTTTCCGCCCGGCAACTCCATCAGCATGCTGCTGCCGCTCGCCGCACGGCTCTCGATCCAGGCCCGGACGCGTGAGACCTGCTCCAAAGGCCCGTCCAGGGTCACGTCCACCACGCCGGCGGGCGCCGGCGTGCGGAAGTCCCTGCGCACCCGTCCCGAGGCGGGCTTCGCCGGGCCGCCGTGACCGCAGCGCCATACCGTCGGCCCGGCGCCGCGCCACTCGACGAGGTCGGGATCGGTCACGCTGACCTTGTGAGGGTCGATACCGGCCCGCCGCAGGAACTTGATGAAGTCCCGCATGCCGTAGGCGACGCCGAGGATCTCCCCGTCCACGCGCAGGCGGCGGCCGCCGGTCTGCGTCGGCGGGTAGACGATCACCCGGCAGCCGGCCGGCACGGGACGTTCACTCCCCTGCGGCGCGCTGGGCCCGCGAGCGGGCGAAGTGCAGCAGGTCGGAGACAGTGAGCGCGGTGAGGGTGCCGGCCGCTAGCCGGGTCGCGGCGGGGGCGAAGACCAGCCCCGCCGCGAATCCGGTGGCGAACCACAGGCTCGTGCAGAACGGGCAGGTGAGGAGTTCACCCACCGCCTTGCGGGCACCGCTTCCGCGCACCTCCTCCTCCAGCTCGGCAGGACCCGTCGTGCCTTTGAAGCGGCTGAAGGGCGCGCGCAGCGGGCTGGTGACCGCGTCCTTGGTGACCAGACGCGACAGGCGGTGCGTCGCGCCCGCGCAGAGAGCCACATCCCACGGCGTGGGTTCGGCCACCTTCCTGCCGGTGAGCCGGGCCGCGCCCGCGATGGCGCACACCGCGCCGCCGTAGCCCGCCATCAGCCCGCCGAAGGCGCCGAGCGGCCGGTCGGCGCCACCCGCGTACTCCTGCGCGGTCTCGGTCGCGGCCGTCGTGACCTCCTCGCGAACGGGCATGGTGGCACCTGCCTTCCTCGCGGTGTTCAGCCGCGGTCGAGAGCGCGTTGCAGCTCGGCCTTGTTCATGTGGGAGCGGCCGTCGACGTTGCGGCGCTTGGCCTCGGCGTAGAGCTGGTCGTAGGTGGGGCCTCGGGAGCCCTTTCCGGAGCGCTGGCCGCCCCTCCTGCCCGAGGACATGTCCTCGAGGGAGCTGCGGCTGGCGGTCTTGGACTCGCCCGCGCGGGCGCGTTCCTTGTTGACCGTACGGGCGGCGATCTCCTTGGCCCGCCTCTCGCTCTCGCCCCGGTCCTCGGCGCTCTCCTTGATGTGCTCGTACTGCCGCTCACGCTTGCGGTTCGACCCAGCGGGCACGGTGATCACTCCCTTGAAGTCCTTCGCGTCTGCGCCATCACTCCCCGGGACTGCCGCCACCGACCGCCGTCGCCGCGGAAACTTTCCGGCCGACGACGGCCGGCGGAACTCCCCAGTGGCACCCCACGCCTTGCCCCTCCGGCGGCGGCAAAACATTTCCCCGCCGATCGCGGCCGTTCCAGCGCTCGAACGACATGCGGTCAGTTCTTATCATTTCTTCCAAGTGCCGATGAAGCTCCCAGGAGGCACGACATGGGACAGCCTCAGGAACGCAAGCCCTTCGAAGCGTGTCACCCGGCTTCACATCCCGCGCCGCGGCGGGCGGCGCCGAGAGGGCTGCTCCCGTATGGGGCCGGTGCCATACCGGGGGAAGCGCTCTTCGCGCCGCTGCCGGTCGGCCGTACCTCTCCGTTCGTCCCGCATGTGGTGAGGGATGCGCACCGGCGGTGAGATGGTGCTGAGCGTTTCGCCGTACCTGCCCCGGGCAGGCGCGCCCTGTCCGATCGAGCCACGGCAGCGAGGAGTGGAGCCATGGCCAGGAAGCGGGAGAAGGAAACCGGGGAATCCGCAGCCAAGGCACCGGGCGCGGGAAGCGGCAAGGAGGACCGCGCGCACGAGCGGGTGGTCCGCGGCACCGCCGCGGGAGCCGAAGGCTATTCCGCCGAACACGGCACGCTGGCGGGCAATCCCATCGAGGGACTGGAGACCCACCGACCCGAGCGGCACGAGGACGAGCCCTGACGCGCAGCGGGATGCGGCACCGGCCGCGAACGGTGACGGAGCAGCAGCCGCCCGCGCCCGTGTGCGGGTCGCGTCCCTGGCGCGGCCCCGCCGGGGTCAGGGCGGGAGATGTCGCCCCCTGCCGCCTGACACGGTGAAGGCGCACGGGACTGGAGTCCATGCATCGGGGTAACCGACGCTCAGGAGCCGCCCGGCACCCGTCACCGCACTGATCGGCACGGGCGGGACGCGACACAACGGCACTTCGGGAACGCACGTGCGCCTTCACCACAGCAGGCCCACCGACCCGGGCTACGCCCGCCAACCCCACTGGGATTCCGGTATCTCGACACCCAGGGGACGCCTTTGCGTGACCGTGCGGAACTCGACCGGATCAAGGCACTGGTGATACCGCCCGCCTGGAGCGACGTATGGATCTGCACGCGGGCCAACGGACACCTCCAAGCGGTCGGGACCGACGCCGCGGGCCGCCGTCAGTACCTCTACCCCCCGCAGTTCCGCGCCGAGCAGGAGCAGGCGAAGCACGACCACGTCCTCGACGTCGCGGAGCGCCTCCCCCTGGTCCGGGAAGCCGTGGAAGCCCATCTGTGCGACCGGGGACTCACCAGGGACCGTGTGCTGGCGACGGCCGTGCGCCTGCTCGACCTCGGCTTCTTCCGGATCGGCAGCGACCGCTACGTCGACCTCAACGACACCTATGGGTTGACGACCCTCTTGCGTGCCCACGGGCGCTGCCGCCGTGGCGAAGTGGTGTTCACCTACCCCGCGAAGCATGGCAAGGAGCGGGTCCAGGGGGTGGTGGACTCGCCGACGTACCGCAGCCTGGCCGCGCTCTTGCGACGGCGCGGAGGCGGCGACCGGCTGCTCGCCTACTGGGAGCGTCCCGCGTGGCGGGAGGTGAGCGGCGCGGACGTCAACGCGTACCTGAAGGAGCTGGCGGGGACGGAGGCGACCGCCAAGGACTTCCGCACCTGGCACGCGACCGTCATGGCGGCGGTCGCCCTCGCGGTGTCCCATGGTGTGGTGCGCAGCGAGTCGGGCCGCCGCCGCGCGATAGCCAGGGCGGCCAGAGAGGTGTCCGGATACCTCGGCAACACCCCTGCCGTGTGCCGCGCCTCGTACATCAACCCCCGGGTCGTCGAGCTCTACGAGGAGGGGGTGACCATCGTTTCGGCCCTGCCCGAGCTGGGCGACCAGGGCGTGTACGGGATCCCCGCCACGCACGGACCCGCGGAGCGGGCCGTCCTGCGCATGCTGCGTACCGGACGCCCACCGAACGAATGACCCGGCGCCCGCATGCGCTCGAGTGGGATCCGCCGACTCCCGTCGTCCGCCACCACCCGGCGAAAGGGAGGGGCCGGCGGCGGCCGGTGAACGGACGGTCCGGGGCTGAGGCTGATCGAGGCAGCGAGGTCGCCTTGCCGTCGCTCACCGGCCCTCGGCACCCCCCGCGACAGGAGGGGGCGGGGAGGACATCGCGCCCCCCACCACGACTCGCCCGCACACGGCAGCGCCGCACGCCGCCCGGGGCGGGCCCGGACGGCGTGCGGCGCGGTCAGGGAACCGCCTCGGTCTCAGGAGTGCTTCCCGATCTCCCGGCTGACCTCGGCGGGGGAGTCGAACTCCTGGTCCGGAAGGGTCTCCAGGGCGTCGATGATGTCGCGGTCCGCCTTGTTGCTGCTCGCGCGGTCGATGATGTCCTGCTTCGAGGCGGGGTAGTCCACGCCACCCAGGGCCTTCTGCATCTCGATGGGGTTCACGTTCATGGAACCATGGGTATCCGGGGGCTCCCGGCGGGGCCGTCGCTCGTCGCGGAGTTCATCCCATTGGGCCAACGTAGCGCTTGCCCCGCCCTCCGCGGGCGTGCCGGGGACGCGGGCGGGTACGCGCCCGGACGAGTGAGTCCCGCTCCGCCGCCCCGGTGCGGCGCCGCGGGGGATGCCAGGACGGAGGGCCGTTCATGAACGACGCCGACGTCGCGCCCGAGGCCGCCGCTGACACTGCCGGTCCCGCCGCCGAAGCCGCCGCCATGGAGACGGGGACGACCGGGAGCCGTGCGTCCGCAGGGACGGGGGGCTCGTCGCGCCTGCCCACCGACCACACACAGGCCATCCTGCAGACCACCAAGCGCGTGGCGGCCGTGCTGAAGGCGGCCGGGCTGCCGTTCGCGCTGACCGGAAGCGTCGCCGCCTACGCGCACGGCGTTCCCGGCAGCCTGCAGCACGACACGGACTTCTGCGTCCGCCGTCAAGACGCCGGGGCGGTGCTGCGGGCCCTGGCCGACGACGGCGTCCAGGCCGTTCCGGCACCGGAGGACTGGCTGGTCAAGGCCCGAGCCGACGGTGAGGACATCGACCTGATCTTCGAACTCGGGCGCCGCCCGGTGACCACCGAACTTCTGGCGAACGCACCGGTGCTGGCCGTGGACTCCGTGCGGATGCCCGTGCTCCCGCCGACCGATCTGCTGAGCAGCCTCCTCGGCGCCCTCACCGAGCAGCACTGCGACTTCGCCGCGCTGCTGCCCCTGGCCAGGACGCTGCGCGAGCGCATCGACTGGGACGGCGTCCGCTGCCGGTACCAGACGGAGCCGATGCCTGACGCCTTCCTCTACCTGCTCGAGCGACTCGGCGTCATCGCGCCGCGCGGAGCGCCGTCATGACCGCCGCCGACGACTACCTCGTCGAGCGGCTGCGCCGCCGCCTCGCCGGCGACGAGGTGGCCGAACTCGGTATTCGCGTCGAGGAGCGGGGCGGGGGCGTGGTGCTGTCCGGCGCGGTGCCCGACGCGCCGGCGCGTGACGCCGTCGTGCGGATCGCCGAGGAGGAATCCGGCGGCTCCTTTGTCGTCTGCGACCTGCGGATCACCAGTGCCGCCGCCCCGGACCACGCCGAGGAACTGCCGTGATCCGCGTGGCGGCGGTCGGTGACATCCACCTGGGCCGGGAGAGCGGCGGCACGCTCCGGCCGGCCTTCGACACGCTGCCCGGCTGTGCCGACGTCCTGCTGCTCGCCGGTGACCTCACCCGCCACGGCACCGTGGAGGAGGCCGAGGTCGTCGCGTGCGAGGTCGCAGGGCTGCCCGTGCCCGTGGTGGCCGTGCTGGGCAACCACGACTACCACAGCGGACAGCAGGGCGAGATCGCGGCCGCGTTGGCCGGGGCGGGGGTCACCGTCCTGGAGGGCGAGGGGACCCTCGTCGACTGCGGTGGCGCGCGACTGGCGGTCGCGGGCACCAAGGGCTTCGGCGGTGGCTTCGCCGGGCGGAGCGCCGGTGAGTTCGGGGAACCCGAGATGAAGGCGTTCGTGGCCCTGACGCGCCGCAGCGCGACGGGGCTGCGGGCCGCGCTGGAGCGACTGCCGCGGGACGAGCGCACCGTACGGGTGGCGCTCACGCACTTCTCGCCCGTGGCCGACACCCTCGCCGGGGAACCCCCGGAGATCCATCCGTTCCTCGGCAGCTACCTCCTGGCCGAGGCGATCGACGGCGGCGGAGCCGACCTGGCCGTGCACGGCCACGCGCACCGGGGCGTCGAGCGTGGCATGACGGCGGGCGGCGTACGGGTCCGCAACGTCGCCCAGCCCGTGATCGACCGTGCCTTCGCCGTGTACCGGTTGCACGCCGGGTAGCAGACCCGAGGAGGGACCCCGCGCATCGCGAGAAGGTGACGTGAGATGACCGGAACGACCCGGGAGCGGGACACCGCCAAGGACAAGGCCACGGTCGAGGCCCTGCTCGACCACGAGGGCCGCACCTACGCCGAGGACGCCGGCATCAGGTTGCGGAACACCCCTCAGCCCCTTTACCAGGTGCTGGTCGCGGCGTGCCTGCTCGGCGCCCGCATCAAGGCGTCCGTGGCCACGGCGGCGGCACACGAGTTGTTCGCCGCCGGGATGCGCGACCCCCGCAGGATGCGCGACGCCACCTGGCAGCAGCGGGTCGACGCCCTCGGCAGGGGTCACTACCGGCGCTATGACGAGCGCACGGCGACGCAGCTCGGGGACGGCGCGCAGCTGATCCTGGACCGCTACGGAGGCGACCTGCGCCGCCTGCGCGACCAGGCGGACGGCGACCCGGACGCGATACGCCGCGCCCTGCGCGAGGTGCCCGGACTCGGGCCCGTCGGAGTGGAGATCTTCCTGCGGGAGGTGCAGGCGGTCTGGCCGGAGACGCGTCCGGTCTTCGACGGGAAGGCACTCAAGGGCGCGGAACGGCTCGGGCTGCCGACGCGGCCCGAGGAACTGGCCGACCTGGTGCCGGAGGCCGCCTACGCGGTCCTCGCGGACGCTCTGGTGCGTGCCGCGCTGGACCGCCACGTGGCCGACGAGGTCGCCGGAGCGCGCGCCTGAGGGCATGTGTGCGGGGGGACGGCGGAGCGTGAACCGCGGGGTTCGGCACGTCTGAAGCCCGTGCCTCGTCCAGCGGCCGGATTGTTCAGCTCCATATTTCTGGGAAGCACCTATATGAGGTGAAAAAAATGGCTGAAACTGGTCGTCATTCATCCTCGGCCGTGATGGAAGCCGTGGCGCACCCCCTGGACACGATGAAGTCCACGGCGCAGCGGCTGCCCGGGGCCGGGGTGGTCAAAGAGACGTTCGACAGTGTGCTGGACACGGTGGGCGTGGTCTCGCCGCGCAAGCGGCGGGTGGCAGCCTACGCGGGCGCCGGACTCCTGGGTGCCGCCGGAGTCGTCGAGTGGCCGGTGGCGGCGGCGGGAGCCGCCGCGGTCTGGTTGACGCAGCAGCGGTCCGGTGCGCGGCGCGAGCAGGCGTCGGCCCGGGAAGCGACCGGGGAGAAGCCGGTCCTTGAGGCGCCGGAGGGCGCGGAGAGCGAGGACACGGCGGTCCCGCCGGAGACCCGGATCCCGGCCGCGCCGCACGCGCAGGGGCACATGGCGGCGGCCCCGACCCGGGAGGCGCCCATGGCCGAGAAGGGGCCGGACGCGATGACGAGGCCCGACGAACTGCCGGTTCCCGAGGGCGGACCGAGCAAGGCCAAGATCAAGGCCAAGGAACACAAGAAGGCGAAGGCCTCCGCCACATGAGGCCGGCGCACGGACTGGGGCTGCTGATCGGACTGCCCGCGGCAGGGCTGCGGCTCGCCGCCTCCGCGCCCACCGGCGTGGCGCGGCAGGCGGCGTCCTTGGCGGACGCCGGTGTGCGCGCCGCGGACGCCGGTGCGCGCTCGGCGTGGCGCGGCGCCGCCGCCGCCTCACGAGGGGCGTTGCGGCTGGGTCGGGTCACGCAGCACGCGGTCGGGTCCGGGGCCTGCTGGGTGGGCGGACGCCGCATGCACCTCCCGCTGCGGCCGCGCTCCGGCGCCGCCCTCGACCGGCGCCAGGTGGAGGCAGCCGCCCGCAAGGTGGCCGCGGCACTGACGGAGCACCCCGATGTGCTGGGGGCCTACTGGGACGGCGGCCTGGAGTCATTGGTCGTACAGCTCGCCGAGGACGCGGTGGCCGCCAAGGTGGCGGCGCGGGCGGCCGAGCTTGCCGACCGCCACCGACTCGAGCAGCCGCAGGCCGCGGCGCTGGACCACGACCACCCGGGGCAGGCACCAGGAGCCCGCGTGCACGCCGCGGCCCTGTGCTGCGACGTCGCGGGCATCGCCACCGCGGCGACCGCGCGGATACTGCGGCTGAGAAGCTCCCCGCGCGTGATCACTGCGGCCGTCACCGCGCTGCGGGAGGACTCGCGACCGCGGTCGTGGCTCCGGCGGAGGCTCGGGGAGCCGAACGCCGACGTCGTCCTCTCGGCCGCCTACGCGGCAGCGCACGGATTCGGGCAGTCCCCGACCGCCCTGGTGCTGGACGCGGCACTGCGGACCGCCCAGCTCGTCGAGTCGATCGCCCGCTCCGCACTGTTCGACGAGGTCCACGACCGCCTGTGCGCACCGGACCGGCACAGTCTGCCGACACCCCGGGTGCGCCGCCCCCGCCTGAACGTCAGGCCCGCGGACCAGTACGCCGACCAGGCCGTCACGGGGGGTCTGCTGGGGGCGGTGGCGACCCTGGCCTTCACGCGCGACAGCGCCGAGGCGGCCGAGGCGGTTCTGGCCGCCTCACCGCGTGCCGCCCGCTACGGGCCCACCGCGTTCACCGCCGCCTTGGGCACCGGTCTGGCCCGACGCAGGGTGCTCGTGCGCGACGTGGAACGGATCCGGCAGCTGGAACTCGTCGACAGCGTCGTGCTGCACCACTCGGTGCTCAGCGGACGCAGGCGCACTCTGCTGGAAGCGGTGCCCGGCGCCGACACCTCCTGGGACCACGAGCGGCTCTGGCACGCCGCCGCGGCCACTCTGCGGGCCCAGGACGAGCAGCCGGACCGGCGCGATGGGCCGCCGGACGGCGACGGGGTGCGCCTGCGGCCCGTCGCCGGCAGCGCGCCCGGCACCCGCACCGGGCGGATGACCGTCCTCGACGCGGACAACCACGAGGTGGGCAGCGTCTTCGTGGGCCGGGAGGTCGATCCGCTGGCGGAGGCGGTGCTCGACGCCGCCCGGCGCGCGGGCCTGCACGTGGTCGTCGCCGACGACGGCACCCTGGGCGAGTTCGGGGCGCTCGCCGACCAACTGATCTCCGCCGACGAGTCGTTGACGGATCTCGTGCGCCGACTGCGCGGCTCCGGGCGGACGGTGCTCACCGTCGCACGGCCGGCCGCCGGGACACGACCCGAGGACGACCTGCCGACGGGCCTGATGAGCAGCGACGTGGCCGTGACAGTCGTCGACCCGGGCAGCGCCGTCCTGTGGGCCGCCGACGCCCTGGTCCTGGACGACCTCTCCGGTGTCTGGCGGCTGCTGGCGGCCGTACCCGGCTTCCGAGCCGCCGCCCGGCGCGCCAAGATCCTGGCCGAGGCCGGGGCGGCCCTGTCGGAGCTGATGGTGCTCACCCGCGGCTCGCGGGGGCGGCGCGCCGCCTGGAAGGCGGGGCTGCGACTGAGCCCGGTCAACGCGGCGGCCGCGGCGGCCCTCGTCGACGGCCTCGGCGGCGCCCGGCGCGTACTGCGACGCGACGTGCCCCGGTCGCGCCCGCGGGTGCCCTGGCACGCCCTGGAACCCCATGAGGTCCTCGACCGGCTGCGGAGGGCGGAACGCGACCTCCACGACGAGTCGACCCGCGCGTGGTCGGCGGCCGAGCGCGTGGGCCGGACGATGGCCGCGTCGCCCGCCGCCGCCCCCCTGCGGCTGACGGGGCGGCTTCTGGTCGCCGTCCGGGCCGAACTGGACGACCCCCTCACGCCCGTGCTCGCCGTGGGAGCCACCGCCTCCGCGCTGCTGGGTTCGGCGGTGGACGCCTTCCTGGTCACCGGCGCCATGGGCATCAACGCACTCGTGGGCGGCATCCAGCGCCTGCGTGCCGAACAGGCCCTCGCCTCCCTCGCCGTGAGCCAGCGGCAGCAGGCGCGCCGGGTCGTCGACCCCGACACCGGAGACACCCGCACCGTCGAGGCCGGACGGCTCAGCCCAGGGGAGGTGATCGAGCTGCACACCGGCGACGTCGTCCCGGCCGACGCGCGCCTGCTCGAAGCCGAGGACCTGGAGGTCGACGAGTCCTCCCTGACGGGGGAGTCCCTGCCCACCCTCAAGCAGGTGGAGCCCACGCCCAGGGTGCCGGTCCCCGACCGGCACTGCATGGTCTTCCAGGGCGCCACCGTGGTGGCGGGGCAGGGGCGCGCCGTCGTGGTCGACACGGGTGACGACACCGAGGCGGGCCGTGCGGCCCACCTGGCCGGCCGGATGCCGCCGGCGCCGGGCGTGCAGGCCCGGCTCCGTGAACTGACCTCGTCCGTGCTGCCCCTCACCCTGGCGGGCGGCGCCGCGGTCACCGGTCTGTCGCTGCTGCGCGGCACCCCCGTACGGCAGGCCGTGTCCGGAGGGCTCGCCGTCGCCGTGGCGGCCGTCCCCGAAGGGCTGCCGCTCACCGCGACCGTCGCCCAGCTCGCCGCCGCGCGCAGGCTGACCGACCACGGCGTGCTCGTGCGCACCCCGCGCACCCTGGAGGCACTCGGGCGGATGGACACCGTGTGCTTCGACAAGACCGGCACCCTCACCGCGAACCGGCTGCGTGTGGTCCGCACCGCAGCTCCCGACGGCGGCGTCCACGGGGCCGACTCCCCGCAGGGCCAGGCGATCCTGCGGCAGGCGGCGCGGACCTGCCCCCCGATGGGCGACAACCACGGCGTCCACGCCCACGCCACCGACGGGGCCGTGCTCGACGCGGCGGGCGACGACCCGCACTGGACGCCCGGCGACACCCAGCCCTTCCAGGCCTCCCGCGGCTACGCCGCGGCCACCGGGCACGACGCTGAGGGCAACCCGCTGCTGGTGGTCAAGGGAGCCCCTGAGGTGGTGCTGCCGCTCTGCCACGACGGCGACGGCACCACCAACGAGACGACCCAGGCACTGGCGGCCGAGGGGCTGCGCGTCCTGGCCGTGGCGGAACACCACCTCGACCCGGGGGAGTTCGACGGGGCGCTCGAACAGCCCCTGGATCACTACCGGTTGGAGCTCACCGGCTTCATCGCCCTGGCCGACACGCCCCGTTCCGACGCGGCGCCGCTGATCTCCGGACTGCGGCAGGCGGGTGTGCGGCCGGTGATGCTCACCGGCGACCACCCCGAGACCGCCAGGGCGGTCGCCGTCGCACTCGGCTGGCCCGAGGACGTCTCCGTCGTCACCGGCGACGAGCTCGCCACCCGCGACCGCGCCGGCCGGGCGTCGCTCGTACGCGACTGCGACGTCGTCGCCCGTGTGGCGCCCGAACAGAAACTCCAGGTGATCGAGGCCCTCAGGGAGTCCGGGCGGGTCGTCGGCATGGTGGGTGACGGCTCCAACGACGCGGCCGCCATCAGGGCGGCGGACGTCGGCGTCGGCATCGCCGTCCGGGGCTCGGCCGCCGCGCGCAACGCCGCGGACCTCGTCATCGTCAACGACGAGCTCTCGGCGCTGACGGAAGCGGTCGCCGAGGGACGCGCCCTGTGGCGCAGCGTCGCCGACGCCCTGACCGTCATGATCGGCGGCAATGCCGGCGAGATCGGTTTCTCCCTGCTGGGGACGCTGGTATCCGGTGCGTCACCGCTGTCGACCCGGCAGCTCCTGCTGGTCAACCTGCTCACCGACATGTTCCCCGCGATGGCGGTCGCCGTGACCCCGCAGGGCGGCGACGCCGCGGACGCGGCCGCCGCACAGGGCGAGGGCGGAGCAGAGCGGCAGGGGACGGCCAGGACCGGCACCGCCCCGCTGGGGCTGGGGACCTTGGGCGCGCCGCTGGCCCGGCAGATCCGCCACCGCGGCATCCTCACCGCCTTGGGCGCCACGACCGCCTGGCTGGTCGGCACAGCCACCCCGGGAAGTGCCCGGCGCACCAGCACCATGGCGCTGTGCGGGGTGGTGGGCGCTCAGCTCACCCAGACCGTGACCGGCCGCCGGCACAGCCCTCTGGTCTGGTTCACCGTGCTCGGCTCGGCGGCGGCGCTCATCGCGGTGATCCAGACCCCCGGGGTGAGCCAGTTCTTCGGCTGCACCCCGCTCGGCCCCGTCGCCTGGACCGGAGTGACCGCCGCCGTGGCCGTCGCGGCTCTCGCCCCCCGGGCGGAGTGACACCGACGACGGAGACGACGGACGGGGTGCCGACCGCGACGTGCGGCCGGCACCCCGGCATGGTGCTCCGATACGACCGGCCTCAGGTCACCACCGGTACCAGCGGCGGCGCCCGCCGCCCTCCGCTGCCCGGAACACGAAGCCGAGCAGCCACGCCACCAGCACGATCAGCGCGATCCACCACAGGGCCTTGAGGGCGAAGCCCGCCCCGAAAAGGATCAGGGCCAGCAGCAGGACAAGCAGCAAGGGAACCATTTCTTACCTCCTGACCCCGCGTGTGCCCTGCTGACGCTCCACCATGCCCGGCGGATCGAGGCGGCGGCCCGCCGGTGCGGCGCCCCATGGACGCCCGCGCACGCCGAAGGGCGCCGCCTGCCCGGCGGCGCCCGACCATGCGGTGCCCGTGTGGCCTACGTCGACAGCAGGCGGTTGAAGAAGGACCGGTAGCGCCGGAGAGCCGTGCGCAGGTCCTCGGTGTTCACCTGCTCGCCGCGGGTCCACTGGCCTTCGAGGTCCTGCTTGTGCTGGGCGAAGGTCGACGCCAGTTTCTGCATGACGTCGGCGACCAACTCGTCGGCGGCGTGCACGGCGTCGCGCGGGTCGTCGACGAAATCGCTCTGGATCCGCTGCCAACGGGCCCGGAAGCCCTCCTGGTCCTCGGAACGCAGCAGCTGCGGGGCCTCGTCCGCGGTGGTGTCCCCCGCGGGCTCGGTGGTGTCCCGTGCGGGGGCTTCGGCCGCCGCTTCGTCCGGGGGCGGTTCGCCGCGTGTGCCGGTGCTCTCCCCGGGGAATTCCGGCGGCCTGGAGCCCGTGTCGGGGCGGGCCGTGTCGGTGCGCTCCTGCGGTGCTCCGGTGGGGGCGTGGGTCTCTGCGAGGTCTTCGGTGGCCAGCCCGCTTCCGCGGGAGACACGCTCGCGTTCCATGGTTTCCGCCTTTCCAGGCTGGGTCGATGGGGTGGGCCCGTTGTCAGGCCCGGGCGTGGCGCCGCCCGCCGCCGTCGGTGAGCAGCTCGTCGAACAGGGCGCGGTAATGGACCATCGCGCCGCGCAGTTGCTCGGTCGTGGCCTCGTGCCGGGTGCTGAGGTCGTTGACCTCGTGGGCCGCCCGGTAGTGCTCCAGGGTCTGGCCGTGCTCCACCGACAGGTCCTTGACCTGCTGGTCGAAGTCCTCGGTCGGGTAGCCGCGCTCGCGCATCAGGGAGGCCACCAGGCTGTCGGCGTCGTGAACGGCGTCCTCGGGCCTGTCGACGAACTCCTCCTGGACGCTGTTCCACTCCCGCGCGTAGCGGTCGCGGACGCCGCTCGGCAGCGGCTTGATGTCCAGTGCGTCGTGGCGCTTGGCGCGGGCGGCCAGGTCCTGCTCGGCGTCCTTGCGACTGCCGGCGTCCTCGACGGCACGGTCGTACTCCGGGCCGAACCGCTGCTTCAGGCGCTGGTGGCGTACGAAGAGGGTGGCCGCCACCGCGATCAGGGCGAGGACCACGACTACGGGGATGATGATCGCCAGAAGTGTCCCTGTTGACATGGGGTCGACTCCCTAGCACTCGCGGGAAACCCCCCTCGGCAGGACGCCTGCCCGGGCCCATGGGTCCGAAACGCCGCGATCGCCGGCGTGCGGCGAAGGGCTCGGCGGCCGCGTCAGTTCGGGCCGCGTACCGCGCGCAGGTGCTCGGCGACCGGAGTGAGTGCCCTGCGGATGGCCTTCTGGGCCTCCTCGGGGAGCAGGTCGATGAAGTGCTCGCGGACGGCGGCGACGTGGTGCGGGGCGACCTTGCGCATGGTCTCCCAGCCGTCCTCGGTGAGGACGGCGAACAGCCCGCGCCGGTCGGACTCGCAGTTCTCGCGGCGGACCAGGCCCGCCCTCTCCATGCGGCTGATCTGGTGGGACAGCCGGCTCTTGGACTGCAGGGTGGCGCGGGCCAGGTCGCTCATCCGCATGCGGCGCTCGGGCGACTCCGAGAGGTTCACCAGGATCTCGTAGTCGTTGATGGTCAGGCCGAACGGCTCCAGGTCCCGGCCGAGCCGGCTGAGCACCAGCGTGCCGACGTCCAGGTAGGTGCGCCACGCCCGCTGCTCGTCGGCGGTCAGCCAGTCGTCGCTCTTGCCCTTCTCCATTTCCCCAGCATATCCAGCGCCACGACGCTGCTCGGAAGCTTCACCGGAGCGCCGGTGACCGGCGGGCACGCCGATGACCGAGGCGCGGGACCGCCGGTGCATCGATGAGCGCGGGCGGGGAAGCAGGAGGGTGCCTGGCGTATTGGTGCTGTCACGGTGATCCGGGGTTCCGGCGCGGCGTGTCCCACGCTCCCCGCCGCCCGTGGACTCCACGCGGCCCGTGGAAGGGGAGTGGCGCGATGCGGACGGTGGGTGTGGAGGAGGAGCTCCTGCTGCTGGACGCGGAGTCCGGCAAGCCGCGGGCGCTGTCCGCGGCGGTGCTGGCCGCGGCGCGCTGCGAGGCGGCCGCGAGCGTGGAGGTGTTCGAGGCGGAGCTGCAGAGGGAGCAGCTGGAGTTCGCCACCCGGCCGCAGTCGCGGATGGAGGACCTGGCCGCCGAGGTCGTGCGGTGGCGGGCGGAGGCCGCCCGGCACGCGGAGCGGTCCGGCTGCGCGGTCGCGGCGCTCGCGACCTCGCCGCTGCCGGTGCACCCGTCGCTCAGCACCGGGGAGCGCTACCGGTGGATGCGCGAGCGGTACGGTCTGACCGCGGACGAGCAACTGACCTGCGGCTGCCACGTCCACGTGTCGGTGGAGTCCGACGAGGAGGGCGTGGCGGTCCTCGACCGGATCCGCGGCTGGCTGCCGGTGCTGCTCGCGCTCAGCGGCAACTCCCCCTTCTGGCAGGGCCGGGACAGCGGCTATGCGAGCTACCGCAGCCGGGTGTGGGGCAGATGGCCGTCGGCCGGGCCGGTCGAGCCGTTCGGTTCCGCGGCCCGCTACCACGAACTGGTGCGGTCCATGATCGCCACCGGGGCGCTGCGCGACCCGGGCATGATCTACTTCGACGCCCGCCTCTCGTACACCTATCCCACCGTCGAGATCCGCGTAGCGGACGTGTGCCTGGACGCGTCCAGCACCGCGCTGCTGGCGACGCTGGTACGGGCGCTGGTGGAGACCGCGGCCCGTGCCTGGCGGGACGGCGAGCCGCCGTCCGCTCACAGCGTGGCCCTGCTGCGGCTGGCGACCTGGCGTGCCGCCCGTGAGGGCGTCGACGGCCGCCTGGTGCACCCCTTCACCATGGAACCCGCTCCTGCCGAGGCCGTGGTGCGGGCCCTGTTCGACCACGTACGCGACGCCCTGGAGGACAACGGCGACCTGCTCCCCGCTCAGGACGCGCTCGCAGGACTCCTGAAGACCGGCAACGGCGCCCAGATCCAGCGGGATCTGCTGCGCCGCAGCGGTGACCTGAGCGAGGTCGTCGCGGCGTGTGTGCGCCGCACCCAGAACTGAGCGCGGCGGACGTGGGCTCCGCGGTGGGGGCCCCGCCGCCCGTGGACCCGGCCGCTCAGCCGCGCCTGCCGAGGCGGTTGCGGCGGGCGAGGGCACGTTGTGCGCCGCTCAGCAGCCGGCTGGGGGAGCGGGAGCGCAGCGCGGCGTGGGCGGCGTTGGCGCCCGGTGCCCCGTGGACCCCGCCGCCGGGATGAGCTCCGGCCGACGCCAGGAACAGGCCGGCGATCGGCGTCTCGGGGCGTCCGGTGCCCGGCAGTGGACGGAACACCAACTGCTGGTGCATGGCCGTCGTTCCGCCGTTGATGGCGCCGCCGTGGAGATTGGCGTTGTGCTCCTCCAACCGGGACGGGGCGAGGACGCGGCGGGCGGCGATGAGCGAACGGAACCCGGGGGCGTACCGCTCGACCTGTGCTTCCACCCGGTCGGCCATCAGCTGCTGGTCTGTGCGATCCCAGGTGCCGACGATCCCCGAACCGCCCGCGTCGCCGCGGATCCGTTGGGGAAGGTGGGTGTACGCCCAGGCCGACTGCGTCCCGTCGGGCGAACGGGAGGCGTCGGCCGTCGTCATCTGCCCGAACACGAGGAAGGGCCGTTCGGGCACCTGCTCCATGGCGATCTGCGCGGCGAACCGGGTCAGGTCGTCGACCCCTTCGGCCACATGCACCGTGCCGGCCCGCGCGGCCGCGGGCGCCGACCACGGCACCGGGCCGTCAAGGGCCCAGTCGACCTTGAAGGTCGCGAAGTCCCACTGGAAGCGGCGCAGGTCCTCCAGGACCCGCGCCGGGAGGTCGTCGCGGCTCAGGAGCTCGCCGTACAGGGCGGGCACCGACACGTCGGCCAGCACGGCGCGGCGGGCCGGCACCGCGTCGCCGTCGGCCGTGCGGACCCCCGCCGCCCGCCCGGAGCGCACGACGACCGAGGTCACCCGTGCCCCGCAGCGGAGCGTGCCGCCGCGCCGGCGCAGCCGGGCGACGAGGGCGGCGGTGAGCGACCCGGCGCCGCCGACCGGCACGGGGAAGCCGTGGGTCTGCCCCAGCATGGCCATCAGCCAGCCGAACCCGCCGCTGCCCGCGGCCTCCGGCGCCAGGTCGGCGTGGAGCGCGTTGCCGGCCAGCAGCAGGGCGCCCAGCTCGCCCCCGAACTCCTCCTCGCCGAGCCGCCGCACCGGCAGCACGAGCGTGCGGGCCATCCGCAGTCCGCCGCCCGCGCGCAGCCGCGCCGCGAGCCGCAGCCCCGGGCGCACCGGGGGGAAGGGGGTGAACAGCGCGTCGACGAGGTCGTCCCCGAGGCGGTCCCAGACCGTGCAGAGCCGCAACCAGGCCGCGCCGTCGCCGCGGGTGTCCGCGTCGAGGACCGCGGCGGTGTCGACGGCCCGCCGGTGCAGCACCGCGCAGCGCCCGTCCAGCAGCGGATGCGCCACCACGGCCGGGGCGTGGCTCCACCGCAGCCCCTCGCGGTGCAGCCCGAGTCCCCGGATGACGGGTGAGGCGGCCGCCAGGGGATAGAAGGAGCTGAACAAGTCGTGCACGTACTCCGGATGGACGTCCCGTGCTGAGCGGACACCGCCACCGGGCTCGTCCTGCGCCTCGAGGACCTCGACGCTCCATCCCGCGTCGGCGAGCAGGTTCGCGGCGACCAGGCCGTTGGGGCCGGCGCCGATCACCACCGCGTCCGCCATGGCGTGCCTCCCGTCGTCGGCTCCCCGTTCAGCCGTCCTCGCCTCCGTGTGCGGCCTGCGTCTCCACGGCTTCGGCCAGCCGGCCGAGCATGCGGCGGTGCCGCAGTTGGAGCAGGGCGTCCAGTCCGGCGTTGTGCAGCAGGCCGCCGGGGCCGCGCAGCGGGTGCTCGTCCACGACGACCAGCGTGTCGCGGCCCCAGGAGCGCAGTTCGAAGGCGATCCGCGCGGAGCCCAGCCATCCGCTGAGGGCCTCCAGCTCCAACTTCTCCGGGGGCCGGCAGATCCGGACGACCGTCTTGCCGGTGAGTTTCGCCGGGCCCAGCGGCACGGTGTACTCGATGCTGGACCCTTCGGCGGGCCACTTCCCGTCGTCGTGCCGTGACGAGGACGGTCCCACGACCCATTTCCCGTACTGGGTGGGATCCGCGAGTACGGCCCACACGTCCTTCGGCTCTCCGCGCACAAGTCGGTGTCGTACTGCCATGAGACCCTCCGGCGGAACCTCGTGCTTCCCGGCCGCTGGGTCTTCTGCCCTCGGTTACGGTCGTTATAGGCACCTTCGCGAAGTTTCTTCACCGACGGCGGTCGCGGACCGCGGGAATCGGAGGCCGCAGGTGGCACGCTCCTCGGCGCTGGCGGGACGCACGGCCGTGGTCACCGGCGCCGCCCGGGGCATCGGGCGGGAGACGGCACACCTCCTCGCGGCGCGCGGGGCCCGGGTCGCCCTCCTCGGTCTGGAACCCGAGGAGCTGGAGGCGGCCGCGGCCGCCGCGCCCGGCATCGCGCGGGCCTGGTGCGTCGACGTCACGGACGAGGCCGCGCTGCGCCGCGCCGCCGACGGGGTGGCGGAACGGCTGGGCCAGGCCTCCGTGGTCGTGGCCAACGCCGGGATCGCGGCCGGCGGCCCCCTCGTGGACTCCTCCATGGCGACCTGGCGCAGGATCGTCGAGGTCAACCTCGTCGGAAGCGCGCTGACCGCCCGTGCCTTCCTGCCGCACCTGCTGGGCGCCCGCGGCTACTACCTGCAGGTGTCGTCGCTCGCCGCCATGGGCGCGGCCCCGCTGATGTCCGCCTACTGCGCCTCCAAGTCGGGGGTCGAGGCGTTCGCGCACTCCCTGCGCGCGGAGGTGGCCCACCGCGGGGTCGGCGTCGGCGTCGCGTACCTGAGCTGGACGGACACCGAGATGATCCGCGACGCCGAACGCCACACGACGATGCGCGAACTGCGCGCCCTGATGCCGTGGCCGGCGAGCCGCACCTACTCCGCCGAGGCCACGGCGGAGCGGCTCGTGCGGGGTGTCGAGCGCCGGGCGCCCGCCGTCTACGTACAGTCCTGGCTGCGCGGCGTCCAGGCGGCGCGCGTGCTCCTGCCGGGCCTGGTCACCTGGCGGGCCCGGCGCACCCTGGGCGACCTGGAGGAGCGCGCCGACATCACCGACACGGGCCTGCTCGGGGAGGGCGGCCGCGCCGACGAGAGCGCGGAACGCGACCCGGCGCCGCGCTGAGCCCGCCGGCATCCCGTCGCCCGCGGGGCGGTCAGCGCAGGCTGGCCAAGTCCGCCTCCCGGCGACAGCCGAGCGCTCATCGGCTACCCGGGGCTCCTGGGGCTCATCGATCCGGCGGTGCGAGGCGCAGCCCGGCCCCGCACCGGCTGTCCGGCTCGCACCTGGTGCGGCTGCGGCGTGCGCTGCCGACGATGTGCGCTTGAGCTCGGCCTTGGACGCCGCCGGGAGATTGACATCCGCACCGGCCACCCACCATGCTTGAATTAATGCATTAACACAAGCATGGTGGAGCCGAGGAAGGCGACGTGATCGACTACCGGATCGACCGCGGCAGTGGCGTACCGGCCTATGTGCAGATCGTCGAGCAGACCGAACGGGCGCTCCGGATGGGCACGCTGCAGGTCGGGGACAAGCTGCCCACGGCGAGGGAGGTGGTGGCGGCGACCGCCATCAACCCCAACACCGTGCTGCGGGCCTACCGCGACATGGAGCAGGCCGGTCTGGTCGAACTGCGCCGTGGCCTCGGCACCTTCGTGACGCGGTCGCTCGCCCGGCCGGGCGCGGAGGACGACTCCCCGGTGCGCCAGGAGCTCACCGGCTGGCTGGCCCGCGCCCGGGCCGCGGGGCTGGAGCGGGCCGATGTCCTGGCCATGGTCACAGCCGCCCTGGACGCCCACGACAACGAGCACGACGGCACGACCCCGGGCCACCGGGACGAACGGAGGAGGAACGCATGACCTGGGCTGACGCGTCGGCCGCACTGTGCGCCACAGGACTGGGGTTCCGGTACCGGCGGCGGGGCGGCTGGGTCCTGCGGGACTGCGAGTTCACCGTGCCCGGCGGTCGCATCGTCGCACTCGTCGGACGCAACGGCGTCGGCAAGAGCACGCTGCTGCAACTGGCCAGCGGCCTGCTGCGGCCCGGGTCCGGGCACATGCGGGTGGCCGGCGCCGTCCCCGGCACGGCCGAGGCCCGCACCCGTGTCGCGCTGCTCACCCAGGACAAGCCGCTCTACCCGCGGGCCACCGTGGCGGACACCCTGCTGATGGGAGAGAAGCTGAACGGCTCGTGGGACCGGACCACCGCCGAGCGGGTCGTGCGCGAGGGCGGCATTCCCCCGCACGCGCGTGTCGGCGAGCTGTCCCCCGGGCGGCGCACTCGCGTGGCGCTCGCCCTGGCACTCGGCAAGCGGCCCGACCTCCTGCTGCTCGACGAGCCGTTGGCCGACCTCGACCCCGTGGCGCGACGCCAGATCATGACGGAGCTCATGGCCGAGGCCGCGGAGCGCGGCATGAGCATCGTGCTGGCCTCCCATGTCCTGCCCGAACTCGAGGAGACCTGCGACTGGGTACTGGCCCTGCGGGACGGCCGCGTCGAGCTGAGCGAGGACGCCGAGGCACTGCGTGAGAGCCACGCCGTACTGATCGGGCCCGCCGGGCAGGCCGACACCCTGGCCGGAGCGCACACCGTCGTGCAGCGCCGCACCGCCGGCAGGCAGCTGACCGCCCTCATACGGCAGCGGGGACCGCTGCCCGGCGACTGGCACGTGGAACGGCCCCGACTGGAGGACGTCCTCATCGGCTACCTCGGGGCCGACGAGCCCGGGCACCCCGCCACCGATCCCGCCGGGCGGACGGAGGCCGCGGCGTGAAGGGCTCCCTCTGGCTCGCATGGCGCCAGCAGCGCGTGTCGGTCGGCATCGCCACGGCCGTCGTGCTCGTCGCCGCGGCGATCGCCGCATACCACCGCTCGGGCATGCTGGACGCCCTGCACAGCGGGCTGTTCGACCACTGCGGCCGAGGGCCGCTGAAGTGCACACGATCCGCCACCGGCCAGCCCCTGCTCCTCGACGTCGAGCCGCTGAAGTACCTCGGCGCGCTGAACATCGCCCTGCCCGTCGTGATCGGCGTCTTCTGGGGCGCCCCTCTGCTGGGCCGCGACCGCGAACTGGGCACCCACCGCATGGTCCTCTCCCAGGGCGTGAGCCGAGGCCAGTGGTTCGCCTCCCGGTTCGCCCTGGCCGCGGTGGCCACGGTCGCCCTCTCCGGACTGCTCGCCGGAGTGTTCTCCTGGTGGTGGCGACCTGCCGCCGACCGGAGCTACGGCCTGTTCTGGTACGACGTCACGGCCCTGAGCGGCTCGGGCCCCCGTGTCGTCGCGGCCGCCCTGTTCGGCCTGGCGGCCGGCACCCTGCTGGGCCTGCTGGCCCGCCAGGTCCTGGCGGCGATGGGCCTGACCTTGCTGGTGACGGGGTCGACGACGCTCCTGATGGAGTGGACGCACCATGCCCGGCTGCTGGTCCCGCCGCACACCTACGTCAGCGCCGGCATCGTCCCCAAACCGCTCATGGGGGATAGGTGGTCGACCGGTGTCTACGGCCTGATCACCGCCTCCGGCCGCCACGACGACATCACGAACTGCCCCTTCCCGTCAGGCGCCGAGCTCAAGGACTGCATGGCGGCGCACGGGTACGCGGCCCGCTTCTACGAGGCCAACCCGGCCGGTGACTACTGGACCTTCCAGTGGATCGACACCGCCGTCCTCGGTGGCCTCGCGGTGCTGCTCACGGTCGTCGCCGTGCTGCTCCTGCGACGCCGCGTCTGACCGCGGCGGCCGAATCGGCGCCGTCCGCTCCACCGCGTCATCTCCCTCTTCCCCCTCACCCGCACCCCTGTTGTACGGAGGCCGCTTCGCCATGCCCGCCGACGCCACGTCACCGAAGAAGCTGAGGAACAACCGCTCCGCCCTCACCCACAAGGCCGGCTACGCCCTGCGCCACCCCGGGCGCATCGTCCCGTACCTGCGCCGAGCCGGCCGGGACGCGTGGCTGCACCTCAAGAACCCCGACCACGTCGGCTACTACCGCGCGGTCATGGCCTCGGACACCCGCCGCAACCCGGAGGCCGCCGTCGGCAGCCAGACCCACGACCGCTGGCTGGCGCTCGGGCGGATGCAGTTCGACTACCTCGTCGAACACGGGCTGCGCCCCGGCCACCGCATGCTCGACATCGGCTGCGGCAACCTGCGCGGCGGGTGGCGCTTCATCAGCCACCTCGACCCCGGCGACTACTACGGCATCGACATCTCGCCCGACATCCTGATAGCCGCCAAGAAGACCCTCGTCGAGCGCCGGATCCAGGACAAGCTGCCGCATCTGACCATCACCGGCGACCTCACCCTGGACTTCCTGCCCGACGACCACTTCGACGTCGTCCACGCGCACAGCGTCTTCTCCCACTCGCCTCTGGAGGTCATCGACCAGTGCCTGGCGCACGTCGGCCGTGTGCTGACCGACACCGGGTTCTTCGACTTCACCTTCGACCGCACCGAGGGCACCGAACACCAGGTGCTGCGCGAGGACTTCTACTACCGCACCGAGACCCTCTTGGAACTGGCGCGGGAGCACGGTCTGCACGCGCGGTTCATGGAGGACTGGGAGGCGCGCCCGCACGGCCAGTCGAAGATACGCGTCAGCCGCTCCCCCCTGCCCACCGCCTGAGATGGCCTCCGACACGCCTCCCGGTCCCCGGAGCGGACCGGCGCGCCTGGCCGCGATCGACGGGCTGCGCCTGGTGGCCGCGCTGATGGTGGCCGCGTACCACTTCGTCGGGACACCCACCCCGCACTTCTGGGGGAAGACCGAACTCCGGGATCTCGCGCCCTTCCTGCACGAGATCAGCCGCTACGGCTGGCTCGGCGTCGAGTTCTTCTTCGTCATCAGCGGATTCGTCATCTGCATGAGCTGCTGGGGGCGGACTCCCGCACAGTTCACCGTCTCCCGCGTCACCCGGCTCTTCCCTGCCTACTGGTGCGCCGTACTCCTCGTCGTCGCGCTCGTCCTCGTCTCGCGGATGGGCCACTGGGCCGCCGCCACCCGCGTCGACCCGCGGACCGTCCTGGGCAACCTCACGATGGCTCCGGGGCCGCTCGGACTCGACCTGGTCGACGGAGTCGCCTGGACGCTCTGGGTGGAGGCCCGCTTCTACCTGCTGATGGCCGTGCTGCTCGTCTTCGGGCTGTCGTACCGGCGGGTCGTGGTCTTCTGCGGAGGCTGGCTCCTGGCCGGCGTCATCGCCCTCGAACTCCACTCGCCCCTGATCGACGAATTCGTCCAGCCCCGCTACACCGGCCTCTTCGTCGCCGGAATCGTGCTGTACCTCATGCACAGGTTCGGGCAGAGCCTCCTGCTGTGGCTGCTGCTGGGCTTCGCCTGGTCCTACGAACTCACCGTGCTCGAACTCCGGGTGGCCGACCACGCCACCGTTCCCCCCGGCGAGAGCCGGCCCTCCTGGGCCGTCTGCGCGGCCGTGGTCACACTGTGCCTCGCGCTGGTGGCGCTGGCCGGTGTCGGACCGCTGACCAGGCTGCGATGGCGTTGGCTGGTCAGCGCCGGAGTACTCACCTACCCCTTCTACCTCGTCCACCAGAGCATCGGGATTCCCGTGGCCAAGGGGCTGCTCCGGGCCTTTCCCGGGCTGGGGCCGCTGCCGTCGATGGCGGTGTCCGTCCTCTGCATGCTGGGGCTGTCGATGCTCATCCACACGACGGTGGAGCGTCGGCTCGGGCGCCTGCTGAGGCGGCACCTGGCACTCGACATCCAGCGTCAGGCCCGCGCCGCGAAGCCGACTCCCACCCGTGCGGAAGTCACGGGCTGAACTCGAGCCCTGGCGGCGGGGCTCCCCCGAAGGCCGGCGCACGGCGCGGCAGGCCACCGCCCGATCGGGATCAGACGAGTTCCAGCCCGCCGTCGACCGTGACGACCTGGCCGGTCATGTGCGTCCGTACGGGCTCGGCGACCCGCAGGATCCACTCGGCGACATCCCTGGGTTCGGCGAGGCGGCCCATCGGGATACGGTCGCGTTCCTGGCCGATCATCGACTCGATCTCCTCGGGGGAGAGCCCCGCGGCCACCATGACGTCCGTGTCGGTCGGGCCGGGGGCTACCGCGTTCACCCGGACGCCTTCCGGCGCCAGCTCGAGGGCCCAGGTGCGGGTCAGCTGCTCCAGCGCGCTCTTGGTCGCGGCGTAGTGGCCGCCGCCGGGCAGCGGACGGTGGCCGTAGGTGCTGGACACGTTGACGATGGAGCCCGAGGTCTTCCGCAGGTGGGGAAGGGCCGTGTGGGCGAGCAGGCTCGGCGCGGTCACATTGAGCGCGAAAAGCCGGTCGATCACCGCGCGGTCGGTGTCCGCCAGGGGCATGACGGCCGTGGCGCCGGCGTTGTTCACCAGGACGTCGAGGCGCCCCCACCGCTCCACGGCGGCGTCGACGGCCGTGGCGGGGGCGCCGTCCGCGCAGATGTCGAGCGGCAGCACCTCGATGCCGCCGTGCTGCCGGGCGGTCTCCTCCAGAGCGTCCCTGCGCCGGCCCACGCCGAGGACCTTCGCCCCCGCCTCCGCGAGGGCGAGGGCGGTGGCCCGGCCGATTCCCGAGCCGGCGCCGGTGACGATCGCGGTGCGCCCCGAGAAGCGCTGGTCGGCAGAACTGGTCATGTCGGTTCCCTGATCCTTTGACGTTCGATGTTCGTCGTACATCGAACAATCTAACCCAGGAACGGTGCGTCCGGAGATCGGACGCGAGGGATGAACATCACATATCTACAGATATCGACTCCCGTTTCGTGTCACACGGTATGCCGGGAACGCTGTGTCGGTGTGCGCCCCGGTGGCGCCGAGGCCTCCGGCGGCAGGCCAGGCGCGCTGTCTGCCGCAAAGGTACGTTAAGCACGTAGATGCATTCACCGGTCATAGGCATCTGAAGATGGGCAAAGCCATGAAAATCGCAGTCATCGGCGGGACCGGGCTCATCGGCTCGCAGGTCGTCAAGGACCTTCAGAAGGCCGGGCACGAGGCCGTGCCGCACTCCCTGTCCACCGGAGTGGACCTCCTGAGCGGAGAGGGCGTCGTGGAGGCCGTCGCGGGCGCCGACGTCGTGGTCAACCTCACGAACTCGCCGACCTTCGACGAGGCCTCGCCCGCCTTCTTCCAGACGTCCATGGACAACCTGGTCGCCGCGAGCGAGAAGGGCGGCGTCGGGCACCTGGTCGTCCTCTCGATCGTGGGCGTCGACCAGGTGCCGGAGCTGGACTACTACCGGGCCAAGGTGCTCCAGGAGGACATCCTCAAGGCGAGTGCGATCCCCTACTCCATCGTCCGCGCCACGCAGTTCATGGAGTTCATGGAAGCGACGATGTCCTGGACCACCGACGGCGACACCGTACGGCTGCCGCGGACGCCGCTCCGGCCGATCGCCGCCGCCGACGTCGCGCGGATGGTCGCCGAGGTCGCCTCGGGCCCTCCGCTCAACGGGACCGTGAACATCGCCGGGCCGGAGATCTTCCCCCTCGACGAGATCGGCCGGATCACCATCGCGGCCAAGGGCGACGGACGCACCGTCGTCGTCGACGACTCCGCCGGCATGTTCGCCGTGCCCCGGGGCGACGTCCTCACCGGCGGCAGCGACGTCCGCGTCGCCCCGACCCACTACCGGGACTGGCTGTCCTGAGCGACCGGTGCGCCCCGGACGCCGGCCGCGCCGACCGAGGACGAAGCAGTGGATGACGTCGAGGACCTCCAGGAGGCGCAGGAGGAGTTCCAGGCCGCCCGCGGCAGCCTGTTCGGCATCGCCTACCGGATGCTCGGCAGCGTGAGCGAGGCCGAGGACGTCCTGCAGGACGCCTGGATCCGCTGGCAGACCTACGACCGGGCCAAGGTGGAGAATCCCCGGGCGTTCCTCGCGACGACGGTCACCAGGCTCGCGATCAACGTCCTGCAGTCGGCCAGGTCCCGCCGTGAGACCTACGTCGGGCCCTGGCTGCCGGAGCCGGTGGACACCGAGAGCGATCCCGCGCTGGGCGCCGTCAACGGGGAGGCCCTCGAGGTCGCCGTGCTGATGCTGCTGGAGAAGCTCACACCCGCCGAACGCGCGGCCTACGTCCTTCGGGAGGCGTTCGACTACCCGTACGCGCAGATCGCCGAGGTCCTCGGCCAGTCCCATGCCAATGCCCGCCAACTGGTGAGCCGGGCCCGCAAGCACCTGGCCGCGGAGAAGCGGTCGAGCATCGTGGCCGCAGACCACCAGCGGTTCCTGACGGCGTTCGTGGCGGCGGCCAGGGCGGGGGACGTGGGTGTGCTGGAGGAGATGTTCGCGGAGGACGTCGTGTCGTACTCCGACGGGGGCGGCGAGGTGCGGGCGTCGAAGTTCCCCGTGGTCGGCCGTCAGCGCGTGGCCAGGTACATCCACGCCTTCGCCGACCGCTTCTGGGCCGGCGTCGTCCTCGAGCCGCTGCAGGTGAACGGCCGGCCGGCCATGAGGCTGTCCCGCGACGGCGCCGTCGTCGCCGTCGTCACGGTGAGCGTGACACCGGAGGGCATCGACCGGGTGATGTGGATGATGAATCCGAGGAAACTCGCCGTTCTGCAGGCGTGAGCTTCGGCCCCGGCGCCCCGTCCGCGAGCGGGACCGGGGCGCCGCAGGCCGTTGCCGTCAGTCGACGAAGTACGAGTCGTGCTTGTCCAGGAAGGCGGCGCGTTCCTCCGGCGAGGCGTCCGCCAACTGGGACAGCTTCTCGAAGTACTCCTCGCGCGGCGCGCCGGGTGTGAAGAGCAGCAGCATCTCGGCCGGGGCGTCGGAGTCGTTGCGGAAGGCGTGCAGCCCGCCCTGCGGCACGTGCAGGAAGTCGCCCTCCTGCGCGTCGACCCACTCCTCGCCGTCGTAGAGGCGCACGGTGCCGTCGAGGATGAAGAAGGACTCCGAGATGGTGCGGTGGAAGTGCGTCCTCGGCCCACCCGCGTTCGGCCTCATCATGACGCGGTAGAGCCCGAACTCGCCCCGCGTCATGTCCGACGTCGCCAGGTAGTGGATGCCGTCTCCGGCCTTGCCGACGTCCGGCGCGGTGCCCGCCGGGCGGAAGTTCGCGTTGATCTCGCCGGTGTCCCCGAAGTACACCTGCTGTGGGTACGACATGCCTACCATCCCTTGCTCGCGCCGGGTGCGCCGCGGCGCACCCGCAGGGGCGGGTGCCGGCCACTGCGGCCGTCGGCGGCCACGCCCCTGCGTAAGGAGACCGGAGCCCCCGCGCCGGTGTGACAGCGGGTGCGGCGGCCCGGATGCCGGGCCCTGCCTTGGGCGCGGCGCGGCGGACGTGCAGGCCCGGAAGGTGCGGGGGACCGTGCGGTGCCGGGCGCCCGGCCCGAAGCCGCTGACGGCGACGAGCCCGACGACGTCGGGTCGCCGAGCCCGCATCGACGTCTCGCCGCGGCCGCACCGACGTCTCGCCGCTGCTCTCCAGCCTAACGGCGCGGGATGTCGGGCGCGTCCCGCTGAGCTCGTCGGACCGGTGGAAGCGCACGCCGGCGACGACGGTCCCCCGTCGGCCGTCACACCGAAGGGGGCTGACCGGTCTTCTCTGTGACGCAGAGAAACAGAGGGAACCATGCGCGAGATCCTGATCGTCGGCGGCGGCTACGCGGGCTTCTACACGGCCTGGGGTCTGGAGAAGAAGCTCCGGCCCGGGGAAGCACGGGTCACCGTCGTCGACCCGCGTCCCTACATGACCTACCAGCCCTTCCTGCCCGAAGTGACCGCCGGTTCAGTGGAGGCACGCCACGCCGCCGTATCGCTGCGGCGCCACCTGCGCACGTCGCGCCTGATCGCGGGGAGCGTGACCGGCATTCGGCACGCCGACCGGAAGGTGACCGTGCGGCCGGTGAAGGGCGAGGAGTACGAACTCCGCTACGACACACTGGTCGTCACCGCCGGCGCCGTGACCCGCACCTTCCCCGTCCCGGGCCTGGCCGAGAACGCCATCGGCCTCAAGCACGTCGAGGAGGCGGTCGCCATCCGCGACCGGCTGCTGACGGCGTTCGACCAGGCGGCCTCGCTGCCGCCCGGTCCCGAGCGGCGCAAGCTGCTCACCGTCACCTTCGTGGGCGGCGGCTTCTCCGGCGTCGAGGGCTTCGGCGAGCTGCTGTCGCTGGCGACCGCGATGCTCCGGTCGTACCCCGAACTG
Organism: Actinacidiphila sp. bgisy167; assembly: GCF_965342175.1. Classification (GTDB taxonomy): domain Bacteria; phylum Actinomycetota; class Actinomycetes; order Streptomycetales; family Streptomycetaceae; genus Actinacidiphila. The sequence continues at coordinate 32,624 of NZ_CBDRBL010000051.1, forward strand.
AGCCTGGGGGAGCTGTCGTTCCACCTGGTCGAGGCCCGGGGCAGGATCCTGCCCGAGGTGAGCGACGAGCCCGGCGCCTGGGTCGTGCGCCACCTGGAGCGCCGCGGCGCCCATGTGCACCTGAACACCCGGCTGCTCTCCGCCGAGGACGGACATGTCGTGCTCTCCAGCGGGGAGGAGTACGACTCGGAGCTCATCGTCTGGACCGCGGGCAACGCATCGAACCCCGTGGTGCACAACCACACCGACCTCCCGGTCGACGAGCGCGGGCTGCTCGTCGTGCGACCCGACCTGCGGGTGGGCACGGACGCCGAGGCGGTGCCGGACGTGTGGGCGGCCGGGGACGACGCGGCGGTGCCCGACCTCGCGTCGCCCGTGCCGGGAGCGCACACGGTGCCCAACGCCCAGCACGCCGTGCGGCAGGGCAGGCGGCTGGCCGGGAACATCGTCGCGAGCCTGCGCGGCGGCGCCGTCCGCGACTACCGCCACAGCAGCCTGGGCGTGGTCGCCACGCTGGGCCTGGGGCGCGGCATCTTCCAGTACAAGGGCATCGTCATCAAGGGCTTTGCGGCCTGGCTGATGCACCGCGGCTACCACGTACTCGCCGTGCCGACATGGGAGCGGAAGGTCAGGGTGCTCACCGTGTGGCTCACCGCCGCCATGTTCGGCCGGGACCTCGTCTCGCTCGCCTCGGTGCAGCACCCGCGGGACGCCTTCGTCACCAGCGCCGCCCCCGAGAGGCCCCTGCGGCGGACGGACGACCGCGCGACCGCCTGACGGCGCGTCCGTCGCCTCCAGGGGCTTGGCGAGCTCCTGGAGGCGACGCGTGTCCGGACGCGCACCCTCCGACCGTCGCCGTGTCACCCTCCGTGATCCCGGCGTTCGCGCACACGGACAGGGGGCGGGAGTGAACACCGTGTCACGCGTCGCGATAGAGCATGGGGAATTAAGCGTGCGCTGCCCCGTCAGGTGCCGAAAGTCGTTGGTGGTATGCGGCTTACACCCGGTATGCGATATGTAGAGGCGGTGGGTTCCGGGCTCCTGAGTGCCTGTGTGAAGCCGACCGGTTTCGTTGTTTCCGTTGTCGTTGACGCTCTTCTCCTTCCTTTCTGTCACATGACCGGGCTCCAGGCGGTCTATTCAGTGGATGTGATGGGAGAAATAGTGACGTTCAGTGACCGGAGCCCGGTGCAGTGGCCAACCCTGTGAAACAACGTGTGACATCTTCTCGTCGCACGGCCGGGGGCTGCCCGACCATGGCCTCTGATCGGATGGGTGACGTGTGCGCGTGCCCACCGCCCGGCAGCGGAGAGGCCCTGCCGGGGGACGGCAGCCCCGACACGGCGGACGGCGAGCCACCCGCGTCACCCCAGGGTCTCGACGAGGCCGCAGGCGTCTTCATGGGACTCCAGCCCCGTCTGTTCGGCATCGCGTACCGCGTGCTCGGCAGTGCGGTCGAGGCCGAGGACGTGGTGCAGGAGGTCTGGCTGCGCTGGCAGAGGACCGACCGCTCCGCCGTGCTCAACCCGGCCGCCTTCCTCTCCACCACGACGACCCGCCTCGCCATCAACGTCGCCCAGTCGGCCCGGGTGCGGCGGGAGACCTACGTAGGGCCCTGGCTACCCGAGCCCGTCGACACGAGTGCGGACCCCGAGGTGGGCGCTCAGCGGGCCGAGGCAGTGGAACTCGCCCTGCTGCTGGTGCTGGAACGGCTGACCCCCGCCGAACGCGCCGCCTATGTGCTGCGGGAGGCCTTCGACTACGAATATCCGGAGATCGCCGACATACTGCAGGTCAGTCTCGTCAATGTGCGCAAGATCGTCAGCCGGGCCCGCAGGCATGTGACGGGAGAGCCGAGGGCCGATGTGGACGCCGCCGAGCACCGACGTCTGCTGCGGGTCTTCGTCTCCGCGGCCAGGACCGGGGACGTCGCGCCCCTGGAGGCCCTGCTCGCGCCGACCGCCGGGGGCCGGCGACGAGAGTGCGACGGCCTGGCCGGTGCGGGACCGGCCCTGGTGGCCGCAGGCGGGGTCAGGAGCCGGTGACGAGGCCCACCGGGCGAGCCGGGGGGTTCCAAGGCCGGAGCTTGTCGGGGTTCAGCACGACCCAGACCACGGTTCTCCGCCATGACCGCGCAGGCGGCGCACGTCACAACACGGCCGCCCGACCGGTCGTATGCGCGGAAGGCGCACAAAGAGTGCCGTTTTGCGATCCGCCGTAGGTGAATCATGAATGGTGACACGAACATCGGAAGCGGTAGCCGTCCCGCCGGGCCGCATCAGGGGGCAGGGGCACGGGGGCGAAGGCCGCGGCCTGGTTCCGCGGGCGTCTGGGCGCCGAGACCGACCCCCGATCGTCCGTCAGGCAGAAGGTGCTTCCCAGTCACTGGTCCTTCATGCTGGGGGAGATATCCCTCTACAGCTTCTTCGTCCTCGTCCTGACGGGCGTCTACCTCTCTCTGTACTTCCACCCGTCCATGACGCCGGTGGAATACCACGGCAGTTATGCGCCGCTGCGGGGCCGGACGGTGTCCGAGGCCTTCGACTCCACGATGCGCATCTCCTTCGACGTGCGCGGGGGCCTGCTCATACGCCAGGCCCACCACTGGGCGGCGCTGATCTTCGTCGCCAGCATGCTCGCCCACATGCTGCGGGTCTTCTTCACCGGCGCGTTCCGCAAGCCGCGCGAACTCACCTGGGTGCTCGGCTTCTCGCTGCTCGTCCTCGGCATGTTCGAGGGCCTGACCGGCTACGACCTCCCCGACGACCTGCTGTCCGGGACCGGGCTCATGGTCGTGAACGGGACCACCCTCTCCGTCCCCGTCGTCGGCACCTACCTGTCGATGTTCCTCTTCGGCGGCGCGTACCCGGGCACGGAGCTGATCGCGCGCTTCAACACGCTGCACGTCGTGGTGATACCCGCCCTCATGGTCGCGCTCCTCGTCGCCCACCTGGTGCTGGCGCGTCGCCACCGGCACACCCAGTACCCCGGTCCCGGCCGTACGGAGCGGAACGTCGTCGGTCTGCCCTGGCGTGTGTACGCGGTGAAGTCGGGAGCGTACTTCCTGCTCGTCGCCGGCGTCATCCTCATCATCGCCTCGAGCGCCCAGATCAACCCCGTCTGGCTGTACGGCCCGTACCGGCCCGACCAGGTCACCGCGGGCTCGCAACCCGACTGGTACATGGGGGTCCTCGACGGACTGCTGCGCGTGATGCCCGGCTGGGAGCCCGCCTTCTGGGGCCACACCTGGGCCCTGGACAACCTCGTTCCCCTCCTCGCCGGCGCCGGGCTCTTCCTCGCCCTGGGCGCCTACCCGTTCGTCGAGGCCTGGGTCACCGGGGACGGCGGGTGCGACCACCATCTGCTCGACCGGCCGCGCAACCGGCCGGTGCGCACCGCCCTGGGGGCGGCCTGGGTCAGCGTGTACGCGGTGGCCCTGCTCGGAGCCGCCAACGACCTGATCGCCGTCCGGCTGCACCTGTCGGTCAACGCCGTGACCTGGGCCGTCAGGATCGGCCTGTTCGCGGTGCCGTTCGCCGTCTACGTCGTGACGAAGCGCTGGGCGCTCGCCCTCCAACGCGCGGACCGTGACCAGGTGCTGCACGGACGCGAGACCGGGACCATCAAGCGGATGCCGTACGGCGCGTATGTGGAGGTGCACCAGCCGCTCGGCCGGGACAAGCTCCACACCCTCACCCAGCACGAGCAGTACGCTCCCGTCCGCCTCTCCCCGGACGGCGATCACGGTCGGGTCGAGCGGCTGCGGGCGCTGCTCAGCAGGGGGCTCTACGGACCGGGCACGCAGATTCCCAGGCCGACCGTGCGGGAGTACGAGGAGTCCGTCCATCACGGTGGCGGTGACGGCGACGGCGACGGCGGAGTTTCGCGGTGATCTGTGACGTTTTCGCGTGTTCTCCTGTCCTTCAGGGTGAAGAAAAACGCACGAAAGTGTCGACTTTGGGAGTTCGCAGATGAGCAAGCCCGTTCTCGAGCCCGCGGCCCAGGCCGTGGCGGACGCCACGGCGAAGCCGCCTTTCCTCCACGAACTCGGTCCGGAGCGCGCCCGCAGGGTGCTCGACGACCTCCAGGCGGCACCGGTCGAGAAGTACGAGGTCCAGGAGAAGTGGCTCACGGTGCCGGCCCAGGTGGGTGACGTCCGGGTGCGCGTCGTCAAGCCCGTGGGCGCGGACGAGGTCCTGCCGGTCGTGCTGTATGTGCACGGCGGAGGCTGGGTGCTCGGCAACGCCGGGACCCACGACCGTCTCGTGCGGGAGATCGCCGTCCTGGCGCGCGCCGCGGTGGCGTTCGTGGAGTACGACCGCTCCCCAGAGGCCCGCTACCCGGTCGCGATCGAGCAGGCGTACGCGACGGCCCGCTGGGTCATCTCCGAGGGCGCGGACGAGGGCCTGGACGCCTCCCGTATGGCCGTCGCCGGCGACTTTGTCGGCGGCAACATGGCCGCCGCCCTGGCCATCATGGCCAAACAGCGCGGCGACGTGTCCCTCGTCCACCAGTCGCTCTACTACCCGGTGACCGACGCGGCCCAGGCACCGACAGCTACCGGGAGTTCGCGCACGGCCCGCATCTGACCGCCAAGGCCATGGCCTGGTTCTGGGACTGCTACACCACCGACCCGGCGGAGCGGGCACAGATCACCGCCTCGCCGCTGCGGGCGAGCCTGGCGGACCTCGAGGGGCTGCCGCCCGCGCTGGTCATCACCGACGAGAACGACGTCCTGCGCGACGAGGGCGAGGCATACGCCCGCAAACTGACCCTGGCCGGCGTCCCCACGGTCAGCGTCCGCTACAACGGCACGCTGCACGACTTCATGATGCTCAATCCCGTCCGTTCCACGCAGGCGACCGCCGCCGCGGTGGCGCAGGCGACCCGCACGCTGCACGCCGCGCTGCACACGGACTGACCACCACCGGATAGCGGAGCCGGGCCGCGCCGTCCCGGAGGCCGGCGGGGAGTAACCCCCGCTCCGGGCCGCCCCCACCGCGGCCCGGCGGGAGGCGCCGCCCGCCGGTATCTCAAGCGGCCCGGAACCGCACGTCCCCTCCGGCGGCCGCGAGCCACTCCACCCGTAACGGCGGTCACCGCCGTGTCCACCACCGGCCTTTGTCCCCAGGCCGGATGACACCTTTGTCCCCTGCCTCGAAAGGGCCGATCCTGTGAACCGTCATGCCTGTTACCGGACCATCCGGACCCCGTTCACCGTGCTGGCGACGGTGACCGTCGCCGCCGGTCTCCTCAGCGCTGTCGTGGCGCCCGCCGGCGCCGCCAAGGGCCGCGCCCATGCCCCCACGCAGCACCGCAAGCCGACCGTCGTCCTCGTCCACGGCGCGTTCGCCGACTCCTCGAGCTGGAACGGCGTCGTCAAGAGGCTGAAGCACGCCGGCTACCCCGTGGTGGCCGCGGCCAACCCGCTGCGCGGGCTGAGCAGCGACGCCGCCTACGTCAGGGAACTCGTGGACAGCGTCGAGGGCCCCGTGGTGCTCGCCGGCCACTCCTACGGCGGCGCCGTGATCTCCAACGCCGCCTACGGCTCGGACAAGGTCAAGGCCCTCGTCTACCTCGCCGCCTTCCAGCCCGACAAGGGCGAGGACGCCTTCACCCTGTCGCTGAAGTTCGACGGCAGCACGCTGGGCGGCGCGCTCAAGCAGACGCCGGTCACCATGCCGGACGGCTCCAAGGGCGTGGACCTCTCCATCGACCAGGCCGCGTTCCACGAGTAGTTCGCCGCGGACGTCCCTGCGCCCACCGCGCAGATCATGGCCGCCACGCAGCGCCCTGTGTCCGGTACCGCGCTGAACGAGCCCTCCGGTGAGCCCGCGTGGAAGACCATCCCGTCCTGGGCCCTCGTGGCCTCCGCCGACCGGAACATCCCCCGCAACCTCCAGGTCTTCATGGCCGAGCGCGCCGAGTCCCACGTCGAGGAGGTCCGGTCCTCCCATGCGGTGAGCGTGTCACACCCGAAGGAGTCGGCCCGCATCATCGAGGAAGCCGCGCGGTCGGTCCGCTGACGGCGGCCCGGTGGCCGCGCCTGCGGAGCGGCGCATCAGGCACCGACGCAGGCCGCGCCCAGGCCGCGCCCAGGCGGCGCGGCAGCGCGTGGAGCTCACCCGCGCATGGCCGGGACGCCGGCCGCCCGCTCCGCGCGCTCGGTCAGCGCGAGGAGGCCGACCGCGGGCTTCGACGCGAGCGCGTCAGCCGCGAGCGCACCCGCGTCGACCGCCTCGGCGGGCCGGTCCGCCGACCGCGCGAACCCTGTGACCACCCAGCGGCCGCCGGCGGGCGATGCCGAGTCCTCACGCCACGCCCAGCGCGCTCCGTGCGCGCTGACCAGGAACTCTCCGACGCAGGCGGTCAGCAGCCCGTGCAGCCGCGTCCAGTCCTCCCCGTCGAGGAGAGCGGGTATCTCGCGGGCCAGGATCTCGTCGAGTACCCGGACCGCCCCGACGGGATCGGTCCGCAGCATCCCGGGAGCGTGCCCGTGACCGGCCAGGAGGTCGCGGACCCGGCCATGGCATGCGGCGGCCCACTCGGCGACGTCCAGGGCGGCGGTATCGGCACTCATACCCGCAGGGATATCAGAGCCGGTCCGACCGGCCGCGCGCAGCCCCCCACGTCGCCAAGCGATATTGCGTTGTCGGGCCCCGAGGCTCCACGAGAGCATCCGAGGATGGACGCACCCGCCGAGATCCTCAGCTCCGAACGAGTCCACCTGCGCCGCTGGCACGCCGGCGACCTCGACGCCCTGGACCGCGCCATCAGCGAGTCCCTGCACCACCTGATTCCCTGGATGCCCTGGGCCGCCGCCCACGGGAGGGACGACACCGCCGCGTACCTGGCCCGCAGCGACGAGGAGTGGGCGGCCGGCGAGGGCTTCGCCTACGCCATCACGTCGCAGGGCGCCGTGATCGGCAGCTGCGGCCTCCACCGCCGCATCGGCGCAGGCGGTCTGGAGATCGGGTACTGGCTCCACCCCGCGTGGACCGGGCGCGGCCTCGCCACACAGGCCGCCGCTGCCCTCGTCGGCCAGGGCTTCGCGCTGCCCGGCATCGACCGGCTGGAGATCTGCCACGACGCCGCCAACACGGCCAGTGGTGCTGTCGCCCGGCGCCTCGACTTCACCGAGGCCGCGCGCTTCCCCGTGCCGCAGGGGCCCGCCACTCCAGGGGAGTCCGGGGTCGACGTCGTGTGGCGGATGACGGCCGACCAGTGGCGTCCGCCCGTGCCGGACCCCGCTCCATAGCGGCGGCGCGGATCGGTCAGGAATGGAGAAGCCCCCCGGAGCGGGCCGCGGCTAGCGTGATGGCCATGGACATCACCATTCACTGGACGTTCCTCCCGCACACCGACCCCGAGGCCACGCTGGCCTTCTACCGGGACCTCCTCGGCTTCAAGGTCCGCAGTGACGTCGGCTACGGCGACATGCGCTGGATCACCGTCGGCCCCGCCGACCAGCCCGGTACGTCGATCGTCCTCGAGCCGCCCGCCGCCGATCCGGGCATCACCGAGGACGAGCGCCGCACCATCACCGGGATGATGGCCAAGGGCACCTACGCCCGTGTCGTTCTGGCCACACCCGACCTCGACGGGGTCTTCGAGCAGCTGGTCGCCGGCGGCGCCGAGGTCGTCCAGGAGCCGACGGAGCAGCCGTACGGGGTCCGCGACGCGGCGTTCCGCGACCCGGCGGGCAACATGATCCGCTTCAACGAGGTCCGCTGACCGGTCTGTGAGGCCCCGCTCCCGGTGCCGTGCCGGCAGTGCCCGCGGTTCCCTCCCGGGAACCCGCCCGCCGCGCGTTCCGTTCGACGGAGACCCGGGACGGGACCGCGACGGAGATCCGGGACGGGACCGCGACGGGGACGGGCCGGGCCGGCCGGGACCGCGACGCGGACACAACGGGAGCGGAGCGGCCCGGCGGACGGCTACCGTGGCCGCGACCGCCCGACGCGCGACCGCAGGGCGCGCACCGCCCGCGGCGGGCCGGAGACGGCCCGCGACATCCACGGGGACCGCGTGGCGGCGCCCCGCGCACACGAGACAGATGGAGAGACGACCAGCATGGCCGAGAAGGCGGACGCGCAGTCGCCTGCGCCGCACGTTGCCGACAGCCACGATCTGATCCGCGTGTACGGCGCGCGTGAGAACAACCTCAAGGACGTCAGCGTCGAGATCCCCAAGCGCCGGCTGACGGTGTTCACCGGTGTCTCCGGCTCCGGCAAGAGCTCGCTCGTCTTCAACACGATCGCCGCGGAGTCCCAGCGGCTGATCAACGAGACCTACAGCGCCTTCGTGCAGGGCTTCATGCCGACGCTGGCGCGGCCCGAGGTGGACGTCCTCGACGGGCTGACGACCGCGATCACCGTCGACCAGCAGCGGCTGGGCGCCGACCCCCGCTCCACGGTCGGCACCGTCACCGACGCCAACGCCATGCTGCGCATCCTCTTCAGCCGGTTGGGCACCCCGCACATCGGCCCGCCCAGCGCCTACGCCTTCAACGTCCCCTCCGTCCACGCCAGCGGCGCGATCACCGTCGAGCGCGGCGCGAGCAGGGCCGAGAAGGTCGTCTTCACCCGCACCGGCGGCATGTGTCCGCGCTGCGAGGGCCGGGGCACGGTCTCCGACATCGACCTCGGCCAGCTCTACGACGCCGCCAAGTCGCTCAACGAGGGCGCCATCACCGTGCCCGGCTACAAGGGCGGCGGCTGGAACTCCCGGCTCTACGCGGAGTCCGGCTTCTTCGACCCGGACAAGCCGATCAGCGAGTTCACCCAGCGCGAGCTGCACGACTTCCTGCACCGCGAGCCGACCCGGATGAAGATCGCCGGGATCAACATGACCTACGAGGGGCTGATCCCGCGGGTCCAGAAGTCGATGCTCTCCAAGGACAGGGAGGCGATGCAGCCCCACGTCCGCGAGTTCGTGGACCGCGCAGTCGCCTTCACCACCTGCCCCGACTGCGACGGCACGCGGCTCAGCGAGGGCGCCCGGGAGTCGAGGATCGCCGGGACCAGCATCGCCGACGCCTGCGCGATGCAGATCAGCGACCTTGTCGAGTGGGTGCGGGGCCTGGACGAGCCCTCGGTCGCCCCGCTGCTCACCAAGCTGCAGCACACCCTCGAGTCGTTCGTGGAGATCGGCCTCGGCTACCTCTCGCTCGAGCGGCCCTCGGGCACGCTCTCGGGCGGCGAGGCGCAGCGCGTCAAGATGATCCGCCACCTCGGCTCCTCCCTCACCGACACCACCTACGTCTTCGACGAGCCCACCACCGGACTGCACCCGCACGACATCCAGCGGATGAACGGCCTGCTGCTGCGCCTGCGCGACAAGGGCAACACCGTGCTCGTCGTGGAGCACAAGCCGGAGACGATCGCCATCGCCGACCACGTCGTCGACCTCGGCCCCGGCGCCGGAACCGCCGGCGGCACCGTCTGCTTCGAGGGCGACGTCGACGGGCTGCGCGCCAGCGGCACCATCACCGGCCGCCACTTCGACGACCGCGCCTCGCTGAAGGAGACGGTGCGCAAGCCCACCGGGCACCTGGAGGTCAGGGGCGCCGCGGCGCACAATCTGCGCGACGTCGACGTCGACGTCCCGCTCGGGGTGCTCACCGTCATCACGGGTGTGGCCGGCTCCGGCAAGAGCTCGCTGGTGCACGGGTCCATCCCCGCCGGCGCCGGTGTCGTGTCCGTCGACCAGAGCCCCATCCGCGGGTCGCGGCGCAGCAACCCGGCGACCTACACCGGGCTGCTCGACCCGATTCGCAAGGCGTTCGCCAAGGCCAACGACGTCAAGCCCGCGCTGTTCAGCGCCAACTCCGAAGGCGCCTGCCCCACCTGCAACGGCGCCGGCGTGGTCTACACGGACCTGGCGATGATGGCCGGCGTCGCCAGCACCTGCGAGGAGTGCGAGGGCAAGCGCTTCCAGGCGTCCGTGCTGGAGTACCACCTCGGAGGGCGTGACATCAGCGAGGTGCTCGCCATGTCGGTCACCGACGCCGAGCGGTTCTTCGGCGCCGGCGAGGCCCACACCCCCGCGGCGCACCGCATCCTCGGCCGACTGGCCGACGTCGGACTCGGCTACCTCAGCCTGGGCCAGCCCCTCACCACGCTGTCCGGCGGTGAGCGGCAGCGCCTGAAGCTGGCCACGCACATGGCCGACAAGGGCGGCGTCTACGTCCTCGACGAACCCACCGCCGGTCTGCACCTCGCCGATGTGGAGCAGCTGCTCGGCCTGCTGGACCGCCTCGTCGACTCCGGCAAGTCCGTCATCGTCGTCGAGCACCACCAGGCGGTCATGGCGCACGCCGACTGGATCATCGACCTCGGCCCCGGGGCGGGCCACGACGGCGGCCGGATCGTCTTCGAGGGCACCCCGGCGGAGCTCGTCGCCGCCCGCTCCACCCTCACCGGCCGCCATCTCGCGGCCTACGTCGGCGCCTGAGGCGCGAGGCAAGGGCGCGACAGCGCGGGGCCGGGGCGAGCGAGCCCCGGCCCTCAGCGCATGGGCGATCGGCGGCGCCGGGCCGCCCGCCCATCGTCCCGGCAGGATGGTGACCCTGGTCGGGAACGCCGAGGGCGGCGGGGTGGCACGCCAGCGACCAGGTCGCGGCGACGAGGTCAGCGTGTTCCGTGCGGTTCGTCTCCGTAGACCTGGGTCACCTCTACGTCCAGAACGGTCGCGATGCGACCGAACGACCAGTAGTAGCCGGTGACCTGCAGGATTTCGACGATCTCGCGATCGCTGAAGTGCCGACGAGCCAGCTCGAAGACTTCGTCGCTCACGCGAGGCTGCTGGACGACCTCCCTCGTCAGGCGAAGGAGGGCCCGTTCTGCCGGAGAGAAGCCCGGGGTTTCGAAATCCCGCTCGCGAATGCTTCGCTGAAGTTCGGGGCCGACTTCGGCCGACACCGCTATCGGGCGGTGCTGGGCAGCGATGAAATCGCACTCAACATATTCCGCCACGGCGAGGATGACGAGCTCGCGGTGGCGTGCTGAGAGCTGAAGCCTGGTGAATTGCGCGCGTGCCAGTTCCACGAAAGGCTTCACGGTCCCGGTCGACAGCGACATCATCTTGACCATCGGGTCCGGTGGCAGTGAGGTCAGGAAGTCACGGACGTCGTCGGGGAAGGAAGCTGTGTCCGGGTCGGGCAGTCGAGGCATGGTGACCATCCAATCGGTTGAGTGGAGCTTTCGGTCGGTGATGGGAAATCCGGCTTCGTTCAGCGTCGCGAATCGGCCGTCGGGAGCGTAGGTTCCCACGATGTAGATTTCGGCCCGTTCGCGCGACCCGTCGTGCTTGACGACGTCGAGCGTGTGACGCTCCGCGTAGCTGGTTCCGCTGCGCAACTCATCGAGCACGACGACCGTTCCCTCTGCGATCTCCGAACGCGCCATGCGTGCCATCTCGGCGAATTCCTCCCGGACGCGGACGTTGCCGCTGTTGCGATGCACATAGCCGGAAGCGAAGTACTTGTCCAGGACGAGATCGACGTCCTGTGTCTGGTCGAAGACCAGCTCCTGGAGGGCGTCGCTGATGCGGGCGTAATTCATGGTGCGTTCCTTTTGTCGAGTGCGGTCACCTCCAGGCCGTCGGCTCCGCGGCGACCAGAAAGACGGGCGACACGACAACCGGACTGAAGGGTCCACTTATAACCGTACTCGATGGTCCGGTTGACTCTCCCGCCTGCCGGATGTGAGTCGAGTCACGGCCGCCACTCGAGCTCTGCGTCGTGGGTCGGCCAGATGGCGTCGAAGATGTGCAGGCTGGTGATCAGGTAGACGCGCACGATGGTCGGTTTCCCGGTGCTCAAGTCGCGTCGCCGCCGTCCGACGTGGCTGAACACATACAGTGCGCCCGCGGCCAGGATGCCTGCCTGCCTGCCTGCCGCATCCGCCGCCGAGCGCCTTGCGCCAGTGCGGCGACCTGACGGATCGCGTCGCGGTGGTGTGGTCGCAAGTGCGGTGCCCGAGCGGGATGTCCCGCCAGGGCAGCTTCCTGACCTGGGCGTACAGGCCCGTGGGGGAGGCAGCCGCGAGGCGGTGCCCTCAGTGGGGTCGTTTCCGCGCCGCTGCTCCCTGAACCGGCCGTGCGCGTTTCCCCGCATCCGGCTCTGAGCTCCGCGGGCAGCCGGGGCCAGACACCGGCTCCATCCAGTCCCGCAGTCGGCGCCAGGCGGTCACGCCCGAGCAGCCCACCCCACCGGCGGCGCGTCGTGTCAGGCCGCGGCTGCGCGATTGACGGCTCCCATGTCAGAGCCCTTATAGGGGGAGCTTGTCGGGCCTTCGCCGGTCGACCGGGCCCCGCCCCGGCTCCAAGCACCACCTGATCGTCGGCCGCCGTGATAGCCCGCTCGCCGTGTCCCTGGCCGGCGGGAACCGGCATGATGTCACGCAACTGATGCCGCTGCTGGACGCGATCCCCCGAATGCGAGCCCTTCGAGGCCGCCCACGCGGCAAGCCCAAGCGACTGTCTGCCGACCGCGGCTACGACCATGGGCGCCGACGTGGTACGGGCGACACAGGAGACGGCCGGCGTCGGCCGATTCGGCCGGGTCACCGGCCCCGAGGGCGACCGGGTGGAACTGTGGCAGCCGGCCTGACAGCGCCCCTGCCCGGGTCCTGACCGCGCCTCACCGCGCGTACTGGCAGGGCGTCAGCCGAAGTCCTGACGGAAGATCAGCCCGAATCCTGACCTGGGCGCTCCTCGCCCGTGGCCGGGTCGGGGAGGAGGCCGGAGGCGCGCAGTCCGGCCAGGGCCGCGGCGACGGCGGCCATGCGCGCGGTGACCTCCGCGAGTTCGCGGCGGAGCTCGATGACGCGCCGCTCCAGTGCGACGGCCTGGGCGGAGAGGGCCGCGACGGTGGCCGACGGGTCGGGGTGGTTGCGCGGGGAGTGGGACGTCATCGGGCCTCCGGGCCAAGTCGTAGTGCGCACAAGCGGAGTTCGAGCCGTATCTCGTCGCCGGGCGGGATGCCGCGGACCGCCGGGGGCACGCTTCCGGCAAGGCCCCAGTCGCGGCGCCGGATCGTGGCCGATCCCTCGAAACCGATCCGCCGCCGGCCGCCGGCGTCGTGGGCGACGCCGAGGTAGCCGAGGTCGAGGCGCAGCGGCAGCTCCACGTCCTTGATCCTCACGGGCCCCGTCACGCGGAAGCGGTCTGCGCCGGAGGGGGCGACCGCGGTCGAGCGGAAGACCATGAGGGGGAAGGCCGCGGAGTCCAGGAAACGGGGGCCCGCGATGCGCGCGTCCCGCGCCGCGAGGCCCGTGTCGAGGCTGCCGGACTGCACGCTCACATGGGCCTCGGAGCGGCCCGGCCGCCGCGCGTCGATCCGCAGGAACCCTTCGAAGTCCCTGAATCCGCCCCGCACATCGGGCCCCGCGGCGTGCCGGAAGGAGAAGCCGACCGCGCTGTCGACCGGGTCGAAGACATACGCACCGGACAGATCCGCGAGGGGAGGGCGGCTGCCGTGGAGCGCATAGCGCGCGCAGTTTCCGGGCATGGCGCATCGACCTCTTCGTACGGGGGACTCGGGAGGCGGCGGTGGCCCCTGCGGCGGGCGGGGGCCACCGGCAAGGTCACCGCTGCCGCTCGAACCAGTCGGAGAAGCGGGTCGCGGCGAGTTGCGCGCCGGGACCCGGGACGAGGGAGTCGTCTCGCAGCTCGGACCCGTAGTACCGGGCGTGCGGGTCCGCGACGACCGTGCGGGGGTCGTCCTGGGCGGCCAGTACCTCACGGACCAGCTCGTCGAACCGGAACACGTCCGGGCCGGCGATCTCCACCACGCCGCCCAGGGGCGTGCCGACCGCGGTGCGGGTGACGGCCGCGGCCACGTCGTCGGAGGCGATGGGCTGGAACTTCACGGGCGCGATGCGCACCGTGTCGCCCTCGGTCCCCGCGTCCGCGATGCCGTTGACGAACTCGAAGAACTGGGTGGCGTGGACGATGGAATAGGGGATGCCCGACGCCTTGATCAGCTCTTCCTGGGCCAGCTTGGCGCGGAAGTAGCCGTTGTCCGGGAGCCGGTCGGTGCCGACGATGGAGAGCGCGACGTAGTGGGTGACACCGGCCTCGGCGTTCGCCTTCACGAGGTTGCCGGTGCAGGTGCGGAAGAAGTGCATCACGGCCTCGTCGTCCCACGCGGGCGCGTTGGAGACGTCGACCACGACCTGTGCCCCCTGCAGGACCTCGGCCAGGCCCTCACCGGTCAGGGCGTTGACGCCGGTGTTGGGGGAGGCCGCGACGGCCTCGTGCCCCTGCTCCTGGAGCGTGCCGACGACCTTCGAGCCGATCAGCCCGGTTCCGCCGATGACTACGACCTTCATGATGGAGTGTCCTCTCGGATGTTCTCGTGCGCGGGGCTCCGTGCGGGGCGACCGTGCGGTGAGCGGCCCACCGGCACCGGCCGGTACGTGTCCGCAGGTGAGACCGGGTGGCGTAGCGATCTGTGACAGGGGCCCGGCGTCGGCGGGCCCCCGGTGCCTCACAAAGCGGGACCGGCGCCGCTACTCGACGAGCTTGCCCTCGGTGGAGACCTCCTGCATCAGGGCGGCGATCTCCTCGGGGACGGCCGGGATGCTCTCGCGGGTGACGCCCGTGGTGGGCGACCAGACCAGGTTGACCCGCAGCGCGGGGTCCGTCTCCGGGTAGTCGCTGCGGTTGTGGCAGCCGCGGGTCTCGCGCCGCTCCAGCGCCGACTCCAGCGTGGCGCGCGCCGCCAGGGCGGCGGACTCGGTTGTCGTTGAGAGGCCGCGCGGAGAGGCGGGGCGGCGTCGCGGGTCGACGGCTCTCGCCGGGCGGCGTGTCGTCGGTCGCCGCAGCTTTGCCGCGTCTGCCTTCTCCGCCTCGCCGGACGCGGCTCCCGCCCCGCTGTGTGGCTCACCCCACCTGTCCGCACGGCCTCTCAGTGACGACCGGGCGGCCGGGCCGTCTGTGACACCGCGGAGCGGCGGGGGAGGCGCGGAAAGCAGGTGTGGGGGGGGTGGGGGGGTATCACAACC
>NZ_CBDRBL010000052.1:0-47284 GCF_965342175.1 Actinacidiphila sp. bgisy167
TCGTCTTCTTCAGGCTCACGCTGGCGAGGCAACTGGTCGATGGCAAGCTCTCGCTCGACTTCTCTCATGGCGTCTGGGCTCGGGCAGAGAGCTCTGTGAGCGGGCGTGATCACTTCGTCTGGGGCCGGCTCGATGGCTCCGACCTTGACGGCGATGACGTCAGTGATGACGGTTGAAGACCTGGGGTGGACGCTCAGCAGGCGCCATCGGTAACGGCGCGGAACGTCCTTTGCTCTGACGTCGACGGTACTGAGATCAACCCAACGATCGTAGTTCGTAGGAGTACGCCGGACTTGCAGTCCGCATGCGCGACAGGTCGGCGGTTCGATCCACCGAGTGTCGTCCTGGTCCGGCTCTTCGAGAGGTGGAGCTGTAGCCCCCTCCGCTTCGGCGATCTCGTTCGCGTAGCGGTTCCAGCACGGCTCGCAGAGCACAGCCATCAGGTCAATACGCCCCCGCCTTAGCGCCAGATGGCTCGTGTCTCCGCATTGCTCACAGACATGCCGCTCAACGCCTGTAGACCCCATATGTCGGATTGTGAGCGAACTTGCTCATCCCGCAGTAGAGCGAGAACCCGCCTTTATAGACCCCCATTGAGCGAGTCGCGTGAGGCTGACGTGCCCGAAGCTACGCGCCGAACTCGTATTCGAGGATGTAGGCGGCAGAGTCCAGGGTCATCTCGTTGACCTCGACCGGGCGACCCCCGTCGGCGAAAGCCGTGCGGCAGATCAGGATGACGGGCATGCCCATCGACAGCCCGAGTCGGGCTGCCTCGTCTTGCGATGGCATCCGGGAGCGGATCTCCTCGCGGAAGTGCACGGGCTTGGAGCCGAGTTCGGCAAGGCGGGCGTAGGTTCCCCCGGGGCCGGTGTCTTCTTGGGTGATGGCTGACCCAGCCACGAGGTTCGCCGGCAGGTATGAGGTCGACAGGAGGACAGGCTTCCCGTCGAGTACGAAGCGGCGGCTGCGGACGCACACCGCATCCCCGGCGGGTACGTCGAGCACGCCGGCGATGTGTTCAGGGGCGGGTGCCTCGGTCACGGAGACCTGATCCACCACCAAGTTGCGGTCCGCGATGTCGGCCGACCAGATCGAGCGGCCTGATCCCCACTGCTCTTGCGCCAGTCGCTGAATGCCGCGGCGTCGCAGTGGCCGAAAGTCGCGTACGAAGACGCCTGCTCCCTTCCGGGACTCGGCGATGCCTTCGTTCTGCAGGACGCTCAGGGCCTGCCGTGCCGTCATGCGGGCTACGCCGTGGACGGTCATGAGCTCGTTTTCGCCTGGCAGGCGGTCACCAGGGCCGTACTCACCTGCCCGGATGGCGTCCTTCAGCGTGTCGGCGATCCGCTGGTACTTGGGGCGGCGGTCGGTGCCCTCGGTGGTCATGAGCGATCCCTCCTTCCTCTCTAGACAGCTTAGCGGCTAGGCGGTCAGGCGCCCCCTGCGAGATGAATCCAGCCAACATGTATAGAGAGGTTGACGTGTATAGAGATGTTGGCTTCACTGGAGACATCTCTAGACAGGTTGCTCGTCCGGAGCAGCCTCACGAGCAGGGAGACGCTTCATGCCGTCCTTCAAGATCGACGTTTCGACCGCGGTGACGTTCGTTGCGACCGCGCCTACCCCGAAGCTGGTGAACAAGCAGACCGGTGAGGTGGCGATCGACCGGGAGACCGGCGCGCAGATGATGACCATCGGTCTGCTGATCTCGGACGAGGGTGAGGGCAACCTGTACCAGGTGGCCGTGCCGGCGACCGGGGTGGACGAGACGCTGACGCCGGGCACGTTGGTGTCGGTGATCGGGCTGCGGGCCCGTGACTGGGAGAACACGTTCAACGGCCAGACCCGGCACGGGATCTCGTTCCGCGCAGTGGCTGTCACGGCGGTGGCCTGAGCCATGGTGGATCTGGCGACGCTGATCGAGATCGGCACCCCCCTGGCGGGTGCTGCTGGTGGCCTGGGCTACGCGAAGGTGAAGGCGCCGGGCGTGTACTGGTCGCTGGTGGGTCTGCCGGTCACGATGGGCCGGTTCCACTTCACCTATGCCTCCACGATGGACGTGTGCGGCCTGACGGTGGCCCCGTCCCGGCTGCGGGCGTTCATGGTCCGCAACGTCGCGCGCCGTGAGGTCCAGCCGGTCCCGCCGAAGATCCGCCGGGTCGCGGGGTCCGCCACCGGCTTACGCGTCCGCCTCCGGCTCCCCGCCGGCCTGGAACCCGATGACGTCGCCGCGGCCTCCAACAGGCTCAGGCACGCCTGGGGTGTCCACGCCGTGCACGTGGCGGAGATCAAGCCCGGCGTGGTGGAGCTGCGCATGACCGGCTACGACGTCCTGCGCACCGTGCGGATGCCGCGCCGCCTGCCGTCCGGCCCGATGGTGGTGCCCGTGGCGCTGCGGGAGGACGGGACCGCGTTCGTCCGCGACTACAGGGAGATCCCGCACGCCCTCACCTTGGGGGCGAATCAGTCGGGCAAGTCGATGTATCAGCGCAACCTGATCAAGCAACTCGCCAAACTGCCGGTGGCGCTGGTGGGGATCGACTGCAAGCGCGGGGTGGAACAGACCCCGTATGCGCCGCGCCTGTCGGCCCTGGCCACCGACCCGGACCAAGCCGCCGGCCTGCTGGACGCCTTGGTGGGGGAGATGGAGGCCCGCTTCGACCTGCTCAAGGAGTACCAGGGCACCGCGTTGTCCACACCGGATGAGGAGATCACGTCCGACATCTGGGGACTGCCGAAGAAGGTGCGGCCGGTCCCGATCGTCGTCCTCGTGGACGAGGTCGCTGAGCTGTTCTTGACGGCGACGAAGAAGGACGAGGAACGCCGGGACCGGATGGTGACCCAGTTGATCCGGCTCGCGCAGATGGCCCGCGCGGTCGGCATCTACCTGGAGATCTGCGGCCAGCGCTTCGGGGCCGAACTCGGCAAGGGCGCCACCATGCTCCGGGCCCAGCTCACCGGCCGTGTGGTCCACCGGGTCAACGACAAGCAGACCGCCGAAATGGGCCTCGGGGACATCTCACCCGAAGCCATGCACGCCGCAACCGCCATCGCCGCCGACCGCCCCGGGGTCGCGGTCGCGGGTGATGCCTCCGGTGGCTGGACCCACATCCGCACCCCGCTCACCTCGATCACCGACACCGCCGCGGTCTGCCGCGCGCACGCCGACCTGGTTCCCGACCTTCCCGCCCTGGCCCCGTTCCGGCCGCTGGTGCCGGTCGCCGACGAACCGTCCAAGGACACGGCTCCGCTGACCCGGCCCCGACCGGTCACCGAGTAACCCCGCACCCCCGCCCCACGGTCGGCGCGACCGCTTCGCGTCAGGTCCCTACTCCGCCCATCCCTGAAGGAGGTGATCCCCGTGGCCCGCTCCAACAGGTTCGACCCGGTGCTCATCCAGGCTGTGATCGCCGGTGCGCTGTCCTTCGCCCACCTGCACGACATCGCCGAAGCCGCCGGCCAGCACGACTGGAAAGCCTGGGCCTACCCCATCTCCGTCGACCTGCTGCTGGTCGCCGCCTGGCGCCGCATGCGCACCCTACGAGCCGCCGACCTCCCGGCCCGCGCCGCTTGGACCTGGTTCGTGATCGCCCTGGCCGCGTCCCTGGGCGCCAACGTCGCCACCGCCGGACTCCTCGACATGAACGCCGTCCCAACCTGGCTGCGCATCCTCGTCGCCGGATGGCCCGCCCTGGCCTTCCTCGGCGGCACCCTCCTCGCCCACACCCCCACCGCGGCACCCGAACCGGATGTTGAGCCGATTCCGGTACCCCAAGCGGCCCCGGTTTCCGAGCCGTCCGAGCACGTCACGGTCGAACGCGCCCCCGAGCACGCGCCCGAACTTCCCCCGTCTGCTGCGCCCGCTCCTGTATCGGCTCCGGTGTCGTCGCCGTCCGTGCCGCCTGCGCTCTTGGCACACGCCCGGAAGGTCGCCGACACCCACCACGCCACCACCGGCACGCCGATCGACGCCGCGACCCTACGCACCCGCCTCGGCGTCCCGCCGGCCCTGGCCGACGTCCTCGCCACCCAACTCACCTGAGAAGGAGGACACCGCAATGCGACCGCACATCCGCGCCGCCCTGGAACGCTCCGCCGAACTCACCCGGAACAACCGCCTCGTCGACGGCATGCGCATGGGCGAAGCCGCGATCAACCAGGCCACCGACGACGAACACCCCGAGATCCGGCAATGGCTCACCGACCACGCCGACGACTTCACCCGGCGGGAGGACTGACCATGCCGCGCCCGAACCGCTTCTTCAACGTGATCCGCATCGGCCCCGTCAAAGTCGGCACCTACCACGACGGCCGCGGACACACCCGCCACACCGCCGCCTGCACCGCCCCGGCTGCGGCTTCTCCACCGACTACCGCGACCGCTCCGGCGCCGAACTCGCCGCCCGCACCCACCGCTGCCAGCCCTAACCGGCGAAAGGAGACGACTCATCGTGCGCCACCCCGACGCGCAACTGAGGGCCAACCACCGCCCCTCCGAGCTGATCCCGCCCGGCGTCCACCCCGGACAGGCCGTGGTCATACAGGCCGCGCCACCCTCCTACGCCGGGAAGATCCTGCTCACCCTCGCGGCCAGTGCCGGCACCGCCCTGGTGATCGTGGTCCTGGCCCTCGCCTTCCAGACGATCGCCGCCGCAGCAGCCGCGGCCATCCCCACCGTGGGCGGGGCAAGCGTCACGCTCCGCCTCGCACGCAAGCGCTAACGGGCCCCCGGGGCGGCACTCAGCCACCAAGCATCGACCGCCCCGGACGCCCTGCTCCCTTCCAGACCCAACGGACCCGAAAGGACTGCCACATCATGCCCCAGCACGCCTCGAACCGGCCGGTCTGCCGCGACTGTGACGGCTTCCCCATCGTCGCCATCACCACCGGCACCCGCCTCCCGGACGGCACCCGCGCCACCCTCCGCGTCGCCTGCCCCGCCTGCCACGGCACCGGCCACACCACCCCCGCAGGCCTCCTGGCCCGGACCGGGAGGTGAGCGACTTGATCCACACCGCCGCCGCGGCGGGCCTGGACCCGGCCACCCTGCGCGATCTGCTGCGGGTGGCCGGGTCGGACGGCTTCGACCGCTGGCAAGACCAGATCCGCCGCACCGGCGGCTGCGCCGACCCCATCCACCTGACCGGCTACACCAAGACCCTCGACCGGGCCACCGGCACCGTCCTCCACACCTACTCCACCGACACCGAACCCGGCGGACGGCTCCGCGTCGCCTGCGGCAACCGCCGAGCTTCACGGTGCCCAGCCTGCGCCTGGACCTACGCCGGCGACACCTACCACCTCATCCGCGCCGGCCTCGTCGGCGACCCGGCCAAGGGCACCCCCGAGTCGGTTCGGGTGCACCCGAAGGTGTTCGCCACCCTCACCGCCCCGTCCTTCGGCTCCGTCCACAACCGCCCCGGCACCGCGGCCTGCCGCTGCGGCGTCCGCCACCTCGAGGACGACCAGGCGTTGGGCACGCCGCTCGATCCCGAGTCGTACGACTACGCGGGTGCGGTGCTGTGGAACAACCACGCCTCCGACCTGTGGCGCTACTTCACCATCTACCTCCGCCGCGAGATCGCCGCCCGCGCCGGCCTCACCCAGAAAGCCGCCCGCGGACAGTGCCGCGTCTCCTTCGGCAAGGTCGCCGAATACCAACGCCGCGGCGCCGTCCACTTCCACGCCGTCGTCCGCTTCGACGGCCCGGACGGACCCGACTCCCCGCCCCCACCGTGGGCGACCCTCGACCTGCTCACCGACGCCATTGGTGCCGCCGCCCACCGTGTGGCCGTGGCTGTCCCGGATGCCGGCGACTACCCGGCCCGCACGCTGGGTTGGGGCACTCAGCTCGACGTCCAGCCCATCCGGTCCGCCGACGCCACTACGGACGGGGAACTGACCGAACAGGCCGTCGCCTCCTACGTGGCCAAGTACGCCACCAAAGCCGCCGAAACGACCGGCACCGTCGACCGCCGCGTCGGCAACCGCGAAGCCCTCGAACTCCTCAGCGTCCCCCCGCACCCGCGCCGGCTCATCGAAGCCTGCTTCGACCTCCACAAGCTTTACCCCGACCGCAAGCTCCTCGACTGGGCCCACATGCTCGGCTTCCGCGGCCACTTCTCCACCAAATCCCGCCGCTACAGCACCACCCTCGGCGCCCTACGCCGGGTCCGCGCCGACTACCGCGCCACCCAACAACGCCACGCCCTCGGCCTACCCGACCCCGACGACTCCCCAGAGGCCACCACCCTCGTCCTCGCCCACTGGGCCTACGCCGGCCACGGCCACACCCCCGGCGAATCCGTCCTCGCCGCCACCATCCATCGCGACATCCAGACCAACCGCGAAACCGCCCGCGAAGCCCTGCAAGACCTCCGCGCCACGGAAGGAGACCTGTTGTGAGCGACGTTCTGCTGACCGTTGAGCAAGCCGCCGAACGCCTCGGTACGACCGCCCGCTTCCCTCGTCGGCTGATCGCCGAACGCCGCATTGCCTTCGTGAAAGTGGGCCGCCACGTGCGCATTCCGGCGGGTGCCCTGGCGGCCTACATCGAGAGCAACACTGTGCAGCCCCTTCGCCGGGTTCGCGCTCGTCAGGGGAGGGCCGCCTGATGGCCAACAGGAAGGGAAGGCGCCGTAGCTTCGGCGCGGTTCGAAAGCTGCCGTCGGGTCGCTATCAGGCGCGCTATCCGGGCCCGGACGGCGTCATGCGGCCTGCCCCTGACACCTTCGAGACGACGCGGGAAGCGGACGACTGGCTCGCGGAGAAGCAGACTGAGATCCGCCGTGGCGACTGGCGAGACCCGGACACGGGGGCGGTCAACTTCGGGGAGTACGCGTTCCGCTGGGTGAAGGAGCGTCGCCTCTCTCCGACCACCGATGAGCTGTACCGGCGTCTGCTCCGCCTGCACATCCTGCCCACCCTCGGGGACCTGGACCTCGATGAGATCACCGCCCCGCGCGTCCGGAGCTGGCGGTCCGAACGGCTCGACGTCACGGGGGCGGAAACCACGATCGCCAAGAGCTACCGGCTGCTCAAGGCCGTGATGGAGACCGCTGTAGAGGACGAACTGATCCGGCGGAACCCCTGCCGTATTCGGGGCGCCGGCAAGGAGTCCGCGGCTGAACGGCCCGTCGCCACCGTCGACCAGGTCGACGCGCTCGCTCAGGCACTCGGCCCGCGCTGGCGGTTGACGGTCTACCTCGCCGCCTACGGACCGCTCCGCCCGGAGGAGCAGGCGGAGCTCCGCCGCCGGGACGTCGACCTCGACACCCTGACGGTCCGGGTCCGGCAGGCCGCTCCCGAGCTGACGACCGGCAAGCGTGCCGCGGGACCCACCAAGTCCGAAGCGGGCAGGCGGCTTGTGGTCCTGCCGGCCTTCGTGCGTATCGAGCTGCGGCGGCATCTCGACTGGTACGCCGAGAAGGGCGCCGACGGGCTGCTGTTCGTAGGGGAGAAGGGCAAGCCGTTCCGCCGGTCCACGTTCGGGCGAAAGTGGCGGAAGGCCCGTACGACTGTCGGGCTGCCGGAGAGCTTTCGTTTCTACGATCTTCGTCACACCGGGCACACCCTGACGACACGCTCCGGCGCGACGCTCAAGGACACGATGGTGCGTGCGGGCCAGTCGACGGAGCGGGCCGCGCTGATCTATCAGCATTCGGATCTGGAGCGGTAGAGGGAGGTCGCGGCCGGCCTGGATCGCCTGGTCCGCGAGCGGCGTGCGGCGGCAGATGACATGGCATCTGGCACGGATCTGGCACGAGACGCTTGATCCGGTCTAGACAACAAAGAAGCCCCGGGCGGCTCGCCTGGGGCTTTCTGCTGGAGCGGGTGACGGGAATCGAACCCGCGCTCTGAGCTTGGGAATCAACGGCGCTCCGGAGTGTCGCAGCTCTCTGACCAGGGATTACTTGGGTCCATGAGTTGTACAGGAGCCGGTCTGGATTGACCGCTTCTGCCCCTGGTGTACCGCCCTGAAGGGCTGGCATGGGGCTGGCCGTCAGAGGGCGATAGCGGGGACAGCGGGTGGCGCGAGCCGGTACGACGGGGGACTTCCGTCCACAACCAGAGCGCTTGACGGCGACCGTCCACGAACCCCGGGGGTTGACAACCCGAACTGCAACCCTCTGGTGCACCCTCCTACCGCATGGGGCACGTGGGCGAGGGGCACTTGCTACCCGCAGCGAGCAGTCGGATCGCCAGCACCGAGCCGTCCCGGCGGATCGACACGGGGCCGCCCCAGGAATTGTCCCAGTCGACGCGGGCCAGATCTGACCTCCGGTTGTGCACGTCGGCTCGGTACTGCTCGACGTCGCCCTTCACCAGGTGTGCGAAAAGATCTTCCGCTACTCCCGAGAACGCCTCGACACGGGTTCTGTTCAGCCGGAAGACATGGTCGGTGCCGACGAACGGTCCACCCATGAGCTCGTGGTGAGCGTCGTGCACGCTGCCGACCGCCGCATCCGCGAACCCGCTGAAGCGCTCATTCCCCTGTCGTTTGGTGAGGTACTCAGCGGTGGTGTTGCCGTCGCCGGCGAAGGCGCTGAGTCCGGCGGCGGCAGTGCGGGCGACCACTTGCTGGAACCACCGGTAGTGCCCCTGTTGGACGTGGTAGCCCAGTTCAAGCTCCGAGGTCTTGGCGCCTTCGGCCGGAGGCTGGATACCCGGGAAGATGTTCTGTTCCTGAACCTGTTGGTTGAGGCCGGTGCCGGGAGCGGCCGTCGTGTTCCGGAGCCAACCCCCGGTCCCGGGTGCCTCCAGAGTATGGACCGTGAGCGGTCCGTCGACGGGGATCTCGGTGCTGAAGATCAGAGCGGGGGTCTCGTTCCACGCGCCGATGTGCACGGCTTCCACGTGAGCGGATGCTGATGCCAACTGCTCATGTGAGGTACTGGCGTTGCTGTGGTTGCCTTTGCAGGCGATCGGTATCACCCGGGACGTTTCCCCGGGCTTCCATACTTCGGCGAAGAATTGCGGGCGGTAGCGATAGCCAGAACGGTGGCCCTTGTCTCTGCTGGTGAGTGCCCAGCCCGCGCGCAGAGCGGTGTCCGCGGGAATGATGGAGACGGAGTGCTCCGGGTAGCGACGTCGGAGAAACCGCTCGGCGAGTATGAGACCGAAGCCGATGCCGAGCTCGTTCGACTGGAGGGCTTTGTAGTACTCCGCCGTCTCCTTGCCCTCGGTGGATAGGGCCAGGAACGAACCGACCTTGCCGGTCAGGGCTTGGTTGTACTTCAGGCAACCCCAGTGCTCGGCGAGGCCGCGTCCGGCGCCCTTGCGGGAAAGGGCCATGGAGCTACCGAGGACATGCAGCAGCTCCCAGGGTGTCAAATGGACCTGGCGTGCCAGATCGCTCTCCGGGATCGACGCGAGGACGGGTTTGCGACGGAGCTTCTCCGTCTCGCCCTTCTTCTGATTCTTGCCTTCTTGTTCCTTCTTCTGCTCTCGCGTCTCGTCGTCGGCTTTGGCGGCGGCATCTACGCGGCCCACCAGTGGGACGCCCGAATCGATTGAGATGTTGGATGGTTGGACCAGATCGCTCAGAACCTGCTCGGCCGACTTCAACCGGTTCCCCCTGACTGACACGAAATGGCAGACAGGGCTGAAGGTATGTGACGAACAGGCCGGGTCCGTAGGGCGCATCCGGGGCGCAGACGAGCATTCCGGTACTGGGGTTGCTCCGGGTGTGCATGGGGATCGGAGGAGGCCGCTGAGGCAACGGGCGGGAGAGGTTCGACTGAACCCTGACGAGGCACGCCCGAGGTCTCGTCCAAGAGAGGCCACGCAACTTGCCGCCGCTTCTTCAGCGCTCCTCGTCGTCCCCGCGCCGCCGGAGCGCTCGCTCGGCGATCCCGCTGGAGAGTTTGTCCGTTGCCGATTTGGCCCGGCCGAGAGTTCCGCTGCCGAGGCGCCGGGCAGCATCAACCCTTTCGGCACCCTTTTCGAGTACTTTATCCTTCACTTCCTCGGCCGCGTCCACCCATCGTCTCGCCTCCCATGACTGTCGCCCGCGCTCGATACCGAGCCGCCCGTGGAAGTCGACGACGCTGCTCTCGACGTGGTTGCTCGATGCCACCACATCCCTGGACGCGGTCGGGTGCAGTAGCACCTTCGCGTTGGCCGTGCCAGCAGCCGCGCTCAAGCGGGCCAGCAGACGCTCGGTACTCCGTGAGATGAGTTCCAACCGCCTCTTTCGGGCAACCCGAAGTCCAAGGCGATGCCTGTCGAGCTCGTCCGGAGCGGCGTCCAGCACCCGTTCGAGTTCGAGTACGGCGATCGCGTCCTGCAGTTGGAAGCAGCGAGCCAGAACGGCGAGCCACTCCTGGGTCGTGGACTCGGCTTCCTTGGACGCCTTGGCGAGATCACCGACCTTGGCCTTGCGCTCTATCTTCTCCGCAATGGCGTCAAGGCGGCGTAACGCGTAAGCCTGGGTACGCGTGATCGTCATCGATGTGGTCTGCACCTTGGACCAGGTGATCTCGGAGACGCGGCCCACCTGCTCTCGGATGGACATGGCCTCCTCGATCACGAGATCCACTCCGATCATGTCCGCCACCACGGCATCCGTCTGAGCCCTGAGCACGTCGTCGACCTTCTCGTCGATCCTCGCGAGATAGTCGGCGATTTCGTCCATCGTCTGCTGCATCGCGAGCTGTGCCATGATTCCCGCGGCGCCGGCGAGTAGTGCCGGGTTGGTCAGGATGGATCCGGGGGTCCTCGCGAATTCGACGAATCCCTTGATCTGCCCTTTGTTGCCCTTCAACACACCTGTGCTGAGACCCGACTTGGAGCTCTCCCTCAGCCCGTACTGGCTGACGCGCTGCGCGGACTCCTTGGTCAGCTTCACCCAGCGAGCGGAGTTGGCGGCCATTCCGGAACCTGCCTGTGCGACTTCAGCCGCGTTGCCGAGCGCGGGTCCGAGCCGTCGCAGTCCGAGGTCCTTCGAGGGCAGTCGCTCCGTCGCGAGGAAGCGATCGACCGCCGACTGGTTTCCCATTACGGTGAGGCCATCGCCGTCACTGATCAGCTGAACCTCGTCGTCCATGATCGGCTCCTTTATGTGTCGCAATCAACGTGAGGTTGGTCGGGGCGGGACGCAGATGGTGGCGCCGGTGCTTGGGCAGTTCGATGTCTGAAGATCGACGCTCGATGGAGTGCGAGTCCTACTGGGTCGGCCCGCGACGGCGCTGCTCCGAGGCCGGGCAATGCCACGTGACAGCGCCGAGCGGGCCAGTACTCATTCCCCGGTGGTGCCGTCCTGGGACCACTCGTTGGCGAAGTGCTCCATCTGCTTCAGGACCAGGTTGATGGCCTCGACTTCCTGGTCTGGCGGGTAGCCCCGGCGGGCGAGGAGTCGTTTGATGGCGCTGCGGAGGCGGGCGCGGACCGGTTCCCGGGCGATCCAGTCGGGTTTGAGCTTGCTGCGGACCTCGGCGACCAGTTCGCGTGCGATGCCTGCCAGCACCTCGTCGCCCATCAGCGAGCGTGCCGTGCCGTGGTCGGCCACCGCGTCGTAGAAGGCGAGCTCGCGCCAGTCCAGAGGTGGCTCGAACTTCTCGCCGCGGCGGGCGTCTTCCACGACCTCCTTGGCCATCTCGACGAGCTTGGCGATGAGCTCGGCGCTCGTGTACTGCTGCCGCATGTACCGCACCATGAGGTCCTGCAGCCGCTCGGAGAACGTGGTACGCCGAACGACGTTATGCCGCGTCACCTCCCGCATCTTCTTCTCGATGAGCCGACGCAGTGCCTCCGCCGCCAGGTGCGGTGTCTCGCTGTTCTGCAACTGGGCGACGAGGGCGTCGTTGAGGTGCGTGAGCTCGGCTGTCTCCAGGCCGGCCTCGGCGAACAGGTCCGTCACGCCGTCGGTCTCGACGATGGACGACGTCAGCTGCGCCAGATACAGCTCGATCTCGCGGCTCTGGCCCACGGGCAGCCCACGGGCTTCGCGGTCCATTGCGTCGAGCTTCGCCATATAGGCGCGAGCCTCGATGAAGAACTGGATGTCCCGTCGCCAGGCAGGATGGTCGGGGAACCTTTCGTGGATGGTCTGGGAGCTCGCGGACAGCGCGTAGAAGCGCTCCAGGCGGTTGGCGTGGTCGCGGAAGCGGCGGCCGAGCGTCTGGCGCGGGTCGTCGAGCTTCTCCGGGTCGTTGCCCGCTGTCTGCGGGTCACGGAGGTAGCTGGCTGTCTTCCTCGCCGCGTCGATGAACGCCGTCTTGGTCGGCTGAGCAAGCCTCGACTGCCAGTCGACGGGGCGCAGCATGTCGGTGAGGATGTCGTACTCGTTGCGCAGGTGGTCCAGTGCCCGGTCGAGGTCCTGGCCGAGAGTGCGGTCCTGCTGGTCGGCGTCGGTGTACTCGGCGATCGCTCGCTGGAGGTTCTCGGTGAGGGGCGCGTAGCCGACGAGGAGGCCGTCCTCTTTTTCGCGGAAGCGGCGGTTGACGCGGGCCAGGGCTTGCATCAGGTTGGCGCCCTTGAGCGGCCGGTCCAGGTACATCGTGTGGATCGGCGGGGCGTCAAAGCCGGTGAGGAGCATGTTGTTGACGATGAGCAGTTCCAGCGCGTCGTCGGGGTCCTTGGCGCGGTTGATCACCGCCTTGCGCCTGCTGTCGCTCAGTACGTGGGCGAGCAGGTGCGGCTCGTCCTTGCGGGAGTTAGTCGAGAAGACGATCTTCATGGCGCCCTTGTCGACCTCTTCGCTGTGCCACTCGGGCCGCAGCTCTCGAAGCGCGTTGTAGACACTGACGCAGATCTCGCGGGTCGCGCAGACGATCATCGCCTTGCCGGCCGAGCCGCCCGACTCGGAGACGCCGACGAAGCGCTTCATCCGTTCGCGCCGTGCCTCCCAATGCTCCACCAGGTCTTGGGCGAGGTCCCGTATGCGGGCGGGCGCACCATACATCGCGTTCATGGTGGTGACGGCCTGCTCGACGCGGCGGCGCTCGGTGTCGTCGAGGCCGTCGGTGATGCGGTCGGCCTCTTCGTCGATCTTCGTCGGGTCGACATCGTCGTCCAGGACGAGTTGGATGGTCCGGCCTTCGTGGTAGACCTTCACGGTCGCGCCGTCGTCAGCCGCCCGCTTGAGGTCGTACACGTCGATGTAGTCGCCGAAGACCTCGCGGGTGTTGCGGTCCGCCTCGGAGATCGGGGTGCCGGTGAAGGCGAGGAGCGTGGCGTGCGGCAGTGCGTCGCGCAGGTGGCGGGCGTAGCCGTCGAGGGAGTCGTAGTGGCTGCGGTGCGCCTCGTCCACGACGACCACGATGTTGCGGCGGTCCGAGAGCAGCGGATGGTCGGCGCCGGACTCCTTCTCCTCCTTGGTCTTACCGAACTTCTGGAGGGTGGTGAAGAGGATGCCCCCGACGCGCTTGGCGGCAAGCTCTTCGCGTAGTTCGGCGCGGGTGAGGATCTGCTTCGGCGCCTCCGGGAGGATCTCGCTCTCCTGGAACGTCGAGTAGAGCTGATCGTCGAGGTCGGTGCGGTCCGTGATCACGACGACAGTCGGGTTCAGCAGCGCCGGGTTACGCATCACCATCGTGGTGGTGAGGACCATCTCCTCCGACTTGCCGGAGCCCTGCGTGTGCCAGACGACGCCGGCCTTCCCGTCGCTCGCGGCGGCCTCCCGCACGGCTTCGGAGGCTCGGGTCACCGCGTGGTACTGGTGCGGTTTCGCGATGCGCTTCATCCGCTTCGACGGGACGAAGTTGATGAACGACTGGAGCAGGGAGAGGAACCGGGGCTGCGTGAACAGGCCATGCAGCGCCAGGTTCTGACCCGAGTCCCATATCCCGTCGGCGTCGAGCGGGTCGACCCTGGCCCCGAACTCGTCCGTGTTCCACGGCGCGAAGTGCTCGTACGGGGTGAAGGGGGTGCCGTATTTCGCCGCGATGCCGTCGGACAGTAAGACGACGGCGTTGTAGCGGAAGGCGGTCGGAAACTCCTCGACGTAGCGCGCCACCTGGGAGTGCGCGTCCTGCAGGGTGGCGTCCTCGTCCCCGGCGCGCTTCAGCTCCAGGACTGCGAGAGGCAGGCCGTTGACGTAGAGGACGATGTCGAAGCGGCGGTTCTTCTCGCCGTCGATGACGGTGACCTGGTTGAGGGCGCGGTACGTGTTCGCGTCCGGGTTCGCCAGGTCGACGAGGCGGACTGTGGGGTTGTGCTCGGCTCCGAAAGCGTCGGTGTAGGTGACGGAGCGGATGCCGGCCGTCAGGTACGCGTGCGCGGTGCGGTTCTCTTCGTACGTGTCCTGAGAGGCTGGGGACGCCGCGACGGCGACGGCGTCGCGGACGGCGTCCGGGGGCAGCTCGGGGTTCAGCCGCTCGACGGCCTCGCGGAGGTCGGGGTAGAGGATCAGGTCGTCCCACGACTTGCGGTGCCCGGAGCCGGGCGCGAACTTGTTGCCGGGTCCGTGCTGCCAGGCGAGCTCGGCAAGCTCGTCGAGGGCGAGCTGCTCCCAGTCGGACTCGAAGGGGCGGTGGTGCTCGTTGCCGTCGTCGGGGTGCGTCATACGTGGTCCTCGACAATCTTCTCGGCGTCTTTGACGCGGAGTCGGCCGGACATGAGCTGGGGGAGGAGGGTGTCGCGGAGGGCAGTGAGGTTCCGGGACTCACCCTGGAGCGACTTCATGTGGGCGAACGCCACCGCAGCTTCCTTGCCGAAGGCCACTACGGCATCGCTGTCCGGTTGATTCACGAAGTAATTCGCTGCATCAGCAGCGCTCACGCGCTGACGTCCGGACGTTCCGACCATGTTGCGAATTGCGTGCTCACGGAACCGACTATCACGTGCCAGGAAATAACTCAGTTCCAAGGGCATTCCGGCAATGGATCGAATGACAATAAACTCAGTGGATCCGAGGCCAATCTCACCCTCTTGCATGAAATCGACGTACCCGGTTTTTCCGTTCTCTAGGCACGGCGTGATACGTGCCAAGAGTGTGTCACCGTTCGTGAATCGGGGGCCGGACTTGGGTGCTCGGTGGGTCCAAGAGGGAATGCTGGCACGGTTGGTCTGCAGCGCCGCCATGTCGACATAGACGGGTTCGTCGGCGGTGGGCTTGGTGAGCTTGCGATTGAAGGAGACGAGGTCGGTGACAGGGACCGCGATGGCGTCATCTGGTTCGTCAGACAGGCCAAGTTGTGTGTACTTGCACTGAAGCAGCTCCTCATAGGTAGCCGCGATGCGCTCGTTGACGGCGATCTTGTCATCCAGCGCCCCGAGTACAGTCGCGATTGCACGCTGCTCGCCTGGATGGGGCAGGTGGATCGGAATCTGCGTGATGTAATTCCGATTGAGCATTGGTTGGGCAGCGCCGGAGTTATATCCAGAGAAATCGATCTGGTCGAGTAGATAATATGCGAAGCGTGGATCATTGCCCATGAAGTCGGTGACGTACAGAGACGTATTCAGAGGCCAGAAATCCACATCGCAATATGTGGCGTGGCCCATCGAAGCGCCAGCGCGCCCGACCACGACTCCCGGCGCTTTAGCTATGGCTGTGTCATGCACACCGCTTGGCCCTGCCGCTCCAACTACGGGTACCTTTCCCAAGCGGCGTTGTCCCGTGGGGAGATCGTGCCCTCGCTGCAACCTGACCAACTGATCCAGAGTAGTTGCGCGCCATTCAGACATCGATCCTCCCCAGCTGCTCCCGCACCGCCTTCTTCAGCCCCGCTGACTGCCTACTCACCGCTCCCCCTCCAGTTCCTCCGCCGCCGTCGAAAGCTCGTTCAACGCGTCCCATTTGCCCTCCGCTTGTGCCAGCTCTCGCATCTCCCGCTCTGCCTCCTCATCCGCCCGCAGCACCTCCAGAGCGCGCCGCTGGACGTCGAATGCCTCGTAGCGCTCGGCGGACGCCGCGGCGGCTGCCGCGTGGGTGGCCCTGCCCGGTCCGGGGAGGACCGGCAGGTCGTTCATCTCGATGAACCGGGCCGTCGCGGTGCCCCATTCCGCCATGGTGATCTGCTGCCGCCGTCGGGCGCGGAGTTCCGCAAAGTCGAGGAATTGTGTCGTCAGCAGGTTCAACGTGCCGATCTCCTCAGATGTGAGGTAGTTCTTCGCGACACTGACGTCCACCTTGCGGACCCGGCTGCCCTTCCAGGAGGTTAGGCCCATGTTGGGCTGTGCCGGGTCGCAGCGGGCGAGGATCAGCTCTGCGGCGGTCTGGCGCGTCGCCGCGTAGAGCAGCTTGTTCTGGATCGTGGCGTAGAATGTCCGGGCCGTTTCGCTGTCGGGTCGGTAGTCCGCGCTGGTCGCCGCGAAGACGTCCCGCACCTTCTGGTAGAACCGCTTCTCCGAGGCACGGATCTCGCGGATCCGTTCCAGTAGCTCGTCGAAGTAGTCGAAGCCCTCGGAACCGGGGTTCTTCAGGCGCTCGTCGTTGAGAGCGAACCCCTTGACCAAATACTCACGCAGCGTGGTTGTCGCCCACTGGCGGAACTGAATGCCGCGCGGGGACCGCACGCGGTACCCCACTGCGAGGATCATGTCGAGGTTGTAGACGAGTACGTCGCGCCGAACCTGACGCGAACCCTCCTGGCGAACCATTTCCGTAGAGGAAATAGTTGCCTCCGTGAGTTCTCCGTCTTCCAGGATCTGACCGATCCGCTTGTTGATGTTGGGGATGCCCGTGTCGAACAGCTCGGCCATCTCGGCCTGCGTCAGCCACACCGTGTCGCCGGCGGCACGCATCTGGATCTGGCTGCGGCCGTCCTCCGTGCGGTAAAGAACCAGTTCCCCGGCGTTCCCGGAAGAGTACTCAGACATCGACCCTCCCCAACTGCTTCCGCACCGTCTTCTCCAGCTCCGCCGACCGCTCGAACAACCTGTACAGCTCTTCCGTCAGCGAGGCGATCCGCGTCGCCACCGCCTCCGCGTCCTCTTCCTCCGCCTCGACGGCCCCGACATACCGTCCCGGCGTCAGCACGTACCCGTGCTCCCGGACTGTGGCCAGGTCGGCAGAGAAGCAGAACCCTGGCTCGTTCGCATACGTCACCCCAGCCTCACGCGCCGAAGCGGTGCCCCGCCATGCGTGATACGTGCCCGCGATCCTCGCGAGGTCAGCGTCCGTCAGCACGCGCTCCGTGCGGTCGACCATCTCGCCCATGTTCCGGGCGTCGATGAACAAAATCTCGCCACGCCGGTCGTCCAGCCGCCGGGCGCCCTGCGGGGTCTTGTCCTTGGCGAGGAACCACAAGCAGGCCGGGATCTGCGTCGTCCGGAACAGCTGCGACGGCATCGCGACCATGCACGCCACCAGGTCCGCCTCGACCAGTGCCTGCCGGATCTCGCCCTCACCGCTCGACTGGGAGCTCATGGAGCCATTAGCCAGGACGACGCCGGCCGTGCCCCGCTCGCCCAGCTTGGAGATCATGTGCTGGAGCCAGGCGTAGTTGGCGTTGTTCCTCGGCGGCACCCCGTACTTCCACCTCGGGTCGCCCTCGTCCCTCGCCCAGTCCTTGATGTTGAACGGGGGGTTTGCCATGACGAAGTCGGCCTTGAGGTCCGGGTGCTTGTCCTCGGCGAACGTGTCGCCCCAGCGCGGAGCGAGGTTGCCGTCGATGCCGTGGATCGCGAGGTTCATCTTGCCCAGGCGCCAGGTGCGTTCGTTGAGCTCTTGGCCGTAGACCGAGAGGTCGGCCTTGTGGCCGCGGCCCCGGTGGGCCTCGATGAACTTGGCGGCTTGGACGAACATGCCGCCCGAGCCGCATGCCGGGTCGTAGACGCGTCCCTCGTACGGTTCCAGGACTTCCACGATGAGCCGGACGACGCTAGCGGGCGTGTAGAACTCACCGCCCCGCTTGCCTTCCGCCCGTGCGAAGTTGCCGAGGAAGTACTCGTACACCTCGCCCAGCACGTCCTGCGCGGGCTTGTCCTCGCTGCCGCCGAAGCGGGCGTCGCTGATCAGGTCGACGAGTTCGCCGAGGCGCTTCTGGTCGACGTTGTCGCGGTTGAAGATCTTCGGGAGTACGCCGGTCAGCGCAGCGTTCTCGCGCATGATCGCGTCCATGGCGTCGTCCAGCAGCTTGCCGACGCCCTGACTCTTGCCGTTCGCGGCGATCCACGACCAGCGGGCGGTCTCCGGCACCCAGAAGACGTGCGCGCCGGTGTATTCGTCGCGGTCCTCCAGGAAGTCGTCGAGGCGGTCCTCGGCGATGCCGTCCTCGGTGAGCTCCTTCGCCAGCTCGGCGCGGCGCTCCTCGAAAGCGTCGGAGACGTACTTCAGGAAGATCAGGCCGAGGACGAACTCCTTGTACTGCGCGGCGTCGATGGAGCCGCGGAGCTTGTCCGCGGCCTTCCAGAGGATGGCCTGGATCTCCTTGGCGCTGGAGGCGCTGAACAGCTCCGCCTGGTCGGCGGGCTTCTTCTGGCCGGGAATCATGGGGTGGTGCGTCTCCTTCAGGCGCCGGTGCGGGCGTCAATCTCGGTGCTGGTGTCGGCTTCGGGAAGGTGTTGGAAGGTGAGGGTTCCGTCGGCGACGCCGGCGGCCGTGATCCGGGCCAGGTCGTCGAGGGCGGCGGTCTGTTCGCGCAGGAGTGCGGCGCGGGTTTCGATCTCGGCGAGCACGGCGTCGTACCGCTCGGCATCGGCGCGGCTCAGGTCGGGTATGGCGAGGTCCTCGATGCTGCGGGAGGCCCGGACCGCGCCGCTGGTGCGCCCTTGATCGGCGGATGCGGCATGCAGCAGCGCTGCCAGTACGCGGGGCAGGACCGGAGGATCGGCGTCGGGGCGGACGCGCAGGATCCGGGCGGGCGCGGCGACGACGGACATGCCCTCCGCATCGACGTGAACGCCGAAGCGCGGGCTGGCGGTGACGACGATGTCGCCGGGCTCGGTGAACTGGGCGTGTTCGTACGCCGTGAGCAGTACACCGCGGTCGATGCGACGGTCGCCGAAGCGTGTGGTGCCGAGGATTTCCTCCGGGGCGAGCACGGGGTAGTGGCCGTGGATGGTGAGGTGTTCGGGGGCGATCCGATGGCCGGGGCGGCGGCGTAGGCGGCGCTCGTCGAGGAGCCTGCGGACCGTGGTGTGCCGTACCGGCTGTTCCTCCGGGCGCAGTATGGCTTGGATGCGCAGGGCTGCCCGCAGGTCTGCCTGGTGGCGGGCATGTTCACGGAGGTCCGTCAGGCGTTGTTCCAGTTCGCTGATGCGGGCCGGGCGTTCGAGGACGGTTCGGGTGTAGCGGGCCTCGGGTGGGCGCTGGTGCGGGGTGAAGGCGGCGCCGGGCCGGTCGTCGAGTTCCTTCACGGGAACGATGACCGCGTGGCGGGGCTGGTGCCGGGAATCCCTGCGCCAGCCGGAGGCGCGCCAGATGGCGATGTCTTCGGTGAGCGTGTCGAGGACCGGTTCGGTGAGGGGCTGCGCCGAGAAGTCGGAGAGGTGTACGAGACCTGTGCGCTGTGCATCCGGCGTGCGGGCCAGCACCCAGACCGCCGTGCGGTAGCCGGGGCGGTAGGGATAGGCGCCTTCGGGGAGGCTGATCGCGGCCTTGAGTAAACCGCTGCGGAGGAAGGAACGGCGCAGGCGGTCGGCGTCACCGTGCCGGGGGAGCGGGCGGACCAAGACGTCGGCGGGACCGAGGACGATGGCGGACGAGCCGGAGTCGAGGTAGTCGGTGAGGCTTTGCACCCGCTCCAGGACGGATCGCGCGCTGCGGGTCTCCCCGGCCTCGTACGGTAGGGCGCAGACGAGGAGATTCGGATATCCCCAGTCGTCGGCCGTGAGGTCCTCGCCGTGCGTGACGTCGAGCTGAAACTCGTTCACTCCACGTACCAGCATCCGGCGCCGGATGAGTCGTACGCGGGTGGCGTCGTGGTCGGTGGCGAGGTAGGTGTGGCCGGAGTCCTCCCGCGCTCCAGTGTGCAGGGCGGCGAGGAGATCACCGGACTGGGCATACGGGGTGGCGACGACGGATTCCTCGCCGAGGACGTCGACGCCGGACAGGGCCGCGAGGGCGCGGATCACCGCGGGTGTGGGTTCGTCGGCGGCCAGGTCGTGGGAGCCGAGTCTGCGGCGGGCTTCCAGCGTCCAGTCGAACGCCTCGGCAGGGGTGTAGGCGGCCTCGGTGAGCTCGTCGGCCAGCGCGGCCAGCGCGCTCCCGTTCCGCTCAGGATCGGGTACGGTCCGAAGCTCGGACAGCAGGAATGTGTCGTCGGAGTCGAGGCGGGTGGCCTTGCCGAGAACTTCGTCCCAGCCGTGCCCCGAGACTTCGGTGTCGAGCTGTTGACGCAGGCAGATGAGCGCCGTCAGGGCACCCACCAGTGTTGATGCGGGAAGTTCGGGTGTCCGCCAGGCCGCCAGGGTGTGCAGGGCCAACTCCGCCCGCAGACGGCGTGGTTCAGCGTTGCCCCGGCCCGTTGCCGTGAGCCACTCCACGACATCCCGGGCGTCGAACACCGCGCGGCCGTCCTCAACAGTGAGCGGCGCGGGGAAGTCCGGGTGCCGGCGGCTCCACGTCGTGGGGACGGGCCGCCGCACCTGTGCGAGGGCCGCGATTTCGGCGTAGGTGATACGCCAGGCACGTGCCCCGGGCAG
The DNA here is from genome assembly GCF_965342175.1 of Actinacidiphila sp. bgisy167. GTDB lineage: Bacteria > Actinomycetota > Actinomycetes > Streptomycetales > Streptomycetaceae > Actinacidiphila. Next base: position 20,533 of record NZ_CBDRBL010000052.1, read on the forward strand.
GATGGGACGAGTCACGCTCCGCTCTGTGCTCATCGGTGATCGGTCCCCCTTCCTCCACTGGCGAGCCGCTGCTCGTACCCGGCCGGAGCAGGCTGCTCCCGGACGGGTGGCAGAACTGTACAGCTGTGATGCCTCTCAGGATCCGCTCGGTGTGATAACCGGGGTTATCGCCTCCCGCTTCTCTCTGTGAGGGTGCCGTCGGGCACCTTTGGCACCCGCTTGCCGTACCGGCGTACCACGCGACGGTCCCGAGGCCAGCCCGTCGATGTGGGCCGCGTCGGAAGCAGGCGGTGCCGCGGATGCCGTGTCCGCGGCCCAAGGGGAGGGAACCTCGATGACCGCCAACAACCCTCAGCAGCCGCAGCAGCCCGGATGGGGTGGGCAGCAGCCCGGCTTTCCGCAGCAGCCCGTGCCTCCGCAGTTCACTCCGCAGTTCGCGGATCCGGGGAAGAAGAGGTCCAAGGCCAAACTGGGATGCCTCGGGTGCGGCGGTGTCCTGGCCGCCGTGATCGTCATCGGCGCCATCGCTGCTGTGGCGGGCTCCGGTTCCGGTGGCTCGGTCTCCGACAGCGCTTCCTCCAGCAGCGCTTCCTCCGGCAGCGCCCCGGCGACCACCTCGTCCTCTGCGTCGGCGAACCCCGGCAAAGCCGCCCCGCCCCGGCTGTCCACGGTTGACGCGTTCAAGGCGTACGCGAAGGCGCACGAGTCCGCGAAGACACGCGAAGCCGCCGCACACGTCACGAAGATCCAGGGTGCCGACGTGAACAACGACATTCTGGACTCGGCCGATATCTACACCAACTACACCGGTGGACTGACCAGCGCGGACACCGGCAGCGCCAAACTCCTCGCCTCCGCGTTCGCGGACTTCCAGTCCAGCCGGGGAAAGGCCAGCAAGAACGGCCTGGTCACCGTGTACGGCGCCGACGGAGACATCCTCGGCAACGGGAACTACTGACCCCCTGCCCGCCCCGTCCCGGTGCCGCGCCACCTAACGAACTGCATGGCGCCGGGACAGGGTGGGAAGGGCCTTCGGGCCGACGCTCAAGTGGGCGCCGCCCCCTACGTCGAGCGATGATCCGCTGCTGCTCCGGGCCGGCGCACCGCACGCTGCCCGACGCCATCCTGCGGGTCACGCAAAGAAGCAATCATTTCTCTTCTGATGGTTGATAACCAGGGTTATCAACTTGCGAGCAGGTCAAGGCACTTCACTCGCTCTACCTTCCGTGGTGTCGGCGAAACAGGCACGGGAGCCATCAACTCCCCGACCGAGCCGGTGTCCCATCCGTTCGCACCCAGCCGGAATCCCGGGAGGCACCTCATGACCGAATCCGAAAACGAACAGCCCCAGCAGGACGCCCAGCACGACCACCGTCCTGGTCGGCCGGTTGCCGACGGCCAGGCTCTGTCTCTCGCCGAGACGGTGGCGGCCCGCCTGGCTGAAGCAAAGCTCGGCGAATCCGTGAAGACGCTCCTCAAGGAGGCGCTGGGCGACGCCGAGCCGTCCGGGGCGCCTTCGGTCCGCCGTGTCTACCTCGACTCGGTCGCTGTCACCGGATTCCGCGGGATCGGGCCCAAGGCTTGGCTGACACTCAATCCTCGCCCTGGCGTGACGCTCGTGGTCGGCCGCAACGGTTCCGGCAAGTCCAGCATCGCCGAAGGTGTGGAGTCGGCGTTCACGGGCACGAACATGCGCTGGCAGGGACAGGACGCGACGCGGAGCAGCAACTGGCGCAACCTGCATGACGGCGCCAAGCCGGTGATCGAGGTCAAGCTCGCCGTCGAGGGGGACACGGGCAGAAGCACCCTGACCCGCGCCTGGAAGTCCGAGGGCTTCGCCGACTCCGAGGGGGAGTTCAGGCGGCCCGGCCACGGCTGCGTTCCCGCTGATCGTGCCCCTTGGCTGCAGGCCCTGACGGACTACCGGCCGTTCCTGTCGTACGCCGATCTCGACCGCATGCTCAGCGGAAAGCCGTCGCAGATGTACGACGCGATCGCTTCGATCCTGGGCCTGGGCCACTTGAGCGCCGCCGACAACCGCCTCCAGAAGGAGGAGAAGGAACTGGGCGACGCGGCCAAGGCCGTGAAGAGCCAGCTGCCTGAGATCAAGCAGGCGCTCTACGCCCTGGAGGACGACGACCGCGCCGTTCAGGCTCTGCTTGCCGTCGACGAGGCAACGTACGACTTCGAGACGCTCGACGGGCTGGTGGCCGGCCTGCCGACCACCGATGAGGGCCTCATCGCCGAACTGCGCGCTGCCGTAGACATGCGGGGACCCGACATGACGCAGGTCCATCCCGCGGTCGAACGGCTGCGCCTCGCGCTCGCCGAGAGCGAGGACGTCCGCGCCACCGGCGCCGAGGACGCCCTCCAGCGCGCCGACCTCCTGACCAAGGCGCTGGACCACGCCACCCGTCACCCCGACGAGGAGTTCTGCCCGGTGTGCGGATCCGGAGGGGTCCTCGACGACGCCTGGGCGGAGAGTGCCACCGCCCAGATCGCCGTACTGCGGGACGAGGCGCAGGCCGCTGAGGACGCTCGCCGAGAACTTCGGTCAGCGGTACGGGAGGTGCACAACCTGATCGAGAAGCCCCAGCGGATTCCCGCCGCCCTCGCCGACCCGTGGAGCGCGTGGCTCGCCTGCCGGACCGTCAGTGACCCGGCTGAGCTCGCCCGCCGGGCCGGTGAGACTGCCGCGACCCTGGCCGACGCGTGCGCCTCGGTGAAGGAGTACTCGGCGAAGGAACTGGAGCAGCGCGACGAGCGGTGGCGCCGGCTCGTCTCCGACCTCGCGAGCTGGACCAAGGCGGCGCGCGCCACGGAAGGGAGCAAGGAGCGTCTGGCCGACATCAAGAAGGCCCGTAGCTGGATCAAGAAGCTCTCCACCGAGCTGCGGGAACGGCGTATGGAAGGCTTCGCCGAGCAGTCACAGAGGATCTGGGAACGGCTCCGCCAGGAGAGCAGCATCGACCTGAAGTCCGTGAACCTGCAGGGCAGTGAGAAGGCCGTGGTCCGCAAGCTCGTCATGGACGTCTCCGTAGACGGCAAGGAGGCGTCGGCGCTCAGCGTCATGAGCCAGGGCGAGCAGCACTCCCTCGCGCTGTCGCTGTTCCTGCCCCGCGCCACCACGGCGGACAGTCCGTTCGGGTTCGTCGTTATCGACGACCCCGTCCAGTCCATGGACCCCGCGAAGGTGCACGGACTCGCTCAGGTCCTGCACGACCTGGGCGAGCACCGGCAGGTCGTCGTGTTCACCCACGACACCAGGCTCCAGAGGGCGTTCGCGAGCCAGGAGCTGCCGGTCACGGTGTTCGAGGTGGAGCGTGACAAGCACTCCAAGGTGAAGGTCAAGCCGGTGACCGACCCGGTCAAGCAGGCGCTCAAGGATGCACGTGCCCTCGCCAGTACCAAGGACTTGCCCGTGACGGCACAGAGTCATGTGCTGCCGAGCCTGTGCCGTATCGCGTTGGAGAACGCCTTCGTCGAGGCCGCCTGGATCCGGCACTACCGCTCCGGCGGCTCGGAACAGGAGCTGCAGGCAGCCATCACCGACTCGGACAGGCTCTTGAAGGTCGCGGCCGTGGCGCTGCTCGGGCACGCCACGGAAACCGAGGATGACGTTTTCCGGGCCCTCGCGGTGCTCTGCGGACCGCGCGCCGAGGGATTCCTCAAGCAGTGCCAGCGTGGGGCGCACCCCGCCGGCGCGCGGATCACCGACCCTCACCGGTTCGTGGACGAGATCGAAGCCATCGTGGCGAAGGTGCGCAAGCCGGAGGTGACCGCGTGATGTCCGCTCCCGCCCCTACTTCGGTCGAAGAGCTCCTCCTCACAGCCGACCAGCTGCTCGAAGGGCGCAGCGGGGCAACACCTGCCGGCCGCCACCGGGGCGCGGCCGTCGCGCTGCGCACCGCCCTGGAGATCGCCGTTGACCGCACCCTCGACTCGGCCATGGCGGGACTCGCCCGCACCAAGAGCACGCGGGCCAAGATGCTCTGCCTGCGCTACTGCACCACGGAGGAGACCGCACGCCGGGCCAAGGCCCTCTGGTCCCACCTCTGTCTGGCATGCCACTACCACCAGTACGAGATCGGCCCCACTCGCGACCAGGTTCGCACCTGGCGGGCGGAGGTCGGCGAGCTGGCCGAGGAATTGACTCCCTGACGGCTTGTCACCAACTCGTCTCTGATAGTTCTTTCGCCGGGGAACGGGCATCTGCCCGGCGCAGCACCTCTCGGGGCGCTGCAAGGGAGGGGAAATACATGGGCACCGAAACGCGCGACGACATCACGCGCGACGAGATCATCGCCATCGAGCAGAAGGCAGTCGACCGCGCCTACGACTGCTATGACGAACGGCTTGCCGAGATGACCGGGGGGTCGGTTGGCTCAGCCTCCGCCAGCGGCAAGGACAGTGTCGCCAACCGGCTCGCGGCCGAGGAGCGGGCCGCGGAGTATGGCGGTCTCGGCAACGAATCGCTGGTCATCAGCCGCATCGATGTCCGGGAGGAGCCTGGTGGAGAGCCCGGGCCCTGGTACATCGGTCGCCGCGCCGTCTCCGATATCCGCACCCGCGACACCGTCGTCGTGCTGTGGACCAGCCCGCTCGCCAAAAAGTGGTTAGAGGCGCAGCCTGACGCACCGGGCGAGGTGCTTCTGCATCGACGACTGCGTTGCGCCGAGCGGGTCGTCAAGGACTACTTCGACGAGATTGCCGTGTCTGCCCCCGACCCGCGACGTGCTGCACACGACGTTGAACCGGTGGCCGGGCGCGCGCACGAGGCCGCCGCCGCACAGCGGCAGCGCCAGATACACCCGCCCGTCCTCACCCCCAATGACGTCGCCCGTCTCCACCGTCAAAAGCCGCAGCAACTCGATGACTTTCTCCTGCGCGAGCTCCAGCGCTCGCGGAGCGGCAGCATGCGGGACATCGTCGAGACCATCCGCCGTGACCAGATGGCTCTGGTCACCGGTTCCCCATCCGACATCCTCGTCGTTCAGGGAGGGCCGGGCACCGGCAAGTCCGCGGTCGGCCTGCACCGCGTGACCTGGCTCGTCAACAACGGGCACTTCAAGGCTCAGGAGATCCTCGTCGTCGGCCCCCACCAGCGCTTTCTGGACTACGTCAGCCACGTCCTGCCCACTCTCGGCACCCGAAACGTCAACGCCGTGCAGCTGACCCGACTCTGGGACGGCGAGATCCACGGCGACGACACGTCGCAGGCGCGGACGGTGAAGTCCGACGAACGCATGGCGGCCGTCCTGCGGCGACGCGTCGAAATGGAGTGCCGGCCGGAGGCCCTTGACGACTTCACCACCACCCCCTCCTACGAGGACGCCAAGCCGGAGTTCACCGTTACAGCCGGGAGCACGACCCTGCGCATCCCGCGCTCCGAGGTCCTCGAGATTCTCGAGGACGTACGCGAAGCCGACGGCTCCTACCGTGAGCGCCGCGACCGGTTCCGCAGCCTGCTCGTCGACCGCCTGCTGCAGGAACTCGTTGCCGTCGCCCCGCGCCGCAGCCGAGATGACACGATCCGCCGTGACCTGGGACGCAACCGCCAGGTCGAGCGCCTCATCGAACGTATATGGCCGTCGCCGGGTGCCAGGGAGGCCCTCCGCAGCCTCTACGATTCGCCAGGCATCCTTCGCACCTGCGCCGAGGGCATCCTCGACGACGAGGAGCAGGCTGCCCTGCACCGCTCCCGGGCCGACAGGGCCGACGACGATCCCTGGACCCTCGACGACCACGTCTGCCTCGAAGAACTGCGGTATCTCATCACCGGGGAGACCCCGCAGCGCTACGGGCACATCGTCGTCGACGAGGCACAGGACCTGGCACCCATGCAGGCCCGCTCGCTGCGCCGACGCTCTGCGGCGAACGGCTCCATGACTGTTCTCGGCGACCTCGCCCAGGCCACCGGCCCCCACACCTACACCGATTGGGACCGTCTCGGGACCATCCTGTCCGACCACGGCGACTGGAGGGTCGCAGAGCTGAACACCAGCTACCGCGTGCCGGCGGAGATCATGGAGTTCGTCGCGCCCCTGGCGCGCACGGTCGCTCCCGCGCTGCCCTACCCCCAGGCCATACGCATGGCGGGCGAGGACGCCGTCCGGACGATGCCGATCGAGCCGTGGAAACTCCTGGACGAGACCGTCACTCACGTCACCCGCCTCGTCGGCACCAATGACGGGCACACGCTTCGGTCCGTCGCCGTCATCGTCCCGGACGATTCCGGCTGGCTCGACGAGATCAGCCGCCACCTGGATCAGGCCGACGGCATCACGGGCCAGGAGCGTGCGGCGGTGTCCGTCTTGGCCGCAGCCCAGGCCAAGGGCATGGAGTACGACCACGTCCTCGTTGTCGAACCGGCCACCATCGCCGACCGCGGCCCGGCCGGCCTGCGCCAGCTCTACGTCGCCCTCACCCGCAGCACCCAGAGTCTGACGGTCCTGCACACTTCGCCACTCCCGGAGGCCCTCACGAACACCGACGGCACCCCCGGAGAGGTGGCCGCCATAACCCATCGGAACGTGGCAGACGGCGACATCCCGGAGATCGGCACCGACATGCGGGTCCGGGTGACCGGCCCGGGGCCCGGTGGCCGCTACAGGGTCAAGGCGCTGTCACCCGCCTTCGACGGACCCTTGTTCCTGACAGTGCGGCACGGCTCGGTTGCCCCGCGGCCTGGCGATGAACTGGACTGCTGGGTGTTCGCCCACGAGACGAACCACTGTCTGCTCACAGCGGACCAGCGCGGCCGTCAGCCCATCTCGCCGAGGATGGCCGAACGCTACGTGGCGGCGCTCGACATTCTCGCTGAGCTGACCGGCGGCGGCACCGCTCCGGAGGACGCCCGCGATCGTCTGTCCGAGCTCAAGGGCATGGCCAACCGCGTTCTGCGTCGCGACCAGGCGGACTGGGTGGACGTGCGGCGTGTCCTCGGATCTCCGGACAGGCACCAGCTGAGCCTTCTGCGCGACCTCGCGACGAATACCAACCGCGCGCTCAAGGACAACGGCTTGGACGAGAGCCGAATCCAGGACGATCTGGCCCGTTCCGGCTGGTCCCAGTCTCTGGCCGCGGCCCGGGAGACCCTCCAGCGCCGCCTGGCTGCCGCGCTCGAACCGGGAACCGAGAATGCACCCGCCTCCGCTGTTCAGCAGCCCCATCAGAAGGAAGCCGAGCCCGTGACCTCCGTCGAAGACATGCCAGCCACGCAGGCAGCAACAGCGAAGGGTCTCATGGACGCGCTGGAGACCGCGGCGTCCACCGACCGCACGTGCAAGAAGCACGAGGCCGTGCGCCACGCACTGAAATCAACCCTGCTGTGGGCCGACCTGCAGCCGACAGACTCTCCGGTCATCGACGTCAGCCGCGTCGCGGAAGACGGCCACTTCCTCTACGAGGTCCTCGGGGCCGGCCGCTCCACCCACGCTGATCTGCGCGCGGGAGCCGCCCGGCTCCTGGAGATCAACCACACCCTGTCCACCCCTGCCGACCGCCTCCACCTGGTTCTCTGCGAACCGCCCGCCAAGGACTGGTCGGCCGACACCTTGCGTGACGCCTTCGGCGTTCACGTCCTGTGGCGTACCCGGGACAGCTGGGGCGGCCAGGACGTGGAAACCGCCTTGGGATCCGATCGGCCATAGTCCCGGCCAGACCGCTTGTCCCGTGGAACAGGTGGGTGCTCGGCGCGTTTTGGGGTCGTGGGTTTCCTGACCAGTGGCGGAGCGTTCAGGGCCACCGGGTGCGGACGGTGCTGAGAGCAGCACCGCTGGATGCCCCTGCGGCGTGAGATCGGCGAGCTGTTCCCGTTGGCTCGCTCTGCCTTCGTTTCTGAGGTGGAAGGCATCCCACTGTTCCACAGCCGCTGTGAGCTGCCTTGCTGTCAGGCTGGCTTCGGGTTGTCTTGAACACCTCTTGCCGCTATAGCAGATGGTGTTGACTGCCTGTCTGGCCTGATCAGGCCGCGTGAGAATGAGCGGGAGGAAGCAGTGGATCAAGCAGGGGGCAGAGAGGGTTCCTTCCCGAAGTCATCCCAGGTCAGAAACGAGCTCTCCGGGCAGGTGACTGGGCCGTCCATCCAGGCAGGAGCGATCCATGGCGACGTGAACATCACAATGGCGGGCCCGCCTTCGGAGGCCGAGGCTACCGACGAGGACCTCGCTGAGGAGCTGCGCAGGTCTTCACAGATCTGGCGAGCCCGGTTCTCCAGCGTCGACTTGGTCAACCTGCCGCGGGTGGCGATGCTCGCGCAGAGCAACGCGGTGGCAGCTGCCGCGAGGAGAGCCGGACTCGACGGCACGAGGCCATTTGGCGGGCAGGGGATGGCGCCCGGGGAGTTCGTCCGGATCGTTCGCCCCTTGTTCGAGACATGGGATGCGGAGGCGGTGACGCTCCGCGAGGACACCGCAGAGAAGGCGCATCGTGGCCTTCTGGTCTCCTTCGAAAGCGCTATGCGTTGCAACAATCCCCCCGAGGTGCCGTTGAAGGAACCGACCGGAATCTTGGCCCAGGATCCCCATCTGGTCTTTTCTATCGGGACAAAGAAGGTGGTCATCACCTTCGACCCGCGTTGGCTGACAACGTCGACGGCGACTACAACGCTCCATGATTCTGCTCGGGAGCCCCTGGTTTTCTCGGGTATCGGAACTGTGGCGTCGGTGTCGGAACGAGGGAAGATTCGAATCTCGGCACTTATTTTCGGGCAGCCGGAAACCCTGGCTCAGGCTCAGTTTGAGTATGCAAAGAAATCTTCCATTTCGGCTCCGCCCGGTTTGACGTGGGCGGACTTCCGTAACGAGCTGTCAAGTTCGGAGTTATCGCACTTTCGTGGGGATCAATCGCAGGAAAGGGGAACCGTGAGCCGCAAGAGTATCGCTCTGCTATTTGATGAGGATAAGGTGCTGCCCGAGCAGATCGACCGAGTCGTGCTGACCCAGCTCTCACGGGTTGTTCCCGAATATCGACGGGATCTGGGTGTGGCCATCGCGAGTCTGTTCTTCAATGGTGGCGGTGTTTCGGCTGCTGACCTCGCTGCTCATTTCCTTGCTCGGGAACCCGCGCTCTGGAAGTCCCTCACGGTGCCTGGGCTTACTACCCTGATCGAGGACTGCAATCTCGCCGTCTCTACCGTTTCTGGGCTTAGTGAGGAGCAGGCGGTGGACCTGCATGAGACGATGCGAGAAGAAGCTCCCAGTTACCTCGGATGCGTTGAGGTAGACAGGAACTTGCCCTTGCATAAGCGGCTTCTTCCGGCACGCGGTGACTATCATGTCGTCGGCGCCGAATTGCGCCTGGTCTACAGCGCGGCAAGGCGTGCTCTCGACGAGGCTAATGGTGAGAACCTGGAAGTGCCGTTGGATAAATGGCGGGAGAGAGGGTTGTTTCGCAGCGTTGAATGGGAAGAAGACCTGGAACAGTCTGCGGCCGAGGAAAGAGAGGCGTCGATGTTTATCGAGGCCTGGCTGAATGCGCAGTCTGAATGATTCCCCTGGGCCTCCGCCGTTATCTGTCCGGGAAGTCGAGCGTGTAATCGCTGCCGCCGTGGCAGCCCCGCGGCGGGCATCAGCCGACTCGACCCGAGCCTGCGATGCGCCGCTTTCGAGCTTGGGCGAGCCCCCTATCGATCAGTCCCTGTCGCAGGAGACCATGGTGTGTTTATGTTGAAGGTGAGGCTTGAGAAGTCCCGGCCTTGGAGCACTGGGCCATTCTGCGTGCCGCCGCTGATGCAGTTGTGCACGTCGCCGACCGAGGAGTTGGCCTGTGCCCGCTGCCACCACTCATCGAGCATGATGCGGAACTCTCCATCCAGCGCGGCTCGCACGCCGAGGGCGCTGGCCAGTGCCTGCGCGCGCATCGGGTCGGCAGGGTCTCCCTCGAGCGCGGCGACTTCCAGTTCGCCGGAGCTGACCTGCGGCGTCCCGTCGTCTTGTGTCCCCTGGGTCGCGGCTCGCCCGAATGGGCGCCGCACCAGCGTGGTAAGTCCTTGCCACGCCTGCCGTCCGGCTTCGCCGCCAAGACCGCCGGCCAGCGCGGCGAGGGCCGCTGCGGTGATCGGATCCATACCGCAGACGTATATCACCAGCCACTGACAATAGGTGAGCTTTCTCAAGTCCCGCTTGCACGGCCGCAACAAGCGGAGCAGGCCGGTCGCACGACATCAGTGATCACCTGATGTCGGGACAACGCGGACGGACCGGAGAGGGGTGAATAGGCGACGCTCGGCGAACTGCCAAGGGGTTCTTGCCGCGGTGGCGAAGGCGGCGGGGCCTTCTGGGAGGTGCGTGAGGACGCCGAGGAGCAGGGTGTGGGAGACGGCCAGGAGGAGGCCGTGGCGCCCGGCGGTGTGGTGGAGGAAGGCGGCGCAGTGGCGGGCGCGGGTGTGGAGCTCGGTGAGGCTCTCGCCGTCCTCGCAGCGTAGGGAGGGGTTGGCGAGGCGCCGGGCGCGCCAGGCGCGGTAGGCCGGCGGATAGGTCTCGGCCGTGCGGCCGAGGACGATGCTCGGGGCGCGCCATTCGGCAAGGAGGCCGGAAGTGGCCACGATCGGCAAGCCCGTGAGGTGCGAGACGAGGGTGGCTGTCTGACGGGCACGGGGGACCGGACTGGTGACGATCGCGGTGATCCCCTCGGGGAGGGGGAGGGAGCGGCGTACCTGATCGCGGCCCTCCTCCGTGAGAGTGGCCTCGTGTGGGGCGTGGTAACCGGGGCGGTGGCCTTCGTAGGCACCGTGACGCATGAGCCAGATGTCAGCCAAGGATCCAGCCTCCGTCGACGCGCAGGGTCTGTCCGGTGATGAAGCCGGCGTCGTCGGTGGCGAGGAAGGCGACGGCCGCGGCGACGTCGTCCGGGCGGCCCCGGCGTTGGACGCACTGGCGGGCGAGCTGCCGGGCGGTCATGGCCTCGGGGTCGTCGACGACGGTGTCCTCGGCGGGGACGCGGATGGAGCCGGGGGCGACGCAGTTCGAGGTGACGCCTGCGTGGCCGAGTTCGCGGGCGAGGGCGCGAGTGAGTCCTTCGAGGCCGGCCTTGGCGCTGACGTAGCCGGCGAGGTCATGGCGTCCCGCCGTGGCGAGGACGGAGCCGATCGTGATGATCCGGCCCCAGCCGGCGGCCGTAATGGAGGGGGTGAGCTCGTGGGCGAGGAGGTAGTGGCTGGTCAGGTTGGTGGCCAGTGCGTCGTCCCAGTGGGCCTGTGTCGTCTCCATCCACGGCTGGCGGGGGTAGGCGCCGGCGTTGCTGACCAGGATGTCGATCGGGCCGAGCCGGTCGTGGGCAAGGTGGGAGAGGGTACGTACGGCCTCGGCCTCGCGGACGTCGGCTGCCAGGGGGATGGCGGTGCCGCCGCTGTCGGTGATGCGGGTGGCGAGGTCGGCTGCGGCCTGGTCGTCGTGGAGGTGAGCGAGGGCGACGGTGGCGCCGTCGGCAGCGAGACGGCGGGCGATGGCCGAGCCGAGGCCGCCAGTGGCTCCGGTGACCAAGGCGGTGCGGCCGTTCAGGGGGCCGGGCATGGCGACTCCAGCGGGCAGAAGTAGGTGGCGGGGTCGAAGGCTGGGCTCATGGCCTCGGCGAGACGGGCGAGGAGGACAAGCCGGTCCTCGGGTGCCAGGTCGCACAGGTTGTAGACGCCGAGGATGCGCATGGCCAGGTACGGGCGGAGCAGGTTCGCCAGATCCCCGCGGGGCCAGAGGCGGTCGGCGACCGGTCGTACGAGCTGATTCCAGTACGCGGCCACGGCGGCTCGCCGGGGAGCCGAGAGGCGCGGGGTGTAGTCGATGTGGACGGTGCCGGTGGTGTGGTCGACGGCCGCTTGTCCGATCTCGGGGGTGTTGGCCGGGACGTGGTCGAAGGCGGCGGGGTGGTCGGAGAACGCGGCCGGGTTGTACGTGGGCACGAGCCAGCCACCGAGGGCGGAGGCGTACCAGAGGAAGTTCGCGAACTCGCCGGGGATGCTGTTCATCCCGGCGGTGTCGTAGTCGAACCAGGCGAGCGGGTGGGCGAGATTGACGTCGGTGGGGTCGCCCTGGGTGAGGGCCGCCCAGACCGGCTCGCTCGTGGCGAAGTGGGCGCGCAGCCAGCGGAGGGTGGCAGCCCAGTCGAGGCTGTGTCTGCGGCCGTTGATGTTCAGGGTGTAGGTGTTGAGGCGGGAGACCGGAATGTTGACGATGCCGTCGGCGATCAGGAAGTCCCTGCCGGCGTAGTACGTGTTGAGTCGGCCGCCGGGTGCTGCGCGGTTCCAGTACAGCTTGCGGACGACGTGCGCCGGATCGGTCGGCCATGCCGTCGCGAGGATGACCTCTCGGTACGCGGCCGTGAGTTGGTCCATGTAGGTGTGGAGGTCGCCGCTCGGCTCGTCCGCGTTGAGAAGGTCGAGCAGGAGGCCCTGGTCGGTGCCGCCGGGGAGACGTTCGTACGCCAGGAGGTGCCCGCCCGGCACGCGCAGGTGGGCATGGAGGGAGGGGACGCGGTAGTGCCGGGCCAGGCGGGCGTGGCCGCGGATTTCCTCGCGGGCCTCGGCCGGGTCGCGGGTGTACTTCAGGAGCAGCGGGCGGCCGAGGAGGTCGACGGGGCAGAGCAGGTTGCGGGTGAAGCGCCGTACCGGACCGAACCGAAGGAGAGGCCGGATGCTCATGGCCTTCCCCCGTCGAGGAGTTCCAGGCCGATCTGGGCCAGCGCTGTGGGCGGGAAGGCGTCCATGTGCACGTCCGTGTCCGGGGCGATGGAGTCGCGGACGGGGCAGAGGTCGCCCTGGTGCATGCGGTCGGACAGGTCGGTGGCGACGGCGTGGTGGTGCGGCAGGCCGGTGCGCCACTTGCTGTGGCTGTGGCGCGCGTACAGACCGATGACCGGCGGGCCGCTGTACTCCCCGCCTCGCGCCATCGCGGCGAGGTGGGTGAGACCGGTGTCGTTGCCCACGATGAGGTGGCAGTGCGGGAAGAGGTCGGCGAGGTGGTCGGCCGGCATCCCGTCAAGGCGGAGGATCTGCACATGGCGTCGAGGGGCCTCTGCGGTGATGCGGAGGCCGTCGCCTGGGTTGCCGCCGATGAGCAGCAGCCGGGCCTGGGTCTGCTGGCTCTCGGCGATGTGCTCGGCGAGCTCGACGTAGCGCTGGGTCGTGTAGTCCTTGCGCTCCGGCCAACTGGTGGCGGTAATGGCCCCGATGGTCAGGCCGCCCAGCCAGCCCACCGAGCGCAGTTCCTCCACGAGGTTGTTCGGGCTGGTCGCGAGGATCGGAGCGAAGGGTGCGGTGCCGGGCAGACGGATGCCCAGGCGGCGCTCCAGGGCCAGGTAGTGGCGGGCCGGCAGGTCCGAGTGGGCGCGGCCGTCGGTCGACCAGCACGGTGGGGCAGCCGGGTCCAGCACCAGGCGCACCGCCGCTTCCGAGCCGTAGGACTCGATTCCCGTCCGGTCTCCGATCACTGCACGCCATCCGCTGGGGGTGGCGGCCTCGGGCGTCGTGATGAGCCCGGCACGGGCGATCAGTCCCGCGTACGGACCTACCGCCCGAACGGTCACGCGAACCGACCGCAGCCGTAGCCAGTCGAGGACCGCGCGGACCCCGGACAGCGCGAGGAGGGAGTCGCCGAGCTTCCCGTCGAAGGCCACCACGATCTCGCCACACCCGCTCAGGCGGTGGACGAGCTCGGTGGAAGGGGTAAGCGGGAGTGGCGCGCCGATGGGAGCGCTGCCCCGGTCGTACCCGAGCGGGGTGGTGTGGACGGCCCCGGCGGGGATGACCGGGGAACCGTGGTGAAACCGGATCCCCGCCGGGGCGACCGCGGTCATGCCGTGCCTTCGATCGTGGTGAGCGAGACCAGGGGCAGACCGAGGTCGGTGAGCAGGTCGCGGGCTCCTCGGGTGGTGTCCTCCACCAGGCAGGCCGCCGCCAGCGGGACGGCGCCGGCCTCGCGGAGGCGCCGGGTGAGGTTGGCCAAGGTCCGGCCTGTGGTGATCTCGTCGTCCACGATGACGATCCGCTGGCCGGAAGCGATGCCGTACGCGAAGACGTCGGTGCGCATCGCGTGGGGCTCGCTGAAGCGGACCGCTCCGTCGAGCGGGAGGTGCAGTTTCCAGGCGATCTTGTACGGGAGGTGGGCGGCGCCGGCGAGGGAGACGGTCGGCAGGATGCCGCCGGCGTCCAGGCCGAGGAGGAAGTCCACGGAGGCGATTTCGCCCGTCACCTGCTCTTGGAGCAGACGCCACAGGTCAGCTCCGGTGTTGGCGAGGGTGTCGGGGTGGACCGGGTCCTCCAGGCCGTCGAGGGAGTGGATGACGCGTTCGCGGCGGCTTGTGGCTCCGACGCTGAGGCGCTCGACGATCCGGGCGGAGAAGGACGGCATGGTGATGGTTTCAGGCATGGCGAAGCTCCTGTCGGATGGAGAAGGAGGGGGACGCCGTTCAGGCGGCGAGCTGGGCGGCGTACCAGGTGAGGAACTGGTCGACAGCCGTGGTGACGGGCTTGAGGCCGCGGTCGGTGTCGCCGTTGCGCCAGGCGCTGGAGATCTCGGCCAGGGAGGGCGCCGAGAGGTTGGGCAGGCCCGGCATGCGGGAGGCTGCGGTGAGGATCCGGTCGGGGCCGGACTCCCACTGGTTGTGCTCGCGGAGGAGGAGGCGGCAGGCGAGTACGAGGTGTTTGTAGAGCTGCCGCAGGGTGGCCGGCCTGGCGTCGGCGCGTAGGCGGCGCATGGTCAGGATGACCTGGGGGAGTTCGCGGACGGCGGCGAGCGCGAGCTCTTCTCTGCTGATCGACGGTAGTTCGAGGTCGGGTGCGGCGTGCAGGACGGGGCTGCCCTGCTGGAGCTGGTGGAGGGCGAACGCCAGGCGTGGGGTGAGGCGCCGGGCGGTCAGTTCGCCGGGGGTGACGAGGGTGGGGCCGAGGGATGCCGCACCGCCCAGGGCGGTCCGGTACTGCTCCAGGGCCTCGTGGACCCGGCTGATGGCCTCGTGTTCGGCGATCACCAGAAGGTCCAGGTCGGACCATCCGGCGATCCAACTGCCCTCGCCGGGGCTGCCGGTCAGGGCGGCGAGCTGTACGCCGGGGCCGTATGCCCGTACTGCGTCGGTGAAGTCGGCCGTCGCCGAGGCGATGGCGGCCGGCAGGCCGAGCCCGTAGGGGGTGGCCACGCGCAGTGCCGTGGCGGCGGGTGGGGCTGCGATGCGGCGGAGGCGGGCGCGGAGGGCGGCGATGCTGCCGGTGTTGTCGATGACGTGGTCGGCGAGCGCGGCGACCTTGTGGGCGCCGCGGCTCATCTTGATCTCGTCCTTCGCGGCGACGGTCTGGGCCGGTGTCCCGGATCGCTCGACGCGTACGGCGAAGGAGGCGTCCAGATAGACGATCTGGAGCGTGTCGCCCATGAGTTGCTTGAGTTCGGCGATCGAGGCGTTGTCGTGGACGGACTCGATGGTGAACAGCCAGGTGTCGACGTGGGCATCCGCGAAACGGTTCAACTCGCCGAGCAGTAGCTCGGCCTGGCGCCGGGCCGACAACGAGTACGGGTCCGCGAGGCCCTCCCGGTGGGCGGCCTGCCGCAGGAGGAAGCCGATCTTGAGGCGCTGGGCACCGCACGTGCGCTGGACGAATCCGGCGCTGGTGCTCTTGCCGCACTCGCTTAGCCCGCCGAAGGCGAGGACTCGGCGTAGGTGCCGACTCGGCTTGATCTCCGCGGGGGCGGCGTTGTCCCTGCCGTACAACTTGAAGCGGGCCGGTACGGGAAGCCGGCGGCGGCCGGCGACGACGTCGGATACCAGCGCGTCGAGGGCGGCGCGCAGTTCCTCTCGCTGGCCGTGGAGGGCGGGGACGCGTCGGCGGGCCAGCTCGTCCCGGGCTGCCGCCCGTTCGCTGTGCCAGATTCGCAGCGTCAGCACCGAAAGACGGTCGATGACGGAGGCGAGCGTCTCTGTGTGCAGCGGCGCATCGGCGCGACCTGCGTCCGTCAGCGAGCCGAGGACCTCGTCGGCCCGCTCGGCGAGGGCGTTGCGTTCGGCGTTGAGTTGGTCGATCTCGCGTTTGCAGTCGGCGACCTGGGCGGCGGAGAGTAAGGCGCCGCGCACCCGGTCCTCGGTGTCCCACAGACGTCCGTTGACGGTGTGGAGCCGGGTGACGGCGTCGTCCAGGCGGTGCCGGTCCTTGTCCTGAAGAGCGGCGATGGCGCGGGACAGGCCGGGCGGCAGAACCAGGGGTGGGGAGTTCTGGGTCATCGGGGACTCCCGTCGGTGGGTTGGCTGAGGTCGAGGTGAGCGATTACGTCGGCATGGACGTCGTCCAGAGAGCGGTTCTCGCAGTCGACGATCGCGGTGTACGAGCCGTGGTCGGCCTGGTGGAGGAGGACCGCGTGCAGCGTCTTCTGGTAGGCCGGGTAGATCCCGGTCCAGGGGCGGCCCTCGCGGACGCTGGTGATGGCGTAGCTGCGCTCGGCGTCGAGGGACGGGAGTAGGAGGATCGAGTTCTCTGGTGCGGTGGCTCGCGCACCGGCGATGCCCGTCACGGTCTTGAACGCCTCGCCGACCGTCAGTCCGTCCTTGACCACGCAGGTCGCGGCGGCCACGGCGAGGAGCATGGGCAGCCCCCGGTCGAGCAGGCCCGTGCGTCCGGCGTCGCGGGCGGCGGCGCGCTTGGCGTGGCCGACGAGCAGCATCTCGGTCAGTTCGACGGTCGTGGACGTCTCGAACCACCACTGGGCGTAGTTGCCGGCGGCCACCCGCGTCCACGGCTCGGGGTCGTGCTCGTGGACCGCGCCCAGCGGCTGGAAGTCGTCCCAGCGCTCGGCCAGCCGCACGAGGTGGGTCGTCTTCCCCACGTTGTCAGGGCCGTTGAGGCTGACGAAGTCCGGTGCCCGCACCATCGCTCACGCCTCGCGGATAGGGGTGTCGAGGACGGAGATGATCGCGTCCGTGTTCGCGGCGATGAACTCGGCGAGATCCGGCGGCATCAGGTTCAGTTCGCGGACCGCCTCGCCGGTGAACGGGATGCGTACCACCTCGTACCTGCCCCGCTCCGGCTTGGAAAACTCCGAACCCGTGCGCGCGGCCAGGTCCATCGACTCCAGGCGCGCGGCGAAGATGTGCTGGACACCGACGCCGCCATCCAGCTCGTCAGTGATCAGGTGGACGAGCTCGGCGCGCTCCAGCTTGCCGCCCAGCTCCTCGAACACCTCCCGGTGCAGGGCCGCCTCGATGGTGGCGTCGGCCTCCTCGATCCCGCCGCCGACGGTCACCCAGTACGGCTCCCTGCCCGGCTTGGTGCGCTTGATGAGGACGAGCTCGTCGCCGTCGAGGAGGATTGCGCGGGCGTTGCGCTTGACGATGTCCGTCATGCTGTCTGCTCCTTCTGATGGTGGTACAGGGGAGAACAAGCGGAGGGCTGCCTCGTCGCGGTAGACGCCTCCCGGCTCGGTTGAACTCAGCATGGTGCAGATTGGTGACGGGGTGTGACGTACACGTGCTGCAGCAATGCCGCACCACTGCTGAAGGAGGCTGACTACGCTGGCCGTTTCGGCGTTCCACCGGGTGACGAACAGGGGGTAGGACGGTGGTCACGGTGCAGCGATGGTCCGGCCGGGAAGCCCGGCTGTTACGCGACGCCCTGCGCATGAGCCTGCGGGACTTCGCCGCCTACCTGGGCGTGAGCGATCGGACTGTGTCGAACTGGGAGGGCGGCGGGGCGAGTTACCAGCCCCGCGGTGAGTCCCAGGCCGTCCTCGATACGGCGCTGGGCCGCGCGTCGGACGATGTGAAAGCCCGCTTCACGGCAGCCCTGGGAACGAGCGGCACTGCTCCACCCGTCACAGGCCGGATCGGCGTCGACTCCCACAAGTTCCTGCCGGTCTTCATCGGCGCCGAGCGCGCCGACCGGCTGCGCGCCCACATGACGGTGAGCGTGGGCGACCAATGGCTGGAGTCCTCCTCGGCCCGCGTGAACCACCCCGAAGCGCGGGACTGTGTCCTGCACGTCTTCGCGTGCGGAGCCGCTGTCTTCCACCTCGTCCAACCTCGCGAGCCTCCCGCGCTCACCGACCTCGCCGTCTGGCGCTACCGTTCGTACGCCTCCGACCTGCCCTGGGCACGGAACAAGCTCCGCGACCTCCTGGATGAAGACCACGACCGCGTCCCCAACCCCGAGTACGTCCTCTCCCTGTACTGGCTCACCTCTGCACCTTGGGCCGGAGACGCTTACGACACCGCCCTGCGCCTGCTGTCCACGCCCTCGGTCCTGGTCGACCGCGGTGCTCCGGGCGGGCCCACGCCGCTGGACGGCACGGTCGAGGCATCGCTCCTCGCCACCGGCTTCGACCACCCGGACATCGTGTCCTTCGGCGTACGGGGAGTTTCCACCGGTTACGCCGGCTGGTCCGGCGTCGCCTACGCCTCCCACTCCCGAGAGCGCGGCCTCACCGTCGACGAGTTGGTCGCCTGCGAGTTGACCGTCCAGGCCCTGTGGTGCTTCACCCGCCAGGTCCAGCAGATGATCGAGGATGGCCAGGACCCCTCCATGCCCGAGCAGTATGGCTGGCGCTTCCTGCGTGCCGCCTCCTCCCGGCTCACCACCGCCCGCGCCCAGGAGACCGCGCAGCACGTCCTGATGCGGGAGGCCATCATGAAGACCAGTGGACTGGCCGAAAGGCTGCGCGCCGCACAGGACGCTCTGCGCGAGAGCGTCGGCTGAAGCACACGGGGCAGGGGAGACAGCGGATGGACATCGGCAGTGCCGCGCTGGTCGTGATCGACATGCAGAACGGCTTCGTGAACCACCACAGCCGCCACGCGGTGCTCGCGGTCTCCGACCTGGTCGCCCAGTGGTCCGCCGCCGGGCGCCCTGTGCTCTTCACCCGGTACTTCAACTATCCGGACAGCCCCTACGAGCGCTTCTTCCAGTGGAGCCGAGTTCAGGAACCGCCCGAGACGGACATCGTTCCTGAGCTCGCGGAAGCAGCCCTCCGCGCACACGCGGTCGTCGACAAGACCGGCTATACGCTCCTCACCCCGGAGGCTGGCGAACTGATCCGCCGAGCAGGCTGGACCGACCTCGTCTTCTGCGGGATCGCCACCGAGAGCTGCGTCCTGAAGTCCGCTGCCGACGCCTTTGAGCACGGCTACGCTCCGTGGATCGTCGCCGACGCCTGCGCCAGCGACGCAGGCCCCGACGTCCACGACGCCGGCCTCCTCGTCGCCCGCCGCTTGATCGGGACCGGCCAACTCGTCACCAGCAACCACGTGATGAGTCAACTCACTGCGTACGCAGGGACTCCGGTGCTGGAATAGCCCCATGGCCGACACGCTGTACGACACCGACCTGATCATCATCGGTGGCGGCCCGGCAGGCTGCGCCGCCGCTCGCATGGCCGCCAGCGTCGGCATGCGCTCGATCCTGATCGAGCCGGATCGGCTGTGCCGCAACCTCTACCGGATCCCGGCCCTGAACAACGTCCTCGGCGGCTACACCACCGGCCCCGAGCTCGCCGACTCCATCGTCGCGGAACTGAAGAGCACGGAGCTGTGCCGCCTCGAACTCGGGCGGCACGTCACCGAACTCCGCGCCGACGAGGCTCGCGTGACCGTCACAGTCGACACCGGCGCCCGTCTCACCGCTCCGTACGCCATCGTCGCCACCGGTGTCGGCCCCCTCCAGCCCCGCGACGTCACCTGGATCACCGCTCCCAGCGGCCTGACGCTGCCCCCGCTCTGGCAGGCCGAGGCCGATGACACTGAGGGCCGCGCCCTCCTCGTCCTTGGCGGCGACCGCCCGATCGGCACGTTCCTGCGGGCCAACCCGACCACCGACACCCGCCTGCTCGTGGCGTATCCGGCGGCCGACGAGTACAAGATCGACGAGATCCGTGAGGACTCACGCGTCACACTTCTCCCCGTCGAGCACCTGACGCTGGGGCCCGCAGCGGGCACCGCGGTGGCAGCGGAAGCGATGGGCCAGGGCGGCACCGGGCAGACGATCACGGCGGATGCTGCCTACCTCAGCATCGGCAACGCCCCGACCGCCCCATCCGGCGACCTGACCCGCGGCGCGGACGGATACTGCCCGCCCACCGACCAGCACCCCCGCGTCATCGTGGCCGGCGACCTCCGCTCCGCCCGCTTCCAACGGATCATGACTGCCCTGGGTTCTGGCAGCGAGGCCGCGCTGCAGGCTTACTACGCGGCCAGGGAGCTGCTCGCTGACGGCTGAGGCATAGGGGGAGGCGACAGTGCTCGGAAGGGAACCTCTTTGACCACCAGTCGGGGCAAGGCGGCGGTCGCTGCAGCCGTTGTCGTTCAGGAGGGGCGGGTTCTTCTTGTACGGCGGCGTGTGGCGGAAGGCGCACTCTCGTGGCAGTTCCCGGCCGGGAAGATCGAATCGGAGGAGACCCCGGGAGAAGCCGCAGCACGTGAGACCGAGGAAGAGACCGGACTCCTCGTGACCCCGCAGAGAGCGCTGGGACAACGGGTGCACCCCATGACAGGTAGGGAGATCCACTACGTCGCATGCCGTCCCGTCGGTGGCGAGGCGATCATCGCGAGTGAGGGCGAAGTAGCCAGCCTGACCTGGGCCGCGTACAGCGAGATTCCGCAGTACGTGCCGTACGGGCTGTTTGGTCCGGTGCAGGATTACCTCGACGAGACTCTGCTTGGCTGAACCCTGCAGGGCCGACGTTTCTTGAGGTTTAAGGGGCGTGCTGCTGGTGCATCAGGTTTCACCGCTGCCGTCACACTCACCGCAGTAGACGTCTGGCTTCCGTCGCTGGGGGGCGCGAGAGAAGCGGGGGACGTAAACCGGTCGGGCGGAGAGGAGAACTCGCACAGGCGGTGTCGTACCGAGATGGCAGAGTGCCAGCCATGGACATCGACCGGTTCTGGCAGTTCATCGAATCCGCGCGTTCTTCCGCGACCATCGTCGGCAGGCCCCTCGACGAGGTGCTGGTGGGGCTGCTCGCCGA
Source organism: Actinacidiphila sp. bgisy167 (assembly GCF_965342175.1). Taxonomy (GTDB): domain Bacteria; phylum Actinomycetota; class Actinomycetes; order Streptomycetales; family Streptomycetaceae; genus Actinacidiphila. The sequence goes on from NZ_CBDRBL010000052.1 coordinate 41,460, forward strand.
ACGCTCACCTCAGGAAGTCCTGGAGTATGCGGAGCGGTTCGACGAGGTACATGACGGGCTGTACCGGTGGGACGTCTGGGCTGCTGCGTACCTCATCGGCGGGGGGTGCTCCGACGACAGCTTCATCGACTTCCGGGCCGGGGTGATCGCCCTGGGCCGCGAGTGGTACGAGCGGGTCGCCGCCGAGCCGGACAGCATTGCCGAGCACCCTGCCGTGGTGGAAGCGATACAGGATCACCGCGACGAGACCTTGTTTTACGAGGAGATGAACTACGTGGGCGGCGGCGCCTTCGAGCTCCTCACCGGAGACTCGGACGCTTTCTACAAAGCCTGGGCCGAGTACAAGCCCGCCGATGAACACGTCGGCACGGAAGCCGACATGGGCGAGGACTTCGACTTCGACGACGCCGGGGAGATGCACCGACGGCTTCCCCGCCTCGCACGGCTGTCTCTCGGGCCGAATGCCTAGTGCCGCATCAGGCAACGTTGGCCCGGCTGTGACGTCTCAATCGGTGCTGTGCCACCGATGGGCTATGCCTTCCACGGTCAGACGTCAGTCGGGTACGTCTTCGCTGTCGAAGTCGCTGGTGGAGGTGAGACCTTCGACGAAGGAGCGGAAGTCCGGTGCGAGGGCCAGCTCTTCATTGCGGTCGGCGTCGAACCAGGTTACCGATGGTTCCCCGTGTCGGCCGGATGCCCGGTAGTCGAGTGCAATCCAGTAGTGCCCGCCGCCTGAGATAAGCACGGCAGGCGCGGGCAGTCCCCATTCCTTGATCAGGTACGGACTGTCCAGCAGAGAGAGTGTGCGTTCGTCTTTGCCGATGCCCATCAAGTGGTCGAACGGGATGTGATCGGCACTCCAGGAAGTCGGCTGGTTTGTCGGGAAAGCGTCCCGGTCGGCTGCGGACTCGCCCCCGTTCTGACCGCGCAGCAGGGCAAGGAGCGAGCTGGGGAGCGTGACACCGAGCAATCGCTCGGCTTTGTGCACGGTCTCACCAGTCAGCGGCTGGTGCACTACGTAGCTGCTGCCGGGCTTCCAGAAGGCGCCCTGCACATCCTCAAAGCGTGCCATGGCCGAAATCGTAGGAGCCCCGCATCGCGCTGCGCCGCCCGGCCCGAGCTCGGTCGCAGGTAGAGGGGCGGGCCGACCGGAGGACGGGGTACGGCCGGTGGTCGGGAGCGCTCTCGACCACCGGCCGTCAGATTCCCCCTCTGGTTGGTGCCTTTTGTGCGATCAATCCTTCGTGTCGAGACCCGCGACGGCGATGCTCTCCAACCGGCCGTACTCCAGCATGTCCTCGTGGGTCATGAAGGGGATGAGGACCTTGCGGTTCGGAATGACGTACTTGAACAGCAGTTCGGCCAGCTTCACTATGGCTTCGTGTGCCTCGGCTTCGGCGTTGGGGTTGTTGATGTGGGCGCCGGCGGCCTGGAGTTCTTCGATGGTTGCGCCACGGGCCATGGCCTGCTCTTCCTCGGTGAAGAGGCGCCCATCGAGATGTCGGAAGACCAGGGAATCCTTCGGGCCCTTGAAGTCCATGTCGAAAAGCAGGGCCATGACGTGGGGGCGGGGGGTGGCATCGGGCATGGAGGTTCTCCTTGAGAGGGACGAGACGAATACCGATGCGTCTATGGTCTGGAGAACCGCCGGTTGGGCTAACCGGCGATTGTCGGCTATGTTCCCGCCTCGTTTCGCGGCTCAGCGTCGGCGCGGGGACATGTTCGCGGGGTTGGTTCCGATGTGGGCGGAGTGCCCTGGTGCGGGGACGGCGTGGGCGCTGCCGGCTCGCCGGCCCTGGGAGTTCCGGGGTTCGGCGGGGAGGTCGGCCATCCGCCGCAGCCGCCACACGAGTACGTCGCTCGCCCGTTCCGCTGTGTCCAGTTCCTGTCGGGCGGCTGCCCGGGCGAGCAGGGCGGTGGGATCGTGTCCGGTGATTCGGGCTTCATGGAGAGTGGCTGCGAGGGCGGGCCAGCCGGGTTCGGTGAGGATGCGGTCGGCCAGTTTGGGCAGGACTTGGCGGACAGTGGTGGCGTGGTGGTGTCGCCAGGAGGGGGCCAGGAAGCTGCTCTGCTGGTGGAGCAGGGCCATGGGGCGGCTGGCGGCGGCCGGGTAGGCGGCACGGAGGTGCGCGGCGGCCCGGTGCGCGGCTTCAGCCTGCTGGGCGTGTTGTTTCTTGGCGTGCCAGTGGGCGGCGGCGGTGATCAGGAAGAACAGCATGTCGATGGCCATCGCTGCGGTGGCGCCGTCCTCGCCTCGGCCAAGGGCCGGGCCGCTGTGGATGAGGTCGCGGGCGGCTTGGCGCAGGGCGTGGTCGTGACCCCGTGAGGCATGTACGTGAGAGCGGGAGGCTCGTTCGAACGCGGTGGCTGCGGCCTGGAGTTCGTTGCGGGTGTGGGCGGCGGAGGTCTGGGCGAGGGCGTCGAGGACCTCTCCGGTGGCGGCGATCTGCGCGGCGATGACGCCCTCGTCGCCCTGGTCGATCATGAGCAGCGCCTGCCAGGCGGCTCCGGCGGCTCGTCGGCGTGCGGACGCGGGCCCGGTCGATGGCAGGGCCGGCTGCTGGGTGGCGTCGTCCGCGTTCTGGGCCCAGCGTTCACGGATGCGCGGCAGGGAGAGGTCCGGGGCGAGTTTGGAGCCGGAGTAGAAGACCGGCTCGCCCTTGCCGTTGCGGTCTCCAGGCAGGGCGACGGTGTAGCCGAGAGTGTCGCCCGACGGTGCGATACGGCGCCGAACAAGCAGGCCGGCTGCGGCGAGGCGGTCGAAGAACTCCTCCTCGCCCGCCGTGCCTGCCGCTGAGCGACGGACCTCTTCCCGTAGTTCCTCGCGCGAGGTGCGCTGCCGGCCGAAGCGCTCGGCCTTGTGACGCTCGGCGCTGGTGGGCCGCTTGGCGGCGGTACCGTCCCCGGGGGTGATTTGGCGCAGGCCGTAGTCCGCTTCGATGAGGCGGGCCTCAGCCTGGGCGCGGCGGGCCTCGTTGTGCAGGCGGGGCCGTCGGCCGTCGTCGCGGACGAGGGTGGCGATGATGTGGATGTGGTCGTCGGCGTGGCGTACGGCAGCCCAGCGGCAGGCGGTGTCGTCGCCGTCGGGGGCGATGCCGGTGGCGGCGACCATGCGGCGGGCGATGGCTGCCCAGTCGTCGTCGGACAGGATCGGGTCATCGGGGCTGGCGCGTATGGACAGGTGCCACACGTGTTTCTCGGGGCGTCGGCCGGCGGGCAGGGCGTTGACGGGCTGGTCGAGTAGCCGCTGCAACTGCCCGTAGGTGGCTCGCGGATCGCGGCCGGGGTCGGGGGTGAGCGGGTCGAAGGCGGCGACCAGGTGCGGGTCGGTGTGCTCCTCGTGGGTGCCGGGGCCGTACAGGTAGCGGATCAGGCCGACGGTTCCGCTGCCGCGCTTGTGGATGCGGGGGATCACGCCGGGGCACCGCCGTTCCGGTGGGCGAGCAGGGCATCGGTGGCGTCTTCCATCCGGCGGGCCGCGCTCAGGACGGCTCCTGCGGTGGCGTCGAGGTGGGGGGCGTCGGCGCCGGAGTTGAGGGCTTTGGCGACCTGGTTGAACAGGCCGTGGATTCGGCCCAGGTGCCGACGGGCGGCGAACAGCTCGCCGATGACCTCCCGTTCGGTGGCGATCTCGGCGGCGGTGCGGGTCAGGTCGCGGGCGGCCTTGTCGACGGCGTAGGCGAGGAACGCGGCGTTGGTCATCTGACACTGAGCTGCTGCGTCGGTGAAGCGCTTGTACTCGGCGTCGTTCATGCGGCAGCTGGGCTGGTGCAGGCGCTTGCGGGGCTTCGGCTGACGGGCGCGCTGACGCCGCTGCGCAAAGGTCCCGTCCTGCCGTCCCCCTCCAGGCTGCGGTCCGCCCTCGGTCGCAGTCTGCCGGTCCGACGCCTCCTGGCGCCGGGACGCTCCCGCCACCCCCGGGGCGGGAACTCCGGGAGCATTGCTCCCGGGACAACTTGCTCCGCCGTTGTCGTGCCTGCTCTCAACCTCTCCTCCGCGCTGGGAGGTTACCGGGGCGGTGACGGTGTGCTTACTGTCCTGCTGCTGCGTGTCGAGTGCTCCGGTGGCGTGGTCGCGTTCTGTGCGGAAGTGGTTGCGCATAGGGGGCTCCGTTCGCGGTCGGTGGTGGTGGGGATGGTCGTCGGGATCGGCGGTTTGGCGTGACCCCGCTTCTGGGATAGGCGGCGGCGCGGCTGCTGGGCTGTCGGCAGCCGCGCCGACCGCTGGAGAGAAGGGGCCGTGCTGTCCGGATGGGTTAGGTCCGGTCGGTGGGAGAGCAGTGTTTGAGGTGTTCGCCGGTCTGGGCGGCGCGGCGGACGAGTGTGATGGCGTCGGTCAGGCGAGTGGTTGCGGCGCCGAGTCCGGATTCGGTCACGGCATTGCGGGCGGAGTCACGGGTGATCGCTTGGGGGTCCGGGTGGGCGGCGGCGATCACTTCGGCCAGCTCTTCCAGCGTTGCCATGGGCGGGCGTCCACCCTGCCCCCCGCCCCGCGGTACGGAACCCTTGCCCGGTCCCTGAGCTGCGTCGTCAGGCTCGCCCACGGGCTCGTTCCGTACGGATGCGGTGGGCGTCAGGACTCGCAGACCGCTGTCCGGATCGGTACTTGAGGACTCCTGGGCGTCCGGTGCGGGTGCGGGTGCGCTTGGTATGGCCTCGGCCTTGCGGGGCTGGGGGAGATCGTTCCGGTCAAGCTGCCCGATCTCCTGGTACGGAACGTCTGTCGGGGTTCCGTCGGGCGACTGCTGCCGGTACGGAACCGGTCCGGTGGCTGGGTGTGCAGGGATTCGGGCGGGTGTGGTCCTTGCGGACCGGGTGACCAGGATGTGGAGGTGGGTGGCTCCGGCCAGGGCGAGTGGGGCGATGGCGGACAGGACGGCGACGGTGGTGTCGCCGAGGTGGAGTCCCGTGCCGGTCGTCTGCTGGTTGAGGCGGATGGCGTGTAGCGCATTGGCCCAGACGCTGGTGGCGGTGGCGGCGCCTACCAGTGCCCATACGTACAGGCGTGCAGGCAACGGGGCGGTCCGCAGGAGGACGAGGGCGCCGACGCCGATGGCTATGAACCCGTCGATGACGAGGGGGAACGTGTAGGTCAAGAGGTTACGGACATGGATCGCGGCGGCCATCTGGCGCAGCGCGTCGTAGGAGAGAGCGAAGCCGACGGTGCCGAGCAGCGCGATACCGATGCGGATCGCGGCGCTTGCCCGTGCGGGAGTGCGGTGGGCGGTGTCGGTGGTGGTTGAAGGCATGTTGGTGCTCCAGGGAGGGGGCGCGGGTGACGCGGCCCCGGGTCGGGGAGACTCGTCGCGACCCGTCGCATACCTGGTCAGTACAGGTACGGGTGCGGCGGTGATGTCGAGTCGACTCGTTGCCGGTCTTCGACCCGTCCCCTTGCTGACCTGCGCGGAGACGAGTCGCGACGAGTTGTGTCGGGTCAGGCGCCGGTCGGGGGTTCCGGCGTGGGCTCGGGGCAGTAGCGCGCCCAGGAGTCGGTGAACTGCAGGCGGGTGAAGCCCTTGGCCTGGATGTCGCCGTGGAAGCGGCGGTTGGCTGAGCTGATGCCGTACTCCCTGAGCAGGAGTTGCAGTCCGCGAGGGGTGAGGCCGTTTTTGGTGTACTCCGGCCAGGGCGTCTCGTCGTCCTTGTTGAGGATGTCGAGGAGGCGACCGGTGCGGATCACCGGCGGGTTGCCTTCGGTCGCGAAGGCGCGCCGGATGTCGACCAGGAGGCGAATGCCCAGGCCGCTGCTGTCCTGGTCCTGCTGGGCCTCGTGGCTCGTCATGGCCAGGCACGCGGCCCGTGCGAGCTCGGGCCATCGGCCGTCTG
>NZ_CBDRBL010000053.1:0-46770 GCF_965342175.1 Actinacidiphila sp. bgisy167
GCCGGGCGGGCCCGCGCACCTCCCGGCGCCCCTCGCGGATACGGATCCGCCGTCCTTGGGACACCGTCCGCACCTCCGCTCGTGCCCCGCCGTACGCCCGCGTCCTGCGCGCCTGTCCCTGCTTGCTACCACCGGCGGCGCACCCGGCAACGCGGCGCGCCCGGCATTCGCCCGAAGGCACCTGGGCGGCGGTGGCTCCAGTGTGCGCGCGGCTGGTAAATTGGTCTAAACCAGTTAGGTACTTCTCACCAGATCGGCGGTCCTGAAGTGGAAGTCGTCATCGTCCCGGACGCCACGGCGGGTGGCGAACTCATCGCGGGCGCCATAGCGGACCTGCTGCGCCGCAAGCCCGACGCCCTGCTCGGCGTCGCCACCGGATCGACCCCGCTCCCGGTCTACCGAGCCCTGGCCGGACTGGCCGGACAGGGCGCGGTCGACGTCTCGCGCGCCCGGATCTGCCAGTTGGACGAGTACGTCGGCCTGCCCGCCGGGCACCCGGAGTCCTACCGCTCCGTCGTCCTGCGCGAGGTCGTCGAACCCCTCGGCCTCGCCGAGGAGTCCTTCATGGGACCCGACGGCACGGCGTCGGACATCGTCGAGGCGTGCGCGGCGTACGAGCGCACGCTGGCGGAGGCCGGGGGAGTCGACCTCCAGCTGCTCGGCATCGGCACCGACGGCCACATCGGCTTCAACGAGCCGTGCTCCTCCCTGGCCTCGCGTACCCGGATCAAGACGCTGACGGAGCAGACCCGCAAGGACAACGCCCGCTTCTTCGACCGCCCCGAGGAGGTGCCGCACCACGTCATCACGCAGGGCATCGGCACCATCCTGGAGGCCCGTCACCTCGTGCTGCTCGCCACGGGAGAGGCCAAGGCGGAGGCGGTCGCCCTCGCGGTCGAGGGCCCGCTGGCGTCGGTCGTCCCCGCCTCCGCGCTGCAGATGCACCCGCACGCGACCGTCGTCGTCGACGAGGCGGCCGCCTCCCGGCTGAAGCTGGCCGGATACTTCCGGGCCACCTATGCGGCCAAGCCCGCCTGGCAGGGACTGTGACCCCTCCCGGGCAGGGTCGGTGAGCCGCCGGGTCACGCGCCCGGCGCGTGCGCGGTCCCTGCCGGCGCCCGTCCACGGGCCGGTGGGGACGGCGCGCTGCTGCGGGCTCAGCGCCGGCCCGCAGGCGGCAGGCGCAGGTTCCGCAGGTCGGGCGGAACGGGGGCGGAGGGCCGGTACAGCGGTGGGGCCACCCCGTCGGCGACCGCGGCCGGCGCGTCACTGAGCCGGAAGCGGTCGCGCAGCCGCCCGTAGAAGTCGGTCGGCCCCAGCCGGATCAGTCGCAGCCGGTGCTGCGCCTTGTACACCGCGACCCAGTCGCCGGGATCGAGGACCCCCCTCAACTGGCCGTCGATGCTGACCGCGACACGTCCCGAACGGGGCAGCACGCGGACCGCCACGACCTCGTCGGGAGCCGCCACCAGGGTGCGGTCGAAGGCCATGTGCGGCGCGACCGGCGTGAAGACCAGCGCGTCCATGTGCGGGGAGAGCACCGGGCCCCCGGCGGCGAAGCTGTACGCGGTGGAGCCCGTCGGGGTGGCCGCCACGATCGCGTCCGCGGAGTAGCACGCGAACAACCGGCCCGCCAGATACACCGCGAGGCTGGCCTGACGGTCCCGGGCGAGCTTCTCGAAGACCACGTCGTTGACCGCGTTGACGGCCATCGGCACGCCCCAGCCCACGTCCTCGGGGTCGCTGGGCCGGACCCGGGGCGGCGGCAGCGCGGGCCCGCGCCCGTACCGCAGCAGTGAGTCGATGCCCTCGGGTATCTCCAGCGGCCGCGACGCCCGCATGGTGAGCGTCATGCGGTCCTCGACGGCGGCCCGGTCCTCGTGGACGCAGTCGAGCGCCCGCTCCACGTCCTCGGTGCACACCTCGGTCAGGAAGCCGACGCGCCCCAGGTCCACGCCCAGCACGGCCGCCCCGCACGCCGCGGCCACCCGCGCGCCGCGCAGGAAGGTCCCGTCGCCGCCCAGGGTCACGATCAGATCCGGATAGCCGGCGGCGGCCGCCTCCTCCCGGCCGCTGTACCGGGGCCGGTCCTTGCGCCATACGTCGATCTCCATCACGGGGACCCCGTGCCGGGCGCCCCACCGCTGCACCGCCGCGGCGGCCCCGCTCGCGTCCTCGCGCGCCCCGTGCACGACCATCCCGATCCGGCCCACTGGCATCCCGGCCTCCACGCGGCGTCCGCTCCGGCGTCCTGCACCTATCGTCCGCCTGCCCGGTGCGCGCGTCGCGGCGAGGGGACGGCTCCCCACGCCGCCCCGCCGCTCACGCCCCGCCGTGCGGGGGCACGCGCCGCGGAGTACGGTTCGGCTGTTCCACAGGAGCCGGGGAGTCAGGGAGCCAGGGGGCTCAGGGAGTCAGGGAGTCAGGGAGGACGAACGTGGAGACCAAGCCCGCGCCGGGTGTCCTCGCCCAAGTGGCGGACCTGATCGGCCGCACGCCCGTCGGACAGCGCGGAGCACTGTGGCGCCTCGGCGCGGACCGCCGCCAGCTCGACGCGAACGTCATCCGCCTTCCGGCGGGCACCGAGGTCCAGCCGCACGTCGAGGCGGACCTGGACGTCCTGCTGTACGTCGTCGACGGCGGCGGGCACCTCTCCGTCGACGGCGGCGGGCACCAGACGACCCTGGCGCCCGGCGCCCTGGTCTGGCTGCCCCGCGGCACCTGCCGCGCGCTGTACGCCGGCGCCGCGGGGCTGACCTACCTCACGGTGCACGCCCGCCGCCCCGGCCTGACCGTCTCCGCCCCGGCCCCGGCCCCGGCCCCCGCCACCGCCGAGGGCGACGCCGCATGCCTGCTGCATCGCGTGTGCCCGGAGTGCGGCCGCCTGTCCGGCGAGAGCGACGCGCTGTACTGCTCCCGCTGCGCCAGCGCCCTGCCGCCCCGCTGACCCGGGGCGCCGCGGGCGGCCGGGGACCGGCCGGCCGCCCGTTTCCCGCGTCCGCCCGATCTGGGTTAGCGTCGTAAGCATGAGGACCGTCCGGCGGCTCCTCCGCCTCATGCCGGTACTCGCCGTGATCTGCGGCGTCCTGAGCCTCGTCGTCGCGACGGGCCCCGGGGCACGGGCCGCGAGCGGCCTCGACACGGTGGCCGCGGCCCTGCGCGAGGGACCCGTCTACGTCGACCCCCGGGCACGTGACGTGCTGCCGCCGGCCGAGGCGACCGCCCTCGCCGCACGCATCGAGAAGGCGGACAAACCGGTTTTCGTCGCCGTCCTCCCCGACACCGAGCAGTTCCCCGCCGCCACCCTGCTGACGGACCTGCGGACCAAGGTCGGCATCACCGGCGTGTACGCTGTCGCGCTCGGCGACCGCTTCGACGCGGGTGCGGATCCCGTCGTGATGCCGCGCAACGCCGTCGAGAACCTGGCCGCCGCCGTGCGCCGTTCCGATCCCGGCGATCCCGCTTCGATGGTCACCGCCTTCGTGGACCAGGCGCTGCCGCAGGCCTCCGGCCGTGCCCCGGCCTCATGGGGCGACGGTTCCGTCGGCGACGGCCAGGGCGGCGGGGCCGGTGTGCTGGTGGCGCTGGCCGTCCTCGTCCTGGTCGGGGCCGGCGGGGCCGTTCTGATGTCGCGGCGGGCCAGGCGGCGCCGGGAGGAGCAGGACCGGGCCCGGCTCGACCAACTGCGCCCGGTGGTGGACGAGGACATCACCGCCTTCGGCGAGGAGCTGAGCCGGATCGGCTTCGACCCGGGCGGCGCGGCTGCCGACGACGCCATGCGCGAGGACTACGCGCGGGCCCTGGACGCCTACGACGCCGCGAAGACCGCCATGGACCGCGCGCGTTCCCCCGACGATGTGGAGCGGGTCAGCCGGGCCCTGGAGGAGGGGCGCTTCGCGCTCGCGACCCTGGACGCGCGGATGACGGGCGGGCCGTTGCCCGAGCGCCGTCCTCCGTGCTTCTTCGACCCCCGGCACGGACCCTCGGTCGAGGACGCGCCGTGGACCCCCGAGGGCGGCGGGTCCGAGCGGATCGTACCGGTGTGCGCGGCCGACGCGGCCCGGCTCGCGGACGGCCTGGAGCCCATGGCGCGCCAGGTCGGCACACCCCGCGGCCCCCGTCCGTACTGGGAGGCGGGCCCGGCCTACGCCCCCTGGGCCCAGGGCTACTTCGGAGGCGGGATGCTGCCCGGCATCCTCCTGGGGACCCTGCTCGGCAGCTCCTGGGGAGGCCAGGCCCCCTACGCGTACGGCGACGGCCATGCGGGCGGATACGGCGGCGGGCCGGACGGCCAGGGCGGCGACTACTCGGGCGCCGACTTCGACCCCGGCGACTTCGGCGGGGGCTTCGGTGACGGCGGCGGGTTCGGCGGGTTCGGCGACGGCGGGGGCTTTGGGGGCAACTGAGCGCGGCGCCACGCGAGGCAGTGCCGGGCTGGTTGCGTCAGGCGGTCGAAAGGCGTCCTGCGGCCGCCGGGCGACTGACGGCCGACCGGTGGTGGCCGAGAAGACGGGCCGGGGTCAGCCGCGAGTGCCTTGCCGACTCCCACCGGCCGCCATGCGCTCCCACCCCGGCGGAGTGTGTCACCGCAGGCGTCGACCGGTGCGCGCGGTGCCCGGCGATGTGAGTCAGCGCCGCGAATGCCGAGGTGCGGGGGGCCCCGGCTGAAGGCTTGGGGCCCGCCCCGGCGCGGCACCGCCCCGCCGCACGGTGCGGGGCCGGCACCGACCGCGCCGGTGGACGGGCCCCGGGGTCCCCACCCGGGAGTGGAGCCCCAGCGCGACCTACGCGGACAGGGCCCCGACCTCGACCGCGGCGTCGGCCTCCGGGACGCAGGCGAAGGCGAGGTCGTCCAGGGAGATGTCCAGGGCCGCGGCGAGGGCGGCCACGGTGAAGAAGGCCGGGGTGGGAGCGCGGCCCGTCTCGATCTTGCGCAGGGTCTCGGCGGAGACGCCGGCCGCTGAGGCGACCTCCACCATGCTGCGGTCGCCGCGGGCCTGTCGCAGCAGCGCACCGAAGCGCTCGCCGCGTCGCCGTTCCCAGGGGGTCAGAGGAGTGCGCACCATGTCCGTGATACTAATACCGGTATAAGAATTGGGTGCCCTCAGGGGGCGGGACGGAGCCATGGGCATGGTGGAGATCAAGACGGAAGCCGCGCTCGCGGCCATGCGCGAGGCGGGGCGGGTCGTGGCTCGTGCGCTCGCCGCCGCCCGCGAGGCGGCGCGCGTCGGTGTGTCGCTGCGGGAACTGGACGAGGCGGCCCGCGCCGTCCTGGACGCGGCGGGCGCGCGGTCGCCCTTCCTCGGCTACCGGCCGTCGTTCGCCCCCACGCCGTTCCCCGCCGTGATCTGCACCTCGGTCAACGACGCCGTCGTGCACGGCGTCCCGACCGCCTACCGGCTGCGCGACGGCGACCTGGTGAGCGTCGACTGCGGCGCCGAACTGGACGGCTGGACCGGCGACGCCGCCATCAGCTTCACCGTCGGCACGCCCCGGCCCGCCGACCTGCGCCTCATCGAGGCCACGCGCAGGGCCCTCGACGCGGGGATCGCCGCCGCGACCGTCGGCAACCGCGTGGGCGACATCTCGCACGCCATCGGCACCGTGGCCCGCGCGGCCCGGTGCGGCATGCCCGGGGACTTCGGCGGGCACGGCATCGGCCGCCGGATGCACGAGGACCCCGATGTGCCCAACCAGGGCCGGCCGGGCCGCGGCTACCGCCTGCGGCACGGGCTGACCCTCGCCATCGAGCCGATGTTGATGGCCGGGGGACGCGGCGACTACCGCACGGCCCCCGACGGCTGGACGCTGCACACCCAAGACGGCAGCCGCGCCGCCCACTTCGAGCACACCGTCGCCGTCACGGAGGAGGGCCCGCGCATCCTCACCGCGCTGTGACCTGTCGCTCGAGCGCGCCGCGCAGCCAGGTGTGAGCGGCGCCCGGGGTGGGCCGCCCCGGGCCCCTCAGCTCCCCCACGAGCTGCCAGTAGCGGTCGATCCGGGGCTCCGCGGCGAGCAGGCCGCTCAGCCGACGGCGGAAGTCGGGCGTGTCACGCGCGCCGAACGACCGCGCGTGGGCGCTGACGAAGCAGTCCAGCGCCTCGCCCGCACCGGGTTCGCGACCGGCCAGGACGTCCGGCGCGGCGAGTTCGTACGCCTCCTCGAGGCCCTCGTACAGCACGGCCGGACGGGGGCCCGCGTCAGGCCGGTGCGCCGCCAGCCCCCGCAGGGCGCCCGGCGGGCAGGAGGCCGAGGCGAAGGCGTGCAGCCGGGCGAAGGCCAGCACCTGCGCCGGGGCGGGCTCGTCCGGCGGCGGTGGCACGGCGAGTTCGAGGATCCGGCCCAGCAGGGGGGCCGGCAGCCGCGCGGGCTGCAGCCAGCGGCGCCAGAAGCGGGCCATCGCGTCCGTGGTGGGCGGTGCGGAGACGGCCCCGACGAGCTCCAGCCGCTCGGCCCGCTCCTCGGCCGTGCAGTCCTGCAGCAGCCGCACGGCTGCCTCCCGCCAGCGCAGGGCGGCCAGTTGAGAGCCGAGGGTCCGCAAGTGGCCCGCGACGACGTCCTCCAGGGCGTCCTCCCGATCCAGGGCCCGCCCCACGTCGGACACCGGCAGGTCCAGGGCACGCAGGGAGCGGATCAGGCGGAGTCGTTGGAGCGCCTCGGGGGAGTAGCGGCGGTGGCCGCCCGCGCTGCGGGCCGACTCGGGCAGCAGCCCGCGGTCCGAGTAGAAGCGGGCGGTCTTGACGGAGACACCGGCCCGCTCGGCCAGCTCACCGATGCTCAGCATGTCCTCGCTCGACCTGTCGTCGGCTTCCACGGCTTGAACCTCCCTTTGGGGGAGCTCCTACCGTAGCGGCGAGCGCGGACGGCCGACCCGGCCGTGCCGCGGACCACCGCGTGCGGGGAGGCATGCATGACCGTTTTTGTACTCGTCCCCGAGGCCCACACGGGCGGCTGGGTGTGGGAGGACGTCGCCGGCCTGCTGACGGAGGCCGGCGCCGGCGTCCGTCCGGTGACGCTCACCGGCATGGCGGGTTCCGGCCGCCCGGCAGGGCCCGGCACCGACCTGGAGACCCATGTCGAGGACGTCCTCCGGGTCGTCGACTCCCTGGACACGGCGGACGTGGTGCTCGTCGGCCACGGCTACGGCATCCACCCGGTGGTCGCCGCCGCCGACCGGCGGCCCGGACGCGTCGCCCGGGTCGTCCACCTGGACGCGGGCATGCCCCGGGACGGCGACGCGCCGCTGCAACTGGTGCCCGACCAGGAGCTGCGCGCCCGCCTGACGGCATCGGTCACCACGGCCGCACCCGGCGGGGACGCGGGGCCCGTCGCCCCGCCACCGCTCGGTGCGTGGGAGCGCTGGGGCAGCACCGCGGGCGTGCCCGCCGCCGCGCTCGCCCGCCTCGCCGCGGACGCCGCGCCCCAGCCCATCGGGACGCTCACCCGGCCGCTGCGCCTCACCGGGGCGCCCGCCGGCCTGCCGACGACCGGCGTCCTGTGCACCGGCAACGGCTCGAGCATCGCCATGGTGGAGGCGCTGGTGGGCATGGGGCACCCCGAGCTCCAGGTGCTCACCGACCCCCGCGTCACCTTCTTCGAACTCGCCACCGGGCACTGGCCGATGCTCTCCGCCCCGGGCGAACTCGCCGACGTCCTGCTGAAGGCCGCCGCCGGGGACGGTCACCGGATCGCCACGACGGGCGAGTTGCCCGCGCACCTGCGGCCGTTCCTGCTCGACCTGCCCGAACGGCCCCGCGAGCGCCGCGAGCGGGTCGACCTGCACCTCCCGGAGCCGGCCGCCGGCGGCGCGCCCCGCCCCGCCGTGGTGCTCGTCCACGGGGGCCCGGTGCCGGCCGGGGCCCGGCCGGCACCGCGCGACTGGCCGGCCTTCGTCGGTTACGGCCGCCTCGCGGCGGCCATGGGAGCGGTCGGTGCGGTCGTCGACCACCGGCTGCACTCCCTCGGCGACTTCCCGCGCGCCGCCGAGGACCTCGTCGAGGCGGTCGAACTCGTCCGCGCCGATCCGCGGGTCGACGCCGACCGCGTCGCGCTGTGGTTCTTCTCCGCCGGCGGTGTGCTGACCGCGGACTGGTTGGCGGCGCCCCCGCACTGGCTGCGCTGTGTGGCGGCCACCTATCCCGTCCTGGCGCCGCTCCCCAACTGGGGCCTGGCCGAGTCCCGTTTCCGGCCGGCGGCCGCGGTGCGCGGCACGGGGGCGCCGCCCGTCGTCCTGACCCGGGTGGGACGGGAGCGGACGGAGATCGCGGCAACGGTCGACGAGTTCCTCTCGGCCGCCAAGGACGCGGGCGCGGACGTGGAAGTGATCGAGGTGCCCGACGGCACCCACGGCTTCGAGACGACCGATCGCGGCCCGGCGGCGCGCGAGGCCGTGGAGCGCGCCATGCGCACCGTCCTCGCGCACCTGCGGCGCTGAGGCTCAGAGCCCGGCGGGCAGCCGGGACGGCGGTACGACGAGCACCGGGCAGGCCGCGTGCGCGACGCAGTAACGTGCCACCGAACCGCGCAGCGCACGCGGCAGCACGCCGCGCGACCCGGTGCCGACGACCAGCAGGTCCTCGCCGCGGGCGGCGGCCTTCACCAGCACGTGCCCGGCGGGCCCGCGCCCGGTCCCGGCGCGGAAGTCCGGCATCCCGGGCGGAGCGTCGGCGCCGAGGGCCTCCTCCAACGCGATGCGCAGGCGCTGACGCGCATCCTGCTCCCAGTCGAAGGGCGGCCGGGGCGGAAGCGGCGCCCGGCGGTACTCACATCCCTCGGGGGGCGGCTGCCAGGCCAGGACCGCCACGAGCCCTGCCGACCGGGACCGGGCCTCCGCGACCGCCCGGTGCAACGCGGCCAGACTGCCGGGGGAACCGCTCAGGCCAACGACCACGCGCCCGCCCGTGCCGCCGGGGGCGCCCCGATGGGGCGACTCGATCACCGACTGCCTCGTCTCTCGCCGTACGACCAGGTGCGGCGGCCCAGGGGTCGGCGGCCGGCCGGCGCGTCCCGGCCGCATCGGGCGCCGCGCCCCGCGGCGCCGCCGATCGGCCCGCCGAGCCGGGCCCCCACACGTACCCTCCCGGAACGCGTGACGGCGGGGCGGGCGCGACGCGCACCCGCTCCTGGGACGCGAGTGCGGCGCCCCAGCCACCGCCCGTGGGCGTCCCGCGGCATCAGCCGCCGGGACACAGCAGGGGACGCGGGGACCGGCCGCCCGTTTCCCGCGGTCGTCCCGTCCGGGCGCGGCACGAGCACGGCCGGGGCCGGCCGCAGCGCCGCACGCCTTGGGGAGAGCGTGCCCGGGGCCGCGTTTCGGGCAGCACCGCCAGGCACACGAAGGCGGTGGTCCGACCCGGCTCGCGCCATGGGGCGGACAAGCCGATGGCGCCCACCGGGTGTGCCCCGCCGCCCGGGCCGGGGAGTCGTTCGCCGTTCCATGGAGCCGACCGTAGGCGGCGCGGCACCCGCCGGGCGCGGCCCTGACGTTCTCCTGACGCCTGCGGGCGGCGTCCTTTCGCGCCTTTGACCCGGCGGTCAGCCGACGTGGACGCGGGGTCTGCGGCCGCGGTCGGGCTCCGCCTCGCGCAGCACCTCGCGTGTGACCGGGGCGACCTCGCCCTGCCCGAAGAGGAAGAAGCGCAGGAAGTTGGCGAAGGGGGTGCCCTCGGTCCACTCGAAGTAGATGTGCGGGCGCTGCCCGGTGGTGTCGCGGACGTGCAGCAGGAACGCCGCGAGCGCGTTCGGGACGGACGAGCTCTCCAGGGTCAGCACGCGGTAGCGGCCGTGCAGCACCTCGCCGCGCACTATCAGGCCCGCCTCGAACTCGGACGGGTCGGCGACGGTCACCTCGACGAAGACGAAGTCCTCCTCGGCCGGCAGGTCGTTGTCGGACCGGATCTGCTTGATCTTGTCCCGGTACTCGGCGGCGTCCCGCCGGTCGGGCTCGTTGGCGATGAACCGGATCGTGCGGTGGGAGACGTCCCGCACGAAACGCTCGGCCATGTCGTCCACGCTGATGCCGGTGATGCGCAGTTCGAAGGCGCGGGCGAGCCGCGACAGCAGCGAGATCACCATGATGCCGACGATGAAGCAGGCGCCGATCTTCACGCCGTCCGGACGCTCGAAGACGTTCACGACCGTCGTGTAGAGGAAGACGGCGGAGATCACCCCGAAACCGATCGTCCAGTTGCGCTGACCCGCCTTGCGGGCGGCGATGGTCACCGCGATCGCCGCGGAGGAGATGAGCACCAGGACACCGGTCGCGTACGCGCCGCCCTGGGCGTCGACATCGGCGTCGAAGATCCACGTGACCAGGAAGGCGACGAGGGTGAAGACCAGCACCATCGGCCGCACCGCCCGCGCCCAGTGCGGCGCCATGCCGTAGCGCGGCAGGTAGCGGGGCATGAGGTTGAGGAGGCCGGCCATCGCCGAGGCGCCGGCGAACCACAGGATGCAGATCGTCGACACGTCGTAGACGGTGCCGAAGGCGTTGCCCAGGTATTCGTGCGCGAGGTAGGCCAGCGCGCGGCCGTTGGCCTTGCCCCCCGCCTCGAACTCGTCGGCGGGGATCAGCAGGGTGGTGATGAAGCTGGTCGTGATCAGGAAGCAGCTCATGATGACGGCGGCCGTGGTCAGCAGCTTCTTGGTGCCGCGGACGCGTCCCGCGGGGCGCTCCTCGGTGTCGGAGGGGTCGCCCTTGACGTGCGGCATCACCGCCACACCGGTCTCGAAGCCGGACAGGCCCAGTGCGAGCTTCGGGAAGACCAGCAGCGCCACGCCGACCATCACCGCGACGTTCCCGTGCTCGGCGGTCAGGGCATGCGACCAGTCGGTCACCACGTGCCCGGCCGTGGCCACGTGCCACAGACCGACGGCCACGACGGCCGCGTTGAGTACGAGGTAGACGCCGACCAGGGCGACCGCGACTCCGATCGCCTCCAGGAAGCCCTTCATGAAGACCGCGCCCAGCAGCGCGACCAGCAGCAGGGTGATCAGCATCTGCTTGCCCTGCAGCGCGCTCGCCAGGTGCGGGTTCTCGACCAGGTGGGTGGAGGCGTCGGCCGCCGACAGCGTGATCGTGATGAGGAAGTCGGTTGCCGCGAAGCCCAGCAGCGTCAGGACGAAGAGCTTGCCCTTCCAGAACGACAGCAGCCGCTCCAGCATGGCTATGGAGCCTTCGCCGCGCGGGCTCTCCTCGGCCACCCGGCGGTAGACGGGCAGGGCGCCGGCCAGCGTCACGACCACCAGCACGACCGTGGCCACCGGTGAGAGCAGGCCGGCCGCCAGGGCCGCGATGCCGGGCTGGTAGCCGAGGGTGGAGAAGTAGTCGACGCCGGTCAGGCACATCACCCGCCACCAGCGCTGCCCGTGGCCTGGCCGTTCCGGGGCCGCCTGTCCGCCCTGCTGGTGCCGGGCCATGTCGGACAGACCCTCGAGCATCCACGCACGCAGGCGGCCCGCAGGGACGGGGGAGGTCATCGGGGCTCCTGACGTACGCGACTGGTTCCGGCCACCACGAGATGGCCTGGTCAGCGTACGCACGGGCCGGCGCCCCATCTCCCGTGAAGCCGTCCGGACGCCGTCAGGATTTCGTCAAGACTGGCGGCCGCGTCCCTGACGTTCTTCTGACGCGTCCGTTACGCCTCCCTTATGCCGCGCTTCGCGCGGAACCCGCCCACGGCACGATGACGTCGTGGTGGGGTCCGCCCAGAACGACCTTGAGCGCGCCGGTGTCGGCCGCCGACGCGAAGACGTCGTAGGCCTCGGCGATCTCGTGCAGTTCGAAGGTGTGCGTGACGAACGCACCGGTCGGCAGCTTCCGGGCCTCCAGCAGACGCAGCAGGGTGGGCGTGGAGTACGTGTCGACCAGACCCGTGGTGATGGTGATGTTGCGGCTCCACAGCTCCTCCAGGTGGAGGGTGACCGGCTCGCCGTGCACCCCCGCGTTCGCCACCCGGCCGCCGGGCCGGACCATCCGGGCGCACATCCGGAAGGTCTCCGGCAGCCCCACCGCCTCGATCACCACGTCCGCGCCGAGCCCTCCCGTGAGGTCGGCGACCAACTGCTCCGGCTGCTCGCTCGCCATGACCACGGCGTCCGCGCCCAGGTTCTTCGCCGCCTGCAGCCGGGCCGCCGCCACGTCCACGGCGATCACGGTGTGCGGGGAGCACAGCTGGGCGGTCGCGACGGCGGCCAGCCCGATCGGGCCGCACCCGACCACGGCGACGGTGTCCCCTGGCCGGACCCGTCCGTTGAGCACGCCCACCTCGTAGGCGGTGGGGAAGACGTCCGACAGCAGGACCGCGTCGTGCCCGTGCACGTTGTGCGGGAGCGGGTACAGCGAGGTGTCGGCGTACGGCACGCGCACGTACTCCGCCTGCGCGCCGTCGATGAGATGTCCGAGCACCCAGCCGCCACCGTCCAGGCACTGCCCGTAGGCCTGCTCACGGCAGAACCGGCAGCGTCCGCACCCGGAGACGCAGCTGACGAGGACCCGGTCGCCGGGCCGGACGCAGTCCACGTCCGCGCCCGTCTCGACGACCTCGCCCACGGCCTCGTGGCCGAGCACCGTTCCGGGGGCGACGTCCGGCACATCGCCCTTGAGGATGTGCAGGTCGGTGCCGCATACCGCGGCGGTGTCGACACGGACGATGGCGTCGCCCGTGTCCTGCAGGACCGGATCGGCCACCTCCTGCCAGGCGGCCTGTCCCGGACCCTGGAAGACCCATGCCTTCATGGCGTTCCGCTCCTTCTGGCTGAAAGGTGTCCCCCTCCCAGCGTGAGCGCGGCCTGCGGCCCGCGCACCCGGCGCCGTGGACTTCTGCCTCGGCGCCGGTGCGGGTGCGGGGTGCCTGGGCCGTCCGGAGTGGTTCGTTCGAGTCCTTCGGGCGCGGTCCGGGGGCGGCGTCAGCGCAGGTCCGCCGTGTGGTCCGGGACGTAGGTCTGCTGGTCGCGGGGTGGGCGCCGGTAGCCGGTCGACTCGGGGCGGGGCGGGAGCTCGACGGCCGGGAGCGGGACCTCCTCGTACGGGATGCTCGAGAGGAGGTGGGCGATCATGTTGATGCGGGCGGCGCGCTTGTCGTCGCTCGGGACGACGAACCAGGGGGCCTCGGGGATGTCGGTGTGCACGAACATCTGGTCCTTGGCCTGCGAGTACGCCTCCCACCGGGTGATGGACTCCAGGTCCATCCCCGACAGCTTCCACCGGCGGGTCGGGTCCTGCAGTCGGGCCCTGAACCGCTGCTCCTGGACGGCGTCGCTGACGGAGAACCAGTACTTGCGCAGGATGATGCCGTCCTCGATGAGCAGCCGCTCGAAGATCGGGCATTGGTGCAGGAACCGCACGTGCTCCTCGGGGGTGCAGAAGCCCATCACGTGCTCGACGCCGGCGCGGTTGTACCAGCTCCGGTCGAACAGCACGATCTCCCCGCCGGCCGGCAGGTGGTCGACGTAGCGCTGGAAGTACCACTGGGTGCGCTCGCGTTCGGTCGGCGCCGGGAGCGCGGCGATGCGTGCGACGCGCGGGTTGAGGTGCTCGGTCACCCGCTTGATCGTGCTGCCCTTGCCGGCCGCGTCGCGGCCCTCGAAGACGACGACGAGCCGGTGCCCGCCGGCCCGCACCCACTCCTGCAGCTTGACCAGCTCGACCTGCAGCCGCAGCAGTTCGCGCTCGTACACGCCGCGCGGCAGGCGGTCCCGCTTCGTGTCACCCATGCCCGGCGCCCTCGCTTCCCTAGGACGCCCACGGTACGGCTCCCGGGCCGGCCCGACACGGCGGGCGGCCCACACGGGCGGTGCCCGGCGGCTCAGCGGGCCGGGGCTGCGCCCCCCGGGGCTCCGGCTGTGTGCCCCGGAGCGGTCGCGGGGAACGGCAGCCAGGGGGCGAGGGCGTGCCCGCCGCCTTCCCCCTGGGGGAGGAATCCGGAGGGCCGCGGCTGCCCGGCGTCGGCTCGGTGCGGCGCGGTCCGCGGGGCGGAGCTCGCCGGGCTCTCCGCGGCCTCGGCGCCCGGAGGCGCGGAGGTGTGCGGTGCGCTCGTCGTGGGGGTCGGGGTGGGGGGCGGGGTGGTCGCCGGAGGGGTGGGGTCCGGTGTGTGCGGCGGCGGTGGCGTGGTGGGTGCGGTCGGCGGGGTGACGGTGTGGGTGGGCTTCGGGGTCGGCGTGCTCGCGGGCGGCTTCGGATGGGCCGGTTCGATGTGAGGCGGCTTCGCGGCGGTCTTCGTCGGCTTCGGATCGGGCTTCGGCTTCGGTTGCGGCTTCCGCGTCTCGGTCCCGGGCCCGGTCTTCGGCTGCGCGGTCGCCTTCGACGGCGTCTTCGCCGGGGCCGGGCGCTTCGCGGGCGCCGTCCCGGCGTCCTTCTTCTTCGCCTCGGGAGCCGCGTCGCGGTGGCCGCTGTCGGCCTCGAGCAGTCCGTGGTCCGGTTGCGCGGAGGCGCTCGGGACGGTGGAGGCGACATGGGCCGGGGACGAGCCGGACGAGCCGGCGGTGTCCGACCCGGACTGCTGGAGTGCCCATGCGGTCCCGGCGAAGGCCGCTGCGGAGGCGACGGCCGTCGCGGACAGCTTGAGCCGCAGGGAACGCCCACGGCGGTGCTTGGCCTGGCTGCGCATGTGAGACGAGGACCCTTTCGGCTAGCCCCGCCCGGAATGCCGGCTGCCGCGCTGCGCGGCCGGGGCCGGATACGTGGACTCTGCGCGAGCATTCCCGCCCGCGCAAGGGCCTGACCGGCGCAGTCATAGGAAGCGGAACTCGAGGTTCCGGGAAGTTGCAGGTCAGGGCCATGGCGCATGGGCGCAAAACCGGTCATGTGACATCGCACACGCTGCTTATGGGACTGAAGTCCCATAAGGGGCATACCGGACTCCATCCACTTGGATGCACAATGCAAGTATGTGGTGTGCGTCGCACGAGGATCCGTCGACGTGAAGATCCACAAACTTGCATACTCAGAACGCCGTACGGCAACCGAACCACCACACCAGCACGCGGAGGCATGGACGTGGAGTACACGAAACTCGGCAAGACCGGTCTGGACGTCTCGCGGATCTGTCTGGGGTGCATGAGCTACGGCACGCCGGACCGCGGCAACCACCCATGGACGCTGGACGAGGACGCCGCCCGCCCGCTCATCCGCCGAGCCGTGGAGGCCGGCATCAACTTCTTCGACACCGCCAACGTCTACTCCGACGGCACCAGTGAGGAGATCGTCGGCCGGGCCCTCGCCGAGTACGCGTCCCGCGAGGAGATCGTGCTGGCCACCAAGGTGCACGGCCGCATGCGTTCCGGCGCCAACGGGGCGGGCCTGTCCCGCAAGGCCATCCTCACCGAGATCGACGCGAGCCTGCGCCGCCTGGGGACGGACTACGTGGACCTCTACATCATCCACCGCTGGGACCCGCACACCCCGATCGAGGAGACGATGGAGGCCCTGCACGACGTGGTGCGCGCGGGTAAGGCGCGGTACATCGGCGCGTCCTCCATGTACGCCTGGCAGTTCTCCAAGGCCCAGTACACGGCCGAGCGCCACGGCTGGACCAGGTTCGTCAGCATGCAGAACCACTACAACCTCCTCCACCGCGAGGAGGAGCGGGAGATGCTGCCGCTCTGCGCGGACCAGGGCGTCGGGGTCACCCCCTGGAGCCCTCTCGCCCGGGGGCGGCTGACCCGCGACTGGGACGCCGGCAGCGCCCGGCAGGACACCGACGGGTTCGGCAACACCCTCTATCTCGAGGAGGACCGGGTGATCGTCGACGCCGTGGCGTCGATCGCGGCCCGGCGCGGGGTGCCGCGGGCGCAGGTCGCCCTGGCCTGGGTGCTGGGCAAGTCCGTGGTCACGGCGCCCATCGTCGGCGTCGGCAAGGAGTCGCACCTGGAGGACGCGGTCGCCGCGCTGGATGTGCGCCTCACCGACGCGGAGGTGAAGGAGCTGGAGAGTCCGTACCGGCCGCACGCCGTCGTGGGCTTCTCCTGACAGGCCGCGGGCACGCGCCTGTCAGCTCGGGCGCCGGGTGCCCGAGCGGACAGGGCAGGGCCCGGCACACCGAGGTGCGCCGGGCCCTGCCCTGTCGCAGCTACCACCAGATGACGACGTATCCGTTGCCGCCGGTCTCGCCGACGCCGCCCGCACCGCCCGAGCCTCCGGTGCCCGCGGCCGTCGGGGCCGTCGAGGCCGGTTGGACGATGCCGTCGACCGCCGGTTCGCCTCCCGGTCCCGCCGGAGCGGTCCCGGGCGTGCCGCCGGCTCCACCGCCGGCGCCCTGCCGGGTCGTGCCCAGCCCGGGGCAGATGCCCGGGCCGCCGGCGCCGCCGGCCAGGACCTGCCCGCCCGCACCGCCGGACGCGGTCACCACATCGCCGAGGCCGTTGTCCACGGTGGTGCTCGTCCCCGCCGCCCCGGGCCCGGGCGCGGGCGCTCCCGCACCTCCCGTGCCGACGTTCACCGTGACCTGGGTGAGCGGCTGGACGGGGAGGACGCACCAGGCGAAGCCGCCACCGCCACCACCGGATCCACTGGTGATGGTGTCGCCACCCGAACCGCCTCCGCCGGCGCCCCACGCCTGGACGAAGACCGAGGTGACCCCTGGGGGCGGTACGAACAGGCCCTCGGTGACGAAGTCCACCAGGCCGTGTTCCGGAGCCACTCCGGGAGGTCCGGGAGGTCCGGCGGGACCGGGGGCGCCCGGTGCACCGGGGTCGCCCTGCGGTCCGGCGGGACCGGGGGCACCCGGTGCGCCGGGGTCGCCCTGCGGTCCGGGAGGCCCGGCGGGACCGGGGGCACCTGGTGTGCCGGGAGGCCCGGCGGGTCCGGCCGGCCCCTGCGGACCGGCAGGCCCGGGCGGGCCGGGCGGACCGGGGATCACCGGGCCGCCGTGGTGATGGTGGCCGGGGCGGCTGGGGCAGTACCCGGGGAAGGAGGGGAAGCGGAAGCACGGGTCGGAAAGACCGGTTTCCTTGCCGGGGTTCACGGCGGCGGACTCGCCGCCTTCGGCGCCTCCCGCGTACGCGGCACCTGTCAGGGCACTGGACGCCAGGGCCATGCTTGCGGCCACCGTCCACATCCGCATCCCGCCTCGACGCCGCTCACGCACCGCCTGAGGCACGGCTATTCGGGACAACACGTCACCTCCTAGAAGGGGCCCGCCGGGGGCGGCAGACGCCGCTCACCAAAGGAAAGGGCTGTCGGAGACAGCGGCGAGCCCACAGCAAGAATCGCCCTGTGTAGCGAAGTGTGCACATTGAGTAGCCGAGCGGGTGACGTCAGTCCTCCCGGGCGCCCCGGTTCGCCCGCGGCAGGCCGGAGTCCGACTCGGCGCGCCGCGGCGTGTCCCAGCGCGTGCTCTTGTTCCGTACCCTGTCCCGGCGCCTGCGCCGTCCCGGCGCCTGCGCCGTCCCGGCGCGGCCCGATCACACCTCGTGCAGCCGGCGGCGCGGCGCAGCCCAGGCACCGGCACTCTCGGCGCCGCGGCCCTGGGCGGACCCGTTCGGCTTCCGCAGGGCATGCACCTCGCCCCGCAGGACGTGCATCTCGCGGCGCGTGTCGGCACCGGCCCGCGGGGGCCACCGTGTTCCCGGTGATCGGCAGGTCGTGGGACTCACCGTGGTCGATCTCGACCCGCTCGCCGGTGAAGCCGAGCAGGACGGGGCGGTCGGCGAACCACTCGTTGTCCTGGACGTCCAGGACCAGCCGGACAGGGGTCGATACGGGTCAACGGACGGCCGACGAGGGCACGCGGTCGTCCCTCGATCCCGAAGCCGGACACCCCTGGTGTTCTCAGAAGGTCACGAGACGGCGGGTGGGATGTTCTGGTTGGCGCGGAAGAAGTTGTGAGGGTCGTACGTCTCCTTGACCGCGGCCAGCCTGTCGTAGTGATCTCGGTAGGTGCCCTCGACTCGGCCGGCGGTCTCGTTCTCGCCGAGGAAGTTGATGTAGGCGCCGCCCATGGAGTGGGGGTGCAGGTCGGTCCAGTAGTCGACGCTCCATTGCCGGATGAGGCCCGCGTTGGCGGGCTCGGGGTCGATGCCGGCAATGACGCCGGACCACACGGCGTCCCGGTAGGCCCAGGCCGTGTCGTCGGAGTCGACGCGGCGTGCCGCCCCGTCCACCGGGTAGAGGTGCATGGTGGTGAGCCCGGTGGGCAGGTTCGGGCCGAACTTCTCGTGTACGGCGATGGCCTCGTCCGTGATGGCGTCGAAGAAGTCGCCTCGCCAGTACCACTGCAGCCCCTTGGGCATCAGTCCGTCGAACATGCTCTGCAGGGACGGGTAGGGCATGGGCGTGGTGAAGTGGAACGCCGGCGGCCCTGGTTCGTCGACGACGGTCAGGGTCTCCTCCAGACGGTCCCCATCGAGGTCGCCCGTGAAGCACCACACCACGCCGCACACCTTCCTCCCGTGGATCTGCTCGGGGAAGGGCGGTACGGGCGGCACGGTCAGCAAGGCGAAGAAGCCGGAGAGGGTTTCGGGTGCGGCGGGCAGGAACTCCCGGTACCACTGGAGTACTTCGCGCGTGTGGTCGACGGGCCACAGGGTCAGCGCGACGCCCACGGTGTCCACGGGGTGCAGCCGGAAGGTGAACGTGGTGACCACACCGAAGTTGCCCCCGCCGCCGCGCAGCGCCCAGAACAGGTCGGGATGTTCGTGCTGCGACGCGGTGACGTAGGTGCCGTCCGCGAGGACCACGTCGGCGGAGAGCAGGTTGTCGATGCTCAGCCCGTACCGGCGGGTCAGATGTCCGTGGCCGCCGCCGAGGGTGAGACCGCCGATTCCGGTGGTCGATATGGTCCCGGTGGGAGTGGCCAGGCCGAAGGCGTGGGCCGCGTGGTCGAGGTCGCCCTGCCGGCTTCCGCCGCCCACGCGCGCGGTGCGCGTCGCGGGGTCGACGTGCACCCAGCGCATCGGGGTCAGGTCGAGGGTGATTCCGTCGTCGAGCACACACAGCCCCGGACCGCTGTGACCGCCGCCGCGCACCGCGAGTTCGAGCCCGGTGTCCTTAGCGAAGGCCAGGACGGTCCGGACGTCCGCCACGTCGACACAGCCGGCGATCGCCGCCGGGCGCCGGTCGATCATGGCGTTGTAGACACGGCGGGCCTCTTCGTAGCCGGGGTCCCCCGCCACGGCGACGGGCCCGCGCAGCGTCTCTCGCAGGCCTTGGAGAGCCTGCCCGTTGATACCGCCCATGACCAACACCCTCACTGATGCGTGTGCGGGGCTGACGGGGATCGCGACGCGAGCGGCCGACGGGGAGCGCGACGCGCGCCTGTGGGCGCCTGCGCCACGGACTGGCACGGTGCGTCAACTCCGCTGGTTCCATTGTTCGCCTGCCCCGCACCCCCCGCATGTCGGGTTCCGGCCCGGACGATGTGTCGGGCCGTGGAGCTCACCCTCGGTGACGCCTGGGGTACGGACTGTCCGGGCGTCGGTGTTTTCGGTCTCACCTCCTGGACCGCGCAGACACGGCGGTGTGACAAAGAGGCAAGGGATGTGCCCGATCGGCAAGGAGCCCAGGTCCGGCGCCGGGTCCATGCCCCCGTGGACGCGGCCCGTGGCTCACGTCGGCAGGGACCCGGGGGCGGGCGCGTCCGTCAGCGGACGACGTCGAAGACGTTCTTCTGCAGGCCGTTGGCGTAGGCCTCGTGTTCGACCAGCCTCAGCTTCTGGGCGTCCTTGTCCGTGGTGCTGAACAGACGTGTGCCCGCGCCGAGCAGGAGCGGGAAGACGAGCAGGTGGTAGCGGTCGATCAGGCCGGCGTCGGAAAGCGCTCGGTTCAGGGCGGCGCTGCCGTGGACGATGATCGGCCCGCCCTCGGTGTCCTTCAACGCGGCCACGTCGTCGAGCGATCGCAGGATCGTCGTCTCGCCCCAGTTCGGCACGAGGTCGTCCTCGGTGAGACTGGTGGAGACGACGTATTTCGGCATGATCTTGTAGTCGGCGAACTCCGCCATGTCCGGCCACACGGGGCTGAACGCCTCGTAGCTGACGCGGCCCATCAGCATGGCGGCGGCCTCCTTCTGCTCCCGCCCCTTGATCTCGAAGGCCTCGGGCAGGAACTCGATGTTCTTGAAGGTCCAGCCGGAGTTCCGGTAACCGCTCTCGCCACCCGGGGCCTCCACCACGCCGTCGAGCGACATGAAAGCGGTGCTGATCAGAGTGCGCATCGTCGTCTTCCCTCGGTGTCTCGTGTCAGGTTCTCGGCGATCGGTCCGTGCTACGCCGTCACGGTCGCGTCGCGGCGTGCTCGCCATCATGGCTGACTGCCGGTCGCGCGGGAACTCATCGGCCGCGCGCCGCAGGATTCGACGGGAGCGGTGTTCCGACGGCACGGACCGCCGTCGGGGCGTCGGCCGAGGGCAGGCCGCAGGTGGCGACCTGACGGGGGTTCACGCCGTGCGCCGCCACGAGAACGTCTCGCGAGACCCGCGGAACTCGACCGGTGGCGGGCGGCCCTGCCGCCCGCGGTGGCGGCGAGCGAGCGCTGGGTGATGCTCCGGCGGGCGCCGGGCGGGATCCGGAACGTCGTGCGGAAGCGAAGAGGCGCGAGCGCAACCGCAGGATGTCTGGCCCCGGCCCGGCGCGGGGCGCCCCTTCGGCGGTGTGTTGCGGGGGGCGTTCCGGGGCGCCAGCCGCGTAGCGTGAGGGCGGTCGGCCCGTATCAGGGTGTACGCGGACGAAAGGCATGGACCATGCTGCAGGAACGCGGTGGCCGCTGCGACGTGATCGTGGTCGGGGCGGGCGCCGCCGGGCTGGCGTGCGCGGCGGACCTCGCCGTTGCCGGGTTGGCGGTGCGGGTGCTGGAGGCCTCGGACGCCGTCGGTGGCCGGATGCGCACCGACCGGCACCGCGGCTTCCTCCTCGACCGCGGCTTCCAGGTTTTCAACACCTCCTACCCGCAGGTGAAACGGCGCCTTGAGCTGGCGCCGCTGCGGCTGCGGCCGTTCACCCCGGGTGTCCTGGTGCACACCTCCCGGGGGAGGCTGCGCTTCGCGGACCCGACCCGGCCGCCGTACGCGTTGGCAGATCTGCTCCCCGGTCGGCTCGCGTCGGGACGCGACCTGGCCGCCCTGGCCGTCCTGAGCGCCCGCGACATGGTGCTTCCCGCCGCACGGCTGCGCGCGGGCCCCGACACCACGACGCTGACCGCGCTGGCCGCCGCGGGCATCTCGTCCGAGCTGGTGGAGACCCTGTTCCGGCCTTTCCTGTCCGGGGTCTTTCTCGAGGACCAACTGGAGACCTCCAGCCGCTTCTTCCACTTCGTCTGGCGCAGCATGCTGCGCGGCACCCTCGCCCTGCCCGCCGAGGGGATCGGCGCCGTGCCCGCGCAGCTGGCCGGGCGGCTGCCGGAGGGCACGGTGTCCACGCAGGCCCCGGTGCGCGAGCTGACCGGTGACGGGGTGCTGCTGGAGGACGGCACGGATCTCGCCGCGCCCGTCGTGGTGGTGGCCACCGGACCTGGGGCGGCGGTGAGGCTCCTGCCCGGGCTCACTGCGCCGCCGACGAGGACGGTGACGACCTTCTACCACGCCGCGAACCGGTCGCCCCTCGCCGAGCCGACGCTGATGGTGGACGAGCGCCGGCGCTTCCTGAACACCGTGGTCCTCACCGAGGTGCAGCCCGGGCTGTCCCCGGACGGCCGCGCCCTTGTGGCGACCTCGGTGCTCGGAGTGCCAGGAACCGACGACGAGCCCGCGCTGACCGCGGCGCTGTCGGAGGCGTACGGCACGGACGCCGCCGCCTGGGAGCCGTTGCACCGCCGCACCGTGCGGGAGGCCCTGCCGGCGATGCCGGCGCCGCTCGCGATGACCCGCACGACCCGCTTCGCGCCGGGGCGCCATGTCTGCGGCGACCACCGGGCGACCGGGTCGCTCCAGGGCGCGCTGGCCTCGGGCACGCGGGCCGCCCGGGAAGTGCTGGCGGACCGCCGCCGGGCGGCGACGCGGCTGCGCTGAGCGCGGGGGTCGCGCCGCGCGGCGCGCCCCGCTCGCGGGGACCGGGCGCCAGGCCCGCCGGCTCCGGTGGACCGGACGGCGCCGGTCCGCGATGCTGAAGTTCCGCATGTTCCGCACGTTCCGCGTCCACGGGCGAGCCGGGGGCCGGCGAGAAGAAGAAGGGCGGCGCGGCATGCCGATCATCTCGCGCGGATTCCACGGCCGGCGTCCCACCTCGGGCAACAAGCTCCCGCCGGGACAGTACGAGACCTTCGACTTCCCCGTCCTGTCGGCCGGCCCCACCCCGCGGATCACCCATGAGGACTGGGAGTTCACCGTCACCACCGAGGACGGCACCCGCCACCGGTGGAACTGGGCGCAGCTGACGGCGCTGCCCGCGCAGACCCCGACGGTCGACCTGCACTGCGTGACCAAGTGGTCGAAGTTCGGCACCCACTGGCGCGGCGTGTCCCTGGACACGCTGCTGGCCGAGGTGGAGACCGCCGCCGAGTACGCGCTCGTCCACTCCTACGGCGGCTACACCACCAACCTGCCCCTGGAGGACCTGCTCGACGGACAGGCGTGGATCGCCTACGAGTACGACGGCGAGGAGCTCGACCCCGAGCACGGGGGCCCGGCCCGGTTGCTGGTCCCGCACCTGTACCTGTGGAAGTCGGCGAAATGGGTCCGCGGCCTCCGGCTGCTGCTGGACGACGAGCCGGGCTTCTGGGAGAGCGTCGGCTACCACGACTACGGAGACCCATGGCGCGAACAGCGGTACCAAGGCGACTAGGCGACCGTCTGCGCTGGCTCGCCGCCGAACTGGTGGCACGGCGCCACGAGTCCGCGGCCGCGCGGACGCTGGTGTTCGACGTGCCCGGCTGGCCGGGCCACCTGCCCGGCCAGCACGTCGACGTCCGGCTCACCGCGGAGGACGGCTACAGCACCCAGCGCAGCTACTCCCTGGCGTCCACGGCCGACGGCGACCGGATCGAACTGACCGTCCAGCGGGTCGAGGAGGGCGAGGTGTCGCCCTATCTGACCGACGACCTCGCCGTCGGGGACGCGATCGAGCTGCGCGGGCCGGTCGGCGGCTGGTTCGTGTGGCGCCCCGAGCAGACCGAACCGGTGCTGCTGGTCGCGGGCGGTTCCGGGCTGGTCCCGCTCATGGCGATGGTGCGCGCCCGCGCCGCGGCGGGCAGCCGAGCGCCGTTCCGCCTGCTGTACTCCGTGCGCACGCCCGAGGACCGGTTCTACACAGACGAGATGGAGCGTGGCGCGCCCGGCCTCGACACGACGTACCTCTACACCCGGTCGGCACCGGACGGCGGTGCCCGCCCCGCGGGCCGGATCCAGGCGCGCGATCTGGCCGAGTGGGGCTGGCCCGCGGACTTCGAACCCGCCTGCTACGTGTGCGGACCCACCGGCTTCGTCGAGACGGCCGCGGGACTGCTGGTGGCCCTCGGCCACCACCCGGACCGGATCCGCACCGAGCGCTTCGGTCCCAGCGGGGGGTGACCCCGGGGCGGCGCCGTCGGCCCCGAGCGCGCCCGGCCCCGCGCGTCGCGTTCGCAGGGCCGCTGGGTGGTAATCCCGTTCCCAGGTCCACCTGGGCCCGCCGGGTCTGCGATGAGGGGCGGTGCGCCCGCTGTTCCAACGGATCGAAGGGCGGCGGTCCGGGACACGGCCCCCGCGCAGACCAGGAACGAGGAGAGCGCTTTCCGATGCTTGCCACCGTCGCCCCCGAGGACCGATGGTTCGTGGGATTGCGGTTCCGTACGGCCCAGGGGGCCGTGCGCAGCCACTACTACGTGGTCGGCGAGGCCGCCGACGCCGAGGACGCGGTGCGGACCGCGTCGGACCGCGCCGCCGACGCGTAGGAGCGCGCGGCGCGGGAGAATGCGGTGATCGACGGCGTCGAGGTGCGCCGGCTGCGCTGGAACCCCCTGGGCTGGGCTTACCTCACCGCCTCGGACAGGGACGCCGGCGCCTCGCTGCGCCTGGCGCGCGAAGGGTGGCGGACCGCTGAGTCCGGGGGCACGCACCACCCGTTGGGATGATCGGACAGTGCGACATGTCCGATGTGCCGGGTGGGCGCGAGGGAAGCGTCTAGCGTCACGGAGACGGCGACGTGTGAGATCCCGCGACCGGTGGGCGCCGTCCGCTTCGGACCCGAACCCAACCCTGTCCACGGGAGCAGTGCGCACCATGAGCGAGCGGTCCACCGTCCACGACGTGACCTACGATCTGCTGCGGTCACTGCGGCTGACCACGGTCTTCGGCAACCCCGGATCGACCGAGGAGCCGTTCCTCCAGGACTTCCCCGACGACTTCACCTATGTGCTGGCTCTCCAGGAGGCCTCCGTCATCGCCATGGCGGACGCCTACGCCCAGACGACCCGCCGCCCGGCGCTGGTCAACGTGCACTCGTCGGCCGGCCTGGGGAACAGCGTCGGCAATCTGGTCGCCGCCTACCACGGACACACCCCGCTGATCGTCACCGCGGGCCAGCAGCACCGCGAACTGGTCATCGGCGAGCCCTATCTGGCCAACCGCGAGGCGACGACTCTGCCCAGGCCGTGGGTGAAGTGGTCGTACGAGCCCCTGCGGGCCGAGGACGTGCCCGAGGCCTTCATGCGCGCCTACGCCACGGCGCTGCAGCCGCCCGCGGGACCGGTGTTCCTCTCCGTCCCGCTCGACGACTGGAACCGGCCCCTGACCGGCCCCGCGGTCGTGCGCGGGGTCAGCACGGCGTACGCGCCGGACCCGGAGCGGCTGCGGGCCTTCGCCGCCCGCATCACGGCGAGCCGGCGACCGGCGCTGGTCTTCGGGCCCGAGGTGGACCGCGCCGGCGGGTGGCACGCCGCGGTGGCGCTCGCCGAGCGGTTGCGGTGCGCGGTCTACAGCCCCCCGCTCGCGGACCGCGCGTCCTTCCCCGAGGACCACCCGCTCCACCAGGGTGCGCTCGGCATGTCGGTGCGGGCCATCGGCGAACGGCTCACCGGCCACGACCTGGTCGTGGTCGTCGGGGCCGACGTCTTCCGGTACTACCCCCACGTCCCGGGCGAGATCCTGCCGCCCGGGACCGAACTGCTGCACCTCACGTGCGACCCGGCGGTCGCCGCGGCGGCCCGGGTCGGGGACAGCCTGCTGGGCGACACGCGGATGTCGCTCGAACTGCTCACCGAGGCGGTCGCGGACGGCGCCGACCGCGAGCCGCCCGAGCCCATGCCGCGCCACCGGAAGCCGGCGCCGACTCCGAGCGGCCCGCCGACGCCCGCCGAGGTCTACGCGGCACTCGCCGAGGTCCGCCCGGAGCACGCCGTGTTCGTCAACGAGTCCACCTCGACCATGGCCGAGCACGCCGCGTGGCTGCCCGCCGTGGAGCCCGAGTCGTTCTACGCCACGCCCAGCGGCGGCATCGGCTGGGCCCTGCCGGCGGCCGTGGGCGTCGCTCTCGGCGACCGGGACCGCGGGGTCAGGCGCCCGGTGGTGGCGCTGATCGGGGACGGCTCCTTCCAGTACTCGGTGCAGGGGCTGTGGACGGCCGTGCAGCAGGGGCTGCCCGTCGTCTACGTCGCGATGCGCAACGGCGAATACGCGATCCTGAAGTCCTTCGCCGACCTGGAGGAGACCCCGGGCGTGCCCGGGCTGGACCTGCCGGGTCTGGACATCGCCTCGGTCGCGCGGGGCTTCGGCTGCCGGGCGGCCGAGGTGACGAGCACCGCGGAGCTCGCACGGGAGTTCACGGCCGCTCTGGAGGCCGGGGTCGCCTCCGTCATCGTGGTGACCACCCGGCCGCAGAAGATCACCTTTTGACGAGCCGGGAAGGGACGCCGCGATGGATCTGGGATTCCGGGACCACGTCTACGTGCTGACCGGAGGCACCCGGGGACTCGGCCGTGCCGTCGCGGAGGTGCTGACCGCCGAGGGCGCCCGGGTGGTGGTCACCGGGCGCAGCGCCGCCTCGGTCGCCGAGGCGGCCCGGGACCTCGGCGGTGACGCCCGCGCCCTCGGCGTGGTCGCGGACAACGCCGAGCCGGGGTCCGCCGTCCAGGTCGTGGGGGCGGCGCTCCGGCACTTCGGCCGACTGGACGGCGCCCTCGTCAGCGTGGGCGGGCCGCCCGTGGGCACGGTGATGGAGGTCGACGACCAGGTGTGGCGGGACGTCTTCGAGACGACGTTCCTGGGCGCGGTGCGCATGGCCCGGGCCGCCGCGCGCGCGTTCACCGGCGCGGGTTCGATCGCCTTCGTCCTGTCGTCCTCGGTCCGCGAACCGATCCCCGGGCTGGCCCTCTCCAACGGCCTGCGGCCGGGGCTCGCCATGGTGGCCAAGACGCTCGCCGGCGAACTGGGCGGGTCGGGCACCAGGGTGAACGGGCTGCTGCCCGCGCACATCGACACCGAACGCGCCAGGGAAGTGGCCGCGCTGACCGGTGGCGGCAGCCCGGAGAACGCGCTGCGCCGCACGGGACGGCCCCTGGAGTTCGCGACGGCCGCGGCTTTCCTCCTCTCGCCGGCCGCGAGCTACCTCACCGGCGTGATGCTGCCCGTCGACGGCGGCCAGCTGCGTGCGCTGTGACCTCCCCGCCGACCGCGGCGCGGGGTGGGGTGCCCGATGATCCGGGCGTGGCCTGTGGGAAGGAAGCGGGTGCGGGCGGGGGCCGGGGCTCCGCGCCTCACACGGCCCCGCGCGGCGGCGCTCGACCTCGCCCGGGACCGCGGTCGCGCACTGCCGTCACGCGCGGGCGTAACCTGCCAAGGTGTGATGACAGGTTACCCAAGGGAGGGTGGGGTGCCGGCATGGCGGACGATACGGCGGACGACGATCTCCTGCTGGAGCTGCTCAACACGACCCCGGTCGCCGACGGGACCCAGGTGGACGAACTCGCCGACCCCGAGGCCGGCCGCCGCTGGCTGCGCGCCCACGGCGGCTCGGGAACGGCGCAGGAGCTACGCCACCTCCTGGAGGCGCGCGACGCGCTGCAGCGCGTCGTACGCGGGGACGGGCAGCCCGCCGACCTGCAGAAACTGTTGGCGGGGGTCGCCCGGACGCCGAGGG
This sequence comes from Actinacidiphila sp. bgisy167, assembly GCF_965342175.1. GTDB lineage: Bacteria > Actinomycetota > Actinomycetes > Streptomycetales > Streptomycetaceae > Actinacidiphila. The sequence continues at coordinate 26,980 of NZ_CBDRBL010000053.1, forward strand.
TGGCTCCGCACGGCATCGACTGGGTGCTGGAGGCACCCAGTGACCGCGTGCCCGCCGTCCGGGCCGTTACGGCCTGGGGTGTGCTCCAGGAGAGCAGGCCCGGACGCCTGCGGCCCTGCGCCAACGACGAGTGCCGGCTGTTCCTGCTCGACCGCAGCAAGGCCAACACCGCGCGATGGTGCTCCATGGCCGCCTGCGGCAACCGGATGAAGGCCCGGCGCCACCACCGGCGCGCCCGCGCCGCGGCCGCCGGCTGACATACCCCGGCTCACGTACCGCCGGCTCACGTACCCCGCCTGACGTACCCCGGCTCACGTACGCCAGCTGACGCGTGACGGCTGGAACACCTCGGCCGTCACGCGACGGCGGCCCGGGGCCGTGGACCCCTGGCCGCCGAGGGCCGCCGCACCGCCCGAGCCCGTCGCCAGGGCGGCGCGACCGGGCAGGTCAGCCCTTCGCGCGGACGGGCAGCCGCCAGTTCGGCCGCGGGAAGTGGCAGGTGTACCCCTCCGGGTAGCGCTCCAGGTAGTCCTGGTGCTCCGGCTCGGCCTCCCAGAACGGCCCGGCGGGCTCGACCTCGGTGACGACCTTGCCGGGCCACAGGCCCGAGGCGTCGACGTCGGCGATGGTGTCCTCCGCGACGTGCTTCTGCTCGTCGTCCACGTAGAAGATCGCCGAGCGGTAGCTCATGCCGATGTCGTTGCCCTGGCGGTTCCTCGTCGTCGGGTCGTGGATCTGGAAGAAGAACTCCAGCAGCGCCCGGTAGTCCGTCTTCTCGGGGTCGAAGAGGATCTCGATCGCCTCGGCGTGGGTGCCGTGGTTGCGATAGGTCGCGTTGGGCACGTCGCCGCCCGTGTAGCCGACGCGGGTCGCGACCACTCCGGGCTGCTTGCGGATCAGGTCCTGCATGCCCCAGAAGCAGCCGCCCGCGAGCACGGCCCTCTGTGTCTGTCCTGCCATGTCAATCCTCCGAATCGGTCCTGTCACCATTGTCGAACAACCCGAGGTAGGCCCCGTAACCTTCCCGCTCCAGGTCGTCGGCGTGGACGAAGCGCAGCGAGGCGGAATTGATGCAGTAGCGCAGGCCGCCGGTCTGCCGGGGGCCGTCGGGGAAGACGTGCCCCAGGTGGCTGTCGCCCACGGCCGAGCGGACCTCAGTGGCCGACAGCCCGTAGCCCGGGTCCGGCCGCTCCACGACGTGGGTCCGGTCCAGCGGCCGGGTGAAGCTCGGCCAGCCGCTGCGGCTGTCGTACTTGTCGACGGAGGCGAACAGCGGCTCCCCGGAGACCACGTCGACGTAGATCCCGGGCTCCTTGTTGTCCAGGTAGGCGCCCGTGAAGGGGCGCTCGGTGCCGTTCTCCTGTGTCACCCGGTACTGCTCCGGTGACAGTCGCGAGACGGCCTCCGGATTCCTGTGGTAGCCGGTCACGGTCCCTCCTTGCTCGCGGCTCTCTGTTTTCCGTACGCCCATTGGTGACGGGGGACGCGCGGGTCTTACCTCCCGTACACGGCCGGTTTCCCGGGGCCGGGGACCGGGCCGGTCGGGGCCGGCGCGGCCGTGGGGGTGGGGGCGGGGGGCCGCGTCTAGGATCGCTGCATGGGTCCCGCGGAGAACGACGGCCGGGCCGGCGAAGGCCGCCGGGGCGACCGGCCCATGGACGCGGAGTCCGCGCAGTGGGTTCGGGCGCTGTCGGCGGACGGCGAGGCGTACGAGGAGGCGGCCGCCCGGCTGCACGCGCTGCTGCTGCGGATCGCGTACGCGGAACTGCAGCGGCGCGGGTCGCGGCACGGCATCGCCGGGCCGGAGCTGGACGACATCGCCCACCAGGCCGCGGCTGACGCCGTGCTGTCGATCACGCGGAAGATCGGCGCTTTTCGCGGTGACAGCCGCTTCACGACCTGGGCCTACAAGTTCGTCGTGAACGAGGTGTCGAGCAAGCTCGGCCGGCACTTCTGGCGGACGGCCGGCGTGCGGCTCGACCCCGAGGCGTGGGAGCGGCTTCCGGACCGGCTCGGTGTCGATCCCGTGCGGCGGAGCGAGGCCCGGGAGCTCGTCGAGGCCCTGCGCGAGGCCGTGGAGGAGGAGCTCACCGAGCGCCAGCGCCGGGTGTTCACCGCGCTCGCGGTGAACGGCGTGGACGCCGACGCCCTCGCGGCCGAACTCGGGACGAACCGCAACGCGCTCTACAAGACGATGTTCGACGCGCGACGTAAGCTCCGCGCCCGGCTCGCCGCTCATGGACATCTGCCCCTGACGACAGCGAGGCGCTCATGAACGAATGGCAGGGCCTTGACGACCTCCTCAGCCCCGACCCGCTGGATCCCGGCTGCGACGGGGCGTTCGACCTGATGGACGTCTACCTGGAACTGTTCCTGGCCGACGCGGCGCCGGAGCGGCGCTATCCCGGGGTCGCGGCACATCTGCGCGGCTGCCCGGCCTGCGAGGAGGACTTCCGCGGGCTGCTGGCCGCGGTGACCGGGGGCTGACCGGGGGCCGGCCGGGGCGGGCCGGTGAGCGGCGGGCCCACGCGGCGCGCGGCCTCCCGCACGACGGCGCCCCGTCGCTGCACACGCGGAGCGAGCCGGGCCTGTGCGGACGCGGGGGCGTCGGCGGGGCCCGCCTCCCGGTAGAAGAGCCGGTGCCCCTCGACGTCGGCGTAGTGGTGGTGCACGTCAGGCACGCCTCACCCCATGGATCCGTATCGACGGTTACGTGCAAACGCAGGGAAGGTAACCTGTCGAATTTTTCATGGTGGTTAGTTCGGCGCCGTCGGGCGACGGTCCGGAGGTGGGCGGGAAGCGACGGTGGCCATCCGGTGTTGTTCGAGGCCACAGGGGACTTCGGGCACCCGCCCGGCGTAGGGCCGGCGACGGGCCCGCGACAGGGACGGAAGACGCAGATGACTGGTACCGGCGCGGCGCGGCGCGCGAGGGGCAACGAGGAGACCCGGATCGTCACCCCCCGGCTGGTACTGCGGCCGTGGCGCCCCGAGGACGCGGAGGCGGCGCTGACCGTCTACGGGACGGACGACGTGACGCGCTGGCTGGCCCCGGCGATGACCCGGCAGCCCGACGCGGCGTCCATGCGGGAGCTGCTGCGTTCCTGGGTGGAGGAATGCGACGCCCTGGAACGGCCGGCCGGACGCTGGGCGATCGAACTGCGCGAGACCGGCGAACTCGTCGGCGGAGCCGCCGTCCTGCCGCTCCCGCCGCACGGCGTCGACCTGGAGATGGGCATGCAACTGGCTCAGCCGTCGTGGGGCATGGGCCTGGCCGCCGAGGCCGGGCACGGCCTGGCGCGGTACGCCTTCGCCTCGGGCGTCGACGAACTCTTCGCTGTGGTCCGCCCGCGGAACGAGCGCGGGGTCGCGACCGCCCGCAGCGTCGGCATGGAATGGGTCGGGGAGACCGAGAAGTACTACGGCATGCGGCTGCAGGTGTACCGGCTGCGCAAGGGGGAGTTCGAGGCCTCCCACCGCATCGGGTCAGCGGCCTCCTGACGTGGGGCGTCCCCCTCTCCGGGGCGCGGCGCGAAAGCCGGGTGCCGGACCGTACGGAGCACGGTCCGGCACCCTTGGGTCATGCATGGCGCGTCACCGCGCCGCCGTCAGTGACCGGGGTCAGTGACGGGCAGCGGCGCGGCGCTTGCGGTTCGCGAAGAGCAGACCGCCGCCGGCGAGCAGCGCGACCGCCGCACCGCCCGCGAGGAGCGGGGTGGAGCTGGAGGCACCGGTCTCGGCGAGGTCGCCGGCCGGGGACTCGTCGGTGGAGGGGGTCGAGGCCACAGCGGTGGGGGCCACGCTGGCCGCCTCGCTCGGCGCCTCGCTGGCCGCCTCGCTCGGCGCCTCGCTCGGCGCCTGGCTGGGCGTCTCGCTGGGCGCGGGAGACTCGGTGTCGGCCTCCGACTGCGTGGGGGTGGGCGTCGGCGTGGCCTCGCCCGAGCCCTCGCAGACGGGGGCGGTCTTGTCGCCCTCGAACGAGTAGCGCTGGCCGTCGCCGGCCTTCACGCTGAGGTGCAGCTGCATCTCAGCGCTGTGGGCCGGCAGCTCGACGGTGTCCTTGAACGAGGCGTCGAAGGTCTCGGACAGCAGTACCTTGCCGTCGGCGGTGAGGGTCACCGTGTTCGTGACCTTCGCGTTGTACGCCGTCAGGTTGATGTCCACCGTGGAGCAGTCAGCGCTCCAGCGAGGCGTGTGGGCGGACGCCGGGGTGGCGCACAGGCCGAGGCCGATGACGCCGGTCGCGGCGGCCGCTATCAGGGTGCCGGGGCGGTGCCAGGCACGGCGGGGGGATACGGTCACTGGTTCTCCAGGCTGTTGCTGAATCAGATGCCAATGGCAGCCGCAATCTACTCTCCCGCTTCACATCGTCCACTGCCGCCCCACAGCTAACGCGGAAACGGGGGTGAAAGGCCGGATTCGCCTGATGCGCAGGGCCGTTGTCAGACCCATGCCGGAGACTGCGGCCATGTCCGCGAACGACGCCACCGCCGCCCTGCCCGAACCGGCCGCCTTGTTGCTGGAGACCGACTGGTCCGATCTCGCCCACGCCTACGGGCCCGCCGACGGCACACCTGACGACCTGCTCGGCCTCCTGCACGACGATCCGGAGGTGCAGGCGGAGTCGCTCGGCCGGCTGGAGATGTCCGTACTGCACCAAGGGTCGTTGTACTCCGCCACCCCACCGGCCGCGCTGTTCGTCGCGGGCATCCTGAGCGACCCCCGCACACTCGCCGTTCACGAGGGCTTCTTCCCCTGGGACGACCGGGTCGGGCCGCTGCGCGCCGCGCTACTGGAATGGCTGGGCGAACTCGCCGAGTCCGCGGCGTACGAGGACGAGGAGGAGGACGATGAGGACGACGGCGAGGAGTGGGCCGAGGAGATCGCGGCGACCGAGGCCTGCCGTGCCGTCCGCCCGCAGCTGTTCGACGCGGTCGCGCTCTGGCTGGACGACGCCGACGGCACCGTCAGGGAGGCGGCCCTCGGCGCGGTGACACATCTGCTCCGGGCACCCGAACTCGCCGACCGCTTACCGGCCGCGGCCGATCGCCTGGAGCGGATCGCCAGAGGCGGCGGCGACCGCCGCGAACGGGCGGGCGCCCTCCTGTCGCTCGGCGCCTGGGGCCATGACACGGTCGGCTTCCTGACGGACCCCGACCCGGCGGTACGCGCCTGCGCCGCCCTGGGCACCACCGGCCCCGGCGCCGTGCCGGCCCTGCTCGACGCGCTCGGCGACCCCGCGGCCGCCGACGCGTGGTTCGGCGAGCCGCTGCCCCAGTTCGACGGCTGGTTCCGGTTCACCCTGCTCCGCGGACTGCTCGACCGCGCCCAGGACTTCGAGCAAGTCCTCCCGGCCGCCCTCGCGCTGGTCCCGATGTGCAGCCAGTACACTGTCGACAGTGACTGGGGCCCGCTCCTCGCCTCCGCCTTCCCCCTCCCGTACGCCCCCGGCCGCCCCCTGACGGGCGCCCAGCGCGCCTTCCTGCAGGCCCTGTCCGACCAGGACGACTGCTGGGGGAACGTCGCCAACCGCGTCTCCTGGCTCCGGTCCGCGGGACTCCCCACGGAGCGCGACCCGCTGCGAGCCCTCCTCGTCGCCGCGCCGACCGTCACGGGCGGAGAGCGCCGGACGGTCGTCCCTGATCAGCCGCCGTCGCGCAGGTAGCTCGCGCGTCCGTCGTCGTCGAGGTCGAACGGCCCCTCGGGGACGACGCAGAACTCGTTCCCCTCAGGGTCGGCCATGACCAGGAACCCGCCCTCCGCGTACTCCCCGAGCACCTGCCCGCCCAGCGCCTCGATCCGCGCCCGCTGCGCGGCCGGATCGGGCGAGGCCACGTCGAAATGGACGCGGTTCTTCACGGACTTGGACCCGTCCGTCCGGGGATGCCCAGGCCCGGACCCTCGCCCCGCGCGAGCCAGACGTACGGGCCGATCCTCGCCACGACCTCCCGGCCCAGCAGCTCACCCCGAAACGCGGCCAGGCGCTCCGGATCCGCGGAGTCGAGGCCCGGACCCTCGCCCCGCGCGAGCCAGACGTACGGGCCGATCCTCGCCACGACCTCCCGGCCCAGCAGCTCACCCCGAAACGCGGCCAGGCGCTCCGGATCCGCGGAGTCGACGACGATGTCCTTGACGGTCAGACGGGTTCCGCTCATGACGCGATGCTGCCAGACAGCGCCGCGCCGGCGCCCGGCGGATCGTCGGCGGACGCGGTGCCGCCTCAGCTCCCTCCGAGGGGGAGCGACGCCGCGAACTCCGCCAGGGCGGCGGCCCGCGGCGGCATCCGGCGGGGGAGGAAACGCCGGTAGTGGTCGGCGACGAGGCGGCGTAGTTCAGCCTCGTCGGGTGGGGCGCCGCTGCGTTCGAGCGAGACACGGTGGGGCTCGCCCGTCATGCGGGGTGGGCGTGCGCGTCGAATCCGCAGGTGTACTCCTCCGGCAGTTCCCAGAAGTCCTCGGCGTGGGCGACGTCCTTCAGCACGTTCCTGTGGAAGTCGTCGTCGAAGACGATCACGGGGCCGACCGGTCCGGTGCGTTCACCCGGACAGTATGTCCGAGGCATGTGGCCTCCGCAGTGCCGTTCGGCGGGGGAGGGGTCACCCGGCGGCAGCGGGCTGCCAGGGCACCCCGGGGACGACGAGGGGGCTGCCCGTGACCGGGTCGGGGACGACGACCGACGACAGGCCGAAGACCTCGTGGACGAGTTCCGCCGTGACGACGTCGCGGGGTGCGCCCTGGGCGACGATCCGTCCGGCCTTCATGGCGATGAGGTGGTCGGCGTAGCGGGCCGCCTGGTTGAGGTCGTGGAGCACGGCGACGACCGTGCGCCCGCGCCGGTGGTTGAGGCGGCGGACCAGGTCCAGCACCTCCACCTGGTGGGCGATGTCGAGGTAGGTCGTCGGTTCGTCCAGCAGCAGCAGGTCCGTCTCCTGCGCGAGGGCCATGGCGATCCACACCCGCTGGCGCTGGCCGCCGGAGAGCTCGTCCACCGGCCGGTCCGCGAGGTCCGCGGTGCCGGTGTGCTCCAGGGCCTCGGCGACGGCGCGTTCGTCGGCCTCGGACCACTGCTGCCACCACCTCTGGTGCGGTTGGCGCCCGCGCGCCACGAGGTCGGCGACGGTGATGCCGTCCGGCGGGGTGGGGCTCTGCGGCAGTACGCCGACGGTCCGGGCGATCTGGCGGCCGGGCAGACGGGAGAGCTCTTCGCCGTCCAGCAGGACCGTGCCGGAGCGCGGCTTGAGGAGCCGGCCCAGCGCGCGCAGCAGCGTGGACTTGCCGCAGGCGTTGGGGCCGACGATGACGGTGACGCTGCCGTCGGGGATCTCCAGGTCCAGGCCGTCGACGACGGTGCGGTCCTCGTACGCCAGGGTCAGTTCCCGGGCGGCGAGTCGGCTGGTACGGCTCATGAGGTGGTGCCTCCGGAACGGCTGCGGGTGCGGGCGATCAGCCACATCAGGTACGGGGCGCCCACCGCTGCGGTGAGGACGCCGACGGGGAGCTCGACGGGGGAGAACAGGCGCCGGGCCAGCAGGTCGGCGACGACGACCACGAGCGCGCCGGTCAGCGCCGAGGACAGCAGCGGGACTTGCGCCGTACGGGTCAGCCGGCGCGCGATCTGGGGGGCGAGGAGGGCGACGAAGTCGATCGGTCCGGCGGCCCCGGTCGCCACGGACGCCAGGACGATGCCGAGCGCGGTCAGGCCGAGCCGGACGCGGTCCAGGCGGATGCCGAGGGCCACGGCGGTGTCGTCGTCGAAGGACACCCCGCGCTGGGCCCAGGCAGCCCACAGCACCGCGGGGATCGCCAGGAGCAGCACCGTAGCCAAAGGCGCGGCCTGGTCGTAGCCGCGGCTGTTGAGCGAGCCCGTCAGCCAGACCTTGGCCTGCTGTGCGACGAGGAAGTCGCCCTTGGTGAGGAAGAGCTGGGTCAGCGAGCCCAGGGCGACCGAGACGCCGATGCCGACGAGGACGAACCGCGAGGCGTGCAGCCCGCGGCGCCAGGCGAAGACGTAGACCACCAGCGCCGCGCCGAGCCCGCCGGCGATCGACACATACGGCAGGGTGGTGTGCGAGACGAGGCCGAAGCTCATCGCGGCGACCGTCGCGGCGCCCGCGCCATGGGTCACCCCGATGACGTCGGGGCTCGCGAGCGGGTTGCGCGCGACCGTCTGCACCAGCGCCCCGGCGATGCCGAAGGCGAGTCCGGCGAGCATCCCGACGACCAGTCGCGGCAGCCGCAGTGTGCCGACGACCAGTCGGTCGGGGCTGGGCCGGCCGAGGAGGACGTCGACGACCTCCACCGGGGAGACCAAGGACTCGCCGACGCAGAGGTAGACCACGACGGCTGCCGCCAGCAGCACGGCGAGGACGGCGGCGACCAGGACGGCCCGGCGGTGGAGCAGGAAGCTGCTCCCACCTCGGCGCAGCACGGTGTGGCCCGCCGGGCGCACGGACCGGGCGGCACTCCCGGCGGCCGTCGCGGCGGGGGGAACGGCGCCCTGACCCGTGGCCGGCGCGGTCCGCGTGCGACTCGTGCCGCTCATGCGGCGACCACCGTCCGGCGCCGGACCAGCGCGATGAGGAACGGCACGCCGAGCAGCGCGGTCATGACGGCCACCGGGACCTCCGAGGGCGGGAAGACGATACGGCCGAGCACGTCGGAGGCGAGGATCATCACCGGCCCGAGGAGGACGGCCACCGGCAGCACCCAGCGGTGCGCCGCGCCGACCAGGGCCCGGGCGATGTGCGGCACGGCCAGGCCCGTGAAGGCGATCGGGCCGACCGCGGCGACGGCGGCGCCGGTGAGCACGGTCGCCCCGACCGCGCCGAGGACGCGCAGCCGCGCCACGTTGTGGCCGAGGCCCTTGGCCGCGTCGTCGCCGAGCGCCAGCGCGTCCAGGCCCCGCGCCATGGCCGCGACGAGCAGCAGGCCGGCCGCGACGAACGGCCAGATCTGGCCGATGACGTCGCTGCCGCGGCCGCTGATGGAACCGACCTGCCAGAAGCGGAACTCGTCCAGCGCGTGGGCGTCGGTGGTGACGATCCCGGAGACCACGGAGGCGAGGAAGGCGTTCATGGCCGCGCCCGCGAGCGCCAGCTTCACGGGAGAGGCGCCGCGGTAGCCGCCCGCCGCGACGGCGTAGACGGCGACGGCGGCGACCGCCGCGCCCACGAAGGCGAACCAGACGTACCCGGTGAGCGTGTGCACGCCCAGGAACGCGATCGCGCACACCACGCCGACGGAGGCGCCCTGGCTGACGCCGAGGATGCCGGGTTCGGCGATCGGGTTGCGGGTGATGCCCTGCATCACCGTCCCGGCGACGGCGAGGGCGGCGCCGGCCAGCACCCCGATGACGGTGCGCGGTACGCGCAGCGCCCGCACCACCTGGGCGTCGTCACTGGTGCCGCCGTGCAGCAGGGCCTGGACCACCTCGCCGGGGGCGATCTGGCGGCTGCCGACGGCCAGGCTCAGCAGGACGGCGATCAGCAGCATCACCGCGCACCCCACCAGCCAGGCGATACGGCGACGGGTCGATCGCGCCATGCGCCGCGCTCACTCTCTCTTTCCGGGTCGCGTGTCGTGTCCGGTCGTGTGCCGGTCTCGTGCCGGGTGTCGTACGGGCGCCGGACGCCGGCGGGCACGGCGGCCCGCCGGCGCCCGGCACTCGGCACTCGGCGCCTCACCGGCTCAGGCGGTGAGGTACTTCTCCAGGTCGTCGAGGACCGCGTTGGCCGCGGTGACCCCGAGCCCGAGGTACCAGGTCTCGTCCGGCACGTCGAAGGCGTGCCCGTCCTTGACCGCCTTCAGGTTCTTCCACAGCGGGTTCCCCTGGGCCTTGGACTTGTCGGTGGCCTTCGGGTCACCGTAGACGCCGGTGAAGATGTAGTCCGCGTCGGCCTGGTCGATGTTCTCCGAGCTGATCTCCGCGGCAAGGTCGTCGATGTCCTGGTTCTTCGGCCGCGGGATGCCGACGTCCTTGAGGATGGTGCCGATGAAGGAGTTGTTCGCGTAGAGGCGGATCTTGCCCTCGGGCATGAAGCGCACCATCGAGACGGTCGGCTTGCGGTCGCCCAGCTTGACGCCGAGGTCCTTCGCCTTCCTCTCGTACGCGGCCAGGTTCGCCTCGGCCTGCGCGGTCTTGTCCAGCGCGGCGGCGTTGAGGAGGTAGTTCTGCTTCCACGTGAAGCCGGGGCGGATGGAGAAGACGGTCGGCGCGATCTGCGACAGCTCGTCGTAGGAGTCGGCGGCGCGCAGCTGGCTGCCCAGGATCAGGTCCGGCTTGAGCGCGGCGATCGCCTCGAGGTTGAGGCTGTTGATCGTGCCGATGTTCGCGGGATCCCCGGCCTCGCCCTTGAGGTAGGAGGGGAGTTCCGGCGAGCCCTCGGTGGGTGCGAGGCCGACCGGCTTGATGCCGAGCGAGACGACGTTGTCGAGCTCGCCCACGTCCAGGACGACGACGCGCTTCGGCTGCGCCTTGAGGACGGTGGTCCCCATGGCGTGCGTGACGGTGCGGGGCCACTCGCCGGGCTTGGCGGTGGTGCCCATGGCCGCGGTCTTCTCCGCGGCGTCGGCGAAGTCCTTGCCGCCCTTGGCGACGGACTTGGAGTCCTTGGACCCCCCCGCGGCGGCGGAGGCGGCCGCGCCGGCTTCCTTCCCGTCGCCGCCGGACCCGCCGCAGGCCGCGAGCGACAGCGCGGCGGCTATGACGACGGCGACGGCGGCTGTGCCGCGGCGGCGAAGAGACATGCGCAGACTCCTGTACGTGGTTCGCCTTTGAAGTATTAGGCGAGCCTAACCTTATGCGCTGCCCACGGGCCCCGCGCAAGCGGGGTCCCCGCACGCTCCCGCCGGGGGATGGCGGCTCGGTGCGGCGCGCCGCGGGGCGCATCCTTGGCCTGGTCTTGACCAGAGCTGGATCGTTACATCGGATTGATCAACCTACTGTTATCACCATGGACGAGAAGGCACTCGGGGCCGGTGCCCCGACCGAGGCGGCGGCCGCCTTGTGGCTGAGTGTGGGGCGGATCGCGCGGCGGCTGCGCCAGGCGCACACCGTGGGGGACGTCACCCTGTCGGAAGTGTCGGTGATCGCCCGGCTCGACGGGGACGGCCCGGACTCGCCGGGGTCGCTGGCCGAACTGGAGCGGGTGCGCCCGCAGGCCATGGCGACGACGCTGGCCGGTCTCGAGGAACGCGGGCTGGTGAGCCGCAGCCCGGACGCCGCCGACCGGCGGCGCGTGGTGATGACGGTCACGGAGGCGGGCCGGAAGGTCCTCGCGGACCGGCGCTCGGAGTCGGTGCGGCGGCTGGCCGCGGTGCTGGACGGGCGGTTCACCGCCGAGGAGCGGCGGCAGCTCGTCGACGCGCTGCCGCTGCTCGACCGGCTGGCGGAGCAGCTGTGACCGCCGTGCCGGTCGACGACAGCGGCCGCTACAAGTGGGTGGCGCTGTCCAACACGACGCTCGGAGTGCTGATCGCGACCATCGACGCCTCGATAGTGATCATCTCCCTGCCGGCCATCTTCCGGGGCATCGGCCTCGACCCTCTCGCGCCCGGCAACATCGGCTACCTGCTCTGGATGATCCTCGGCTACCTGCTGGTCTCCGCCGTGCTGGTGGTCGTGCTCGGCCGGCTCGGCGACATGTTCGGCCGGGTCCGCATGTACAACATGGGGTTCGCGATCTTCGCCTGCGCGTCGCTCGCGCTCTCCCTCGACCCGCTGCGGGGCGGCGGCGGCGCCCTGTGGCTGATCGGCTTCCGCATCGTGCAGGCGGTCGGCGGGTCGATGCTCACGGCGAACTCGGCGGCCATCCTGACCGACGCCTTCCCCGCCCGGCAGCGCGGCATGGCGCTGGGCGTCAATCAGATCACCGCGCTCGCGGGCCAGTTCCTCGGGCTGATCGCCGGCGGGCTGCTGGCCACCGTCGACTGGCGCGCGGTGTTCTGGGTGAGCGTGCCCATAGGCGTCGTCGGCACCGTCTGGTCGTACCGCAGTCTGCGGGAGACCGGTGCGCGCAAACCGGGACGCGTGGACTGGGTCGGCAACCTCACCTTCACCGCCGGGGCCGGGGGCCTGCTCGCCGCCATCACCTACGGCATCCAGCCCTACGGGGGCCATCCCACAGGCTGGACCAACCCCTGGGTGCTCGGCGGCCTCGCGGCGGGAGTGCTGCTGCTCGTGGCGTTCTGCGTCGCCCAGACCCGGGTCGCGGAACCGATGTTCCAGCTCGGGCTGTTCCGCATCAGGGCGTTCGCCGCCGGCAATCTCGCGGCGCTGCTCACTGCGATCGCCCGTGGCGGCCTGCAGTTCACCCTCATCATCTGGCTGCAGGGCATCTGGCTGCCGCTGCGCGGCTACGACTTCGAGCAGACGCCGCTGTGGGCGGGCATCTTCATGCTGCCGCTGACCGTCGGCTTCCTGGTGGCGGGGCCGGTGTCCGGAACCCTGTCGGACCGCTTCGGCGCCAGGCTGTTCTCCACCACCGGACTCGTCCTCGTCGCCGCCTCGTTCGTGGGCCTGCTCGCGCTCCCCGTCGACTTCCCCTACCCCGCCTTCGCGGCCCTGCTGCTGGTGAGCGGCATCGGGCAGGGCATGTTCTCGGCCCCCAACACCTCGGCCATCATGGGCAGTGTCGCGCCGGACCAGCGCGGCGTCGCCTCCGGCATGCGCTCCACCTTCCAGAACTCCGGGACGGCGCTCTCCATCGGCCTGTGCTTCTCGCTGATGATCGCCGGACTTGCCGGGTCGCTGCCGCGGACCCTGGCGAGCGGGCTGCAGGCCAACGGCGTGCCCGCCGGCACCGCCGAGCAGGTCGCCGGACTGCCGCCGGTGAGCACCCTGTTCGCCACCTTCCTCGGCGACAACCCCATCGGCCACCTCCTCGGACCCAGCGGGGTCCTGACCACCCTGCCCGAGCACCAGGTCCACATCCTGACCGGCACGGCGTTCTTCCCCGCCCTCGTCGCAGGCCCCTTCCACCACGGACTCGTCACCGTCTTCGGCGCGGCCGCCGTCATGGCCCTGGTCGCCGCGCTCGCCTCGGCGCTGCGCGGCCGCCGGCCCGGCGGCGCGAGCGACCCGAACGGCGGCGACACCCCGAACGGCACGAGCAAAGGACAGCAAGAATGGCGAACAGCGCAATCCTCGTGATGGACGTCCAGCGCGGGATCACCGATCGCTTCACCGGGGACGACGGCTACCTGCCCCGATTGCGGGACGCGGTGGCCGCCGCGCGCACCGCGGGCATCCCCGTCCTGTACGTCGTCATCGGGTTCCGCGCCGGACATCCCGAGATCAGCCCCCGAAACAAGGGCTTCAGCGCCCTCGCGCAGGCGGGCGGCTTCGCCGCGGGCGACCCGGGCGCCGAGATCCACCCCGAGGTGGCGCCGGAGCCCGGCGATGTCGTCGTCACCAAGAAGCGCGTCAGCGCCTTCGCGGGCAGCGACCTCGAGATGGTCCTGCGGGCGCGGGGCATCGACAGCCTCGTGCTGACCGGCATAGCCACCTCCGGCGTGGTGCTCTCCACGCTGCGCCAGGCGGCCGACCTCGACTACGGCCTGACCGTCCTGTCCGACGGATGCCTGGACTCCGATCCCGAGGTGCACCGCGTGCTCACGGAAAAGGTGTTCCCGCGGCAGGCGGAGGTCGTCACCGTGAAGGAATGGGGCACGTCGCTCGCGAACTGACTCCAGTGGACGGCTCCCCGTGCCCACCGAGGGCGCGGGCGAGCCGTTCCCCCTGTGCGGGGGTCACGCCGAGGCCAGGCAACGGCACATCTCCAGGCCCCTCGTGGCCCTCCGGGGGACGGGGAGCGCCGCCGCTGAGCGGCGAGCCCCACGCCGGGTCGTGCCAGACCTCGTCCGCCGTCCCGTGGACCAGGCACCGGGCCGCGAGCGCCACCGTCTCCTCCGGCGCCCCGACCGCCCGGAGCGCACCGGCGATCCGGGGCACGGCCTGCCGCGCGTGCCGCTGGCCGTCGTCGAGCAGGGGCAGCAGGAGCAGCAGTCGGACGTCAGGGTCCGACAGGCCCTCGTCCGGCCCGGCATCCGGCCCCGTCTCGGCGACGTGCAGCAGCCGGCGCCAGCCGAGACCGGGGCCGCGGCGCTCGCCGTCGTACGAGAGCAGGGTCTCGGCACGGGCCCAGCCGGGATGGGTGAGCAGGAAGTCCAGCCCGGCATCATCGGCGAAGTTGCGGAAGACCACGACGACGCCGTGCCCGTCCCCGAAAGGCACCCGGAGGACCGGCCAGGACCCCTCCTCGTACAGCACCTCGGGGAGGGCGTCGGCGTCGGCGCCGTCGTCCCCGAACCACTCCGGCGCGGGACGCTCGCCGTCCGGCCCGGCCGCGCACCACTCCAGGAGGCGGTTCGCCCAGAAGCCGGGTCGGGCCGCCAGCGGCTCACCGGCCGTCAGCGGCCCGCCCTCTACCGGTAACCCTTGATCAGCACGCCGCAGACAATGCCACGCGGCGCGCGTCAGACCTGCGGCAGGGACGCGCCCGACGACGCGGCGGCGGACGCGGCGGACGCGGCGGTCGCACGGTCGCGCAGGTCGAGCCGGAGCCGCAGGAAGTCGATGCCACCCGGGCCGGGGCGGCGGTGGCCGTCCGGGACCCAGCCGCGGAGCGTGTAGAAGGCGAGAGCACGGGTGTTGTGCTCCCAGGCGTCCAACAGCCCCGTCCCCAAGGCCGACTCCTGAAGGAATCGGATGAACTCCGCGTGCAACCGCCCCCCGACCCCGCGGCCCCAGCGGTCCGGGCGCACATGGATCCGGTGCAGCTGACCGCACGCCGGCGCAGCCTGTGCGCCTTCCTTCGGCGGCCCCATGGCCGCCACACCGACCACCTCGGTGTCCTCGACGGCGCACAGCACCGTCATCGCGCTGGACTGGACGGCGTGCGCCCAGAACGCGCGGCGGCGCGCCCACCCGTCGGGACTGTCGATCTCGGAGCCGGGCAGGCCGCCCGCCTGGTAGTACGCGGCACGCGCCTGCGTGTGCACGTCCACGATGGCCGCCAGGTCGCCGAACCGCGCCGGGCGCATCAGGGAGGGAGAAGTCGTCACCTCCTGTCAGACGTCCGCGCTGGGGGACGGGTTCCCGGCACGCCGAACCGGTGTGGGGGCCACCCGGCGGACGGCCCCCACACCTCCATGCCCGCGCGACCGGTTACGGCTTCACGGCGACCTGCGGCACGTTGTACCCGTCGACCCGCAGCGTCGGCCGCTTGGAGGACAGGGCCCCCGCGGGCCAGGACAACGTGACCGTGCGGCTCTCACCCGGCAGCAGCCACAGGTAGTTGTCGCTGTACAGGGTGGGCAGCACCCGGTCGCCGGTACGGGAGTCCAGCAGGGAGAGCCGGACCAGGGCGGCCACCGAGGACCCGCGGTTGCTCAGCCGAGCCGTCAGCCCGTGGCGGTCGCCCGTGAGGTCGGTGTCCGTGACCTCGGCGGAGACCCGGGTCCGGGCTGCCTTGTTGAGCTCCTGCATGTGTTCGGGCTTGCGGTAGCGCCAATAGATGTTCTCGGACAGCACCTCGCCGCTACGGTACGTCAGGCGCAGCCGCAGCAGGTGGAAGTCCGGCAGGTCGTCCGTCCAGGCCACCGTGAGGGCGTCGGCCTTCGCCGACGCCGCCACGTCCACCGCCGCGTGCCGCTCCGCGGACAGCGGACGGCCGGTCAGGTCGTACAGGCGCGCGGACACCTGCGCGCCCTTCAGGGCCCGGGGCGTGTGGTTGACCGCCACGACCCTCCCGCTGACGGGGTCGGCCTGCACGTGGACGGGCTCGGAGGCCTTGCGGACCCCGTAGTAGGCGCCGTTGACGTCGAAGTCGTAGTCGTAGGTCTGCCACACGGTGCTGTACCAGGCGGGGTGCGACATCCACAGCATCAGACCGGAGGCGTCCTCCCACAGCCGGCCGTTCCAGGCCTCGAACATGGCGCGGAAGTTCTCGTAGTTGACGAACTGCGCCTTGCGGCAGAAGTCCTCCAGGTCCTTCGCGGTGCCGAGCCGGGCCTCGATGGCCGCACGGTAGTTCTGCGGCGCCTGGTTGCCGCGGGTGCTCCAGTCGTGGTGGTACCAGACGCCGCCGACCGGCCACGCGGGCTCCTCGCCCGCCATGCGCCGCATGGTCTCGGCGGTCGACACGACGGGCATGCCGATCTCGGTGTGGAAGCCGAAGACGCCGCCGCCGTAGGTGGAGGCGGAGTAGTACCGCTCGGGCTCGACCCAGCCGTACGGGCCGCCGCCCGAGACGATGCCGCCGGCCGAGTTGTTCTGGTAGAGCAGGGCGGGCGCCTCCGCGCGCACCGCGGCGCGCATCCCGTCGTCGACCGGACCCGGAGGGTTGCCCTCGTTGGCGCCGCACCACACCACGACGCTGGGGTGGATGCGGTAGCGCCGCACGGTGTCCTGCGCCAGGTCGAGGAAGGCCTGGCGGTTCGGCGGGTCCATCGCCCAGGCGTTGGGGAAGTCGTTCCACACCAGCAGGCCGTGCTTGTCGCAACTGGCGTAGAACTCCTCGCGGTTGCTGCTGGCGACCCAGTTGCGGATCATCGTGAAGTTCATGTCGCGGTGCATGCGCACGGCCGCGTCCATACGCTCCGCGGGCATGCGGCGCAGCAGCTCGTCCCAGCCCCAGTTGCCGCCGCGGGCGAAGACGCGGACGCCGTTGACGCTGATCTTCAGCGGCACGGTGGAGTTGTCGACGGACTTCACGTCCGTCCACTGCTCTCCGTCGTCGGAGACCTGGACGGTGAAGGTCTTGGCGTACGCCTGCTCCCAGGTGATGGCGACGCGGTCGAAGCGCACCGGGGCGCCCAGGTCCACCCGGATCCACTGCTCGTCCTCGTACGTGGAGGACCAGCGGGTGCCCGGCTTGCCGTCCACCGCGTTGGCCGGCTCACTGCCCTCGCCCTCGAAGGACGATGCGGTGGCCTCCTTGCGCAGCGCGAGGTCGACGCCCGGCGTGCCGCTGTCGACCACCGACAGGCCCCACATGGACGAGCCCCAGCTGGTCGCCCGCGTGTGGCACAGGATCCGCACGTGGCGCGCCGTGGTGGCGGAGAAGTCGACGTTCTGCAGGCTCGCCGAGCCCCCGGTCTGGAAGGGCAGGGGGACGGCGGAGTTGTCCACGGAGGCGACGTCGGTCCAGTCCTCGCCGTCGTCGGAGACCTGGATGGTGTACGTCTCGGCGTATGCCTGCTCCCAGGTGACGACGACGCGGTCGAAGGACACCGCGGAGCCCAGGTCCACCCGGATGAACTGGTCGTCCTTGAACTCCGACGACCACCGCGTGTCCGGGTTCCCGTCCGTGGCGTTGCCCGGCTGGTTGGCGGGGTCGTCGGTCGAGGAGGCGTAGGCGTCCTTGTGCAGGGCCAGGTCGACGCCGGGCGCGGAGCTGTCGGCCACCGTCAGGCTCCACATGGACGAGCCCCAGTCGGTCGCCCGCGTGTGGCACAGGATCCGCACGTGACGGGCGGTCGTGCGGGCGAACGTCACCGTCTGTGCGTACGCGTCGGAGCCCGACTGGAACGTCAGGGGGACGTCGTACTCGTAGCCGAACTGGCGCATGCCGAAGCGTGTGGTACGCCGGTCGCTCTCCTGCCCGGACACGGAAACGGTGAGGGTGAGCCGGTGCAGTTCCGGCTCGCCGTAGCCGTTGGGCCACCACAGCTTCGGGTCGCGCACCCGCAGCTTCGGGTGCGAGGCCGGGTCGAAGACGACGTCCACGCTTCCGCCCCCGGGCACGCTGACCGTCCGCTGCACGCGCACGTCGTCGAACGCGGCGGTGACGGTGACGGACCTGGCCTCGCTTGCGGCGTTGCGGACCGGGACGACGAGGGTGACCTCGGCGGTGCCGGTGTCGGGCAGGTCGGGCAGCACGGTGTCGACGCGGGGGTCGCCGAGGACGGCGTCACCGGTCGAGCGCAGCCGGACGTGGTTCCAGATGCCGGCGGCACGGTCGCGCACGGCGGGCATCCAGTCCCAGCCGGAGGAGGCCAGGTAGGTGGGCGAGTTGCGGTTCATCATGTTCGCGCCGGCGTCGACGAAGGCGAGCCCGGCAGGGCCCTTGTCGGTGGGGCTGCCGGGGAACGGCATGGGGCTGATCTTCACCGCGAGGGCCTGCGGGCCATCGGCGGTCAGCAGCTCCGTCACGTCGTAGGCGGCGCGCGCGAAGGGGAAGGTGAGGGTGCCGACCTGCTTGCCGTTGAGCCAGATGTCGGCCTCGTGGTTGACCCCGTCGAATTCCAGCCAGACGCGCCGGCCGGCCCCGGTGCGCAGGCCCTTGGGCAGGCGGAACTCGCGGCGGTACCACCAGGAGTGGCGGGAGAGCGCCTCGGGGATGTGCAGGTTGGCGAAGCCTGCGACCGGGTCGGGTAGGTGCCCCTCGGCCACGAGGGAGGAGAGCACGGTACCGGGCACCACGGCCGGCAGCCAGGCGCTGGTGTCCACGGACGGCGCCGACAGCTCCGCGGCGCTGCCTCCCGCCCAGTCGTCCATGGTCAGGTCCCAGCCGGACTCCAGCGGCACCGTACCGTCGTCGGCGACCTCGAGGGCCGGGGGCGTGCGGTGGTGGGTGCCCCAGTCGGTCCAGCCGGTGGCCTCGGGCCGGTGGCCGGGCGCGGTGCCGTACACCTGGAAGCCGTTGAGGCCCAGTGGGTTGGCGTTGGAGCGCTTGGTGACGGTCATCCGCACATGCCGGGCGGTGACGGGCTTCGGCAAGGCGATCTCCACGACCCCGCCCTTGCCGTCGTCGGTGCGGTGCACGACGGTCCACGACTGCCCGTCACGGGAGGTCTCGATGACGAAGGCGACCGCGCAACTGGACAGGATCTCCTGGCCGGTGGTGTTGTCACGCGGACTGCCGCTGGTCGAGGGGGTGAACGGCGGGTCGTCGGCGGTCGCCTCGAAGACGAGGCGCACGGACTCCACCTCGCACAGCGCCTGGAGGTCGACGGCTATCCACTGGGGGTCGCCGGCCGCTGCGCGCCAGCCGGAGCCCCGCACGCCGACCTGGTCGAGGCTGTCGACGGCGAACTCGGCGGGGGTGGGGGCGTAGTCGGTGGAGGACACCGTGACCGGGCGGTACGCGGCGAGCTCGCCGCGGGCGCCGCCCGGCTTCGAGGTCAGGGTGTGCGCCGCGGCGGCGGACGGGAAGGCCATGCCGAGCCCGAACCCCGCGAGCAGGGTGGAACCGGTGGTGAGTACGGCACGTCGGGAGGGCTGAGGGGACTGGTCCGGCATGGACAACGGCTCCGTTCAGGGATGTTCAACGAGGAGGCGGCCTGGCATCATCGAGGGGATGACAACGTTGCCATCGCGATGACAACGTTGCCGAACATGCACCTACCGGGAGGAGCCTGTCAAGGTCTTGCACTCGCCGCGTTTCGTGATTTCCACGAAAGAGCCCCACATGCCGACGTCCGGCCGGGCGTGTCCCCGGGCTGGTCTCCCCGGCCTTCGACGCCTACGGGAAGGACGAGTTCACACGGGCGGCGCCGAGTCCGCGGACGAGGGCCGTGTCCGCGCCGCTGCTCGCGCGTCCGCGCCACCGCGCACGTCGGGAACGGGAACGCAGCCGAGAAAGGATCCCGGCCGGTCGACGGACGGTTCGGACGCGGGCCGCGCGGCTTCGGGGAGCCGGCCGGGGCCGGCGCGCTACCCGGAAGCGGGGCGCCCGCGTCGGAGGGGCGGGCCGGTGAGGTGGACCGGAAGCGCCGCGTGGCGACTGGTGCGCGGTATGACGCGCGCGCGGACGTCCGCGCGCGGGGGGGGGGGGGGAAAAGAGAAAACA
>NZ_CBDRBL010000054.1:0-46014 GCF_965342175.1 Actinacidiphila sp. bgisy167
GTGGGTGCCAGGCTGGGCCGACCGGTCCCTGCACGCCCCGTCCGTCCGCGAGGAGCCGCCCGCATGTCCCGTCCAGGAGGGGCCGAACCGCTGCGGCCCCGCGCAGCCCTGCGTACCGCCGTGGTCTGGGAGGTCCTGCGCGATGCGCTGGACCGGCAGGCCAAGGCCGCCGGACGGGACGTCCTCGACGTGCTCGACACCGGTGGCGGCACCGGCAACTTCGCGGTGCCCGTGGCCAGTCTGGGCCACCGGGTGACGGTGGTCGATCCGAGCCCCGACGCGCTCTTCGCGCTGGAACGCCGTGCGGCGGAGGCGGGCGTCACCGATCGAGTGCGCGGGGTGCAGGGCGACGCCCACGGGCTGCTCGACGTCGTGCCGGCCGGCAGCCACGACGTCGTGCTCTGCCACGGTGTGCTGGAGTACGTGGACGACCCGGCCGAGGGCGTGCGCAACGCCGCCGGCACCCTGCGCTCAGCCGGAGCGCTCAGCCTGCTCGCCGCCAGCCGCCACGGAGCGGTGCTCGCCCGGGCGCTCGCCGGCCACTTCGGTGAGGCTCGGCACACCCTGGACGACCCTGACGGCCGCTGGGGCGACGGGGATCCGGTGCCCCGCCGCTTCACGGCCGAGGAGCTCACGGCCCTGGTCGCCGACGCCGGGCTGCGGGTCGGTTCGGTGCACGGCGTCCGCGTCTTCTCCGACCTGGTCCCCGGCGTCCTGGTGGACGCCGAACCGGGCGCGAAGGACGCCCTCCTGAGGCTGGAACTGGCCGCCGCCGAGCAGCCCGCCTTCCATGCCGTGGCGACTCAGTTGCACGTGCTGGCCGAGCGCGGCTGAGCCCGCGCCCGGGGCGAGGCCACCCCCGCCTCTTCCGGTCACCCGGCGGGAGGAGTCCGTCACAGGCCCCCCGATTCCCGCTTCAGGGCCGTATGCTGGCATGACGTGGCGTTCGACGGGGAAAACACCCCCCGTCGGATTGGCGTAGTGGGGCGGGTTTCACGGGGGCGATTCCCTGCCTATCCTGGAAGGGTCGTACCGGTCGCTCCCCCGCGACCGACGAGGAGGAGGACTCCGTGCCGCTCTCGGAGCACGAGCAGCGCATGCTCGAGCAGATGGAGCGAGCGCTGTACGCCGAAGATCCCAAGTTCGCGTCGGCGCTTGAGGGAAGCGGGCTGCGCACCTACACCAGGCGGCGCGTCTACCTGGCTGTGGCGGGCTTCCTGGTGGGCATCGGGCTGCTGATGGGCGGCATGATCGCCCAGCAGCCCTGGATCAGCGTCGTGGGCTTCCTCGTGATGCTCGGTTGTGCCGTTCTCGCGGTCGCCGGCTGGCGCCGAGCCGCCAAACCCGGCGCTGCCACCGGGCACTCCCAGCCGGGGGCCGCAGGCCGCGGCCGGGGCGGTCAGCCGCGGCGCAAGATGATGGACCGCATCGAGGAGCGCTGGCAGCGGCGCCGCGACGAACAGGGCCGCTGACACACAGACGCAGAAGCAAGGGGGCGGGGTTCCGGCGGAACCCCGCCCCCTTCGCCATGTCCGCGCCGCGTCCCCATCCGATCGCCGTCGGTCGCCGTTCCGTCGCCGTACGGGCTCCGTCATGCGGCGTAAGCGCGTACCGCGAACGCCCTACGCGTGGGTACTGCGGAGGGCCGGTATCGGTGCCGCGCACGGCGAGCGGCCCGCGCGCGGGCCGGGCACCCGGCCGGCCGTCCCTTCAGGAAGTACGGCCGTCCCTTCAGGAAGTGCGGCGCCGCCGCAGTGGACGCATGACGGCGTCGCCTGCACCCCGCAGCCGGGCCGAGAGGCGGGCCGAGGCCGCGGAGTAGCGCTCCGCGGACCGCCAGACGACCCGGATCGTGGAGCGCGGCAGCACCACGGCGCGAATCCGCGTCATGACGTCCGCCTTCCCGCGCAGCCCCTCCCGCACCAGCCGGACGTCCCCCGCCGAACCCGCGGTGCTCGGCGGCCGCGGAGAGAAAAGGGCCTGCTCCACGGCGGTGGCCAGGCGCTGCGCCGCCTCCGCCGCGGGCCCTTCCAGGCCGCCGTCGTGGATGAGGCGTCCCGCGACCCGACGCGGGGTCTCTGACTCGTCGGGCCGCAGCCCGTAGTCCCACGCGGTGTCGATCAGCTCCAGCCAGGCCGCCAGGGTCCGGGCGCCGTCCTGGGCGCCCAGGGCGTGCCGCTCCGCGCGGGTCGGGGAAGCGCCGCTCCGCCCTTCCGCGTCGTCCCCCGCCGCGTCACGACCGCCTCCGGTGAGCTCCAGCCACGCGGCCAGGGCAACCGGGTCCTGGCCGCCCCGCAGGCGCTGGAAGCGCTGCCTGCGCCGCAGGAGCAGCGGCAGCAGCAGGACGAGCACCATGAGCGGCACCACGGCCCAGGCCAGGAGGAGCAGCGCCGACGAGAAGATCCGGGGGATCAGTGACTTGTCCTCTGCGCCGGCGCCCGAGACCTGCCCCGCGAGGTCGCAGTTGCCGAGCTGGGCGTCCCTGCCCGTGCAGGTCGGGGTGGCCGTCGGGGCGGTCTCCGCTGCGCCCGCGGCGGGCCGCTCCGGGGTGTCCGGCGCCGAGGGCCCGCTGTCGGAGGTGACCTCCTCCCGGGTGTAGCTGGGCTCGGTGCCGCGATCGGGCGTGGGCTCGAACCGTGTCCAGCCGACACCCTCGAAGTACAGCTCGGGCCAGGCGTGCGCGTCGTTCAGCCCCACCGCGTGCGTGCCGTCCGACTCCGCGGTGCCCGGAGTGAAACCGACCGCCACCCGCGCCGGAATGCCGAGGGTCCGCGCCATCGCCGCCATGGTGAAGGCGAAGTGGATGCAGAACCCCTTCTTCTCCTCCAGGAAGCGGGTGATCGCCTGGACGCCGGTGCCGGAGTGCACCGAGGTGTCGTACGAGAAGTCGCCGGAGGTGAACCACCGCTGCAGTGCGACGGCCCGCTCGTAGTCGTTGTCCGCGTCCTCGGTGACGTCCCGGGCCGTGCGCTCCACCACCTTGGGCAGCAAGGCCGGTACCTTCGTGTACTCGGCCCGCATCTGGGCGTCGGCAGGAGGGGCGCTCGCCAGCTGCCGCGCCGTGGGCTCGATGTCCAGACTGTCGACCTGGTACCGGGTGCCGGAGGTGGTCTGCCCCCGGTCACCGATGACGGTGCGGCCCATGGGCTCGTAGCGCCAGCGCCCGTCGACCTGCACCCGGGTGGCCGGGTACGGCAGCGGCAGCCACGTCTGGACGTAGCTCTTGTCCGCCGCGACCGCGGTGGCGACCTCCGTCGCCTTCACGGTGGGGGCGAGCCCCTGCGGGGCGGGCAGCTCCTCGGACAGACTGGTCAGGGCGCGCTGGGCGGGCTCCCACTTGTCGCCCGTGAAGCGGTCGAGCGCCACGATCCGCAGGTACATGTCCGCATTGGAGGCGGCGTTCGTCCGGTAGCGGAGCACCACCCGGTTGTCGGGCTGGTTGAGGTTGTCCTGGAGCGCGACGACGGGGTTGACAGCGGAGATCGTGCCGCCGCCGCGCCCGCTGCCCGCGCCGGAACCCCCTGTCGGCAGCAACCCCACGCCCATGGAGGGCAGCGCGGCCGGCGCGACCAAGGCGATGCCGAGCGCCACGGCCCCGATGCGGCGCCCGGTACGGACCGGGGCCGCCGCTCCTCCGTGACCGGCGCGCGCCCCGGAGCCGGCGCCGCCGAAGACCCGGCCCCAGCGGGAGATCCGGTCGCGGCCCTCGGCCAGCAGGAGCAGCAGATAGCCGACGGCTGCCATGAGGAAGTACGGCCATCGGGTGCCGTCCCCCCTCGCCAGGGCCGCCGCGATCGTGTAGAGGGCCAGCAGCGGCAGCCCGGCGGGGGCCGCGCTGCCGTACGTCACCGCCAGAGCGTCCACGGCCAGCCCGATCAGCAGCACCCCGCCGAGCAGCAGCAGCCGGATGCCCGGCGTCACCGGGGCCGGAATCGCGAACTGGGTCACGTCCTGCGTCGCGGCCGTCAGCAGGTCGCCGAACCGGGTGTATGCGGCGGGCCCGGGCAGGAACCCGAACAGGGCCTGCTCCCTCGCGAACAGCAAGGTGAGCACCAGCAGCGAGAACACCGCCTGCGCGAGCACCGTCAGCGGCCGGGCCAGCGGCATCCGCCGGGTCAGCGCCCCCACCCAGGTCTGCAGCAGCACCAGGAGGACGGCCAGGAGGATCCAGGAGTCCGGCGCCGCCAGCGGCAGCAGCGAGCAGGCGGTCATCAGGGTCGCCGCCGCCGCGCAGAGCGCGAGCCGGCCCCGTCCGCTCATCATCGTGTCCCCGCCTCCTCGCGAGACCGGTGCCGGTCGGCGCGCCGCCACAGGTCCGGCAGTCCGTCGCCGGCGGCAGCCGGGAGCACCGTCCAGCCCGCCTCGTGCAGCGTCCGCACGACGCGGGCCGAGGCGGCCTCGGGCGGATTCGAGGCGGTGTCCTCGCGTACGGCCTGGCTCCGAACCGCCCCTTCCTCGTCCAGGGCCCCCCATGCCGCGCTGTCCAGCACGAAGGCGACGGCCGCCCCCGCCCGCTGCCGCATCCGCCCCGCCATCGCGGCCTGCTCCTCGTCCAGGTCGCCGAAGAAGGCCACCAGCAGGCCCTCGGTGCCCTTGCGCAGCACGTCGAGCGCACGGGAGAGCCCTGCGCCGTCCGAGTGGTCGACCACGGCCAAAGTGTCCAGCAGGGCGCCGGCCGTGTCCGAGGAGTCGGCGCCGCCGAAGCCCTCCGCCCCGGGCACCGTGCTTCCGGTGTCGGTGAGCAGCCGCACGGAGTACCCGCGCTCCAGCATGTGCACGGCCACCGACGCCGCCCCGGACACCGCCCACTCGAAGGCCGAGTCCGGCCCGGCGCCGAAGTACGCCCCGGCCCGGGTGTCCAGCAGCACCGTGCACCGGGCGCGGTGCGGCTGCTCCTCGCGCCGCACCATGAGCTCGCCGTACTTGGCGGTCGAGCGCCAGTGCACACGGCGCAGGTCGTCGCCGTGGCGGTAGCCGCGCGGGATCACATCGTCCTCGCCCGCCAGGGCCAGCGCCCGGGTGCGGCTCTCCCCGTAGCCGGAGGAGTCGCCCCCGAGCCTGACCGGCGGAAGCGGCTCCACCCGGGGCACCACGGTCAGGGTGTCGTACGCGCTGAAGGCGCGGGTCAGCTCGCAGAGGCCGAAGGGGTCGGTCAGCCGCAGTTGCAGCGGGCCCAGCGGATAGCGGCCGCGCAGGTCGGAGCGGACCCGGTAGGACACCTCGCGGTGCCCCCCGGGCTCGACCCTGTCCAGGATGAAGCGGGGCCGGGGCCCCAGCACGTACGGCACCCGGTCCTGCAGCATCAGCAGTCCGGTGGGCAGCCGCGACACGTTGTCCACCCTCAGGTGCACCCGCGCTTCGGAAGCCGCCGGCACACGCGAGGGCGACAGCCGGCGGCTGCCCGCGACGCGGTACCGGGTGCGGTACAGGACCGCCACGCACACCAGCGGCAGCACGGCCAGCAGCAGGCCCACCCGCAGCAGGTCCGACTGCCCCAGCACGTAGGCGCAGGCGGTCGCCGCGATCCCCGCGGCGAGGAACGAACGGCCCCGCGTGGTGAGGCCCCCCAGGGCGGCCCGGAAGCCGCTTTCACGCTCGGTCACGCGGCACCTCCAGCGCCCCCGTCCGCGGTCCGGGTCATCGGCTGCCGTACGGGTCGGGGACCGGGGTGCGCTGCACGATCTCCGCGACAACCTGCTCCGGGGTGCGCCGGTTCAACTGGGCCTGCGCGGTCGGCAGCAGACGGTGCGCCAGCACGGCCGCGGCCAACGACTGGACGTCGTCGGGGAGCACGAAGTCACGGCCGTCCAGGGCCGCTGTCGCGCGTGCCGCGCGCACCAGGTGCAGCGTGGCACGCGGGGAGGCGCCGAGCCTCAGGTCCGGGTGGTCCCGGGTGGCCGAGACCAGGCTCACCGCGTAGTGCCGCACGGCCGCGGACACGTGCACCGTCCGTACCGCCTCGACCAGCTTGACGATCTCGTGCGCGTGTGCGACCGGCTGCAGGTCGTCCAGCGGGCTGACGCCCGCGTGCACGTCGAGCATCTGCAACTCGGCCTCCATGCTGGGGTAGCCGATGGAGACCCTCGCCATGAAGCGGTCCCGCTGCGCCTCCGGCAGCGGATACGTGCCCTCCATCTCCACCGGGTTCTGGGTGGCGATGACCATGAAGGGGCTCGGCAGCGGGTAGGTGCTGCCGTCGATGGTGACCTGCCGCTCCTCCATCGACTCCAGCAGCGCGGACTGCGTCTTCGGCGACGCGCGGTTGATCTCGTCGCCCACGACGATCTGGGCGAAGACCGCGCCCGGCTTGAACTCGAAGTCGCGGCGCTGCTGGTCGAAGACGCTGACCCCGGTGATGTCCGACGGCAGCAGGTCCGGAGTGAACTGGATGCGCCGCACCGAACAGTCGATCGACCGGGCCAGCGCCTTGGAGAGCATCGTCTTGCCGACGCCGGGGACGTCCTCGATCAGCAGGTGTCCCTCGGCGAGCAGTACCGTCAGCGCGATCCGTACGACCTCGGGCTTGCCCTCGATCACGTTCTCCACCGACCGGCGTACGCGGTCCGCCGTGGCGGTCAGATCACTGAGGCTCGCTTGTGCGTCATAGGTCGTCACCCGGTTCTCCTCGGCCCGTTCCTCAGGACGCGGTCATCCCCGGACCGGCCCTCCCCGTTATACGGAGCATTCTCTCCTTCCACCAGGCCCTTCGTCACTCCGCTTCCGTTACTCGTTCGTGATTTCGCGCAGCAATCCGGTGTGCACGTCGAACACGAACCCCCGCACGTCGTCGGTGTGGGCCAGAAACGGGGACGTCCGGACCCGCTGCATCGACTGCCGCACGTCCTGGTCCACGTCGCGGAAGGACTCCACCGCCCAGGTGGGACGCTGGCCCACCTCCTGCTCCAGCTCGGTGCGGAACTCCTCGGTCAGCGACTCCAGGCCGCAGCCGGTGTGGTGGATCAGCACGACCGAGCGGGTGCCGAGGGCGCGCTGGCTGATGGTCAGCGAGCGGATGGTGTCGTCGGTGACCACGCCTCCGGCGTTGCGGATGGTGTGGCAGTCGCCGAGCTCCAGCCCCAGTGCCATGTGCAGGTCGAGTCGGGCGTCCATGCAGGCGACCACGGCCACCTTGAGCACGGGGTGCGCGTCCATGCCGGGATCGCGGAACTGCTCCGCGTAGCGCCGGTTCGCCTCGACCAGCCGGTCGGTGACGGACGCCGTGCCGGTGGGGGGAGTCGCGGAGTGGTGGGCGTTTGTCGACATGACACGACCGTAGAGGGCGCGGTCTCCTCCGACCCGCCGGAACGGCCGGCGAATCCTGGTCAAACCGGTGCCCTGTGAGGTAACCCACAGGCGTCGCGCGAGCTCGCCCGTGCGGGTGATTCGGGTGCCGGCTCTCCTGGAGACGCCGCGGGCGCCCCCGAACCTCGTTGACCGTGGGGGAGGGTGGAGTAAAGTGGCGCGAAGTGGGTCACAGCCGAGCGCGGGAGGTGCGGATGTTCCTCGGGACGTACGCGCCGCGGCTGGACGACAAGAGCCGGCTGGTCCTGCCCGCGAAGTTCCGCGAGCAGCTCGCGGACGGCCTGGTCATCACCAAGGGGCAGGAGCGCTGCCTGTACGTATGGCCGGGCGAGGGCTTCCGGGCCGTCACCGAGGAGCTCCGCCGCGCCCCGCTCACCTCCAAGGCGGCGCGCGACTACATGCGGGTGCTCTTCGCCGGCGCCCATGACGAGGTCCCCGACAGACAGGGCCGGGTCACCCTCCCGCACCCCCTGCGCGACTACGCCGGACTGCGCCGCGACTGCGCGGTGATCGGCGCCAACACCCGGGTGGAGGTGTGGGACGCGGCGGCCTGGGAGGACTATCTGGCGGGTCAGGAAGACGCCTTTTCGGCGCTGTCCCAGGAGGTGCCTCCCGGCTTACTGTGACCCCGCCCGTAGCCTGATGACTCACGTACGAGTACGTGACGCTCGGCCTCCTCCCGCTCCCGGTCCGCTGGCGCTCCTTCCCCGGTGCCAGACGGCCGCCCGCGAGCGGGCGGGGACCCAGTGGTACGTCCCCGCGACAGATGAGAAGGGCTTCATGAGCACCACCCCGTCCGAGCCACGCCACGTCCCGGTCATGCTGGACCGCTGCCTGGACATGCTGGCCCCCGCCATCGGCACGCCGGGCGCCGTGGTCGTGGACGCCACCCTCGGCCTCGGCGGACACAGCGAGGCCCTGCTGCGGCGCTTCCCCGAAGTCCGGCTGGTCGCCGTCGACCGCGACCCCGCCGCACTCGAGCTGGCCGGTGAGCGGCTCGCGCCCTACGGGGACCGGGCCACCCTCGTGCACGCGGTCTACGACGAGATCCCCGAGGTGCTGCGGCGGCTCGGCGTCCCCAAGGTGCAGGGCGTCCTGTTCGACCTCGGCGTCTCCTCCATGCAGCTGGACGAGGCCGACCGCGGCTTCGCCTACGCCCAGGACGCGCCGCTGGACATGCGCATGAACCAGACCGCGGGCATCAGCGCCGCCGAGGTCCTCAACACCTACCCGCCGGGCGAGCTGGTGCGCGTGCTGCGCGACTACGGTGAGGAGAAGTTCGCCCGGAAGATCGTGGAGGCGATCGTCCGGGAGCGGGCCCGCGAGCCCTTCACCACCAGCGCCCGACTGGTCGAGCTGATCCGCGAGGCGCTGCCGCAGGCCGCCAAGCGGACCGGCGGCAACCCGGCCAAACGCACCTTCCAGGCGCTGCGCATCGAGGTCAACGGGGAGCTGACGGTGCTCGAGCGGGCCATCCCGGCGGCCGTCGCCGCGCTCGCCGTGGGCGGCCGGATCGCCGTGCTCTCGTACCACTCCCTGGAGGACCGCCTCGTCAAGGGCGTCTTCGCGGCCGGCGCCGCCACCACCGCACCGCCCGGGCTGCCGGTCGTGCCGGAGCAGTACCAGCCGCGCCTCAAGCTCCTCACACGCGGCGCCGAACTGCCCACGGAGGAGGAGATCGCCGCCAACCGCCGGGCCGCCCCCGCCCGCCTGCGCGGCGCCCAGCGGATCCGCGAGGCCCTGGCGTGAGGCGGCGCAGCTCGGCGGCACGCTCGCCCTTCGTCCTGCTGATCGTGCTGCTGCTGGGCGGCGGCCTGATCACCCTGCTGCTGCTGAACTCGGCGGTCAACCGGGACTCCTTCAAGCTCAGCGACCTGCAGAGGAAGACCACCCAGTACACCGACGAGGAGCAGGCGCTGCAGCAGGAGGTCGACCGCTACGCGGAGCCGGACGCGCTGGACGAGCAGGCCCGCGAGCTGGGCATGGTCCCCGGCGGCAACCCGGCCTTCCTCGCCCCGGACGGCACCGTCCTCGGCAGCCCCGGCGCCGCGCCGTACGTGCCGGCTCCCAGCCCGAGCACGGCGCCGGCCACCGTCAGGCCCAGCGGCTCCGCGGCCGCCTCCCTGGGACCGACACCCGCCGCCTCCCTGGGACCGACACCCTCCCTCACGCCCAGCACGAGCCCGAAGGAGACCCCGTGACCGCAGCTGCGGGGCCCCGTGCCCCCCGTCCGCCCCGCTCCGCCCGCCCGGCCGGCCGGGAAGGTGCCAGGGCGTGGTGACCCGAGACGGGGAGCCGCCGCGCGAGCGGGGCGAGCGGCGGGACCGGGCCCCCGGGGCCGACCGCGACAAAGGCGCCGCCCGTGACAGCGCCCGCGACAAAGGCGCCGCCCGGGACAGAGGCGCGGCCCGCGACAGGGGCGCCGGCCGCACCGGGCGCGACGCCCAGGCCCGCGGCGAGCGCGGCGACGGCGGCGGAGCCGCGCCCCGGCGCCGGCAGGTGCCCCGCGGACGGGAAGGCGACGCCGGAGCGGTCGCACGCGGCGGCGAGGCCGGTGAGCCCCGCCGCAGGACGGCGCCCGGTCAGCAGGCCGGACCGCGCAGGCCCGCCGCCCGCACCGCCCGGACACGCGACGAGCCCCCCCGCGCCGCCCGCGAGCCGGGCCGCGCCGCAGGCGCTCGCAGGTCCACCCCCCGCTCGGAGGGATCAGGCGCCGGCGTGACGCACGGACGCACTCCCGGCGCGCGCAGGCCGGCCGGCGCGGGAGCCCGCGACGCCAGGGCCGCCCGGGACCGGTCCGGCCGCGCGGCCGCGCCGCCGCGGCGCAGGAGCCCGCGCCCGGTCACCGCGGCCGGTGCCCCGCTGCTGCGGCTGGGCCGGCCGCGTCCCCGCCTGCGGCTGGTCAGCGTCGGGCTGACCCTGGTGATGCTGACCTTCGTGATCCGGCTCTTCCAGGTGCAGGCCGTGGACGCCGCGACGTACGCGGCCAAGGCCGAGGCCAACCGCAACGTCAAGGTGACCCTCGCCGCGGAGCGCGGCACGATCACCGACCGCAACGGCGTCGACCTGGCCACCACCGTGGACGCGTACGACATCACGGCCGACCCGATGCTCTTCACCCCCGAGTACGCGAAGGTCGAGGACGCCCCGGCGCGCGCCGCCGAGCTGCTCGCGCCGATCGTCGACGGGGACGAGAAGAAGATCGCCCGGCAGCTCGCCAACTACCCGGCGTCACGCAACGAGATCATCGCCCGCCAGCAACCGCCGCAGGTCTGGAACCAGATCAAGGACCTGCAGCGCGCGCTCGAGGACCGGGCCGGGAAGGGCGACGACGGCAACTTCCTCGCCGGGATCTTCCGGCTCCGGCACGCCAAGCGCGTCTACCCCGCACACGACCTCGCGGCCGGCCTGATCGGCTGGGTGAACGCCGACGGGGCGGGCGGCGGCGGCCTCGAGAGCCGTCTGGACAAGGAGCTCGCGGGGAAGGACGGCACCCTCACCTACGCCCAGTCCAACGGCCGCCGCGTGCCGACGGCCAGCGTGCAGGAGCGCGCCGCGGAGCCCGGCACCGACGTGCAGCTGACGCTGGACCGGGACATCCAGTGGGCCGCCCAGCGGGCGATCACCCGGCAGGTGCAGGCGTCCGACGCCGACCGCGGCTACGTGATCGTCCAGGACACCCGCACCGGCCAGGTGCTCGCCATGGCCAACGCCCCCGGCTTTGACCCCAACGACCTGGGCCGTGCCGACCCCACCGCGCTCGGCAACGCCGCCCTGCAGGACGCGTACGAGCCCGGGAGTGTCAGCAAGCTGATGTCGATGGCGGCGGTCATCGACGAGGGTGTGGCCACCCCCGAAACCCACGTGACGGTGCCCGGCACCCTGCCGCGCGCCGACCGCGTCTTCCACGACGATGTGGACCACGGCACCTGGCACCTGACCCTGAACGGCGTGCTCGCCAAGTCCAGCAACATCGGCACGATCCTGGCCACCGAGCAGCTCGGCGAGAACCAGAAGCAGGCCAACCGCGTCCTGTACTCATATCTGCGGAAATTCGGCATCGGACAATCCACGGGGACGGGTTTCCCCGGCGAGACACCCGGCATCCTGGCGAAGCCGGAGCGGTGGAACGCGTCCCAGCAGTACACCATCCCCTTCGGGCAGGGCCTGTCGGTCAACGCGCTTCAGGCCACCTCGGTGTATTCGACGATCGCCAACGGCGGGGTACGGGTCGCGCCGAGCCTGGTACGCGGCACGACCGGCCCGGACGGCCGCTTCGTCCCGTCCCCGGAGCCGGCCCGGACCCGGGTGGTCAGCACGAAGACCGCCAAGACGCTCTCCACCATGCTGGAGTCGGTGGTCGGCGACGAGCAGGGCACCGGCACCAAGGCCCGGATCGCGGGGTACCGCGTGGCGGGCAAGACCGGCACGGCCAACCGGGTGGACCCGGAAACGGGCACCTACAGTGGGTACACGGCCTCCTTCATGGGGTTCGCTCCCGCCGACAACCCGCGACTGACCGTCTCGTGTGTGATCCAGAACCCGACCCGCGGCAGTTATTTCGGTGGGCAGATCTGCGGCCCGGTGTTCAAGCGGGTCATGGAGTTCGCCCTGAAGTCCCTGCAGGTGGCGCCGAGCGGAGCCAAGACACCGAACCTGCCGGTCGAGTGGGACCCCGCCAAGCCGTGAGCGGCGAGCCGGGGAGGAAGGAACGGCGGCCGTGAACGGACATGACCCCGCAGCGGCGGGCACGGAAGGTAGCCCCGCGGACGCGGAACGTACGGAGGGAAGCGGCAGGCCGGGCGCCTGGCGACGGGCTTTTGGCCGGGAGCCCGGACCGGCGGGTAATCTCACCGCCGTGTCACTCGCCGATCAGTCCCCCGGCCCTGAGCGCAGGCGGCCGGGCGCACCCCGTCCCACCCAGGTCCGGCCCGTACCGCTCGCGGAGCTGGCCGCGCGGCTGGGCGGGCAGCCGCCCGCTGCCGGTGCCGCCGCGGTCACCGGGATCACACACGACTCGCGTGCCGTCCGTCCCGGTGACCTGTACGCCGCGCTGCCCGGCGCCCGCTTCCACGGCGCCGACTTCGCGCAGCAGGCGGCCGAGCTGGGGGCCGCGGCGATCCTCACCGACCCCGCGGGCGCCGAGCGCGCCGCCGCCACCGGCCTGCCGGTGCTGACGGTCGAGGACCCCCGTTCCCGGATGGGCGACCTGGCCGCCGAGATCTACGGCCGCCCGGGCGAGGGCCTGCTGCAGATCGGCATCACCGGCACGTCCGGCAAGACCACCACCGCCTACCTCATCGAGGGCGGTCTGAGGGCCGTCCACGAGGCCAGGACGGGACTGATCGGCACGGTCGAGTCCCGGATCGGCGACGAGCGGCTCAAGAGCGAGCGGACGACGCCCGAGGCCACGGACCTGCAGGCGCTCTTCGCGGTGATGCGCGAGCGCCGGATCGAGGCCCTGGTCATGGAGGTCTCCAGCCACGCGCTGGTGCTGGGCCGGGTCGACGGCGCGGTCTTCGACGTCGCCGTCTTCAACAACCTCAGTCCCGAGCACATGGAGTTCCACTCGGGCATGGAGGACTACTTCCAGGCCAAGGCGCAGCTGTTCACCCCGCGCCGCAGCAGGGCCGGGGTGGTCAACATCGACGACGAGTACGGCCGCCGCCTGGCGCGCGAGGCCCAGGTACCGGTCACCACCTTCTCGACCGACGGCCGGCCGGAGGCCGACTGGCGCGCCGAGCACGTCGTGACGGGGCCGCAGCGCTCCACCTTCACCGTGGTGGGCCCGGGCGGCGTGCGGATCGAGGCCGCCTCGCCCCTTCCGGGGCCCTTCAACGTCGCCAACGCGCTCGCCGCGATCACCGCCCTGGCGGTGGCCGGGATCGACCCGCAGACGGCCGCCCAGGGCGTCGCCGCCATCCCTGGTGTGCCGGGCCGGCTGGAGCGCGTCGACGCGGGACAGCCGTACCTCGCGGTCGTGGACTACGCCCACAAGACCGACGCGGTGGAATCGGTGCTGCGGGCCCTGCGCAAGGTCACCAAGGGCAGCCTGCACATCGTCCTCGGCTGCGGCGGGGACCGCGACCAGACCAAACGCGGCCCGATGGGCGCCGCCGCGGCACGGCTGGCCGACACGGCCGTGCTGACCTCCGACAACCCCCGCTCCGAGGACCCGCTCGCGATCCTCACCGCGATGCTGGCCGGGGCGGCCGGGGTGCCCGCGCACGAACGGGGCCATGTCGTCGTCGAACCCGACCGGGCGGCGGCCATCGCGACCGCCGTGGCGCTGGCCCGGCCGGACGACACCGTACTGGTGGCCGGCAAGGGCCATGAGCAGGGTCAGGACATCGCCGGAGTGGTACGCCCCTTCGACGACCGAGAAGTGCTGCGTGCGGCCATCGAACGGGCCGCCGCCACACCAGCGCAGGAGAAGGACCAGGACCAGCTGTGATCCCACTCACCCTCGCCGAGGTCGCCCAAGCGGTCGGCGGGAGCATTCACGACATATCGGATCCGACGGTGCCCGTCACCGGGTCCGTGGAGATCGACTCCCGCAAGGTGACGCCGGGGGGCCTCTTCGTCGCCTTCCAGGGCGAGCGCGTGGACGGCCACGACTACGCGGAGCAGGCCGTCGCCGCCGGAGCAGTGGCCGTGCTGGCCTCCCGCCCGGTCGGCGTCCCCGCGGTCGTCGTGGACGACGTGCAGCTCGCCCTCGGCGCACTGGCCGCGCACGTCATCGAACGGCTCGGCGCCACCCTTGTGGCGCTGACCGGGTCGGCGGGCAAGACCAGCACCAAGGACCTGACCGCCCAGGTGCTCAAGCGGCTGGCTCCCACCGTCTGGACGCCTGGTTCCCTCAACAACGAGATCGGCCTGCCCCTGACCGCGCTGCGCGCCGACGCCTCCACGCGGCACCTGGTGCTGGAGATGGGCGCCCGCGGCATCGGCCACATCCGCTACCTCACCGACCTGACCCCGCCGCGCATCGGCGTCGTCCTCAACGTGGGCACCGCTCACATCGGCGAGTTCGGCGGCCGCGAGCAGATCGCCCAGGCCAAGGGCGAGCTGGTCGAGGCGCTGCCGGAGGCCGCCGAAGGCGGCATCGCGGTGCTGAACGCGGACGATCCCCTCGTACGCGCCATGTCATCCCGCACCAAGGCGCGCGTCGTACTGTTCGGCGAGTCCGCCGACGCCGATGTGCGCGCCGAGAACGTCCGTCTCAACGACCGAGGTCAGGCCGTCTTCACGCTCACAACACCCTCCGGGTGCAGGGAAGTGACCTTGCGCCTGTACGGTGAGCACCACGTGTCGAACGCGCTTGCCGCGGCCGCCGTAGCCCGTGAACTCGGCATGCCCGTCGACGAGATCGCCACCGCGCTCTCCGAGGCGGGGACGCTGTCCCGCTGGCGCATGGAGGTCGTCGAACGGCCGGACGGCGTGACGGTCGTGAACGACGCCTACAACGCGAACCCCGATTCCGTGCGAGCCGCCCTGCGCGCGCTCGCGGCCATGGGGCGTGCCGCCGAGGCACGCGGGGGACGCACGTGGGCGGTGCTGGGCGAGATGGCGGAGCTCGGCGAGGAGGCCCTCGCGGAGCACGACGCTGTCGGACGGCTCGCCGTCCGGCTCAACGTCAGCAAGCTCGTGGCAGTCGGCGGCCAGGCGGCCGCCTGGGTGCAAATGGGCGCCTACAACGAGGGTTCGTGGGGTGAGGAGTCGGTGCACGTGTCCGACGCTGAGGCGGCGATCGACCTGTTGCGCAGGGAACTGCGTCCGGGGGACGTCGTGCTGGTGAAGGCATCGAGAGCGGTCGGCCTGGAGCGGGTCGCACTCGCGCTGCTCGACGGCGTCGAGGGCGGGGGCGCTCGGTAATGAACCAGATCCTGGTCTCGGGCGTGCTCGGGCTGTTCCTGTCCCTCATCGGCACCCCGATGCTGATCAAACTGCTGGCCCGCAAGGGCTACGGGCAGTTCATCCGCGACGAC
The DNA here is from genome assembly GCF_965342175.1 of Actinacidiphila sp. bgisy167. GTDB lineage: Bacteria > Actinomycetota > Actinomycetes > Streptomycetales > Streptomycetaceae > Actinacidiphila. The sequence goes on from NZ_CBDRBL010000054.1 coordinate 15,291, forward strand.
GGCCCGAAGGAGCACCACAGCAAGCGCGGTACGCCCACCATGGGCGGCATCGCCTTCATCCTGGCCACGCTCGTCGCCTACGCGCTCACCAAGGTCATCACCTCGGAGCGCCCGACGGTCTCCGGCGTGCTCGTGCTCTTCCTCTTCACGGGCCTGGGCGTGGTCGGCTTCCTCGACGACTACATCAAGATCGTCAAGCAGCGCAGCCTGGGTCTGCGGGCCAAGGCGAAGATGGCCGGCCAGCTCATCGTCGGCATCGCCTTCGCCGTGCTGTCGCTGCAGTTCGCCGACTCCCGCGGCGTCACCCCGGCCTCCACGCGGCTTTCCTTCACCCAGGACTTCGGCTGGTCGCTCGGCCCCGTGATCTTCGTGATATGGGCGCTGTTCATGATCCTGGCGATGTCGAACGGCGTGAACCTGACCGACGGCCTCGACGGACTCGCCACCGGCGCCTCGGTGATGGTCTTCGCCTCCTACACCGTCATCGGTGTGTGGCAGTACGGCCAGTCCTGCTCGAACGTCATCACCGCGGGGCCCGGCTGCTACGACGTACCGCACCCGCTCGACCTCGCGGTCGTGGCGGCCGCGCTCATGGGCGCGTGCTTCGGCTTCCTGTGGTGGAACACCTCGCCGGCCAAGATCTTCATGGGTGACACCGGCTCCCTCGCGCTCGGCGGTGCCCTGGCCGGCCTGGCCATCTGCTCCCGCACCGAGCTGCTGCTGGCGATCCTGGGCGGCCTCTTCGTCCTGATCACCCTCTCCGTCGTGATCCAGGTCGGCTCCTTCCGCCTGACCGGCAAGCGGGTCTTCCGCATGGCGCCGCTGCAGCACCACTTCGAGCTCAAGGGCTGGAGCGAGGTCCTGGTCGTGGTCCGCTTCTGGATCATCCAGGGCATGTGCATGGCTGTCGGCCTCGGTCTCTTCTACGCGGGCTGGGTGGCGGCGCAGTGACCTCGGTCCCCGGGCAGGAACCCGGCTCCCGTCGAGGCGGACTCCCGCCGGCCGCTGTCGAGGCGGCCGGGCGGCTCGGCCTGCCGGGCCGCCGGGTCACCGTCGCCGGCCTCGGCGTCTCCGGCGTGCCCGCCGCCAAGGCGCTGCACGCCCTCGGCGCCCGCGTGACGGTCGTCAACGACGGCGACGACGCGGGGGCCCGGACCCAGGCCGCCGAACTGGAGGCGCTCGGCGTCACCGTGCGGCTCGGGGACGGCCGTACCCTGCCCGAGAGCACCGAGCTGATCGTCACCTCGCCGGGCTGGCCGCCCGCCAGCCCCCTGTTCGTGGCCGCCGAGGCCGCGGGCGTGCCCGTGTGGGGCGACGTGGAGCTGGCCTGGCGGCTGCGCGGTCCCGGGGCGGCGCCCTGGCTCGCGGTCACCGGCACCAACGGCAAGACCACCACCGTGCAGATGCTGGCCTCGATCCTGACCGCGGCGGGCCTGCGCACCGCGGCGGTCGGCAACATCGGCACGCCGGTCCTGGAGGTCGTCCTGTCCGGCGAGGAGTACGACGTCCTCGCCGTGGAGCTGTCCAGTTACCAGCTGCACTGGGCCCCCTCGGTCCGTCCGCACTCGGCCGCGGTCCTCAACCTCGCCCCCGACCACCTCGACTGGCACGGCTCCATGGCGGCCTACGCCGCCGACAAGGGCCGCATCTACGAGGGCAACAAGGTCGCCTGCGTCTACAACCTCGCGGACCCGGCCACCGAGGCGCTGGTGCGCGAGGCCGACGTCGAGGAGGGCTGCCGTGCGATCGGCTTCGGCCTCGGCAGCCCCCGTCCCTCGGAGCTCGGGGTCGTCGACGGCATCCTTCTCGACCGGGCCTTCGCGCCCGAACGGCACAAGAACGCCCAGGAGCTGGCCGAGGTCTCCGACGTGCACCCGCCGGCGCCGCACAACATCGCCAACGCCCTGGCGGCGGCGGCGCTCGCCCGCGCGTTCGGCGTCCCTCCGGCCGCCGTCCGGGACGGATTGCGTGCCTTCCGGCCGGACGCCCACCGCATCGCCCACGTGGACCGGATCGACGACGTGGACTACGTCGACGACTCCAAGGCCACCAACACCCACGCCGCAGAGGCCTCCCTGGCCGCGTACGAGCACATCGTCTGGATCGGCGGCGGCCTCGCCAAGGGCGCGGAGTTCGACGACCTGGTCAAGGCCGCGGGCAAGCGGTTGTGCGGCGTCGTGCTGATGGGGGCCGACCGCGCCCTCATCCGTGAAGCGCTCGCGCGACACGCCCCCGAGGTCCCGGTCGTCGACCTCGACCGCACCGACACTGGGGCGATGGCGGCGGCCGTCCACGCGGCGCGGCGCCTCGCCCACCCGGGGGACACGGTGCTCCTGGCACCGGCCTGCGCGTCGATGGACATGTTCGCGAACTACAAGGCTCGCGGAAACGCCTTCGCGGAGGCCGTACGGGATCTGCGGGCGCCCGGCGCCGGGCAGTAGCCGCAGCCGCTCCGGCCCGCACCGCGACCTAGGAGGGGACATGACGGCAGCCGAACAAGGTGGCGCCTCCGGTTCTCGTTCCCGCAACGCGCTGAAGGCGCCGGCCCGCCCGCCGCGGCCGGCGCCGCCCCGCCCCAGGGCGACCGCCCCCAAGGCGCGCACGTCCGACGGAAAGACGCCGCGGGGCAGCGCGCTGCGCGGCACCAGGGTCGTCCTGGACCGCGCCAGGCGGGCCTGGGACCGCCCGCTGACCGCCTACTACGTCATCCTCGGCAGCAGCCTGCTGATCACCGTGCTCGGCCTGGTGATGGTCTTCTCCGCCTCGCAGATCAAGGCGCTGGAGGACGGACTGCCGTCCACGTACTACTTCCGCAAGCAGCTGTTCGCCGCCGTGCTCGGCACCGGCCTGCTCATCGCCGCCACGCGGGTGCCGGTACGGCTGCATCGCGCCCTGTCCTACCCGCTGCTCGTCGGCTCGGTGTTCCTCATGGCGCTCGTCCAGGTGCCGGGGATAGGGGAGTCCGTCAACGGCAACCAGAACTGGCTGCGCCTCGGCGGCCCGTTCCAGTTGCAGCCCAGCGAGTTCGGCAAGCTCGCGCTCGTGCTGTGGGGCGCGGACCTGCTGGCCCGCAAGGAGGACCTGAAGCTGCTCGCCCAGTGGAAGCACCTGCTGATCCCGCTGGTGCCGGTGGCCTTCCTGCTGCTGGGCCTGATCATGCTCGGCGGTGACATGGGCACCGCCATCATCCTCACGGCGATCCTGTTCGGCCTGCTGTGGATCGCCGGCGCCCCCACCCGGCTGTTCGCGGGCGTGCTCGCCGTCGCGGGGGCGATCGGTTTCCTGCTGATCAAGACCAGCGGCAACCGCATGGAGCGGCTGCAGTGCATCGGCGCCACCGAGGTCACTCCCAGTGGCGGCTGCTGGCAGGCGGTGCACGGCATCTACGCCCTGGCCTCGGGCGGGTGGTTCGGATCCGGGCTCGGGGCGAGTGTGGAGAAATGGGGCCAACTACCCGAACCGCACAACGACTTCATCTTCGCCGTGACCGGGGAGGAACTGGGGCTGACGGGCACGCTGTCGGTGCTCGCCCTCTTCGCGGCTCTAGGCTATGCGGGTATCCGCGTGGCCGGTCGAACGGAGGATCCCTTCGTCAGGTTTGCCGCGGGAGGCGTGACGACGTGGATCACGGCGCAGTTCGTGGTCAACATCGGTGCGGTGCTCGGCCTGCTGCCGATCGCCGGTGTCCCGCTCCCGCTGTTCTCCTACGGGGGCTCGGCCCTCCTGCCGACCATGTTCGCGATCGGGTTGCTCATCGCCTTCGCGAGGAGCGAGCCCGCCGCGCGAGCGGCGCTCAACGCGCGGGGGCCCGGCTACTGGCCGGGGGCAATGACACGGACGATGAGGCGGTTCGTCAGACGGCGGCCGTCCGGAGAGCGGTGAATTTCGGTGCATGTCGTACTCGCCGGTGGGGGGACCGCCGGCCACATCGAGCCCGCGCTCGCGCTCGCCGACGCCCTGCGCAGGCAGGACCCGACCGTGGGGATCACGGCACTCGGCACCGAGCGGGGCCTGGAGACCCGGCTGGTGCCAGAACGCGGCTACGAGCTGGCGCTCATCCCCGCCGTTCCGCTGCCGCGCAAGCCCACCCCTGAGCTGATCACCGTCCCCGGGCGGTTGCGCGGCACCATCAAGGCGGCCGAGCAGGTCCTGGAGCGCACCAAGGCCGACGCGCTCGTCGGGTTCGGCGGCTACGTCGCCCTGCCCGGCTATCTGGCCGCCAAGCGGCTCGGCGTGCCGATCGTGGTGCACGAGGCCAACGCCCGCCCGGGCCTCGCCAACAAGATCGGCTCCCGTTACACCGACTTCGTGGCCGTGAGCACCCCGGACAGCAAGCTCCGGCACTCCCGCTACGTCGGCATCCCGCTGCGCCGGTCCATCGCGACCCTCGACCGGGCCGCGGTCCGCGCCCAGGCGCGTGCCGCCTTCGGCCTCGACCAGGGCCTGCCGACCCTGCTGGTCTCGGGCGGCTCCCAGGGTGCCCGGCGGCTCAACGAGGTGATCACCTCCGTCGCCCCGCGCCTGCAGCAGTCCGGCATCCAGATCCTGCACGCGGTCGGCCCGAAGAACGAGCTCCCGCGCTCCGACAACATGCCCGGCATGCCGCCGTACATCCCCGTCTCCTACCTGGACCGGATGGACCTCGCCTATGCGGCCGCGGACATGATGCTCTGCCGGGCCGGCGCCATGACCGTCGCCGAACTGTCCGCCGTGGGCCTGCCGGCCGCCTACGTCCCGCTGCCGATCGGCAACGGCGAGCAGCGGCTGAACGCGCAGCCGGTGGTCAAGGCAGGCGGCGGCTTCATCGTCGACGACGCGGACCTGAGCGCGGACTGGGTGCTCGGCAACGTGCTGCCGGTCATGACCGATCCGCACCGTCTGTACGAGATGTCGCGTGCCGCGGCCGAGTTCGGCCGCCCGCACGCGGACGAACTGCTCGTCGCCATGGTCCACGAGGCGATCGCCGCCCGACGCCGCTGAACCCGGCGCCGGCCGGGCACCTCCGGCACCCCGCGGACGCCGCGGGGGCGACCCGTGCTCCGTTGGGGTCACGGGGGAGGGGGCCCGGCCCGCCCGGCGGCGCGCGGCCGCCCGGGCATCCAGCACGACGACTAGCCTGCCCGGAAGCGAAGGCAGTTGCGACGACCCCGGAGGCGAACGTGGCCGTACCGACGACCGTCGAGGCGGCCGGCGACCAGGACGACGGGCTCCACGGCCCGCCGCGGCGGAGCCGGCGCGTCATCGTCCTCGCGGCGCTCGCCGCGGCCACCGTGCTGGGCGGCGCCGGCGCCTGGCTGCTCTACGGCTCCTCCTGGCTGCGCGCGACGCATGTCCGCGTGGCGGGCGCCGAGGTTCTCTACCCCGACGAGGTGCGCGACGCGGCGCAGGTCCCGCTCAACGGGCCGCTGGTTTCCGTGGACACGGGCGAGATCGCCCGCCGGCTCAAGGCGCGGCTGCCGCGCATCTCCGCAGTGGAGGTGGAGCGTTCATGGCCGCACACGGTCACACTGAAAGTGACGGAACGAACTCCTGCCGCCCTTGTGAAAGGTGACGGTTACTTCGCCGAAGTCGACGCGGACGGCTTCCGGTTCGCCGAGCGTGAGACCCCTCTCAAGGGTGTGCCCATCATCGAATTGCAGCCCGACCGCGACTCCGCGAGCTATCGACTTTTCGGGGCAAAACGCCTTCTGGCGGCGGCGGTTCGGGTGGCGGCGGACCTGCCGAAGGCCGCATACCGGGACGCGCAGCTCATCGAGGTGCGCTCATATGACGACATTACGGTCCAACTGGCCGGTGGTCGTGTGGTGATGTGGGGGAGCGCGGAACAGGGCGCGGAGAAGGCGGTCGCCCTCGCGGCGCTGATGAAAGTCGAGCGTGATGCCGAGTTCTTCGATGTGAGCGCCCCAACATCCCCTGCCGCATCGGACGGTTGACGCCTCCGTCTTCTGTTCGACACCCTGACTGGTCCGGCTCTGGCGTGATCACATAGGGTCAAAAGAAAAGCGGGAGGTTCGGCGTGTTCGTTGAACGCGAACCGCTTGTCGATTTAGTGTCCTGTCCCAAAGACAGTGCGGGACAGACATACTGGTAACCCTAAACCTCAGGGTTAGGGTTCGGATCGGCCGGCCTTCCCGACCGTCCCCACAGGTATACGTAACTCGAGGCGAGAGGCCTTCGACGTGGCAGCACCGCAGAACTACCTCGCAGTCATCAAGGTCGTCGGCATCGGCGGCGGTGGCGTGAACGCCATCAACAGGATGATCGAGGTCGGTCTCAAGGGCGTCGAGTTCATCGCGATCAACACCGATGCACAGGCCCTGCTCATGAGCGACGCCGACGTCAAGCTGGACGTCGGCCGGGAGCTCACTCGTGGACTCGGCGCCGGCGCCAACCCCGATGTCGGCCGCAAGGCCGCCGAGGACCACCGCGAGGAGATCGAAGAGGTGCTCAAGGGCGCCGACATGGTCTTCGTCACCGCGGGCGAGGGCGGCGGCACCGGCACCGGCGGCGCGCCCGTGGTCGCCAACATCGCCCGCTCGCTGGGTGCCCTGACCATCGGTGTGGTCACCCGCCCGTTCACCTTCGAGGGCCGCCGCCGGGCCAACCAGGCCGAGGACGGCATCGCCGGGCTGCGCGACGAGGTCGACACCCTCATCGTGATCCCCAACGACCGCCTGCTGTCCATCTCGGACCGCCAGGTGAGCGTGCTGGACGCCTTCCGCTCCGCGGACCAGGTGCTGCTCTCGGGTGTCCAGGGCATCACCGACCTGATCACCACTCCGGGCCTGATCAACCTCGACTTCGCCGACGTGAAGTCCGTCATGTCCGAGGCGGGTTCGGCCCTGATGGGCATCGGCTCCGCCCGCGGGGACGACCGCGCGGTCGCCGCCGCGGAGATGGCCATCTCCTCGCCGCTGCTGGAGGCGTCGATCGACGGCGCCCGGGGCGTGCTGCTCTCCATCTCCGGCGGCTCGGACCTCGGTCTGTTCGAGATCAACGAGTCGGCCCAGCTGGTCAGCGAGGCCGCCCACCCCGAGGCCAACATCATCTTCGGCGCGGTCATCGACGACGCCCTGGGCGACGAGGTCCGGGTCACCGTCATCGCGGCGGGCTTCGACGGCGGGCAGCCGCCGACCCGCAACCGCGACAAGGTGCTCGGCTCGTACTCCTCCCCCTCCCGCGAGGAGAGCGCCTCCCCGGCCCCGGCTCGCCCGGCCACCCCGCCCGCCGAGCCGGTCCGCCCGGCCTTCAGCGGCCTGGGCAGTGTCACCCAGCGTGAGGAAGAGCCCCCGGCCGCCTCCTCCGGCCGCCAGGCCGGGGGAGAGCCGGTCGCCGAAGTGCCGGCCCAGCCGATCGCCCCGCAGGTTCCCCCGGCGCGTCCGTACCAGGACACCACCGCCGAGGAACTCGACGTACCCGACTTCCTGAAGTAAGCACAGCCACACGTGATAACGCTCAACCTCGAACGTCCGGGCGGCGCCCACTTCGCTTTCACCGACAGGTGGGGCGGGGTGAGCGCCGCTCCGTACGACAGCCTCAATCTCGGCGGCGCGGTCGGCGACGATCCGGCCGCCGTCCGGTCCAACCGCGACCTCGCCGCGCGTGAACTGGGAGTCGACCCCGCCCGCGTGGTGTGGATGAACCAGGTGCACGGCAACGACGTCGCCGTCGTCGCCGCCCCCTGGGCCGACGGCCGGGTCCCGGAGGTGGACGCCGTCGTCACCACCCGCCCCGGGCTCGCCCTCGCGGTGCTGACCGCGGACTGCGTCCCGGTCCTGATGGCCGACCCGCACGCCGGGGTGGCGGCCGCGGCCCACGCCGGCCGTCCGGGTCTGCTGGCGGGAGTCGTCCCGGCGGCGGTGGAGGCCATGGTCGGCCTCGGCGCCCGCGCCGAGCGGATCATCGCGATGACCGGGCCCGCGGTCTGCGGCTCCTGCTACGAGGTTCCCGAGGCCATGCGGGAGGAGGTCGCCACCGCCGTCCCCGAGGCCCGGGCCACCACGAGCTGGGGCACCCCCTCCCTGGACATCGTCAGCGGAGTGCACGCCCAACTCGCCCGACTGGGTGTACCCATGGGTGAGAAATCCCATATTTGTACGATGGAGTCCGGGGATCACTTCTCCTATCGCCGCGAGCGGACGACCGGGCGACTCGCGGGATATGTCTGGTTGGACGGACCGAGTGACTGATCGTACGCAAGAGCGAAGGGCCGAGCTGGCGGCGAACCTGACCGCGGTCGAGGAGCGCATCGCGACGGCCTGCGCGGCGGCCGGCCGGGCACGGGGCGAGGTGACCTTGGTCGTGGTCACCAAGACCTATCCGGCCCGTGACGTGCGGCTCCTGTCGGGGCTGGGCGTCCGCGAAGTGGCGGAGAACCGCGACCAGGACGCGGCCCCCAAGGCCGAGGCTTGCGCCGACCTCCCGTTGACCTGGCACTTCGTGGGCCAGTTGCAGACGAACAAGGTGCGCTCGGTGGTCCGTTACGCGGATGTCGTGCACTCGGTCGACCGCCTCCGGCTGGTCGACGCGCTCTCCGCGGCCGTCGTGAAGTCCGAGCGGGCCGACCGCGAGCTCGGCTGCCTGGTGCAGGTCGCGTTGGACGCCGAGTCCGGCTCGCAGGGCGCCCGCGGCGGCATCGCACCCGATGCCGTCGAAGGGATCGCCGAGGCCGTCGCCGCCGCCCCCGGGCTCCGCCTCGACGGGCTGATGACCGTGGCACCGCTGGCGGGGCCGTACGCCGGTCAACCTCGCGCTGCCTTCGATCGGCTGGTGGAAATCTCATCCTGCCTGCGCGCGGCGCATCCGGCTGCAAACATGGTCTCGGCAGGGATGAGCGCGGACCTCGAAGAGGCCGTCGCCGCCGGTGCGACACACGTACGCATCGGTAGCGCGGTACTCGGAGTCCGGACCGGGCTCGGGTAACGTCACCAAACAAGTCGGACCACACAAAAAATATGGTCTTTCCCCGCTGAGAGGACGCAGAGCATGGCCGGCGCGATGCGCAAGATGGCGGTCTACCTCGGCCTCGTGGAGGACGACGGGTACGACGGCCCGGGATTCGACCCCGACGACGAGTTCGAACCCGAACCCGAGCCGGAGCGCTCCCGCCGCCCGCACCAGTCCCACCAGCCACCGCACCAGACACAACCGGAGGAACCGGCGCGCATCGTGCACGCTCCGGCCCCCCGGGAGCCCCGGATCGCCTCAGTGGCATCTATCACACAAGAACGCCATAGCCTGGAGAAGAACGCACCGGTGATCATGCCTAAGGTCGTGTCGGAACGAGAGCCGTACCGGATCACGACACTCCACCCCCGTACGTACAACGAAGCCCGTACGATCGGGGAACACTTCCGTGAGGGCACGCCGGTGATCATGAATCTGACGGAGATGGACGACACGGACGCGAAGCGACTTGTCGACTTTGCCGCCGGGTTGGTCTTCGGTCTGCACGGCAGTATCGAGCGGGTGACGCAGAAGGTGTTTCTGCTGTCGCCTGCTAACGTCGATGTCACGGCGGAGGACAAGGCCCGCATCGCCGAAGGCGGGTTCTTCAATCAGAGCTGAGATACGCAACCGTACGAAACCGGCCGCGAGGCCCATGACCGGGCAGGGGAGAGGGAAGCGCGATGGACATCGCACTCCAGGTGCTGTGGATCGCGCTGATGTGCTTCCTGCTTGTCCTGATCTTCCGGTTGGTGATGGACTACGTTTTCCAGTTCGCCCGATCGTGGCAGCCTGGGAAGCCCATGGTGGTCGTTCTGGAGGCCGCCTACACTGTCACCGATCCGCCACTCAAGCTTCTGCGGCGGTTCATCCCGCCGCTACGTCTCGGGGGCGTGGCGCTCGACCTGTCCTTCTTCGTATTGATGATCATCGTGTACATCCTGCTCACCGTCGTGGGGGGCTTGCGAGGATGACCGATGCGGGCTCCCGATATGTCGACGATCACGTTGAGGTGAAGAGATGCCACTGACCCCCGAGGACGTGCGGAACAAGCAGTTCACCACCGTCCGCCTCCGAGAAGGCTATGACGAGGACGAGGTGGACGCCTTCCTCGACGAGGTCGAGGCGGAACTGACCCGACTGCTCCGCGAGAACGAGGACCTGCGGGCCAAGCTGGCCGCGGCGACCCGTGCCGCCGCCCAGAACCAGCAGCAGGGCATGCGCAAGCCCGAGCCGCAGGACGGCCGCGGTCCCGGGGCTCCCGTGCCCGCCGCCATATCAGGACCGCAGCCGGTGCCGCCCCAGCAGATGGGCGGCCCCGGTCCCCAGGGACCCGGCAGTGGCCTCGCCCTGCCCGCCGGGCCCAGCGCACAGCAGGGCCCCGGTCCGATGGGCCAGGGTCCGATGCAGGGCGGCCCCATGGGTCCCGGTCCGATGGGCCAGGGTCCGATGGGTCAGGGTCCGATGGGTCAAGGCCAGATGCAGGGCGGCCCCATGGGTCCCGGTCCGATGGGCCAGCACCCCATGGGCGGCCCCGGTCACCCGATGCAGCAGCAGGGCCCCGGTGGTGACAGCGCCGCCCGGGTGCTCTCGCTCGCCCAGCAGACGGCCGACCAGGCGATCGCCGAAGCGCGCTCCGAGGCGAACAAGATCGTTGGTGAGGCCCGCAGCCGCGCCGAGGGCCTGGAGCGCGACGCCCGCGCCAAGGCCGACGCCCTTGAGCGGGACGCGCAGGAGAAGCACCGCGTGGCCATGGGCTCCCTGGAGTCCGCCCGCGCCACGCTGGAGCGCAAGGTCGAGGATCTGCGCGGCTTCGAACGCGAGTACCGCACCCGCCTGAAGTCGTACCTGGAGAGCCAGCTGCGCCAGCTGGAGAACCAGGCCGACGACTCGCTCGCCCCGCCGCGCACCCCCGCGGCAGCGTCGCTCTCCTCCGGTTCCGGAGGCATGGGCGGCACGATGGGCGGCGGTATGGCCACGGCCGGTGCCGGCACCATGGGTGGCGGTCAGAGCTACGGCGGCGGTCAGGGCATGGGCGGCGTCGGCGGGCAGACCCCGACGTACGGCGGCCAGCAGCAGATGTCGCCGGCCATGACGCAGCCGATGGCACCGGTACGGCCGCAGGGACCGGCGCCGCTGCAGCAGGCGCCGACGCCGATGCGTGGGTTCCTGATCGACGAGGACGACAACTAGTCGCTGCGCGACGGCGGTCGCTCATGCGATCGCGGCACCACAGAGGGCCGGGCCCCCAGGGAATCGCTTCCCTCGGGGGCCCGGCCCTTTCGCGCGCTGTGCGGGGGGCGGGCACGTGACGCTGGGGTCGGCACTGTAGGGGGCGCACGTGAGTGGGTGGGTCGGGGGCGGCCTTCGGGGCGGCCCCGCACGTGCCCATTGAACCCTCGCTGGCGTCCGGGGTGACTCCGGGTTGCGGTGTGAGGTCCACCGGCGGTGGGCAGAGCGCCCTGGTGAGGTCCGATGGCGTGGCCGCCTCGCGGGGTGCGCACCAAACGCTGACGCCCCGCCCACGGAACCCGTGGGCGGGGCGTCAGCGTCTGCCCGGGGGGCTACCGCTTGCGGAGGTGGAACGTGAGCCCGAGCACCTCGTCCGTGAAGGCCGGGCCGTAACCCTCCTCCGGGGCGCCGGAGGCGAAGTCCGTCGCCAGGACCTCGTCCGCGACGAGTTGCGCGTGCTCGGCGAGTGCCTCGGCCAGTTCCGGGTCGACCGCGGTCCAGCGCAGGGCGATGCGGTCGGCCACGTCCAGGCCGCTGTTCTTGCGGGCCTCCTGGACGAGCCGGATGACGTCGCGGGCCAGGCCGGCCCGGCGCAGCTCGGGGGTGATCTCGAGGTCGAGCGCCACGGTCGCGCCGGAGTCGGACGCGACGGACCAGCCCTCGCGCGGGGTCTCCGTGATGATCACTTCCTCCGGCGTCAGGGCGACCGTCTCGCCGTCCACGACCACCGATGCGTTGCCCTCGCGCAGCGCCAGCGACAGCGCCGCCGCGTCGCACGCGGCGACAGCCTTGGCGACGGCCTGGACGCCCTTGCCGAAGCGCTTGCCGAGGGCGCGGAAGTTGGCCTTGGCCGTGGTGTCGACGAGGGAGCCGCCGACCTCGCTCAGCGACGCCAGGGAGCCGACGTTGAGCTCCTCGGCGATCTGCGCCCGCAGTTCCTCGTCGAGCGCCTCGAAGCCCGACGCGGCGACCAGGGCCCGCGAGAGCGGCTGACGGGTCTTGACCCCGGACTCGGCCCGCGTGGCACGGCCCAGCTCCACGAGCCGGCGCACGAGTGTCATCCGTTCGGACAGGACGGGGTCGATCAGCGTCTCGTCCACCGTGGGCCAGCTCGCCAGGTGCACCGACTCGGGGGCGCCCGGAGTGACCGGGACGACCAGGTCCTGCCAGACGCGCTCGGTGATGAACGGCACCAGCGGGGCCATGAGGCGGGTCACCGTCTCGACGACGTCGTGCAGGGTGCGCAGCGCCGCCTTGTCGCCCTGCCAGAAGCGGCGCCGCGAGCGGCGCACGTACCAGTTGGACAGATCGTCGACGAAGGACGAGAGCAGCTTGCCCGCGCGCTGGGTGTCGTAGGACTCCAGCGCGTCGGTGACGTCCCGCACCAGGGTGCCCAGCTCGCCCAGCAGCCAGCGGTCCAGCAGCGGGCGGTCGGCCGGGGACGGATCGGCCTCGCCGGGGGCCCAGCCGGAGGTGCGGGCGTAAAGGGCCTGGAAGGCGACGGTGTTCCAGTACGTCAGAAGGGTCTTGCGGACGACCTCCTGGATCGTGCCGTGGCCGACCCGGCGGGCCGCCCAGGGCGAGCCGCCGGCCGCCATGAACCAGCGCACGGCGTCGGCGCCGTGCTGGTCCATGAGCGGGATGGGCTCGAGGATGTTGCCCAGGTGCTTGGACATCTTCCGGCCGTCCTCGGCGAGGATGTGGCCGAGGCAGACCACGTTCTCGTAGGCGTTCCGGTCGAAGACGAGGGTGCCGACGGCCATCAGCGTGTAGAACCAGCCGCGGGTCTGGTCGATCGCCTCGGAGATGAACTGCGCCGGGTAGGTGCCCTCGAAGAGCTCCTTGTTGCGGTACGGGTAGCCCCACTGCGCGAACGGCATGGAGCCGGAGTCGTACCAGGCGTCGATGACCTCGGGCACACGCACGGCCTCGGCGGAGCACTGCGGGCACGCGAAGGTGACGTCGTCGATGAAGGGGCGGTGCGGGTCGAGGCCGGTCTGGTCGGCGCCGGTCAGCTGCGACAGCTCGGCCAGCGAGCCGACGCAGGTGAGGTGGTCCTGCTCGCAGCGCCAGACGGGCAGAGGCGTGCCCCAGTAGCGGTTGCGGGACAGCGCCCAGTCGATGTTGTTGTCGAGCCAGTCGCCGAAGCGGCCGTGCTTGACCGCCTCCGGATACCAGTTGGTGCGCTCGTTCTCGCGGAGCAGGGCGTCCTTGACCGCGGTCGTGCGGATGTACCAGGACGGCTGCGCGTAGTAGATCAGAGCGGTGTGGCAGCGCCAGCAGTGCGGGTAGCTGTGCTCGTACGGCAGGTGCCGGAAGAGCAGCCCGCGCGACTGCAGGTCGTCGACGAGGACTTCGTCGGCCTTCTTGAAGAACTGACCGCCGACGAGCGCCAGCTCCTCCTCGAAGGTGCCGTCGGGCCGCACCGGGTTGACGACGGGCAGGCCGTAGGCGCGGCAGGTCTTCAGGTCGTCCTCACCGAAGGCGGGCGACTGGTGGACCAGGCCGGTGCCGTCCTCGGTCGTCACGTACTCGGCGTTGACGACGAAGTGCGCGCCCTCGATCTCCACCAGGTCGAAGGGCCGCCGGTAGGTCCAGCGCTCCATCTCGCGCCCGGTGAAGCTCTGCCCGGTGGCCGCCCAGCCCTCCCCGAGCGCCTTGCCGAGCAGCGGCTCGGCGACGACCAGCTTCTCCTCGCCGTCGGTCGCGACGACATAGGTGACGTCAGGGTGGGCGGCGACCGCGGTGTTGGAGACCAGCGTCCAGGGTGTGGTCGTCCACACCAGGAGCGCGGCCTCGCCGGCGAGCGGACCCGAGGTGAGCGGGAAGCGCACGTAGACCGAGGGGTCGACCACGGTCTCGTACCCTTGCGCCAGTTCGTGGTCGGACAGGCCGGTCCCGCAGCGCGGGCACCAGGGCGCGACGCGGTGGTCCCGCACCAGCAGGCCCTTGTCGAAGATCTGCTTGAGCGACCACCAGACGGACTCGATGTACTCCGGGTCCATGGTCCGGTAGGCGTCGTCGAGGTCCACCCAGTACCCCATGCGGGTGGTCAGCTCGGCGAAGGCGTCGGTGTGCCGGGTCACCGACTCACGGCACTTGGCGTTGAACTCGGCGATGCCGTACGCCTCGATGTCCTTCTTGCCGGAGAAGCCCAGCTCCTTCTCGACGGCGAGCTCCACCGGCAGGCCGTGGCAGTCCCAGCCGGCCTTGCGGGTCACATGGTGGCCCTGCATCGTCTTGAAGCGCGGGAAGACGTCCTTGAAGACGCGAGCCTCGATGTGGTGCGCGCCGGGCATGCCGTTGGCGGTCGGCGGGCCCTCGTAGAAGACCCACTCCGGCTTGCCCTCGCTCTGCTCGAGAGAGCGGGCGAAGACCTTGTTCTCCTGCCAGAACGCGAGCACGTCGTGCTCCAGCGCGGGCAGGTCGACCTGGGCGGGGACCTGGCGGTACTGCGTCATCGGATTCTGCCTCCGGCGGACACGTGCGCGTGCGTATTCCGTCGGAGGGACGAGAGCGCCTGCTGTGAGTGCTCCCGCGGTACCACCCTCCTTGGTTGCGGGCGGCCCTCGCGGGACTCGTCCGCAACCCCCTCGTTGGGGTCGCGCTGCCGGGTCTACTCGCCCGTGCGGGCTTTCTTCCGGCGGCTCGGGGGTGATCTTCACGTCGCGCACACCCCCGGGCTTCCACCGTCCCCGGGTCGCTATGGGCTGCGTGCGGCGCTACTCGTCCCCTTCCACGCCTTTCGCTCCGCCCAGTGTAAGGGGCAGCGGGGCGCGCTGTCGGCCGGGTTTCCGCGAAGGGCCGGTGTGACCCGAATGGACCGGTCCGCGCCCTGTCACCCGTTGCCTCCGGATTACCTCGCGGAGAGCTGGGCACACTTTGGCACACCTGCCTCCCGACCCGGCGCGGCAGGCGGATCAGGCGGCGAGCCCCGTTGCCGCGGGTCCGGAGCCGATTTATCGTTCCGGAACGATTCACGAGCAATATCACAGTATGTGAAGGGGCTCGGCCATGGTGGGGAAGAAGACCACCGTCACGAAGAAGACGACGGCGAAGAAGACGGCACCGGCGGCCGCCCCCGCGGCCCGGCGGAAGGCCGCGCCCACCGCGCGCAAGGCGACGGCCAAGCCCCCGGCCCCGGCCGCGTCCCCCACTCGCAAGAAGACCGCCGTGGCCGGCGAAGGAGCGGCCGAGGGGAAGCGGTCGATAGCGCGCACGCCGGCGGCGGAGGAGAAGGCGGCGACGTCCACCAGGTCCCCCGCGAAGAAGGCCGCGGCCCGGAAGAAGGCGCCCGCGAAAGAGGCTGTCGTACGGAAAGCGGCACCCGCCGCGAAGAAGGCCGCGGCACCTGCCGCGGGGAAGACCGCGGCCAAGGCCGCAGGAAAGAAGGCGGCCGTGGCGGAGGAGACGACGACCAAGGCGGCGTCCACGCGGAAGACCACGGGACGCACGGCGGGCAGGACCGCGCCCCCCGCCAAGAGGACGGGGACGGCGGCGGAGAAGCCCGCGAAGGCGCCGACCGCGGCGAAGAAGGCGGCGACGACGAGGAAGGCGGCGGGCGGGAAGGCCGCACCGGCGAAGAAGGCGGCGACGGCGGCGAAGGCGCCGCCGGCGAAGAAGACCGCCCCCGCACCGAAGGCCGGGAAGGCCCGGAAGACGGCCGAGGGCGGCACCTCCGGAACGGGCAGGACCGGCAGGGCGGCCGCACCCGCGAAGAGCACGGCCACGGGCGCCACTGTCGGCAGCGGCCCGGCCGCCCGCGGGGCAGCGAAGACCACGAAGGCCGCGAAGGCCACGACGACGGGAGCCAAGAAGGTGGTTGCGAAGAAGACGGCGGCCGGTACGGCCGCGGCGGAGGCGTCGGCTTCGGCGCTCCCCACGGCCCGCATCGCCCAGGCGCCGGGCGCCGTAGCCGCGGGTGACCTGGCCGTACGGCCGGACGAGGAGCCGTGGTCCGAGGCGGAGGTGGACGCGGCGCGCGCAGAACTGCTGGCCGAGATGGAACGGCTGCGGTCCGAGATCACCACCTCGGAGGACGCCATCACCGGCCTCCTGCGCGACTCGGGCGACGGCGCCGGGGACGACCAGGCAGACACCGGTACCAAGAACATCACACGTGAGCACGAGATGGCTCTGACGGCCAACGCCCGCGAGATGCTCGCCCAGACCGAGCACGCCTTGGAGCGGCTCGACTCCGGCACGTACGGGCGCTGCGAGTCCTGCGGCAAGCCGATCGGCAAGGCGCGGATGCAGGCCTTCCCCCGGGCGACGCTGTGCGTGGACTGCAAGCAGCGCCAGGAGCGCCACTGACCGCCGTCCGCAGGCCGCGGACCGCCCTCCGCGGAGCATGCGGAGCGCGACCGCGGAGACGGTGAATCGCTGCGCCCGCGCCCGCGCCCCCGCTGTTCGGACGTACGTGCCGTAACCTCGTCTGCGTCAGGATCCGGACTGGCGCAGACCAGGGCTGAAGGACTCACATGGCGAAGGCACAGGAGACCGCTTCGGAGACGGCCGAGGAGCCGACCGGCGGTACGGACGAGGTCACCGGCAAGGGGCCGCGGCGCATCGCCGTGCTGCTCGGCGTCGCGGCGCTCGCGTACGTCCTCGACCTGCTCTCCAAGATCTGGGTGGTGACCCGGCTCGAGGGGCACGAGCCCATCGAGGTGCTCGGCAGCTACCTGCGCTTCGAAGCGGTGCGCAACGCCGGCGCGGCCTTCGGTTTCGGCCAGGGCATGACCATCGTCTTCACGGTGATCGCGGTCACCGTGATCGTGGTGATCGCGAGGATCGCCCGCAAGCTGCACAGCGTGCCCTGGGCCATCGCGCTGGGGCTGCTGCTGGGTGGCGCCTTCGGCAACCTCACGGACCGGGTGTTCCGCTCTCCGGGCCTTCTCAAGGGGCATGTGGTCGACTTCATCGCGCCCACGCACTTCGCGGTCTTCAACCTGGCCGACTCGGCGATCGTCTGCGGCGGCATCCTGATCGTCCTGCTGTCCTTCCGCGGTCTCGACCCGGACGGAACCGTCCACAAGGACTGAGCCGAAGGGAGCGCGGCGAAGGACGCCCCACGGATCCGGCATACTCGATCAGGTGAGTATGCCTGCCGAAGTCCGATCGCTACCCGTCCCCGAAGGCCTCGAGGGTGAGCGCGTCGACGCCGCCATCGCCCGCATGTTCGGTTTCTCGCGGACCAAGGCGGCCGAGCTGGCCGCCGCCGGGAAGGTGACGATCGACGGCAGTGAGGCCGGCAAGTCCGACCGGGTCTCCGGCGGCGCCTGGCTCGAGGTCGAGATGCCCGCGCAGCCGCGCCCGGTGGAGATCGTCGCCGAGCCGGTGCCCGGGATGCGCATCGTGTACGACGACGACCACGTGGTCGTGATCGACAAGCCCGTGGGCGTGGCCGCGCATCCCAGCCCCGGCTGGACCGGTACCACGGTCATCGGCGGCCTGGCCGCAGCCGGCTACCGGATCTCCACCTCCGGTGCCGCCGAGCGCCAGGGCATCGTCCACCGCCTCGACGTCGGCACCTCGGGGCTGATGGTCGTCGCCAAGTCGGAGATCGCCTACAGCGACCTCAAGCAGCAGTTCCGCGAGCGCACCGTGGACAAGCGCTACCACGCGCTGGTCCAAGGCCACCCCGACCCGCTCAGCGGCACCATCGACGCCCCGATCGGCCGCCACCCGAACCACGACTACAAGTGGGCCGTGACCGCCGACGGCAAGCCCAGCGTCACGCACTACGACCTCGTCGAGGCGTTCCGCGCGGCCTCTCTGCTCGACATCAAGCTGGAGACCGGCCGCACCCACCAGATCCGGGTCCACATGGCCGCCCACCGCCACCCCTGCGTCGGCGACCTGACCTACGGGGCGGACCCCACCCTGGCCAAGCGGCTCAAGATCGGCCGCCAGTGGCTGCACGCCGTCCGCCTGGGCTTCTCCCACCCCGACGACGGCCGCTGGGTGGAGTTCGAGAGCCCCTACCCGGACGACCTGCAGTACGCCCTCGACACGGTGCGAGCCGACAGTGCCTGAGAACGACTACGAGGTCCGGGTCGCCGCCGACCCGGACGACCTGAAGGCGTACTACGCGGTGCGGCACGAGGTGTTCGTCATCGAGCAGGGGGTCCCCGCGGACCTCGAGTACGACGCTCGCGACGCCGACGCCGTGCACGTCCTGGCCACCGGCCCGGACGGCGCGCTCGGCGCGGGACGGCTGCTCCTCGGTGAGGACGGCACCGGCATCCTCGGCCGGCTCGCCGTGACCGGCGCCAACCGCGGGCGCGGCATCGGCGTGGCCCTGGTGCGCGCCATCGAGGAGGAGGCCCGGCGGCACGGCCAGTCCGCCGTCGAACTGCACGCGCAGGCCCATGCCGTCGGCTTCTACGAGCGCCTCGGCTACACGTCCTTCGGCGCGGAGTACGAGGAGGCGGGGATACCGCACCTGTCGATGAGGCGAGTGCTCTGACCGGGGTGAAGGCGGCTTACATGCCACGCTAGGGGTGTGGATCAACTCGCGCTGTTCTTCACCCTGATGCTTGCGGCCATCGTCGTAGTGCCGCTGGGCGACCGGCTGGGGCTGCCGTCGCCCGTGCTGATGACGCTGCTGGGGGTCGTGCTGGCCCTCCTGCCCTTCGTGCCGAACGTCAGGATCGACCCCGAGCTCATCCTGCCGCTCGTGTTGCCGCCACTGCTCTACGCCTCCGTACAGCGCACGTCCTGGCGGCAGTTCGCCGCCAACAGAAAGGCCATCTTCCTGCTGGCCGTCGCCTTGGTGCTGATCACCACCGCCGTGGTCGGCACCATCGCCGCCGTCATCGTGCCCGGCGTCTCGCTGGCCGCCGCCGTGGCGCTGGGCGCGCTGGTCGCCCCACCCGACCCGGTGGCCGCCACCGCGGTGGCCGGGCGCCTGGGCCTGCCCCGCCGCATGGTGTCGACCCTGGAGGGCGAAGGGCTGTTCAACGACGTCACGGCGATCGTCGTCTACAACGTGGCCGTCGCCGCGGCCGTGACGGGCTCCTTCTCCTGGCCCGTGGCGCTCGGCGAGCTGCTGCTGTCCGCTGTGGTCGCGGTCGCCGTCGGTGTCGTGCTGGGCTGGGCGGCCTCCAAGCTCATGGGGGTGGTGGGCGACCCGACCCTGCAGATCGGGCTCTCCCTGCTCGTCCCCTTCGCCTCGTACGCGATCGCCGACCAGGCCCACGGCTCCGGCGTCCTCGCCGTGCTCACCACCGCGCTGTTCCTCGCGGAACACGCCCGCGACGCGGACGACGTGACGGGACGGCTGGTCGGCGCCACCTTCTGGGAGGTCGTCGACACGCTCGTCACCGGCGTGGCCTTCGGCCTCATCGGCCTGGAGCTGCACAACGTCTTCGGCGCCGGCTCCGGCCGCTGGGGCACGATGTTCGGGCACGCCGCGATCGTCGTCGGCGCTGTCGTCCTCGTACGGCTCGGCTATCTGATGCCGGCCGCCGCGGTGACCCGGCGGCTGCACAAGAGGCGCGACCTCGACGAGGACATCCCCATGACCTGGCGTGAGACCGCCGTCATGTGGTGGTCCGGTATGCGCGGCGTGGCGTCCGTCGCCCTGGCGCTGGCCATCCCGCACACCACGGCGAGCGGCGCGCCCTTCCCAGGGCGCGACGAGATCCTCTTCATCGCCTTCTCCGTCGTCCTCGCCACCCTGGTGCTGCAGGGCATCACCCTCCCGTGGGTCGTCAGGCGGCTTGGGGTGAGCAGCGACACCCAGATGGAGCACGACATGGAGATGCTGCTCGCGCTGCGCGCCATGGCCGCCGCCAAGCAGCGCCTGAAGGAACTCGAGGCGACCGAGGAGTTCCCCGAGGAGGTCTCGGAGCTCCTGCACCGCCGCGCGTTCGACGTGGGGGCCCGGATCTGCCCCGACATCGTCGGCGACGAGAAGCGCGAGCGGCACACCGCCCGTGTGCGCCGCATCAAGACCGTCGAACGCGTCCAGCGCGACATGTTCTCCGCCGCCCGGCACGAGGTCCTCGCCGCCCGCAGCGAGCCCGGCTACGACCCCGAGATCGTCGACCGGGTGCTGCGCCAGCTCGACGTGCGCAGCCTGCGGGTGTCCCGGTAGCCGCTGCGGTTCCGCCCTACCGGGACCCCGGGCCCGGGCCGATGTCCCGGGCCCCGGGGACAGTCTGCCGCCGGTCCGGGGCCTCGGCCGGGCCGGGGGCGGTCGCCGTGCTGACGCGGGGCAGCGCGTACGGGTGCTCTCGGCGCAGCCAGTCGATCATGCGCTCCCGCACCAGGCAGCGCACCGTCCAGATGTCGTCGGCGTCCTTCGCCGTCACCAGCGCCCGGACCTCGATGGTCGACGGCGTGGTGTCCGTCACCACCAGGCCCCAGGCCCGGCCGTCCCACTGCTCGCACTCTTCGAGCACGTCGTGCAGGTGCTCGCGCATCAGGTCCATGGGCGCGGCGTGGTCCAGGTGGAAGAAGACGGTGCCGGTCATCCGAGCGTCGCCGCGGGACCAGTTCTCGAACGGCCGGCCGGCGAAGTACGACACCGGCATGGTGATCCGCCGCTCGTCCCAGGTGCGCACCACCAGATAGGTCAGCGTGATCTCCTCCACCGTCCCCCACTCGCCCTCCACGACCACCACGTCGCCGATCCGGACCATGTCACCGAAGGCGATCTGCAGTCCCGCGAAGAGGTTGCCCAGCGTCGCCTGCGCGGCGATGCCCGCGACGATGCCGATCAGCCCCGCCGAGGCGAGCATGGAGGCGCCGAAGCCGCGCATCGCCGGGAAGGTCAGCAGCATGGCCGCCACCGCCACCACCCCGACGACCGCGCTGACCACCCGTTGGATGAGCGTCACCTGGGTCCGCACCCGTCGCACCCGCGCCGCGTCACGGGGCGCGTGGACGGATGCGTACCGTGTGTAGGACGCCTCCACGACGGCCGCCGCGCCCCTGACGACCATCCAGGCACAGGCCCCGATCAGCACCAGCGTCAGCACCTGCGCGACCTCGCGGGTATGACCGCGGGCGAGGTGCGCCTGCGGGTACGAGACGCGCAGCAGCGATCCGCAGACCACCACCTGGAGCGGCAGCCGGGCGCGCCGCAGCAGGTTCCACAGCGGGGTCTCCGGATGCCGGGCGTCCGCCCGGCGCAGCGCGCGGTCCACGGCCCAGCCCACGGCAAGCGTGACGACCAGGGAGCCGCCCACCACGCCGAGCGGCCGTACGACGGAATCCACGTCCTCAGCGGTAACGGGCATGATGGAGCCCTTACCCGACCGTGCGCCGATCATGGGAAGTGACATTGTGAGCTCCGGCCTGACCATCGTGCTGTTCCACTCGGCCTACGGACTCCGTCCCGCCGTGCACGCCGCCGCCGACCGGTTGCGCGCGGCCGGCCACGAGGTCCTCGTCCCCGACCTCTACGAGGGCCGCACCGCGGACACCGTCGAGGAGGGCATGGCCATCAAGGACGGGATCGGCCGTGACGAACTGCTGATGCGCGCCGTCACCGTCTCAGGCCCGCTCTCCGAACGCGGCCTGGTGTACGCCGGGTTCTCACTGGGCGGTTCCATCGCCCAGAACCTCGCCCTCGCGGACGAGAAGGCCCGAGGCCTGCTGCTGCTGCACGGCACCTCCGACATCGCCGAGGACGCGGCCACCGACATCCCCGTCCAGTTGCACGTCGCCGAGCCCGACCCCTTCGAGCCCGACGACTGGCTGAACGCCTGGTACCTGCGCATGCGCAAGGCGGGCGCCGACGTGGAGGTCCACCGCTACCGGGGAGCCGGCCACCTGTTCACCGACCCGGACCTCGACGACTACGACGCGGAGGCGGCCGAGCGGGCCTGGGCGGTCGCCCTGGACTTCCTGGCGGACCTCGCCGCCCAGGACGCGTAACGGCGCAGCGGACGGCGGCCGTTGTCAGTGCCTGCTGCGATCATCCGGAGCATGGGTGTTCTCTACGGGTACTACTCGGCCGCCGACGACAAGGACGCCGCCCGCGCCGTGGTGCGCGCGTTCCGCCGTGCCGAGGCGGACAGCCGCGACCAGCACGTGACGCGGGGCATCGACCCGGTCGTGGAACTGCTCCCCGCGGAGGTCCTCATCACCGGCCGCGCACCGGAGGAGGTGCGGTCGGATCCACGCCGCGGAGCCCTGGTGGGGGTGGCCGGCGAGGGCCGGGTGGTCGCCGTCTCCCTCACCGACACCTTCCGCGACGCGCTCGCGGCCTTCGACGCGGATCTGCTGGACGACGTCGCCATGGGCTGGTCCCGCTCCTCCGGCGGCCTGCACGGGGCGCATGGCCCCGATGTCCTCGGGCCCTTCCTCAAGGAGCTCGCCGGGTTGGCCGGCCGCGCGTCGGCGGACGGGCGGCGGCTCTACTGCTGGATACGCCCCTGACCGAGGGCGGCCCGGCGGGGCGTGCGGCCGCGGCGAGCAGCAGCAGCGCGGCGGACGGCAGGAACACATACATCGCGATCTGCGCGCCGACGACGGACCAGGCGAGCAGCGCCAGGGCGATGACGACGCAGGCCTGGGCGAAGACCCTGGGGAACCGTCCCAGGAGCGGTGGCAGCGTCAGCGGGAGCACGGTCAGCACGAAGAAGCCGCCGTAGTAGCTGTGCACACCGTAGAGCAGTCCGGGCACCGAAGCGGCCAGCGCCCCCGCCGCGAGCACCCGTTGCAGGCGCCCGACCCTCGTCCGTGTCTCCGGCCGCCCCGTCCCAGCCCTCATGGCCGCCCCCTCCCCTGGCGCAGGCATCTTTGAACGCGTTCAACCTAGCGGATCGCGGCCTGGGGCAGCACCGGGTCGGTACCAGCGGCACGACGCGGCGGCGCCGTGGCCGGATCGAGCGGCGTGGCGCAGCACGCGCAAGGGGCGTCGAGCAGTTCCGCCGTGTCGAACCCCGCAGCGTCACCCATGCCGCACATCCAGTCGGCCACGCGGGAGAGGACTTCGTCCGGCCGGGCGCCGGAGACAGCCTGGGCCCGCTCGGCCTGGGGGACCGCCGCAACCACCTCGTCGTGGGTCAGAAGCAACTCGTGACCAACGTTGAAACCAGTGACGTCAACGGTGCCCAGCGGGCCGTCCCGTCGGAAACCGCAGCTCGGCTGGGCGGCGCCTCAGTAGACCGATATGTGCACATGGTCGAAGTGGTTCTGCGTGATGGACCCGCGGTCCTCCATCAGTTTCCAGCCCTGCTGCGGGAGTCGGCTCGACCATATGTGCTGCTCGTAGATGACGTACCAGATGCCGTACTCGTCCGCGTGCTCCCTGACCCAGGCCACGATGGCCTCGCCCAGGGCGTCGGGCTTGCCGGTGGCCTTCTCGCCGGCGGGCATGAGCATGAAGTCGCAGGCCCGCCCCAGGGGATGCTCGCCGCCTCCGACGATGCCGCCTTCCTCGCGGTAGCAGCCGGGGGCGCCCTTGAGGCCGTGGGGGCCGAACTCCTCGACGACGGCGTCGCGGACGGCCTCCATGCGGGCGGTGATGTGCTGCGGCCCACGGGGCTGCTGCTTCGGCCAGTTGGCCGCGCGGACCTGTGCCGTGAGTGTGGGCCACGCCACGGCGGCCAGCACGAGGCCGCCGAGCAGCAGCAGTCCGACGATGGTGCGCCGCCGGCGACGGCGCGCGGTGTCCCGCCCCCTGGTGGTGTTCATCGCAAGCCAGAACGCGCGGCCGCGGCCGGAAGTGCCCGACAGCCCATGAGTCATGGCGGCGCAGAACCCGCACGGCCCGGGCACGCGGGCGCGCGCTCCTGCGTTGACCCGTCAGGTATGGACGAGCCGAGGAGGCGCGATGGCCGCAGGCCTGACGACGGACGAAGAGCGCGGTGAGCGGATACTGGAGGTCTTCGGCACCGCGTTCGGTGAGTTGCTGACGGCGGATCCGGCGGCGTTCCGGGTCAAGTTCCGCAAGATGGCGGCGTCGGCGTTCGCCTTCTACCGGGGCACCGCGTGCCTCTACTACGCCGACCTCGCCGAGGCCGAGGAGCGCAGCCCGTTCCTGGACGAGCGCACGTCCCGGGTGTGGATCCACGGCGACCTGCACGCCGAGAACTTCGGCACCTACCTGGACGCCACGGGCCGCCTGATCTTCAACATCAACGACTTCGACGAGGCCTACGTCGGCCCGTTCACCTGGGACCTGCGGCGCTTCGCCGCCTCCATGGCGCTGATCGGCTACAGCAAGGCCCTGGCCGACGACGTGATCTCCGCTCTGGTGCGCAGCTACGCCAGCGCCTACCGCGAGCGCGTCCGCGCCCTCGCCCAGGGCGAGGCCGTCCCGGCGCTGACGCTGGACACCGCGCGGGGCCCGCTGCTGGACGCGCTGCGCCACGCCCGCTCGCAGACCCGGGTCGGGTTGCTGGACTCCATGACGGAGATCCGCGCCTGGGACCGCCGCTTCACCGCGGGCGGTGGTGCGGTGGAACTGGACGGCGGCACCCGGGAGAAGGTGCTGCGGGCCTTCGAGGGGTACCTGGACACGCTGCCGGAGACCAGCCGGATCAACCCCGAGAGCCACCGGGTCAAGGACGTCGTGGGGCGTCGCGGCGTGGGCATCGGCAGCGCGGGCCTGCCCTCGTACAACCTCCTGCTCGAGGGCCACACCGACGCACTGGAGAACGACGTCGTCATCTACCTGAAGCAGGGGCAGACGCCGGCGGTCTCCCGGCACGTCACCGACCCCTCGGTGCGCGAGTACTTCCGTCACGAGGGCCACCGCACCGTGGTCTCGCAGCGCGCTCTGCAGGCGAACACCGACCCGTATCTGGGCTGGACGGAGCTCGACGGCGTCGGTCAGTTGGTCGCCGAGGTGTCGCCGTACGCTGTGGACCTGGACTGGGCGGACATCGACGACCCGGAGCAGATCGAGGCCGTCGTCGCGGATCTCGGCCGGGCCACCGCCGCCATGCACGCGGCGGCCGACGACGAGAGCGGGCACTCCCTGGTGCCGTTCTCCACGGAGGACGCCATCGACGCCGCCATAGCGCGGGACGAGGAGGGCTTCACCGAGTCGCTGGTGGAGTTCGCCCACTCCTATGGCGCCCGGGCCCGCGCCGACCACCAGATCTTCGTCGACCTGTTCCGCAACGGCCGCATCCCGGGGTTGTGATCCGGGCGCTCGTGCCTGGCCGTTCCCGGGGTTTAGGCATTGCTTACACACCGGCATGGCACACTCTGCGCCATGGAAGGGACCGGACCCCGGCTGAGGGCACTGCGCGCGGGATGCTTCGCCGCGCTGTGCGTCACGCTGTCCGCGACCGCCCACATCATGCTCTCGCACGAGCCCCTGCCGATGACGACGACGGCGGGGGCCTTCACCGGCGTCTTCGCGCTGGCGTACGCGCTCGGCGGCCGAGAGCGCGGCTACCGGCCGATCGCCGCCCTGCTCGTCCCGCTGGAACTGGCCGTCGACACGCTGTTCACCGCGGGCCAGAACGCCTGCTACGGCCCTGGCGGGGGTCCCGTCACGGGCTCGTGGCGCTCGATCAACGAGGTGCTGGTCTGCCACGGCGACGTCGGCGGCTCGCTCGCCACGGCGCCGGGGGCGAACGGCCCCACCACCTCTCCGTGGCTGCTGCTGCTGGCGCACATCTGCGTCGGCCTGGTCGCCGCCGGGTTGCTGCGCGGCGGTGAGGACGCCCTGCACCGCCTGCTGCGCGCCGCCTTCCGGCCGCTGCTCGTCGCGGTGGCCGTCTTCCGGACGGCCGGTCCGCGCGGCGCCGTCCGCCCCGTCGCGGTCGGCTCCGCGTCCGCAGTCCCGGCGCTGCCCCTGCTCCTGTATTCGGTCGTACGGCGAGGGCCGCCCGCCCGGCTCGGCTTCCACTGAGCACGGCGCACCACCCCTTCCCCACGTACGGACGAGTCGGAGAGACCACACCATCATGAGCAAGCGGAACAGCCAGGCCGCCAAGAACGCCGCCCGTGAGCGGCTGCGAGCGGAGCGCGAGCGGCAGGCGAAGCGGGACAGGCTGCGGCGGCAGCTGGTCGTCGGCGGCAGCGTCCTCGGCGTGCTGGCGCTCGGCGCCGGCATAGCCGTGGCGGTCGTCAAGATGAACGCGCCGGGCTACTGGGAGAAGGCCGCGGACAAGCCGCTGGTGAAGCCCGCCAACTCCTCGGGCAAGAACGGCACGTCGATCGTCATCGGCGACGAGAACGCCAAGCACACGCTGAAGGTGTACGAGGACCTGCGCTGCCCGGTCTGCGCGCAGTTCGAGCAGACCTCCGGCGAGACCGTCCAGAAGGACGCCAAGGACGGCAAGTACAAGATCGACTACACCATGGGCGCCTTCCTCGACGGCGCCCTCGGCCAGGGCCAGGGCTCGAAGAAGGCGCTGAGCGCGCTGGGCGCCGCCCTGAACGTCAGCAAGGACGCGTTCGTCCAGTACCACACACTGCTGTACTCCAAGGACGTCCACCCCGAGGAGAGCAAGGACGACTTCGGCAGCGCCGACAAGCTGATCGAGCTGGCGCAGAAGGTCGACGCGCTCAAGGGCAACAAGACCTTCGAGAACGCGGTCCGCAACGGCACCTACGACAAGTGGGCGCTGACCATGGACGAGCAGTTCAGCGCCGACGGCATCCAGGGCACGCCCACGGTGAAGCTCGACGGCAAGACCATCGAGAACGTCCAGGCGATGACCCCCGAGCAGTTCACAGCCGCCGTCGACCAGGCCATCGGCAAGGGGTAGCGCCGTCCCGGGGCGTTCCGTCCTCCGGCGCGCGGCGCAGTGCCGCCGAACGGAGGGCGGACCGCGCCGGACCGCCTCCCGCCGGTTCGGCCGCCGCGGTTGCCGGCCGTCGGCGGTGGAGGGACGGACGCGGCCGGAGGGACGGAATGGCATCGGCTGTCGGACCCCCGGCGTAGGATTCCAACGCCGCCAGATGACGACCGACGCCGGAGGTGTCGCTTCCCGTGACCACGCCGTTCACCCACCTGCATGTCCACACCCAGTACTCCCTGCTCGACGGGGCGGCACGGCTGAAGGACATGTTCAAGGCCTGCGGTGAGATGGGCATGACGCACATCGCCATGACCGACCACGGCAACCTGCACGGGGCGTACGACTTCTTCCACCAGGCCAAGGGCGCCGGGATCACCCCGATCATCGGCATCGAAGCCTATGTGGCGCCGGAGTCCCGGCGGAACAAGCGCAAGGTCACCTGGGGCCAGCCGCACCAGAAGCGCGACGACGTCTCGGCCTCCGGCTCCTACCTGCACAAGACCATCTGGGCGGCCAACGCGACGGGCCTGCACAATCTCTTCCGCCTCTCCTCCGACGCCTACGCCGAGGGCTGGCTGACGAAGTACCCGCGCATGGACAAGGAGACCATCGCCCAGTGGTCGGAGGGCCTGATGGCCTCCACTGGCTGCCCCTCGGGCGAGGTGCAGACCAGGCTCCGCCTCGGCCAGTTCGACGAGGCCCTGAAGGCCGCCGCCGAGTACCAGGAGATCTTCGGCAAGGAGCGCTACTTCCTGGAGCTGATGGACCACGGCATCGAGATCGAGCGCCGGGTCCGCGACGGACTGCTGGAGATCGGCAAGAAGCTCGGCATCCCCCCGGTCGTCACCAACGACTCGCACTACACCTACGCGCACGAGGCCGAGGCCCACGACGCCCTGCTGTGCATCCAGACCGGCAAGAACATCTCCGACCCGGACCGCTTCCGCTTCGACGGCTCGGGCTACTACCTGAAGTCGACCGACGAGATGCTCGCCGTCGACTCCTCCGACGCCTGGCTGGAGGGCTGCCGCAACACCACGCTGCTCGTGGCGGAGCAGGTGGAGACCGACGGCATGTTCGTCAAGCGGGACCTCATGCCAAAGTTCGACGTCCCCGAGGGCTACACCGAGGTCACCTGGTTCCGCGAGGAGACCATGCGCGGCATGCAACGCCGCTACCCCGGAGGCATCCCGGACGACCGGATGAAGCAGGTCGAGTACGAGATGGACACCATCATCCAGATGGGGTTCCCGGGGTACTTCCTGGTCGTCGCCGACTTCATCATGTGGGCCAAGAACAACGGCATCGCCGTCGGCCCCGGCCGCGGCTCCGCGGCCGGCTCGATCGTCGCGTACGCGATGGGCATCACCGACCTCGACCCGATCGACCACGGCCTGATCTTCGAGCGCTTCCTCAACCCCGAGCGCATCTCCATGCCCGATGTCGACATCGACTTCGACGAGCGCCGGCGCGCCGAGGTGATCCGGTACGTCACCGAGAAGTACGGCGCCGACAAGGTCGCCATGATCGGTACCTACGGCACCATCAAGGCCAAGAACGCGATCAAGGACTCGGCCCGCGTCCTCGGCTACCCGTACGCGGTCGGCGACCGCCTCACCAAGGCGATGCCCGCCGACGTCCTCGGCAAGGGCATCCCGCTCTCCGGTATCACCGACCCCTCGCACCCGCGCTACAGCGAGGCCGGCGAGATCCGCTCGATGTACGAGAACGAGCCCGACGCGAAGAAGGTCATCGACCTCGCCCGGGGTGTGGAGGGCCTGGTCCGGCAGATGGGCGTGCACGCCGCGGGCGTGATCATGTCCAGCGAGCCGATCGTCGACCACGCCCCGGTCTGGGTGCGGCACTCCGACGGCGTGACCATCACGCAGTGGGACTACCCGAGCTGCGAGTCGCTCGGCCTGCTGAAGATGGACTTCCTCGGCCTGCGCAACCTCACGATCATGGACGACGCGGTCAAGCTCGTGAAGGCCAACAAGGGCGTCGACATCGAGCTGCTGTCCCTGCCCTTCGACGACCCCAAGACCTTCGACCTGCTCGCCCGCGGCGACACCCTCGGAGTCTTCCAGTTCGACGGCGGCCCGATGCGCTCCCTGCTGCGCATGATGAAGCCCGACAACTTCGAGGACATCTCAGCCGTCTCGGCCCTCTACCGGCCGGGCCCGATGGGCATGAACTCGCACATCAACTACGCGCTGCGCAAGAACAAGCAGCAGGACATCACCCCGATCCACCCGGAGCTCGAGGCCCCCCTCAAGGAGGTCCTCGACGTCACCTACGGCCTGATCGTCTACCAGGAGCAGGTGCAGAAGGCCGCGCAGATCATCGCCGGGTACTCGCTCGGCGAGGCCGACATCCTCCGCCGCGTCATGGGCAAGAAGAAGCCCGAGGAACTGGCGAAGAACTTCACCATCTTCCAGGAGGGCGCCCGGAAGAATGGCTACAGCGACGAGTCGATCCAGGCGCTGTGGGACGTCCTGGTGCCGTTCGCCGGCTACGCGTTCAACAAGGCGCACTCCGCCGCCTACGGCCTGGTCTCCTACTGGACGGCCTACCTCAAGGCCAACTACCCGGCCGAATACATGGCCGCGCTGCTGACCTCGGTGCGCGACGACAAGGACAAGTCGGCGATCTACCTCAACGAATGCCGCCGCATGGGCATCAAGGTGCTCCCGCCGAACGTGAACGAGTCGGACGCCAACTTCACGGCGCAGGGCGACGACGTCATCCTGTTCGGCCTCACGGCCGTCCGCAACGTCGGCCAGAACGTGGTGGACTCGATCATCCGCTGCCGCAAGTCCAAGGGGAAGTACACCTCCTTCCCGGACTTCCTGGACAAGGTCGAGGCCGTGGTCTGCAACAAGCGCACCGTGGAATCGCTGATCAAGGCCGGCGCGTTCGACGAGATGGGCCACACCCGCAGGGGCCTGACCGAGCACTACGAGTCGATGATCGACAACGTGGTGGCGGTCAAGCGCAAGGAGGCGGAGGGACAGTTCGACCTCTTCGGCGGCATGGGCGACGAGACCGGGGGCGACGAACCGGGCTTCGGCCTCGACGTCACCTTCTCCGACATCGAGTGGGACAAGACGTACCTGCTCGCGCAGGAGCGGGAGATGCTCGGACTGTACGTCTCCGACCACCCGCTCTTCGGCATCGAGCACGTCCTCGACGACAAGGCGGACGCCTCCGTGTCGGCCCTGGCCGGCGACTACTCCGACGGCGCGATCGTCACCATCGGCGGCATCATCTCCGGTCTGCAGCGGAAGATGACCAAGCAGGGCAACGCGTGGGCCATCGCCACCGTCGAGGACCTCGGCGGCTCCATCGACTGCATGTTCTTCCCGGCCGCCTACCAGTTGGTCTCGACCCAGCTCGTCGAGGACGCCGTCGTCTTCGTCAAGGGCCGGCTCGACAAGCGCGAGGACGTGCCGCGCCTGGTGGCCATGGAGCTGATGGTCCCCGATCTCACGGACGCCGGGACCAACGCCCCGGTGACCATCTCCATCCCGACGGTGAAGGTGACGCCGCCGCTGGTCGCCCGGCTCGGTGAAGTCCTCGCCAGCCACAAGGGGAGCACCGAGGTCCGGGTGCGGTTGCAGGGCGCCCGCAAGACGACGGTGCTGAGGCTCGACCGTCACCGGGTCACTCCCGACCCGGCGCTCTTCGGCGACCTCAAGGCCCTCCTCGGCCCCGCCTGCCTCGCCACCGCCCAGCAGCAGGCGAGCTGATCACCGCCGCGCCGATCACTCGCCGCGCGAGCCGTGACATGTGCCGAGGGTGGCACCCCATCCGGAAGGGGTGCCCCC
>NZ_CBDRBL010000055.1:0-45343 GCF_965342175.1 Actinacidiphila sp. bgisy167
GGTGTCCGGTTTGTTGGTGATGTCCAGCATGGGGAGTGCTCGTTTGGGTTCGTCGCGGATCGCCCGGGTGGGCTTGGCGATGTCGTCGGCTCCGAGGGTTTTCAGGACACCGATGGCGAGGTTGCGGCCCGGGGTGCGGTCCCCGTGTGAACGGTGGAGGCGCCCTCGGCGGTGGACTGTGCCGGAGCGCGCCGCCACCTCAGTGGACGGCGGCGGATGCCGATGACCGCCAGCAGCGGGTCGGGCACCGCGTCGGGGTAGGGGCGCAGGTCAGCGACTCGGTCAGCGTCAAGCGGCCCCAGCTTCACCAGCACGGCGGGGACAGGAGAAGATATGGCAGCAGGCACGGGCCACCTCGTGATCATCGGGCTTCAGACACCACAATGACCACGAAGCCCGTGCCTGTTCTGCTATGCACCCCAACCGGTCACTACCCGACCAACCGCACGACCCCGAAACCTGCAACTGCCCTGCCGTCATGCGCCCCGGCCCGCGCCCGAATTCGAGCAGCCCCTGATCGGTGCGGAGTCCCATGGGATCGAGGATCCCCTTGGGGTAGTCCTCCCGGCCGGTGAAGATGTGTGCCACGCGGGTGATGTCACCGACGTCGAGCTCGGCCTCGGCCCTCGTCCGCAGGGCGAGCTCCGTCCGCAGCTCTCCTTGCCGCCCCACGGCTTCGGAGATCGCCTCGTCCAGCGCCACGGCCGCCATCAGCCGGTCTTCGGCGTCCGCGTCGGTCACTGGAGCGAACTCCTGGCCGCTGAAGCGCTCTTCGACCTCGGTGGTGCCTCTTGATCGACAGGAGTCTGGCGAGACCCGGCTCCTTGGTGAGCACGACGGCACGGGCACCGTGGGCGATGACACCGTTCTCGAGGGATGCACCACCGTCTGGAAACGAGCCCACGAACTCCCGGCCATCTCCTGACAGACGGCCACCACCCCGCCGAAGTAAGAAAGGAGGAGAGCGAAGCACCCCTCGGCTCCATGGAAGCCGACGCCCCCGCAGCGCATGCGAAGGCCTCCGACCCGACCGGCCGGACACATCAGGGCCTGACGCCGGACCAGCAGAACCCATCAGACCCCTACGGAATCGAGGTTGAACGACGACGTGCGGCGAGCAAGTCCGAGCGCATGCCCGTCGCGGCGGACTTCAACCAGCTCCACGTCGGCCCAAGGACATCAAGAACGGCTGGTCCGGCGTCAGGGAAACATCAGGGGCAGTCCCCTTCCGCCGCCGGGTAGGTTTTCATGAGGACTGTTCGGCCTCCAGTCCGGAATGCCGACCAAGGAAACCGATGCGGATTGCTTCGGCATGTCCGTGTACGGAGAAAAGGAAACGAAATGAAGATGATCCAGGCGCTCGTGAAGAAGTTCAAGCCGGCCGACAACCTGGCCAGCAACGCGTGGCCCTACCACGTCATCTGATGCGCCGCTGCCGATGGCGGCCGAGGCCGCGGCTCCGGCCGTCATCGGCGGCACCTTTTGATCCAGGCTTTCAACTGCCCTTGTCAGCGGCGGCCGCGGCACATCTGATCTGCCGGGTCGCTGCGGAGCGGCGGTTCTCCCCCCTTCGTGTCGGCGAAATCTCGGCGCGACACTGAGTACATTTTCGGCGCCACCCCGAAGGAGGCGGATTCGCATGGAGTCGAACCCAGTGACCGTGGCGGCTCATCGTCACTACGGAATTCGATACGATCGGCAGATCCAGGATCTGCTGACAAGAGAGACGAAGGTCTTCCGGGTCGACGGCACCATGGTCGGCGTATCCGACTTTCCCCTTGTATCTGCTGTCGTCGCGGCGCGCCCGGTGCTGGCCAAGGAACGTTCGGTCTTCAAGCCTGCCGCGGGTGCTGAAATCGGTCACGACAGTGCCACGCGCTCCATTCACGCGCTGGGCCGGGACGTCATGGCGGGTGTCGAGACGGCCCCTCCTCCGGCGCAGCGGCTGTCGGGTGAGTGGCCCTACGCCGCGTCCTCATATCTGCGAGAGTGGCTTTTCGCGTCCGACCCCCTGCCGATGTCGCTTTTGCGGAAGCGTCGGATCACCAGTTCCGACCTGCTTTCCCAGGTGGTCGACCGCGCGGTCACGGTCTGGCCGGGATCCGGCGGCGAAGGACGAGGGAGCATGCTGGGCCGGCAGATTGTCGACGCAGCGGACACCCGGGAGAGGCGGCAGGCCATCGCGCTCTACCGGCGGGCGACGGCCACCCTGTCCGATGGAGTGGCCGCGTTGGTCGCCAACAGCCTGTGGCTCATGGGACCGGAAAGATCTGACGTACCCAGAACGGAACTGACCGCCGTTCTGTGGGAGACGCTGCGGCTCCTCCCGCCCGCGTGGATGCTGCTCCGCAGCGGCGGGGACGTGTACGACGGACTGCACCCCGACATCCGCTCAGAGGACAACATCGCCCTCTTCCCGCTGCTGATGCACCGGGATCCCGACCACTGGTCTGATCCGCTGGAGTTCCGGCCGGAGCGATGGCACGGGGTCGGGGATCCGGAAAAGACCTCCGCCTTCATGCCCTTCGGCTTCGAAGGCGCTCGCTGCTGGGCCAAACACCTGGTTGTGCCGCTGGCCGAACGTCTGCTGAACGTCGCCCTGGACAACCGGATCACCCTCCACAGCCCCGAGCAGCAGACGCACATTCCGTTGCGCTCTCTGCTCTCCGTCCGGTTCACGGCGGAAGTGGCAGCGGCGTAGGCACGTGCGAGTGGCTGCGTGCACCGCCCTGGGGACGCAGCCCCGCGGCCCCGCAGCCTCACCCTCGCGGATCGACGGACACTCGACAAGTACCGGAAGCACCATGAAATCGTCCATGTTGGCCGACTGGGTCGGCGACATCGAGACCTTCGCTCTCCAGCAGTGGCAACGCCGGCCTTCGGTCTTCACACCGGACGGATTCTCCACGCCGTTCGATCTCGTCGAACTGGACGCCGCCTTCGAGGGCGGCCTCCTGGGCACCCCGTACGTCGAGATGGTCCGCGCGGACAAAGTGGTCGTCCCTGCCGCCGCTTACACCACCTCACGAGTGGTCCACGGCACGACCCATCACGGCTTCGCCGACCGCTCCAAAGTCTTCTCCCTCCTGCGTGCCGGTGCGACATTGCTACTGCGGCGCGTCGATCATGGCACCCCGCCACCAGGGACCTGGTCGCCCGCCTGTCGGAGGAAACCGGCCGACGCGTCGAAGCGTTCTTCTTCGTTACCCCCCCGGGCGGTCAGGGGCTTGCCGTTCACCGCGACGACGCCGACGTGTTCGTCCTGCAGGCAGCCGGAAGCAAGACCTGGTACGTCCACGACGCGCCGACGGCCCCGGACTGGGCACTGGGCGAACTCCCGGACGACGAGCGCTCCCCGCAGTTGCTGCGAACCGTCCTGAACCCCGGCAGCGTGCTGTACATACCCAGGGCATTCGCCCACCGGGCTGTGGGAGCGGCAGGACTCTCCGCCCACCTGTCGCTGACCATCCGCGATGTCTCCGTGCGGGATCTGCGGTTGGCCCTCGAAGAGCAGCTGACCGAAGGCCTCAGCTTGCCTGCACGCCCTCTGGGGGACGCCGCGATCGCCGACGCCTGCGCCGCGCTGCTCGAGCACGTCCGGGCGAAGCTCGACACCCTCACCGCACAGGACCTCCGACGCACGGCCCGTGCCCGGCAGGCGGAGCTGCCGGCCCCACACGTGACGCCGGAGATCCCGTCGGCGCGGGAGACCTTCGCCGACGCCGCGCACGACTGGACGGCCGCCCCCGGCGGCACCCAACCCGGCCCGGCTTCCGTCAGCCGCACCTTGCGGAAGCTGCTCGGCGCGGCAAGCCACACCCGCTGACGTACCCCGACCCGGTGCGACAGCGACCGGGTGCCTGCCAGCAGGGCCACGAACCGTTCGCCCAGGAGACGACATGCCTGCCAGCATCACAGCGCTGATCGACCCCGATGCCAGCCCGTCCAGCCGCAGACTGGTGTGGCTGGCGTCAGGCGCCGACGACACGCCGGTCGGGTCCGCATTCCTTCGCCTGTTCATGCGTGCCGGGCAGCACGATCTTGCCGACCTGCGGTTGCACATCCACCCGCAGGAGCGGCAGGAGGACACCGGTTTCCTTCTCCTTGACGCGGCAACGGCCGCCGCACGCGAACACGACCGGCGGCGCATCATCAGCCATGTCAGGGCCGGATCCTTGGGGGAGGCGTTCCTGACGGCCCGGGACTTCCGCAGAGTCCTGTCCCTTACCTCCGCCCGGCTCTCCCTCCGCGACGCGGACCCCCTGGCGCTGGGCAGGATCATGGAGGAGCCGCACCCGGGGTACCGTCTCGCTTCCTGGGAGGGCATGGTCCCGGACCCACTCGCCGAGACATTCGTCGCATCACGACACGCCATGAACGACACACCGACGGGCGGCGTCGACTTCAGTGTCGTTCCCTGGGACCTGGAACGCGTCCGAACCGCCGTCACTGCCGTCGAGAAGCGAGGTGACGTCCTGCACACCGTCGTCGCCATCGCCGAAGGAGACGGCTCCATCGCCGGGTACACCGAACTGGCCATCCCCGGGGGCGGCACCGGAGACGCCCAGCACTACGGGACCGCCGTCCTACCCGAACACCGCGGTCACGGCCTGAGCCGTTGGATGAAGGCAGCTTCCGTTCGGCACGCCCGTGAGCGGTACCCCCTGCTCGGCGGTCTGCTCACGGACACGGCCGACAACAATCCGCGTATCCGCCGGGTCAACGATGCTCTCGGCTACCGGCCTACGCACACCACGTACGAATACCAGCTCGATCTCTGAGGCCGGGGCTTTTACAAGGTCCGCTGCCGTCGCCCGCGGTGCTCCAGGCCCGGTGGGACAACCTCGCGTCACACCTGCGGCCCGGAGACTTCTCCCGGCGCGCATACGGGATCAAAACGAAGGGATTCCGCACCTACGACTGGGCCGTGATCGCCGGACCGAACGGGCGCCAGTACATCGTCCGCCGCACCATCGCGGACGGAGGACAGCGTGCTGGTCACCGCGCTGGCTGTCGCGGCTGATCCAGTGCGTTGACCACGAACGTTGCCGGTGTTGATCAAGCGGCTATGGGCCGCCTGGGGCGACCGGCACGGAGTGCAGTGGTCTGACCACGCCAGACTCCGGCGCTGGGCAGAGGACGGCACCGCACTGCACGATATCCTCGGGATGACCGCACGCTCCCGCCGCGCCCGCTTCAGCGTGCTGCTTGACAGGCCCCTCGTCATCTCCCTTGTGGTCCTGCAATGGACCCGCTGGCTCCAGCCCCGGCATGGCTACGGTCGAACCGCAGGGTGCCGCCGAACCGCCTTGGAATGCCCCCTGAACAGGGCTAATACCAAGGTGAAGTTTCCCCGTGATCTCGGACACGTGATCGTTATGCCGCGAGGGTGTGCTGGTGCCGTTGCCTGGTTTCGGCCGGGGTGAGGTAGCCGAACGTGCGGTGTTTGCGTAGGCGGCGGCGGTTGTAGAAGGTCTCGATGAAGGAGGAGACCTCGGCGCGGGCGGTGGCCCGGTCGGGCCACGTGCGGGTGCCGATCTCTTCCTTGAGTAGGGCCCAGAAGCTCTCCGCGGCGGCGTTGTCGAAGCATGATCCGGTGCGTCCGCAGCTCTGTCGCAGCCCCAACCTCCCTATGTGCTCACGGAATTGGGTCGAGGTGTATTCGCTGCCGTGATCGCTGTGGACCACGCAGCCGGGCTCGAGTCCGCCTCGGCCGTGGGCCATGTCGAGAGCGTCGACCACCAGCTCGGCGCGGTGGTGGTCGGCCATGGCGTAGCCGACGACCTCGCGGGTGGCCAGGTCCAGCCAGCAGGCGAGGTAGAGCCAGCCCTCGGCGGTGGGCAGGTAAGTGATGTCGCCGACCAGCTTGGTCCCGGGGTGCTCGGCGTGGAAGTCGCGGCCGATCAGGTCCGGGGCCGGCTTCGCCTTCGCGTCCGGCCGGGTCAGCGAGCGCCGTCTGCGTCGGGTGACGCCGCGGATGTCGCGTTCACGCATCACGCGGGCGACGCGCTTGCGGTTCACCCGTCGGCCCAGGCGGCGCAGTTCGGCGTGGATGCGCGGGACGCCGTAGGTGTGCCGGGAAGCGATGTGCAGCACGGTGATCTCGTGTGCGAGCGCGTCGTCGGCGGCCCGCCGGGCGCGGCGGGCGGCTTCGCCTTCGCGCCAGGCGTAGTAGGAGGAGCGGGCCACGCGCAGGACCCTGCACAGCAGAATGATCGGATAGTTCGCCTTCTCCGTGTGGATGAACCGGTACAGCTCGCTCACCGGTCGTTCTCCTTCACGAAGAAGGCCGTCGCTTTTTTCAGGATCTCGATCGTCTGCTGCTGTTCGCGGACCTCCTTGCGTAGTCGCTTGAGCTCCTCGCGCTCGGCGCTGGTCAGATCACCGGACGTGCCCTCGCCCTGGTCAGCCTTCGCCCGGCGGTACCAGCCGCGCAGGGACTCGGAGCTGATGCCGAGTTCCCGAGCGACCGCGGTGACCGTCTTACCCGAGGAATCGACGAGCGCGATCGCGTCCCGCTTGAACTCCTCGGTGTACCGCTTCGTGTACTTGCTTCCCACCTGGTGCTACTTCCTCTGGAACCTCAAGATCCCAGTCTCCAGGTGTCCACGATCAAGGGGAAGCTTCCAAGGCCAGGTAGTTAGGGGATTTCCAGCGGTGTCAAGGGGGTTGGGAGGGTGTAGGCGCCGGGGCTGGTCTTGATGATGAGGCCGCGGTCGGCCAGGCGGCTGAGCTGACGGTAGATGGACTGGACGGTGATGTCGCCGAGGCGGCGTGAGAGTTCTTTGGCGGTCCAGGCCCGGTCCGGTTCGGAGCGCAGGAAGCCGATGATTTTCTCGCTGCGGCGCTGGGGCGATGCCCTGGGAAGGGTGCGCTCGTCCGTGGTGGTCTTGGGGTATTGGCTGTGTTCGGGAGGGGGCAGGACCTCCGTGGTGAGGTGGGTGATCGGGGTGGAGTGGTCGGGGCGGCCGTCGTTGAGGCGCTCCGCGTAGCGGACGGTGGTGGATTTGACCTTGCGGGTGCTGACGCGTGGGCGGCGGTCGGGGAGCAGGGCGTCGAGGACACAGCGGCCGATCTCGGTGGCCCGTCCCAGGCCGCCTGTGGCGGGTGCGGCGAGGATGAGCTGGTCGCGGGCTGTCTGGAGGGCGACGGTGAAACCGGCCCGGTCAGGGTCGGTGCCCGGTCGGGTCTCGACGGCGTCGACCATGACGGTGCGCAGGAGCTGGTAGAGGGTGAGGGTGGCCCACATTTCCTGTTCGACTCCGGCTGGGTCCTTCGAGCGCAGGACGCGGCCGTTCATCATGGTGTGCCGTAGTGCGTAGTACGCGGATTCGTGTTCCCAGCGTTCGTGGTAGAGGGCGATGAGGATGCGGGCGGGGTGGCGTCGGGGGTCGGTGAGCGTGGTGATCAGTCGGTAGGAACCAGTGAAGGTGGTTGTGTCCGCGCAGGTCACGGTGATCGGGCCTCGATGACGCGGACGGCGACGGTGCCGATCCGGGAGAGGTAGGAGCCGTCGTCGAGGCGGGCCAGGATGGGGGTGATCCGGTTGGACTTGAGTCTGCCCAGCACTTTCGCGCCGGTGGCGGTCGTCTCGGCGAGGAAGTCGTTGGCGTCGAAGCCTTTGTCCCACAGCACGAGCATGTCCGGGGTCAGCAGATGCAGCAGGCGGCGGTCGTAGGCCGCCTCGCCCTCGCTGGGCGGACCGAAGGTGGAGCCGATCAGTGCCCGGGTGCCGGTCTCGACCAGGGTCATCCGCCGGAGCATCGGCCAGCCGCCGTGCCGGCCGAAGGCCGCCTGGTTCGCGCCGCTGTCGGGGAGCTTGATCGCGGAGCAGCCGTCGAAGGAGACGGTGCGGTACCGGCCGGCACCCCTGGGGTGGAAGGTTGGGCGAGCGGTCCCGTCACGGTCTCGCACACGGCCCGGATCGGGGTGACGCCGATACGCCGACGTAGATCGCGCAGGGCCTTCGCCGTCGGGTCCACCAGGGGAAACTGTCTCAGTGCGGCAGTGAGTTTACGCCATACGAGGCCGTAGCCGACCTCGGGAAACAGGCACATCGCGAGCACGAAGTACACCCCGCAGCGCGAAGGAAGATCACGGAGCCGTGAGTGCCGGCCACCGTGCTCCTCCAGCACGGCGTCGACCAGCTCCGGTGGCAGCAGAGCGCCCAACTCACCCAGGTGTGCGGGCGCGTACCGGCCCCGCGACGAAGCGATCAGTCCCTCTGAGACCCCGTCTGTCGTAGGTGGTGCACAATGTAGGGCCAACGGAGCTCTCCTGACTGCTGTCTTGGACGACGTGCAGTACAACGAGGGCTCCGTTGTATTGCTGCTGCGGACCTGCATGAACCCCTTGACAGCGCTGGAAATCCCCTAACTACCTGGCCTTGGGGAAGCTTCACCCCCCGGCCTGCCCCGGCTGCGTGAGCAGGCCGACGCCTGGGAGGAGCAGCTGTGCAAGGATGCCGAGGAACTGCCGCATGCACTTCCGCGCCAGGTGCTGGGCGCCGCGGTGGCTACCGTGAGGGAACTGGGCCGGGCCCAGCCCGACACCCTCATCCATGGCGATCTGCATGCCCGGAACATCCTGCGTGCCGGTCGGGAGCCGTGGCTGGCTGTCGACCCCAAAGGGTACGCGGGAGATCCCGCCTACGACGGCGGCACACTGCTCAAGTCCCGCGCGCTGGCGCTCTTCGAAGCGGATGACCTGCGCAAGGCCGTCCACCGGGTCTTGGACGTCTTCGCCGAGGCCGCGCAACTCGACCGCGGTCGCGTCCAGCGGTGGGCCCAGTTCCATGCCGTCCAGGCGGCGTTCTGGGGTCGCCGTCACGGTTTCCGTATCGCCCGCAGTGGACCGCGGCTGGACTGGCTCACCGAGTTCGCGGACCGCCTGGCGGAGTTGCTCACCGAACGCTCGTAGGTCGGGTCCGGTGGGCAGGCGAGTGCGGCCACCGTTCTGACGACGAGATGGTGGCCGCAGGTCACAGCATAGATCCCGCCCGGTGGCGGGAGGCGTTCGCTGCGGCCACGGGCCGCATCGCGGGCCGCTTCTCCCGAACGAACCCCGCCTGCGAGCCGGGCGGCTGGTGCTGGGCTTGCTGTCGGACGGCGGCGGCCGTCTTGGGTGCGACGGTTTCCAGGAGCGGGCGCGGGCGGTGACGTGGAGCCGGGTTCGGCCGGGCTCCGAAATTCGACTCGACAGCCCGCCGGCGTGGTTCCTAATGTTCACATCGTGGACTCACGATCCAGCACCCTGACGTGGCGACCGCTCACCACGGGCGACGCGAAGGCCTCAGCCGACCTCCTCAACGCCATCGAGGCCGAGGACAAGATCGGCGAGAACTACGACGAGGCGGACGTCCTCCAGGAACTGGTTGATCCGCACGCGGACTTGGAGCGCGCGAGCCTCGCCGCGTTCCACGGCGACGTGATGGTCGGCTACGTGAAGGCGACCTACAAGCCGACCGCCGAGGACGTACACCGGGTCATGGTCGACGGCGGCGTGCATCCGGACCACCGGCGCCAGGGTGTCGGCACCGTGCTGCTGAAGGCGGGGATCGCGGGCGCGAAGGCACTGCACGCGATGCATCAGCCGACGCTGAAGCTCGAGGTCCACGTCATGGCGTGCGAGCGCATCGACGGTGCGGCCGCACTCTTCCGTTCCCAAGGTTTCGCACCGGTCCGCTACTACCAGTTCATGGAGCACCCGCTCGGTGACGCGATCCCGGAGGCGGCGATCCCCGACGGGCTGCGGGTGGAGCCGTGGTCGGAGCGGAACGACGAGGAGTTCCGGATGATCCGGAACGAGTCCTTCAAGGACCACTGGGGTGCCGTGCCGATGCCCGCGGACGCCTGGAAGAGCAACATCATCAACCACACCTTCCGTCCCGAGGTCAGTTTCCTGCTCCGCGACGTGGCGAACGGGGCCCCGGCGGGCATGCTGGTGACCCTGTACTGGGAGGCCGACACGGTGGCCACCGGCGTGCGCGACGCCTACTTCATGCTCATCGGGACGCTCCGGGACTACCGCAGGCGCGGCGTCGCCGGCGGCCTGATCAGGCACGCGTTGCGCAGCGCCGCCGACCAGGGCTACGGGAAGGCCAGCCTGAGCGTGGACTCGGCCAACCCGACCGGGGCATCCAGGGTCTACGAGAGGGCCGGCTTCGTGCCGAAGGAGCGGCACGTGCGCTGGGCGCTGGACGCCTGACCGCCCCCACACGGGCCGACCCTCCCCGCTGACACGGGGGTTCACGCGTGTCCTTCCGACCGGGCGCACACGGCCGTGCGGAACTGGAGACGACGCAGTGCCGTCACGGCACGAAGGCCGACCCCGGCGCGGGGACGGCCCGGCCCACTGTCACCGTGTGCCGAGGCTGCTGCCCCGGCACCGCAGGGGCGGTCCTCCGGCAACGGCCTGCCGGCCGCGGGCCGGGGGGAGAGGCCGGGGCGGGCCGTGGCCCGCCCCGGCCGGTGTGGTGCCTGCGGTCAGTCGGCGGCGTCGAAGCCGCGCAGGCGAAGGCTGTTGCCGACGACGAAGACCGAGGAGAACGCCATCGCCGCTCCGGCGATCATCGGGTTGAGCAGGCCGGCGGCTGCCAGCGGCAGGGCGGCGACGTTGTAGGCGAACGCCCAGAACAGATTCGACTTGATCGTGCGCAGGGTGCGGCGGGACAGGCGGATGGCGTCGGCGGCGGCCCGCAGGTCGCCGCGGACCAGCGTCAGGTCGCCGGCCTCGATGGCGGCGTCGGTGCCGGTGCCCATGGCCAGCCCCAGGTCGGCCTGGGCCAGGGCGGCCGCGTCGTTGACGCCGTCGCCGACCATCGCCACCGAACGGCCTTCACCCTGCAGGCGCTTGACCACGGCGACCTTGTCCTGCGGCAGTACCTCGGCGATCACTTCGTCGATGCCCACCTCGGCGGCGACGGATCGGGCGACGGCCTGGTTGTCGCCGGTGAGCAGAATCGGGGTCAGGCCCAGGGCCCGAAGCCGCCGGACGGCTTCGGCACTGGTGGACTTGACCGCGTCGGCGACTTCCAGGACGGCCCGGGCCTCGCCGTCCCAGGCCACCGCGATGGCGGTGCGGCCGGCCCTCTCCACTTCCTCCTCGGCCCGGGCCAGGTCTGCGGGCAGGTCCATGGCCCATTCGGCGAGCAGGCGCCGGCGGCCGACGAGGACGGCGTGGCCTTCGACTATGCCCTGCACGCCGAGACCGGCGATGTTCGCGAAGTCCTCCGGCGCCGGGAGCGGACCGACCTTCGCCTCGGCTCCCTTCGCCACCGCCCGGGCGATCGGGTGCTCGGAGGCGTGCTCGAGCGCGCCCGCCAAGCGCAGGACGTCTGCCTCGTCCACACCGTCCGCGGTGTGAACCGCCAGCAGCGTCATCTGCCCGGTGGTGACGGTGCCGGTCTTGTCCAGGACGATGGTGTCGACCTTGCGGGTGGTCTCCAGGACTTCGGGGCCCTTGATGAGGATGCCCAGCTGGGCGCCGCGGCCGGTGCCGACCATCAGCGCGGTGGGCGTGGCAAGTCCCAGCGCGCAGGGGCAGGCGATGATCAGCACGGCGACGGCGGCGGTGAAGGCCGCGGTCGGGCCTGCGCCGTTGCCGAGCCAGAACCCGAGCGTGGCCAGGGCCAGGGCGATGACGATCGGGACGAAGACCGCGGAGATCCTGTCGGCGAGTCGCTGGGCTGCGGCCTTGCCGTTCTGCGCGTCCTCCACCTGCTTGGCCATCCGGGCCAGTTGGGTGTCCGCGCCGACCCGGGTGGCCTCCACCACGAGCCGGCCTCCGGCGTTGACGGTGGCGCCGGTGACCGTGTCGCCGACAGTGACCTCTACCGGCACGGACTCGCCGGTGAGCATCGAGGCGTCCACGGCCGAGGATCCCTCGACGACCGTGCCGTCGGTGGCGATCTTCTCGCCGGGCCGCACCAGGAACCGGTCGCCGATGGCCAGCTCCCCGGTGGGGATCAGCATCTCACGTCCGCCGCGCAGGACGGTGACGTCCTTCGCGCCCAGTTCCAGCAGCGCCCGCAGGGCCACGCCGGCCTTGCGCTTGGAGCGGGCCTCGAAGTAGCGCCCGGCCAGGATGAAGGCGGTGACGCCCGCGGCGGCCTCCAGGTAGATGTTGCCCGCGCCGTCGCTGCGAGCGATGGTCAGCTCGAAGCCGTGGGTCATGCCCGGCATGCCCGCGGTGCCGAAGAACAGCGCCCACAGCGACCAGCCGAACGCGGCCGCGGTGCCGACCGAGACCAGCGTGTCCATGGTGGCGGCGCCGTGCCGCAGGTTGGTCCAGGCGGCCCGGTGGAACGGCCAGCCGGCGTAGGTGACGACCGGCGCGGCCAGGGTGAGCGAGAGCCACTGCCAGTACTCGAACTGCAGGGCCGGGACCATGGCCATCGCGATGACGGGCACGGCCAGGGCCACGGCGGTGATCAGCCGTTGCCGCAGCGGCAGCAGTTCGTCAGCCTTCCCCGGCGCGTCCTGGCCGCCGTCGCCTGCCTGGCCGTCGGCGCGGGGAGGAGCGGGAGGTGTGGCGGTGTAGCCGGTGGCCTCGACCGTGGCTATCAGGTCGTCCACGGCTACGTCGCCGTGGTAGGTGACCTTGGCCTTCTCGGTCGCGTAGTTGACGGTGGCCTCCACACCGTCCATGCGGTTCAGCTTCCTTTCGATGCGGGCGGCGCAGGAGGCGCAGGTCATCCCGCCGATGGCGAGTTCGACCTCTGAGGTCTGCGGGACGGTGGTGGTCATC
The DNA here is from genome assembly GCF_965342175.1 of Actinacidiphila sp. bgisy167. Lineage (GTDB taxonomy): Bacteria > Actinomycetota > Actinomycetes > Streptomycetales > Streptomycetaceae > Actinacidiphila. The sequence goes on from NZ_CBDRBL010000055.1 coordinate 12,748, forward strand.
ACTGCTCCTCGAGCTGACAAGAGGGATGGACAGGCTGGCGGACGAGGGGGCTGGACATGCCGGCGGGCGGGTCGGGCTTTCCCCGCGCGGGCGGGGCGGGTACGCGGAACGGCCGGTTCAGGCGGCCCGGCCGGTGAGCGCGTATCCGGCGTCGTCGACGACCTCGGCGAGCAGGGCGTCGTCGGGTTCGTTGGCGGTGGTCACGGTGACACGGCCGGTGTTCAGGTCGACGTCGACGGACAGAACGTCGTCCAGTGCGCCGATCTGCCGGGTGAGGGTGGCCTTGCAGTGGCCGCAACTCATGCCGGCGACGTCGTAGGCGGTGGTGCGGTCAGTGGCGGTCATGGGTTCCTCCGGACGACGATGGGCCCTGCGGACACAGGACCGTATACCCCCATGGGGTATCTTGGCTGGCCCCTCTTGTATACCCCCCTCCCCTATCCGCGCACAACCGCGTGGGGGCAGCGATGCGTCGCATACCGGCCACGCCTCACCCGCCCGGGGCGGCAGACAGCCGTCGGTCGATGTGCAACCGGTGCGTGAGCTGGCAGGCGAACGAGCACCGCTGCCGCCGAGCGAGGTGTTGCGCGTCCCTGCGAAGCGCCGTGTCGGAGAACCGCACGACACGGCCCGGCCGGCGTTTCCGGGTGGGCCGGGCAGCCTATGCCGGAGGAGGTGGGCCGGAGGCACAGTGAAAGGGGGAGGTGTCCGGAAGGCGAAGGTGCCATGGGTGTTCTCGACGTGATCGTGATCGTCGCCGCCATCGTGCTGATCACTGCGCTGGGCTGGTTCTTCTTCGGGCCGCGTCGCACCCGTGACGCCCGGCTCGAGGACGGCGTGCAGCGCGTGGAAGTGACCGTGCGCGGCGGCTACAGCCCCGATGTCATCCGCGTGCGCCAGGGGACCCCGGTGGAGATCGTCTTCGACCGGCAGGAGTCCGGGGAGTGCACCTCCCGCGTGGTCTTCCCCGACTTCAAGATCGGTGCCGGGCTGCCCGCGCATACGCGTACCGCGGTGCGGTTCGACCCCGACCAGGCGGGCTCGTACAGCTTCACCTGCGGGATGCACATGATCCACGGCACGCTCCTGGTCGAGCCCGCTGAGGGGCTCCAAGCCGCGCTCCCCTCCCCCGGCGGCGGCAGCACGGCGCCCCCCGGGCCGGTCCCGGCGGGCCCCGCGGCGGCAGAGCCCGCTGCGGGTGGCGGGCCTGCGGATCAGGGCCGCGAGGCGGCCGAGGCGGAGGCCGCGGATGCCGCCGAGCGGCAGGCGGAGATCGCTGACCTCACGCGCCGGGTCGCCGTCGGAGCCGTGCTGACCCTTCCGGTGCTCTTCGCGGTGATGGCACACGAGTTGTTCGGCGCCCCGTGGGTGCCGGGCCTGCTGCTGAACCACTGGCTGCAACTGGTGCTGATCACGCCGGTGATGTTCTACACCGGGTGGCCGGTCCACTCCATCGGCTGGCTGACCTTGCGTCACCGCGGCGCCGACATGAACTCGCTGATCACGTTGGGCACGACCGCCGCGTACGGCTACAGCCTGCTGGTGACGGTCGCTCCCGGCCTGCTGCCCAGCGACCTGCGCGAGGTCTACTACGAAGCGGTCGGTGTCATCCTCACCCTGATCCTGCTCGGCCGGCTGCTGGAGGCACGGGCCAAGGCCGGCACGGGTGAGGCCATCCGCGCGCTCCTGGGGCTGCGGGCGCGGACCGCCCGGGTGGTCCGCGACGGCGCCGAGACCGAGATACCGGTGGAGGACGTGGCCGTCGGCGACGAGGTGGTGATCCGGCCCGGGGAGAAGATCCCGGTGGACGCCGAGGTCCTGTCGGGAGCTTCGGCCGTGGACGAGTCGATGGTCACCGGGGAGCCGATGCCGGTCACCAAGCGCACCGGGGACACGGTGATCGGCGCGACCGTCAACGGCACCGGCTCTCTGCGGGTTCGTGCCGCCAAGGTGGGCGCCGACACGATGCTCGCGCAGATCATCCGCCTGGTGCAGGCCGCCCAGGCGTCCAAGGCGCCCATCCAGCGTCTGGCCGACGCGGTCTCGGGCTACTTCGTGCCCGCCGTCATCGCGATCGCCGTCGCCACGTTCGCGGTGTGGTTCACCCTCGGCCCGCCGCCGGCGCTGACGCTCGCACTGGTGTCCGCCGTAGCGGTGCTGATCATCGCCTGCCCCTGCGCGCTGGGGCTGGCCACGCCGCTGTCGGTGATGGTCGGCACCGGCAAGGGCGCCCAGGCGGGAATCCTGATCCGTTCCGCCGAGGCCCTGGAGAGCGCGCACAAGCTGGACACCGTCGTGCTGGACAAGACCGGTACCGTCACCGCGGGCAAACCCGTCCTGACCGACGTGCACACCACCGACGCCTTCGCCGAGGGGGAACTGCTGCGGCTGGTCGCGGCAGCCGAAGCCGACAGTGAGCACCCTCTCGCGCAGGCCGTCGTCAACGGCGCCCGCGAACGCGGCGTGACCTGGCCCGCGGCGACCGGGTTCGACTCGGTGACCGGCAAGGGAGTGCAGGCCACCGTCGAGGACCGCCCCGTGCTGGTCGGCACCGCCCGGCTGCTCGGCGACGTCGGCATCGACACCGCCGACGTGACCGCCCTCGCGGACGGTTTCTCTGCCGAGGGCAAGACCCCGGTGCTGGCCGCCGTCGACGGCCGGGCCGCAGGCGTGCTGGCCGTCGCCGACACCGTCAAGGACGACTCCGCCGCCGCGATCGCCGCCCTGCGCCGGCTGGGCATCGAGGTCGTCGTCATCACCGGCGACAACGCCCGCACCGCCGCCGCCATCGCCGCACAGGTCGGCGTGAGCCGGGTGCTGGCCGAGGTCCTTCCCGAGCACAAGGCCGACGAGATCCGCCGCCTGCAGAGGGAAGGCCGCACCGTGGGCATGGTCGGCGACGGCATCAACGACGCCCCGGCGCTGGCCGCAGCCGACGTGGGCCTGGCCATCGGCACCGGCACCGACGTGGCCATCGAGGCCGCCGACGTCACCCTCATCTCCGGATCCCTCGCCGGTGTCGTCACCGCGATCCGGCTGTCGCGGGCCACCATGCGCAACATCCGCCAGAACCTGTTCTGCGCGCTGATCTACAACGCTGTCGGCGTGCCCGTCGCCGCGGGCGTCCTCTACCCGCCGTGGGGCATCCGTCTCAGCCCGATCATCGCCGCCGCCGCCATGGCGCTGTCCTCCCTGTCGGTGGTCGCCAATGCCTCCCGCCTGCGGCGCTGGCACGCCCCGGAGCTACCGCCCGCCCCACCAGCCGCGGCCGTGCACCCGCACGTCGGATCCGCTGCCGACCGGTCCCGGCACGACGCGCGACCCGGCCGGGCGGCCGTCGTGGACCCGGTGTGCGGGATGCGCGTCGACCCGGCGACCGCGCCGGAGCGCCGTGACACCGCTGACGGCAGCTACTCCTTCTGCTCCCCACGGTGCGCTGCCGCCTTCGACTCCGCACCCGACCGCTACCGCACGCCCAGTGGTGTCCGTCGCGACGAAAGGGGCCACCTGCGCTGAGCGACGACGGGCCGGTGCGGCCCGGCTGGGAGCGGGGGCCGGCGGTTTCCGCCCGATGCCGGTCATGCCGGGGCCGGGCCGGCGGTTCCCTCGGCATTCGGGGGGCGGGGCCACCGCCGTTGCACAACCGGGGAAAAAGCGCAAGCGTGGAGGGAGGAAGGTACGTACGACCACTACCGCATGAGCCTGCCATGCACGCCAGAGAGAGCGACCTGTACGCACGCGACCTGACCCAGGCCAGCTGGGTCAAGAGCACCGCATGTCCCTATGGCTACCGCCCTCACTGCGTCGAGGTAGCAGACATCGGTGACGGAGCCGTCGCCATACGTGACTCCGCCCACCGCGAACTGCCTCCCCTGCGGTTCAGTGCGGAAGAATGGGCAGCCTTCCGAGACGGCGTACGCGAAGGCGAATTCGGATAGGACGACACGCCATCGAGGAACCGGGTCGGCGGCTTTCCTGCCGGCCCAAACCATGCCCGCGACTCGCCTCGAACGACCGACTCGCTGAATGTCCGCCCGTCGAGCACCCGCTCGCATGCCACATCGTGCATCGGCGCCGTATGACTCGTCGACCGAGGACGACCAGGGAACACCCTTCGCATTCTCTCCTCCGGCTGCCGAGCACGGCTGTCGGCTTGGCCTACCCCCGCGCCGGTCACACCGGCCGCCCGGGGCCGGGCGCTCGTTCACCGCGTCGGGAGAAGCCGGGCCTGGAGCCGCATGGCCAGGTACCCGAGAGCGGACAGGCCGCATGCGATGCCGAGGTCCTCCACGGAGAGCGCATCCGTACCGAGGAGCGCGCGCAGCGGCGGCAGGTAGACGCCCGCGATCTGCAGGGCGAGCGCCGCCGCGACGGCGGCCGGCAGGAAGGGGTTGGCCCAACTGCCGGGCCGGGCCCGGGACGCGAGGGCGACACCGAGCTGGGTGGCGCCCAGGACCAGGAAGACCATGGTCTGCCAGGGGCGTCCCGTGTCGTGGGCCCAGATGCCGGTGAGCAGCGTGACGGCCGTGACGAACAGGCCCATCAGCAGGATCCGCGGCCACAGCCCGGCGCCGAGCACGCTCTCGTCCGGTGGCCGCGGCGGACGGCGCATGGCGGCCGGGTCCGCGGGCTCGGCGCCGAGCGCGACCCCGGGCAGGCCGTGGGTGAGCAGGTTGATCCACAGGATCTGGGCGGGGAGCAGCGGCAGCGGCATGCCCAGGAACGGGCCCAGCAACATGACGAGGATCTCCGCCATGCCCCCGCACAGGCCGTAGAGCAGGAAGCGGCGCACGTTGGCGTAGACCCGGCGGCCTTCCTCCACGGCGGACACCACTGTGCCGAGGTCGTCGTCGGCCAGGACGAGGTCGGCGGCCTGCCGGGCGACCTCGGTGCCGCGGCGTCCCATGGCGACGCCGATGTCGGCCTGGTGCAGCGCCGGCCCGTCGTTGACGCCGTCGCCGGTCATGGCGACCACGTGCCCGGCGCGCTGCCACGCCCGGACGATGTCCAGCTTCTGCGCGGGGGTGGTGCGGGCGTAGACCCGGGCGCCGGTGGGTTTCCCCGAGAGGGCGTGTCCGACGTCGCTCCGGGTGGTCACCACCCCGCCGTCGGGCCTGCCGACGATGCCGAGGCGGGCCGCGATGGCGCCCGCGGTCAGCGGATGGTCACCGGTGATCACGACGGGGACGATCCCGGCGGTCCGGCACGCGGAGACGGTGGCAGCCGCGGCGGGACGGGGCGGATCGAGGATCGCGACGAGGCCGAGCAGCGAGAGCGGTCCGCTCTCCCAGTCGGCGTGAGCGTCGGACGAGGGGGGCGGGCGGCGGTCCCCTGCCGCGACGGCGAGCACACGGTACCCCTCGCGTGCCAGCTCCTCGGCTCTCTTGACGGCCGCGGCGAGCACGGCGGGCCCGTCGTCCAGTACCCCGGGCCGGAGCAGGACCTCCGGTGCGCCCTTGGACACCACGTGGCGTGCGCCGTGCGGCAGCCGGTGGACGGTGGTCATCCGCTTGCGGCCGCTGTCGAAAGGCACCTCGTCGACGCGCGGCAACTCCCGTGCGAGGGCCGCCCGGTCCAGGCCCAGCCGGGCGCCGGCGACGAGGAGAGCGGCCTCGGTGGGATCGCCCAGGGCGTGCCAGGCCGTGTCGCCGTCCGTGCCGGACGGCGGCTGCAGCCCCGCGTCGTTGCACAGCAGGGCGGCGCGCAGCAGGCGGGCCAGGTCGGGTGCGTCGTCCGCGGTGACAGCGGCGCCGTCCCGCACCACCTGCCCCGCCGGGTCGTAGCCACTGCCGCGCACCTCGGCTTCGCCGACCGGTGTCCACAGCCGTTCCGCGACCATACGGCCCTCGGTGAGGGTGCCGGTCTTGTCCGTGGCGATGGCGGTGACGGAACCGAGCGTCTCCACCGCCGGCAGGTGGCGGACGATGGCGTTGCGGGCGGCCATCCGCCGGGCGCCCAGGGCCAGGCCCAGGGTGACGACGGCGGGCAGGGACTCGGGGACGGCCGCGACGGCCAGGCTGATCGCGGTGACCACCATGAGCCTCACGGGCTGTCCGCGCAGCAGCCCGATCGTGAGGACCACGGCGCACAGCACGACGGTGACGGCGGCGAGGACCCGGCTGAAGCCGGCGAGCCTGCGCTGCAGCGGGGTCGGCCCGGATGCCGTGCCCATCAGTGAGGCGATGCGGCCCGTGGCGCTCGCGGCTCCCGTGGCGGTGACCACGATCGCGCCCCGCCCGCGGACGACGACGGTGCCCGACGCCGCCGTGCCACCCGTGTCCTTGCCCACCGGAACGGACTCGCCGGTGAGCGACGACTCGTCCACCAGCAGGGCCGCCGCCTCGACCACGTCGCCGTCGGCGGGCACGATGTCCCCCTCCCCGAGGAGCACCACGTCCCCGGGGACGACGTCCACCGCCCGGACACGGCGCTCCTCGCCGTCGCGGACCACGCGGGCCGCGGGCGCGCTGAGCGCGGTCAGCGCCGCGACAGCGCGCTCCGCACGGATCTCCTGGACCACGCCGACGGCCGTGTTGACGGTGACGACCAGCAGGATGACGCAGGCGTCCGGGATGTCGCCCGTGGCGAGGGTGAGCGCGGCGGCCGCGAGCAGGACCAGGATCAGCGGATCGCGCACCTGCCGCGCCACGCGACGCCACACAGGAGTCGGCGCCGGCGGCGCCACCTCGTTGGGGCCGTACCGCAGGAGCCGCTGCTCCGCCTCCGCCTGGGTGAGCCCTTCCAGGGCCGCCGTCGTGCCGTGGTTCGTTGCCACTCCCACAGGATCACCTCGCCCAGGGGCGGCCGCAGGTCGCGGTGACCTGCCCGGTGGAGCCGCCCCTCGCGGCCCCCGCGCCGGGACGGCCGCGAGGGCGGCAGGGGGCCGGGCCGCGGCGGCACCGCCGTCAGGCTCCCCGGCCCGGCCCGGCCCGGTCCGGTCCGGCCGCACAGCGCTCACTACAGCAGCCCGGTGTTGCAACGACCGGTTGAACTCGCCCTGGCTTCGCCACGTTCGGTAGGGCGAGTTCACCGGCGGCTCCAGGTTCGACGGTTCGCAAGGCACTTGCTCCGTTGGATGCGACAAGGCAACATTCGAGACGGCTGGGCAACGAGGGCTTCTGGAATTGGCGTATCCGCTGAGCACCAGTGAGCGAACCGCCCTTCATCACGCTATTCGGCTGACCACTGACCATTGCCAGAGGGACATCTGAACCAGGAGCATGGATACGATGCTCCGAGTGGACTACCGACCCATCGAACGCAATACAGGCGACTTCCAGCAGTCGATGAGCGCCAACGACATTCTTGCGGTCAGCCGCGCAGCTTTTGGCGCGGACACCGAAGTGCGCTCTGCGGTCGAGCTCGGCAACAGCTACTACAACAACACCTACAGGGTGGACATCGGGCAGGACCGACCGGTCATCCTGCGGGTTGCCCCCGAGCCCTCGCGGCAGGCTCGGGCGGACCCAGAGCTGATGCGCAACGAGTACGCCAGTGTGCCATTCCTCACGCCGGTGTCCAGCCTGCTGCCGCGCACTCTCGCAGTCGACTTCACGCACCAGGTGATCGGCCGCGACTACCTGTTCCAAACGCTTCTCGACGGGGCACCCGCAGTCTCCGCGCTCGGCTCCTACCCTCTGTCGTCGCACACCGCGTTCTACAGCGATCTCGGCGGCATCACCCGCACGATCCACCGGGTACGCGGGCCCGGCTTCGGCCGGGTCGCCGGTCCGACATACGAGCGGTGGAGTGACGCGCTGCTGAGCTGGTTCGACCTCGCCGCTGCGGATCTCAGTCACAACGGGCTCGAGGCGGGCGATATCGGCAGACTGATCGAGGTAGTCGACCGCAACCGTGCCCTGCTCGACGAGGTCACGGAGCCGAGGCTGCTGCACGGTGATCTCTGGGTCGGCAACACGATGCTGGCCATGGACGCACCAAAACCGACCGTAACGGGCGTATACGACTGCGACCGCACGTGGTGGGGAGACCCGGAAGCGGACTGGCCGATCTACTTGGCGCTGCGCAAACCAGGCAGCGAGCGGGACGCGTTCTGGGAGGGTTACGGCCAGGTCGGACAGACCGAGCAGGCCCGCTGGCGGGCCTTGGTGTACGAGGCCAAACACGCGACAGCACTGTTGTTGGAGTACAAACGTTTCGGCCTGCACGAAGAGCTCGGCAAGACCTACGCCGAAATCCGGGGCCTGATCACCCGGCTGGCCGCATGAGCTGCGCCTGCGGAAGAACGATTGCGGTCCGCGCCGGCGCGGGGGAGGCAGCACACCTGCCCACGACCTCCTGGACGCCGAAACGGCCCGCCAGAAGAACCGGGGGCCGTCAGGAAGGACTCGGGGGCAGAGGTGATCGACCCGGAGTACGGACCGGCCGTCAGCCGTCGTCGTCAGTCGTCAGTCGTCAGTCGTCAGTCGTCAGTCGTCAGTCGTCAGTCGTCAGTCGTCAAGCGTGGCCACGAGTTCATCGAGAGCCTGGTCGACCGATGTGAGGAGGATCGACACGTGCCCATGTCCCTCGAGCAGGCGCGCGGTTGCCCCAGGAATCCGCTTCGCCAGCCACTCGCCATGGCCGATGGGCGCCGCCAGGTCGTCGGTTCCGTGCCAGACGGTGACGGGCACCGCTATCTCCTCGACCGAGAACCCCCAGGGTGCGAGGTAGGAAAGCGTCTCGTCGACCCATCCGTCGACGCCGTTCCGCAGGCTCTCGGCCCAGCTCGCACCGATGTCTGCCGCCAACTCCTCGGTCGCGAGGGCTCGGTCGGCTGAAGAGAGCAGACCCATCAGGATCTCCCGCACCTCCCCGGAGCCGGCGGAACGCATTCCTTGAGCTTGCGCCTCCATCGAGGGGCGAATGGCCTCTTCGCCTTCCAGCGCCGCCCTGAACTCCTCCACGTTGTCCTGGCCCATTCCGGCGAAGAACTTCTCCCCCAGCTCCTCGTACGGGGCCACACTGCACATGACCGCCGCGCCGGTGACCCGTTCCGGCAGCCGGGCCGCGGCAGCCAGGGTGTGGGGGCCGCCACCGGACCACCCGAACTGAAGCGAACGGGAGGCTCCGAGATGGTCCAGGACGGCGGCCACATCACTCACCGAGTCCACGACCGAACGGCCGGCCAGGCGCGTGGAACCGCCGACACCAGGTCGCGAGAACGACACCAGGCGCAGCCCCCGCTCGTGTGCGGCGCGCTTCAGGAAACCGAACTGCTCTCCCGAGGTCGACGAACCGTGATGGTAGACAAGGGGAATCCCGTCGGAAGGCCCGGAGACCTCCACGTCAAGAACGCGTTGGCCCGGCAGGGATATGGTGAACACTTCCATCATCTCCAGTTGTGCAATTGACGTCGTTTCACGGAGAGGCGAATCCGTTGCGATGCGCGGTGTTCTCTGACGGAGCATTGCCTTCCCCATGCAGTTGAGGGGCGATCATGATGCGGGTGCACGGCGTGGCCGCGGACGGTTCCTCGGCATCGGCGTCGAGATCACTCCCGCCCAAGATCGTTCGGCCTCGTAGCGGCGTGCGGCGCCGGCAACGCCCCCTGCCGCACCTCGGTGCGCCGCAGCCTGGAGGTCGTCGAAGACCTCCAGGCTGCGCGGGTGCGGCCCCTTCACCCGCGAACCGGTGGCGGGTGCGGCGGCCGCGTCGACGATGCGGACTGCGACCCCCCGGCGCGCCAGGTCGCACGCCGCGACAAGGCTCACCGGCCCTCCTCCGACGCTCAGTACCTGGCGGTGAGGGGTGTTCCCGTGCTGGGTGTAGCTCAAAGCTGATCCTCTTCGTCGCATCACAACGGGTTCCGCACCCACTGCGAACGTAGCGGCGCCTTGTCAACGCGATATACATAGAAACGATGCGAGCATGACAATCCCGTCGCGGCCGCCATGCCGGACAGGCACCGGCGCGCGGCGCACGTTTGCGTATCCTGGACCCGACCCTGCATATGCGTTGTGAGGTGAACCGTCCATCGGGGCAGCCGGCACGACGGCAGGCACACGGGTGGATGAAGGAGACCGTTCCGGATGGATCTGCACTTCGCTGTGCTCGGCGGAATACGGGCGCGACGAGAAGGCAGCGAACTCGATCTCGGTTCGCCGCAGCAGCGCGCTGTCCTGGCCCTCCTGCTGCTTCGCCATCCGCACGCCGTGCCCCTCGGCGAACTGGTCCATCAGATGTGGGGGGAGAACGCTCCCGCTCACGCGGGCGGAACGGTCAGGACCTACGTCCACCGGCTGCGCCGGACACTGGCGGCGGAAGGAGACCCGGGTCGTGACGCGGTCCTCGTGTCACGGAACGGCGGCTACTCGCTGCGCGAGCGTACGCTGGATCTGGACCTCGCCGTGTTCCGGAAAGAGATCGAGCGCGCGCACGGCGCTCGGAAGGCCGGAGACGTCGCCGTGGCGGCGGAGCACCTGCGCGCGGCGCTGGCACTGTGGCGGGGACCGGCGCTGTCCGGAGCCCACGGAGAGTTCGTCCTGGAGGCCAGAGGCAGACTGGAGCTGGAGCGGCTGGCGGCGCTCGAGGAACGCATGGCCTGCGATGTGGAGCTCGGGGTCCCTCCCGGTCTGGTGGAGGAGATCGCCTCCGAGGTGGAGCTCCATCCGTTCCGTGAACGGCTGTGGGAGCTGCGGTTGCTCGCCCTGTACCGGACCGGCCGGCGAGCAGAGGCACTCTGCGCCTACCGCGAGGTGCGGGACCTTTTGGACGCCGAGCTCGGGGTCGACCCCGGTCCGCGACTGCGGTCGCTTCACCAGCGCGTTCTCCGAGGCGATCGCGATCTGAGCCGTCCTGCCCCCTCGGCTCCGGCGAGGCCGGCACAACTGCCCGCCGATCTGCCGGGCTTCGTCGGCAGGTCGGCCGAGATCCAGGAGGTCTCCGCCTTGCTCTCGGGGAACGAGGCAAGTCCTGTGGTGGCGGTGACCGGACTCGCCGGATACGGGAAGACGGCCCTCGCCGTCCATGTGGCCCATTGTCTGCGCGACCGCTATCCGGACGGCCAGGTCTTCGCCGATCTCGACCCCTGGAAGGAGGACCGCCAGGATGCGAGCGCTGTCCTCCTGGGGTTCCTGCGGGCGTTCGGCCTGGCCCGGAGCGAGATCCCCGAGGGACTCCATGAGCGCGCCGCCCTGTGGCGGGCGACCCTCAGCGACCGACGCGTGCTCGTCCTCCTCGACAACGCCGAGGACGGGGACCAGGTCAGGCACCTGCTGCCGGGGAGCCCCGGCAGCGCGGTCATCATGACCACAGGTGTCCGCAGGATGGACCTGCCGAACGCCCACTGGGTCACCGTGGGCCAGATGCGGCTTCCGGACGCGGTCGACCTGCTCGGTGCTCTCGCGGGCAGGCAACGCCTGCTCCGCGAACCCCAGGCGTCCACCGCACTGGCCGACGCCTGCTCGGGACAGCCCCTGGCCATCCGGGTGGCCGCGAGCAGACTGCTGACACGACCGCGGTGGACTGTCGGTGAAGTGCAGCGTGATCTGGTGGGGAAGCTGGGAGACGTCGCCAGCATGCACGACGACTGCCATGTCGTGGGCGATCGGCTCCGCAGGGCCGAGCGCCGCCTCACCCCCGTGGCGACCGCCGTGTTCCGGCTGGCCGCCGCCCTGGGCCACGAGGACATCACCGTCGACGTGGCAACGGCCGTCCTGGGCCTCCCGCGTCGTCAGGTGGTCACAGCGCTCGAGCAACTGGTCGACTCCCACTTCATCGACACCGTGGCACCCGGTGTCTACCGCTACCGCCGCCTTGTCAAGGCGTTCGCATGGCGGCAGGCGCAGTTGCACGACCGGGCGGGCTGCGAGGCGGTACTGCGGCGCACCGGGCGGTCGCGGGGCGCGCGGCAGACACAGCCGCCGCTGTCGCAGTGACGGACGTGCCCGCACGACCGGACGGCGATCGGCAGGGCATCCGCAGACGACCGGGCCTCGGCCCGAGCCGTCGGCCGGGCCGGTGACGTCAGCGCAGCGTGCGGCAACCCCCGGAGCCGCCGCACCTGGCCGCCTACGGGAATCCCGCAGTTCTGGAACCGCGTGACTGCGGGTGTCCCGCAGTCACACCCGTGGACCGTCCACGACCACTGCAGAACGTTACGGTGGCAGCAAGGGGTCCCCGGCATCGCCCGTCGAAGGCTTCAGGGACCCACGGGCTCCTGGCCGTCCGGGAGGACATCGTGGCCCAAGCCTTCTGCACCGACACCGCGCCACCCGCCGAGCGGCACGAGTACTGGACGGACGCCGTGGGAAAGGCGTTCATCCCGTTGGAGGTCCGCACGCGCGGGAAGATCGGCATCCACGGCGCCATACGCCAGGCGTGCCTGGCGGACGTCCAGATCGGAACCCTCCAGGCGAGCCCGCAGCGGATGGCGCGCACCGGGCCGCTCATCGACGCGGGCGGCGACGGCCCGCTGGTCGTGAGCCTTCACAGGGCCGGGGCCGGCGTCGCGACCCAGGACGGGCGAGAGATCCCGCTCATGGCCGGCCGGCTCGTCCTCCTCGACGCCCGCAAGCCCTATGAACTGGACTTCGCCGGCCCCGTGCGGCAGCACCTCGCCACAGTCCCGCGCGAGTTGGTCGATCTCCCCGACTCGGCACTGCGCCTGGCCACGGGCCGGGCCTTCTCTCCCGAACGGGGCGTCAGCGAAGTTCTCGCGTCGTACGTGGACGCACTCGCCACGCTCACGCACCGCTGCACCTGCGCGCCGAACCAGTGCGGCTGCGCCCCGGCGTCCAAGGAATTCCTCCGGCAGGGGATCGTCGACGTGCTGACGGCTCTGGTCGCGCTGGAGGGGTCCACTGAAGACCACGGCGCGGTGGAGCGAGCCCTGCTGCCGCACGTCCGCGCCTACATCCGCGCCCACCTGGACGATCCCACCCTCTCCCCGGCGTCGATCGCGGCGGCGCACCAGATCTCCGTCAGCTACCTCCACCAGCTCTTCCGCGACGAACCCACCACCGTCGGCCGGTGGATCCAGCGCCTCCGGCTCGAGGCCTGCCGCAAGGACCTCATACGCCCCGAACTCGCCGGGCTGACCGTGGCGGCCGTCGCGCACCGCCGGGGCTTCGTCAGCCACTCGCACTTCAGTCGCGCCTTCCGGGCCGTCTACGGCCTCTCCCCCGCCGAATGGCGGCAGGACTGCCTCCCGGGGGCCGGGGCCCCGCAGGAGCGGTCCGACGGTGCACGGGGTGCGTGAGCCCACCGTGACGAGTAGAGCTCTCCGAGGACGTCCCGGACGACGCGGTGGAGCGCGCGCTCGGGCCCGGCTCCGCTCGGCGAAGCGCCGGCAGGATCACGCGAACCGGCGCCTCGGGGCACTATGCCCGCTTCAGAGTGACGTCGTGGACGACGGCGACCCCCTTCTTCAGACGGACGGTGGCCGCGGTGGGCCGGTACCCGTCCTTGGCGACGATGACCGTCAGCGGGTTCTCACGGGTGTCGAGCCACAGTCCGAACGTGCCGTCCTGGCGCGTGGTCAGCGTGTGGGAGCCGGTCCAGCTGTCGATCTGCACGGTGGCGCCGGCCAGGGGGGCGGTGCCACCCGCGGTCGTCGCCCCGAGGATCGTTCCTCTGATGCTCCCCCAGGTCTTCGGCGGGTCGACATGCAGCACGACGGGGATGTCGGGCAGTGCGTAGGGGGTGTCGGTGAACAGGGCCAGCCGGGCGCCGTAGTCGCCGGGCTGGGCGACCTCCAGTGCGGCCGTGTCGAAAGTGAGCGTGAGCACCGTCTTCTGGCCGGGGGCGAGGGTGATCTTCTTGGCGGACTCGCCGAGCCAGCCGACCTCCGACAGCCCCTCCTGGTCGTAGCCGGGCAGCAGCTCGACCGTGGAGGTGGGAGCGAGCTCGTAGGCGCTGACGGTGCCGCCGACCTTGTAGAAGCCCGTCGCGCCGCCGCTTCTGAACGTGGGGGTGTTGGCGTTGGGCAGGGCGCTCCACGTGCCCGTCGCGGGGTCGAGGGCGAAGCCCTCGTTCGTCAGCCGGCTGTCCTCGGCCACCCCGCTGGAGATCAGCAGCAGGCCGTTGGCGGCGGTGTGCGCCGCCCCCCACAGCGGGATCGGCATGTCGGGCAGGGACGACCACCGGTCGGTGGCGGGGTCGTAGACGTACGCGGAGGACACCGCGACGGCGCCTCCGCTCTCCCCTCCGGCGCAGTAGATCTTCGTCCCGATCGCCGCGCAGGACTGCCAGGCGATGGGCTCCGGATAGGAGGCGATCTCGGACCAGCGGTCCTGCTTCGGGTCGTAGACCAGGGCGTCGGTCGTGCCGCAGCTCTCGGCCGAGCACCCCCCGATCATGTACAGCTTCCCGTCGAGGACGGTGCTGCCCGATCCGGCGTAGGCCCTGGGCGCCTTGGCGCCGTCGGCCCACCTGTTGGTGACCGGGTCGTAGATGTCCAGGCCCGGGTCGATGCCGCCGGTGCTGTCGCCCCAGCCGCCCGCGGCGTACAGCTTGCCGTCGATGAAACCGTGCGCGGGTGCGCGGCGCGGGTGCGCGGACGCGGTGAGCCGGGTCCAGGCGCCGGTGTCGGGGGAGAGCCGGTACAGGTCGCCGGTGTCCTCCTCCCCGTCGTACCCGTACGCCGAGTAGACCGTGCCGTCGTGAGTGTCGACGGCGTTGTCCATGACGCTCACGGGCAGGTCGGTGACGGGCTTCCAGGCATCACCCGAGGGCCCGGCCTCGGCGGAGGCGGAGGCCGAGGCGGAGGCGGAGGCGCGTCCGCCGATCCCGGTGGTTCGGCCGTCGATCGGCGCGGGGCGCCGGTCGCCGGCGGACGGCGCGGGCGGGCGCTGGGTGACGCGCCGCAGGGGTGCGCCCTCCTCGGTGTTGCCGGTGCCCGCGCGTTCGGAGAGCGTCAGGGTCGCCGGGGCGCCTCCGGTGTTGGTGACGGTCAGTCTGCGGGTCGTGCGCTTGCCCAGGACCGCGGTCGCCTCGATCGGTTCGGTGGCCAGGGACAGTTGGCCGGCCACGAGTTTCCAGGTGGAGGAGACGGCCGTGTCGGCGAGGGCCGTGACCGCCTTGGTCCGCTCGGTGTAGTGCGGTGCCGCTGCCGTGAGGGTGTGCCGGCCCAGGGGCGCGACCAGGGTGAAGAAGCCGTCGCCGAGGTTCGAGTCCTCGGGTGTCGCCGCCGTGGTCGCGCTCAGGTCGGGGGAGGTGACGGCGGCGGACGCCACCCCCGCGCCGGTGTTGGCGTCGCTGACGGTTCCGTTGATGAGACCGGCCGGGGTGGGCGTGAGTTCCCTGCCGCCGACGAAGACGTTGTCCACGGCCCACCACAGCGCGTAGGCGCCGGTGTAGTGGAACCGCAGGCGGACGGAGGGCTTGCCCGCGTAGGCGCTCAGGGGGACGTCGAAGTGTCTCGGGCCGGCCGCGTCCGTGGTCAGGGACCGGATGTTCGTCCAGGTCGCGCCGTCGTCGGTGCTGGCGTCGAGGTCGGCGGTCTGGCCGGGGAAGGGCACGAGGTCGGTGTCGAAGGCCACCTCGGGGACCGCCACGTCGGTGAAGTCGAACGGCGGACTGACCAGGCTGGAGTCCTGGGACGCGGTGTAGCCGTAGTAGTCGCTGTCGACCACCGCGAAGCCCCCGTCGCCGCCGGTGGTGTTGGACCGTCCTGCGGGGTTGTCGAAGGTCCAGCCGCCTTCGGTCCCCTCGGCGTTGACGACCGACCAGCCCTGCGGCGCGGAGTCCGCCCTGGTGAACTCCTGGGTCGGGCCGGTCAGCTTGGTCGTGTAGGCGGGGCCGCCGGCCGACCAGACGTCGGCGGGGACCGGAACGTCGAGTTCCTGCGCGGCCGTTCCCTGCGGGATCTGCCGGACGACCTCCCGGTAGCCGGGGAGGGAGGCCGTGATCCGCAGGGTGTGCGCGCGGTTGCGCGGAAGCGTGAGGCTGTACGCACCGGTCGCGGGGTCGCTCCACACCGGGCCGCCGGGCGAGCCGTCCACGACGATCTTGGCGTAGAGCGGCCAGCCGTGCCCGGAGCCGTCGGTGATCCGGCCCGAGATCGTGCGACTCGGCACCGTGCGGAGGGCGTAGTCCCTGGTCAGGGTCGCCCCGTCGGCGATCGTGACATCCGCGGTGGTGGCGTTCGCGTAGCCGAAGGCCTCGACGTTGATGTCATAGGTCCCGGTCGGCAACGGCAGGATGTAGGCCCCGGAGGCGTCGGAGTGCACCACGACGTCACCGCCCGAGACCGCGGCGCCCGCCACCGGCTTTCCGGTGGCCGAGTCCGTGATCGTTCCGGAGATCTCCCCGTGCGGTCCGCCGCGGAAGGCGCCCACTCCGCGCGGCGTTCCGAGGCCGGTCGGTCCGTCGTAGCCCGGGCCCGCGGTGCACAGATAGGAGGAGTCGCACTCGCCGTTCGACCCGCTGGTCACGTCGTTGAGGCCGTTGGAGGCCGCATAGGGGTAGGAGTTGGGGTAGCTGTCGGCCGCGGGCGTGCCGGCGACCGCGTAGACGCCGGCGATGATCGGCGTGGCGGCGCTGGTCCCGCCGTAGACCTGCCAGCCGCTCTGGCCGTAGCTCTGGTAGACCGCGACGCCCGTGGCGGGGTCCGCGACCGCCGAGACGTCCGCGACGGTACGCCGGGGGCAGCCGGTGTCCTTCTGGAAGGCCGGTTTCGCCTGGTAGGCGGAGCACCCCGAGCCGGTGCCCTTGGCGCCGTTGCTCCAGACCGACTCCGACCATCCGCGGGGAGTGTTCGGATCACGGACGAGGGAGGTGCCGCCGACCGAGGTGACATAGGGGGAAGCGGCGGGATAGGGGACCCCGTAGTTCAGGTCGCCCGCGGCGACGACCATGGCGACGCCCGGGTGGTTGTAGTGCGGGTCGGTGGTCTCCGCGGGGTCCTCACCACCCCCGGGAAGGCTGTCGTAGTAGGAGCCGTAGGAGTTGGAGACGGCCGTGGCGCCGAGCGCGACCGCCTGGTCGACGGCTGCCCCGAGGTTGTCCCGGTCGGCGCTGTCGGCCTCGACCAGCAGGATGTGCGCGTTCGGGGCCACGGCCGAGACCATGTCCAGATCGAGCGCGATCTCCCCGGCCCATTCGGGATCGGGCTGCGGGTAGTCGGTGCCGCCGCGCTGGTCGACCTTGCGGAAGCAGCCGTTGCCGGTGGTGCAGGGCGGCAGCCCGTACTGCTCCCGGTACACGGCCAGGTCCTGCTCGGCGGTGGGAGCGTCGTACGCGGCGACCACGGCGACGGTCTGGCCCGCGCCGCCGCCTTCCGGCAGGTCGTATGCGCTGCGCAGGTCGGCGGGGCCGTACCCGGTCGGCTGCGAGGTCCGCTTGGCGGCGGGGAGGTCCGTGCGGCGCAGGGCGAAGCACGCGTACTCGTTCTTCTTCGGTACGGAGCAGGAGGGCTCCATGGACAGGCCGTCGTCCCTGGCGGTGTTCGCGGTCTCGCGATGCGCCCCGTCTGCCGGCGTCTGCGCGGTGGCGGACGCCTGCGTCCCCAGCAGGGTGAGCAGCGACAGGCCGAGCGCCGTCAGGCCGGCGGTGAGTCCGTGTCGTCCGGAGCGTGTGGGCTTTCTCGGTATGTACAACCAACCGTTCCTGTCTGTCCGGTGAGGCAACGTCAACTGTGCGGTCGGCGGCGACGAATGAATCCATTCATCGCCGGCCCCATTAGACATCGCTCGCCCCGGCGAGGTGGCGCGTTGAGCCGATCGCGGTGAATCTCGGGGAGCGGCCCCCGAGCGGTGGGCGGTGCCGGACGGACGCGGAAGGACGGCGGAGGGACGCGACGGGACGGCGGAAGGACGCGGAAGGACGGCGGAAGGACGGCGGAAGGGCGGCGGTTCAGCGGGGCGTGCCGAAGTCCTGGGTCCACCAGGGGCCCCCGGACGTGGTGTTCACGCCGACGCCGATCTGCTCGAAGGCGCAGTTGAGGATGTTCGCCCGGTGTCCCTCACTGTGCATCCAGGCGTCCATCACGTCGGCGGCGGTCCGCTGGCCCACGGCTATGTTCTCGCCGAGGGTCGACCACCGGTAACCGGCCGCCTCGACCCGCCCCGCCATGGTGGACCCGTCGGGACCGGTGTGGGAGAGGACTCCCGAGCGGGCCATCACGTCCGTGTAGTCCTGGGCGGCCTCGGTGAGCCGCTCCTCGAGCGTCACCGGACGGCATCCGGCGGAAGCACGCGCGTCGTTGACCAGCCGGACGATCTGCGCGACCACCGGGTCCTCGCCGTCGGCGGTCGCCGTGGCTGTCGTCGCGGCCGTCGTCGGGCCTTTCGTCACACCCGTGGTCGACGGGACCACCGTGCGGGTGGGCGTGGCGGAGGCCGTGGGCGTCCGGGTGTGCCGCGGCGTCGGCTCGCGCCGCCGCGGTTCCGTGGACGCGCTGGGGCTCACGGCCGTCGGGCCGGGGCTCGGGACGGCGGTCTCCGGGGGCGCCTCGGCCGCGACGGGAGCGGCGCCGTCGGCCCGGTCCCCGGCCACCGCGAAGGCCTTCTCCTTGCCGCCTGCGTCGTTCCCGAACTGGGCGCCGGCCCCGACCAGGGATCCCGCGGCCACCGTCGCCACCGCGGCGGCCAGCGGCCAGGACCGCGCCGAGGGTGCGCGGCGGGCGCGGCGGCGTTTCCTGTGGGAACTCATGCTCGGGATACCTCCGTCAGGACGGGACTGCCGCACCGGGCCCGTCACAACGCCGTGAGCCCGGCACTGCGACCGACCCTAGGCGCGCCGCCCCGCACAACTACCGGTCCCGGAACGGATCTTCAAGCGCGGAAAGGGCCGCCCCCGGATGAGGCACCAGCTCCCCGGCCTGCGCCTCCTCTCGGTGTGGGAAACGTCACAGCGGTCCGCGATGGGTGTCAGCACCCATACCGGCCCGCTTCGCCCGGATGAAAGGATGAGGCCCGCTGGGGGCGAAACGGACAAGGAAAGGGGCGGCGCCGCGCCGTCCGTGAAGGGAACAGAGCTGTGCCTGCTCCGCGGATGAGCACGACACCACTACCGGGCATCGGTGTCCGGTACGACCTCACCACGCGGGACCGGCGCCATCTGTCGGTCGTCGCCCACCGCGACGGATCGCGCACGGTGAACATCTACCGCGCCGACGACCCCGACGCGTGCGCGCAGTCGCTGCGGCTGTCCGGGGCCGAGGCCACATCCCTGATCGACGCGCTGATGCCGACGCACCACAGCCCGAACCTGCTGCACACCACCGACCTCGGACTGGTCGCGGAGCGGATAGAGCTGTCCGCCACCTCGCACTGGAACGGCCGTCTGCTCGGCGAGACGCGGATGCGCACGGACACCGGCGCCTCCATCGTCGCCGTGCTGCGCAGGGCGGACGCGATCCCCTCCCCCACCCCGGACTTCCGCCTGTCCGGAGGCGACACCCTGATCGTCATCGGTACCCGCGAGGGCATCGAGGCCGCCGCCGCCATTCTCGGGCGGGAGTGAGCCCTTGCACTCCGCGGTCTTCCTCATCGAGTTCGGCGCCATCATCCTCGGTCTCGGCCTGCTCGGCCGGGTCGCCGGGCGACTGCGCTTCTCTCCCATCCCCCTCTATCTGCTGGCAGGTCTCGCCTTCGGCGAGGGCGGCATCCTCCCGCTGGGCACCAGTGAGGAGTTCGTGGCGATCGGCGCCGAGATCGGCGTCATCCTGCTGCTGTTGATGCTGGGCCTGGAGTACACCGCGAGCGACCTGATCGGGAACCTGCGGACGCAGTACCCCTCCGGTCTGGTCGACATCGCGTTCAACGCCCTGCCCGGCGCGGCGGCGGCGCTTCTGCTGGGCTGGGGGCCGGTGGCCGCGGTCGTCCTGGCGGGTGTCACGTGGATCTCGTCCTCCGGGGTCATCGCCAAGGTCCTGGGCGATCTCGAACGGCTCGGCAACCGCGAGACACCGGTCATCCTGAGCATCCTCGTCCTCGAGGACCTGGCGATGGCGGTGTACCTGCCGATCCTCACCGCCCTGCTGGCCGGTGTCGGCTGGGCGGCGGGCAGTGTGACGCTGGCCGTGGCGCTGGGCGCCGCGGGCCTGGTGCTGCTGATCGCGGTCCGCTTCGGGCGGGTGATCTCCCGGTTCGTCTCCAGCGACGACCCGGAGAAGCTCCTGCTGGTCGTTCTCGGCCTGACGCTGCTGGTGGCGGGCATCGCCCAGCAACTGCAGGTGTCGGCGGCAGTGGGGGCGTTCCTGGTGGGCATCGCGCTGTCCGGGGAGGTCGCCGAGGGCGCCCACTCGCTGCTGAGCCCGCTGCGCGACCTGTTCGCGGCCGTGTTCTTCGTCTTCTTCGGTCTGCACACCGACCCGGCGAGCATCCCGCCGGTCCTGCTGCCGGCGCTGGCACTGGCGATCGTCACCGCGCTCACCAAGATCGCCACCGGCTACTGGGCGGCGCGCCGCGCCGGAGTCGCGGCGCCGGGCAGGTGGCGTGCGGGCGGCGCACTCGTGGCGCGGGGCGAGTTCTCCATCGTCATCGCGGGACTCGGGGTCACGGCGGGCATCGAGCCCGCGCTGGGCCCGCTGGCGACGGCGTACGTCCTGCTGCTGGTCGTCTTCGGCCCGCTGACGGCTCGCTACACCGAGCCGCTGGCCAACGCCCTCTCCGGGCGCCTGGCCCGGGCGCGCAAGAGCGGGGCCGAGCCGGAGCGGACGCCCTCCCCCGTCACCGGGGACTGACCTCCGCCCTGGTGCGCCCCGCACGGCGCGCCACGGCGGTTCCCGTTCCGCGCGACACCCGAGAGGAGGACCTGGCCCGTGTCGCTGTTCTGGCGGATCTTCCTGCTCAACGTCGTCGTGCTGACGGCGGCGGCGATACTGCTGCTGGGTCCGGTCACCGTCTCCTCCCCCGTCCGGCCCGCCGAGGCGGCGGTGATCCTGGCGGGCCTGGTCGTGATGCTGGTCGCCAACGCCGTGCTGCTCCGCGTCGCGCTGGCGCCGCTGCGCCGGCTGACCCGAGCCATGGCCGCGGCGGACCTGCTGCGGCCCGGGAGCCGGCCGGCCGCCGCCGGGCACGGCGAGATCGCCGAACTCATCACCACGTTCAACACCATGCTCGACCGGCTGGAGAGCGAGCAGGCGGCCGGCAGTGCCCGTGTGCTCTCCGGCCAGGAGGCCGAGCGGCAGCGCATCGCCCAGGAGCTGCACGACGAGGTCGGGCAGACGCTCACCGCGGTGCTGCTCCAGCTCAAGCACGTCTCCGAACTTGCCCCCGGCCCGCTGCGCGAGGAGCTGCACCAGGTCCGCGAGACCACCCGCGGCAGCCTGGAGGAGATCCGCCGCATCGCCCGCCGGCTGCGGCCCGGAGTTCTGGAGGAGCTCGGCCTGCCCAGCGCGCTGCGGGCGCTGACCGCCGAGTTCACCTCCCCGGCACTGGCGGTGGGGCTCCGCCTCGACCCCGAACTGCCCGCCCTGGACGAGCAGACCGAGCTGGTCCTGTACCGGGTCGCCCAGGAGGGCCTGACCAACACCGTGCGCCATGCCCATGCGGGCCGGGTGGACCTCCGACTGGTACGCACCGCCGAGGGTGCACGCCTGACCGTACGCGACGACGGCAAGGGCCTCGGCGCCGCCCCGGAGGGCGCCGGGATCCGGGGGATGCGCGAACGCGCGCTGCTGGTCGGGGCGCGCCTCGCGCTGGGTCCGGGACCCGGTGGCGGCACCGAGGTGCGGCTCGACGTACCCGTGCGCGAGGAGGACCACTGACCGTGCCCGGGGCGACGAAGACCCGCATCCTGCTCGCCGACGACCACGCTCTGGTGCGCCGCGGCGTGCGGATGATCCTCGACGACGAACCGGACCTGAGCGTCGTCGCGGAGGCCGGGGACGGCGCCGAGGCCATCGAGCAGGCCCGCGCCCACGAACTCGACCTGGCCGTACTCGACATCGCCATGCCCCGCCTCACCGGGCTCCAGGCGGCGCGCGAACTGTCCCGGCTGCGGCCCGGTTTGCGGACCCTCATGCTGACGATGCACGACAACGAGCAGTTCTTCTTCGAGGCCCTGCGCGCGGGGGCCAGCGGCTACGTCCCCAAGTCCGTCGCCGACCGCGACCTCGTGGAGGCCTGCCGGGCGGCGGTGCGCGACGAGCCGTTCATCTATCCGGGGGCGGTCACCGCGCTGGTGCGCAACTTCCTGGAACGCGCCCGGCAGGGCGAGCCGCTGCCCGCGCGAGCCGTCACCGACCGGGAGGAGGAGATCCTGAAGCTGGTCGCGGAGGGCCACACCTCCAAGGAGATCGGGGACATCCTCTACATCAGCGCCAAGACGGTCGAGCGGCACCGCGCCAACATCCTCCAGAAGCTGGGCCTGCGCGACCGCCTCGAGCTCACCCGGTACGCGATCCGGGCCGGTCTGATCGAGCCGTGAGCGGCCACCGCCTCGCGGCCTCGTGGGGATCGACGGTTCTTCAGCCCGGGACCGTTCCCACAGCCCCTCCGGCACCAGCCCGTCAACGAAGGCCGTCGAGTACTGTCCCCTCCACCGGTGCCGGAGTCACCGGTCCGCCACTGGCCTTCCATCGCGCCCCGAACCGCGCCAGGTAGTGCCACACCTTCTTGACGGCCTGCGGGTCATGGAGACCAGCACGTGCGGCATCTCCGACGATCCGAGGATCGAGCACGCCGTCGACCGCGACCTGCGTGCCCAAGGCGACGTATTCCTGGCCGCGGTAGTCCGGGTGACGTCGGAGTTCTTCAACCCCGAGCCGGAAGCCGGGGTGCCACTCCACCGGGCAGCCAAGACGCAGTGCCGCAGCCTCGACTGTCGTGCCTCGGTAGCAGGGGTCCAGGACCAGCGCCTCAACGTCGGCACTCGGCCGGACCGGCCCATGCACCTGCGCCTCGATGTAGTCGTCAAGCTCGTCCTGACGATCAGCGAGGGCAAGCCCGATGAGCCCCATGCGGTCCGCGACACCGAAATCCGAAGGTTCGAGGAAACTGTCCGGGTAGCAGAACGTGGTCCGCGCCAGCGTCTCGGCAGCCAGCCGGAAGTGAGCGGAGCCGAACCGCGGCGCCCCGCCGACTGGTTTGCGACGGAAATTCAACGCCCCGTAGACGGGCCGTTCATGAGGGGTCGCTTCGTCGTACGCCCCGTCGAAGATCCGGCTCTCCCAGCGCCACCGGTCGCCGCCCGGATACGCGGTCAGTCCGCCGTTGCTGGTCCCCGTGACGAACTGCGAGCGATAGACGCCGTCCTCGGCCATGGCGTCCAGGATCGGCTTGCCGCGCAGCAGACGGTCCGGGTGGAAGTTGAGGGTCACCCGCAGCGCCGGGTCCATCGGAGGGCCCGACGCCAGGTCACCGACATGCCGAAGGGCCCGTTCCTGCGATGTCTGGGAGGCTGCGGAGTTCATCGGCACAGTGTTCCCCGACGTGATCGATCAGTGCACGTGGATTGTCCACCGACAGCCCGGTCCGGCGTCACGGACCGTCGATCGCCCAGCGAGACGATCTCCTAGCGGATCCGCTCTCGGCGTGGAGCGACGACCGCACTTGGCCGCGCCTCGGTCCCGGGCCGTCCGTGGCCGGGGCGCGGTCCACGACGCCCCGGCCCGCGGCATGGCGCGGTAGTGGATCAGGGCGCCTCAGCCGGTGTCGGGCCCGACGTGGCGGTGTTCTGCGCGCCGTTCGGCGGTCCTGCCGTGCGGAGCGGGGTCTCGACGACGCAGAGCGCCGCGACGAAGGCGGCCGCGCACAGAGCGGCCCCGGTGAGGAAGATCTGGTGGGTGCCGCCGGTGACCGCCCTGAGGTAGGCGTCCCGGGCCCCCGCGGGCAGGCGGGCCAGTGCGTACGCCTGGCTCCCGGCGCCGCCGGCGGCGCCGGGAAGGTGGGACCGGACGCTGCGGGTGAACAGGGAGCCGAAGACGGCGACGCCCAGGGATCCGCCCAAGGAGCGGAAGAGCGTGACCGCGCTCATGGCGGCTCCCATGTCGCGTAGGGAGACGCTGTTCTGGGCGATGGTGCCTGCCATCTGCTGGGTGAGGCCGAGCCCGGTACCGAGGAGAACCATGTAGCCACAGGTCAGGAGCCTTGGTGTCCCGGTCCCCATCGTCGCGAGAAGCCCGAGTCCGACGGTGAGGAAACCGGCGCCGAGGACGGGGAAGATCTTGTATCTGCCGGTGGCGGACATGACCTTGCCCGCGACGGTGGAGACCACCACGACGGGGATCATCAGCGGCAGCATCGCGAGACCGGAGTCGGCGGCCGAGGCGCCCTGTACGGTCTGCTGGAACAGCGGCAGGTAGAGGCCGGTGCCAAAGGTCACGACTCCGGCCGCCAGCAGCAGGAGGGTCGCCAGCGGGAAGTTGCGGTGTCCGGTGAAGATCGCCAGCGGCAGTACCGGCTCCGCGGCCCGCCGCTGCACGCGGACGAACAGGGCCAGTCCGAGCACGGCGACGGCGCCCGCGGTGAGGATCTGCCAGGAGCCCCACGCGTAGGTGGTGCCGGCCCAGGTGGCGGCCAGCACGGTCGCGCTGATCGTGACGGTCAGCAGGGCGATGCCCGGCCAGTCGGTCCTCGCCCTGACGCGCCGGGCGGGTACGTGCAGCAGCCGCCACAGCCACGCCAGGGCGAGCAGGCCGAGCGGCAGGTTGACGTAGAAGGCCCAGCGCCAGCCCCAGTGCCCGGTGACGAGGCCGCCGATCAGCGGACCGCCGATGGCCCCGGCGGCCATGACGGAGGCGGTCATGCCCTGGTACCTGCCGCGTTCGCGCGGCGGTACGAGAACGGCGATGAGAGCGAAAGCGCCCGCGCCGACGCCGCCCGCGCCGACGCCCTGCAGCGAGCGACTGGCGATCAGTTCGGACATGGACCGGGAGGCGCCGCAGAGCGCGGAGCCGACGAGGAACACGACGATCGAGGCCAGATACACCGGCTTGCGGCCGTAGAGGTCGCCGCACTTGCCCCAGATCGGGGTGGTCACGGCGGTTGCCAGGGTGTAGGCGGTCACCACCCAGGAGATGTGCTCCAGACCGCCGATGTCGCCCACGATCGTGGGCATCGCGGTGCCCACCACCATGGTGTCGAACATCGACAGCAGCATGGCGAGCATGACGCCGGCCAGCACCCAGCGGACGTTCCTGGGCGGGCCTTCCGTGGCCGTCGCGAAGCCGGCAGGGGACGCCGGAGGCGTCGGAGACACTGCAGACGTCGACGGCGGTGGAGACGTGGACATGGCGAAGTCGCTCCCTCAGAGGCGTGAGGCAGAAGAGGAGGGGAGGCCGGCGGCCGGTAGGGCCCGACGGCGACCACGCCACAGAAGCACAACAACTCTAAAAGTGCAACGACTCTACTTTTTGATTGGACTCGCATCGGGGTAGGGTGGCGGGCATGGGAGCGACACAGATCCGCGAACCGCAGACACCGGGACGCCGCGAGCGCAAGAAGGCGGCGACCCGCAAGGCCATCGCCGACGCGGCACTGCGCCTGTTCCTGGATCGCGGCTACGAGAACGTGGGAATCCGCGAGGTCGCCGACGCCGCCGATGTCTCGACCGCCACGCTGTTCAAGCACTTTCCCAGCAAGGAGGCGCTCGTCTTCGACATGGACGCCGACCGGGAGACGAGCCTGCTCGACGCCGTCCGCAAGCGCCCCGCCGGACAGCCGATCCTGTCCGCACTCCGGGAATACGTCCTGGCCAGGGCCGACGTCTCCCAGGACGCGGGGATGGCGCGGTTCATCGAACTCATCGACACGACCCCGGCGTTGAGCGAGTACGCGCACCGCATGTGGATGCGGCACGAGGACGCGCTCGCGCAGGCCGTCAGCGAGGCGAGCGGCGCCCCCCAGGGCGACCCCACCTGTCGGGCGCTGGCCCATTTCACCCTCGAGGCCGCCGCCCTCGCCCGCACGGGCGGCGATCCCCGGACGGCCGTCGAGAGCGCCTTCGACCTCCTGGAACGCGGCTGGAACACAGCCCGTCCAGGCGTCTGACGCCACGAGGACGGGCCCCGTCCCCTCCAGCCGCACCGTGGAGCGGGGCGCGCGCTCCGCGCGACCCGGCCGGGCGGCTCGCCCCGGGGCCGGCGCCCCGGGTTGCTCGCCGGCCACCCCCGGGGCGCTCCGGAACCGGCCGGGCGGGCTCCGCGCCGGCTCAGCCGGTGCTGTCGGGACGGCGGCGCAGCAGATAGGTGTCCATGATCCAGCCCTTGCGTTCCCGGGCCTCGGTGCGGGCCCGGAGGATGCGCTCCGAGGTCTCGGCGAGCGGGCCCGAGATGAGGATCTCGTCCTCGGTGCCGACATACGCGCCGTAATGGATGTCCAGGCCCTCCGGGTCGATCTCAGCGAAGGCAGCGCGGCCGTCGAGCATGACCACCACGTCGTCGGCGTCCTTCGGGAATCCCTCGGCGAGGCGGCGGCCGGTGGTGATCTGCAGGGGGCGGCCGACCCGGGTCAGGGTGAGCCGGTGCCGGGCCGCGAGGGCGGCGACGCTGCTGATGCCGGGGACGACCTCATGGGTGAAGGAGCCGGGCCGCCGGGCGAGAACCTCCTCGACGACGGCGATCACGCTGTCGTAGAGGGAGGGGTCTCCCCAGACCAGGAAGGCGCCCGTCTCGCCGGGGCCGAGGTGGGCGTCGAGGAGGTCCGCCACCAGGTCGGCGCGGCGGCGGCGCCAGTCCTCGACCGCCTCCGCGTAACCGGGTGCGGCGCGGTCCCGCTCGGCGTCGGGGACCTCCACCAGCCGGTGGCCGGGGCGCGCGTGGTCGTCGAGCATCTGCCGGCGCAGGCGGATCAGGTCCTGGCGCTCCTCCGGCTTCCCCAGGACGAGGAAGACGTCCGTACGGGCGATCGCTTTGACCGCCTGAAGGGTGAGGTGTTCGGGATCCCCCGCGCCGATGCCGATGACAAGGATGTGTCGCATGCGGTGATTGTGCCGTGCGGTGCGACGGCGACGGCCACCGCGGCAACTGTTCCGGGACGCCCTGTGAGGTCCCTCACGCTGGATGGGGTGGTTACGGTGCTTCTTAGTAGCCGGGGCGCACACACCATATAGCTGCTATCCATGACGAAATAGGACATATTCCGCACAGGGGGCGACAGCCGTCGAGACCACGCGACACCATGGGCGAAGCCTCCCCAGGGGCATAGCTTCTGACTGATCATCAGGTTGTCTCCGAGTGCCGGGTCCGGCCACCGGACACGCCCGGACGCCCGGTGCAAGAGGCGCCGCCGCTACGAGTGCGCGTAGTAACGATCTTTCATTGCCCGAAGTCCGGGGCCGTCCACACAATGGCCGGGCCCGCCAGCCGCCGCGGCTCACACGGGTTGTGAACTCGCACGCCGAACCCTTGAGTGAGGTCTCGCTGATGACGAAGAACCGCCGGGCGATGCCCTTCCGGAAGACCACCGTCGCCGTCCTCGCCGTGGCCGCCGCGGGCGTGCCGTCGGTGGCCATGGCCTGCGTCGGCGCCCAGCAGGGCCCCCGTTACGGCGGCCCCCGGGCCCAGAGCCCCTCCCAGGCCGCTTCCCAGGTTCAGACCGAGGTCAAGGGGCGCGGGGACCACGGCGCCTGGGGCGGGTCGTGGAGGGGTTCCGCGGGCGGGTTCGCCGATCTGTCCTCCGGTGGGACGTGGACGAAGCGCGGCCCCTGGTGGGGCGGGAAGCCGTCCTGGGCGTCCGCCGCCGCACCCGCGGCGCCGGCCCCCGCGCCCTCATCGGCGCCGTCCGCCGCGCCGGCCTCCCAGGCCGCGAGTTCGGGCGCGGCGCTGAAGGGAGCCCCGGCCACCGTCCTCAGCCTGGTCAACAAGGAGCGGGCCAAGGCCGGCTGCACGGCCCTGAAGGCCAACCCCAAGCTGACCGAGGCCGCGCAGGACCACAGCAAGGACATGGCCTCCCAGCACGCCATGTCGCACACCGGCTCCGACGGTTCGTCCCCCGCCGACCGCATCTCCTCCGAGGGCTACGACTGGAGCCGTTACGGCGAGAACGTGGCCTACGGCTACTCCTCCGCGTCCAGCGTGATGCGCGCCTGGATGGCCAGTCCGGATCACAAGCGGAACATACTGGACTGCTCCTTCAAGGAAATAGGGATCGCGCTGGCGCAGCCCGGGAACTACTGGACGCAGGACTTCGGCGCCGCGCGCTGAAGCCGCCGCCCAAAGGCCCGCGCCGGTGGCGCGCGTCTCGAAAGCGATGGCGGCCACGAGCCGTGGGCACGGAGGCGGATGACGGAACCGGCGTTTCGCCGGTTCCGTCAACCGCGCGCTTGTTGGCGCGCGCCGTCGGCCGCGTCCGGCTCAGTCCCGGAGGTAGGCCAGGCCGGGAAGGCGCTCGCGGTAGCCGTCGAGAAGCCGCCGGGCGACGGCCACGGAGTCCACGAGCGGATGGAGCGCGAAGGCGCGCAGGGCGGCGGCCCGGTCGCCGGTGGTGGCGGCGGCGATGACGTCGCGTTCGACCGCCTTGACGGTGGTGACCAGGCCGACGGCGTGTCCGGGCAGCGGGTCGCCGACGACCGGGCGGGCGCCGTTGGCGTCGACGTGGCAGGGCACCTCGACGACGGCCTCCGCGTCGAGCGGTTCGAGGGCGCGCCGGTTGCGGACGTTGAGGATCAGGGTCGTCCGCTCGTCGAGGGCGATGGCCCGCATGAGGGCGAGGGCGACCTTCTCGTAGCCGCCGGACTCCAGGTCGTCCGCGTCGCGTTCGCCCGCTCCCGCGGCTTCCCGGACGTCCGCCCCGTAGGTGGTCTCGCGTTCCAGGCGGGCGGCGTCCCAGGCGGCGAAAGGCTCGGTGCCCGGGGCCCGCATCGTGTCGTAGAAGCGCCGCTGCTGCTCCAGGAGGAAGGCGCCGCGGGTGTGCTCGGCGCCGCGGGCGGCGGCGACGGCCTCGCGGGTGGAGTAGTAGTAGTTCAGGTACTCGTTGGGCACCGAGCCGAGGGCGCGCAGCCAGTCGGCGCCGAAGAGCCTGCCCTCCTCGAAGGAGGCGAGCGCCCCGTCGTCGGCCAGCAGTCGCGGAAGCAGGTCGACGCCGTCGACGCGGACCGCCCGCAGCCAGCCGAGGTGGTTCAGTCCCGCGTAGTCGAGCCGGGCGCGGCCGGGATCGACGCCGAGGGCTCGCGCCACGCGCCTGCCCAGGCCGACGGGCGAGTCGCAGATGCCGATGACGCGGTCGCCGAGGTGGCGGGACATCGCCTCGGTGACCAGGCCCGCGGGGTTGGTGAAGTTGATGACCCAGGCGCCGGGGGCGAGCCGCGCGACGCGGCGGGCGATGTCGACGGCGACGGGGACGGTGCGCAGCCCGTAGGCGATGCCTCCGGCGCCGACCGTCTCCTGACCGAGGACGCCCTCGTCGAGGGCGACGTGCTCGTCGACGACGCGTCCGGCGAGGCCGCCGACACGGATCGCGGAGAACACGAAGTCGGCCCCGGTCACCGCCTCGTCGAGGTCGGTGGTGACGGTGACCTCGGGCGCGTCGGGGCGGTCCCGCGCCTGCCGGCGCAGCACCCTGACGACGGCGTCCAGGCGGGCTGGGTCCAGGTCGTGCAGGGCGACGTGGGTGACGCGCCCCTCCGCGCGGTCCTCCAGCAGGGCGCGGTACACCAGCGGGACGCGGAAGCCCCCGCCGCCGAGAATCGTGAGCCTCATACCTCGACCACCTCCACCCCGGCCTCGCGCCGCGAGGTGCGGGTCGTCGTGTCCGCCGGGGCATCGGTCACCACGGCGCCGATGCCCTTCGTGCCCCCGCCCGTCAGAGCCGTGCCGGTGCGACGTAAGCCCCGCCTCGCGCGCCGGGCGCCGGACCGGTCCATGTCGTTGGGCGGCGGCACGGCTCGAACCCTACCCGGGCGCTCGGCGAAGTCAATCAAGGGCGGACCCGTCCCTCGCGGCCCCGTGCCAGGGCCTGCGGGGCGGTCATCCCGTGCGCACGGTGACGACGCCGGCCCGGGTGGTCGCGGTGATCCGGTACGGCGACGAGGGGTCGGTCGGCGCGTCCACCTGCCGCATCCCGACCTCGGCCGTGGCCCGGACGTCGTAGGAGCGGCCCGCGGGCACCGTGACCGTGACCGCGCCGTTCCCGGTGCCGGCGTCGACATCGTACGGAGCGGCGGTGAACGCGGCCTCGACCATGCCGTTCCCGCTCCTGAGCGTCGCCTCGCGGGCGCCCAGCGAGACGCCCTTGACCGTGCCGTTGCCGGTCGTGAGGTTCAGCGTCCCGGTCAGTCCCTCGACGTCCACGTCGCCGTTGTCGAGCCTGACGGTGACGGGGACGGCGGCCGGGACCGTCACCGTGAAGTCGACCCGGCAGGGGCTGGCGCCGCCGCAGCCGGACCCGGTCAGCTCCAGGGTGCCGTCCTTCACCTGGTGCCCGGTGGTGGGTTCGACGGCGCCGTACTCCAGCGTCTCCACCACCGACACCGGACCGCTCCCGGCGGTGACGCGCACCGTGCCGTTCACATTGCGCACGCTCAACGCCTTGACGCCGGACACCTCGTACGCGTGCGGCCGGGGGGAGGGCGCGCCGCCTGTCGAGCCGCTGCCCGCTGGGGGCACGGAGGGCGAACCGGGAGCGGGGGACGCGGGACGTGCCCGCTCGCCGCCGCCTCCCGCGTCGCAGGCGACGAGGCACCCGACCGCCATGAGGGCGGACACGGCCGCCACGGCCCGCCGACTCGTCACCACGCCTCGCTCCTCGCTGTCGGCACCGGACCCGCCCTGGCGGATCATATCGCCGCGAACACGGCATTCCCGATCCTCCGCAGGGGTGAGCCGCCGACCTTGTCGCGGGGCGTCGGTACCCGTGCGTCCCTCGCAGTGGAGCAGGCATGAGCCGGCGGGCTCGGTGACCGCCGCGACGGCCGCGACGGTCATCACCGAGTCCCTGTGGCCCGCGGTTTTCGGAGTGGTGCGGCGGGGGGACTCCACATGGCACGACCGGGCGCCGCCGGCGGTGCTCGGTCGTGCCGTCGATCGCGGGGGCACTGGCCCTGGCCCGGTTCGGAGAGGCGGACCAGGGCACGGCAGGCGCGCCCTTGAGGCCGAACGGGTGCGACCGGCGGCGCGCCGTCGGTCGCCGTCCCTCGGGGGTCGACCGCCGGACGGGTGCGCCGGACGAGCCCCCGGCGGCGGGCCCCGGCGTCAGCCGGTCACTGCCCGGTCCAGGTCCAGTCGACGACCTCCGGCAGGTCCACGCCGTGCTCGCGGATCCACGCGTGGTGCCGCAACCGGGCGTCCTCCATGAGCTGCCATACCGGGGCGGCTCGCACCGCGAGCCCCGGCACACGGTCGATGACGTCCATGACCAGCCGGAAGCGGTCGAGGTCGTTGCGGACGACCATGTCGAAGGGCGTGGTGGTGGTTCCGATCTCCTTGTAGCCGCGCACATGCAGGTGGGCGTGGCCGGCACGGCGGTAGGCGAGGCGGTGGATGAGCCACGGATAGCCGTGGTAGGCGAAGATCACCGGCTTGTCGCGGGTGAAGAGCGCGTCGTACTCAGCGTCCGCCATGCCGTGGGGGTGCTCCTCCTTGGGCAGGAGCCGGGCGAGATCGACCACGTTGACCACGCGTACGGCGAGCTGGGGCAGGAGGCGGCGGATCAGCGAGGCGGCCGCCATCACCTCCAAGGTGGGGACGTCCCCCGCGCAGGCGAGGACGACGTCCGGCTCCCGCGTGCCGTCCTCGGTGCCCGCCCACGGCCACACGCCGGCGCCGCGGGCGCAGTGGGCGCGGGCGGCGTCGAGGTCGAGCCAGTCGAAGGTCGGCTGCTTCCCGGCGACGACGACGTTGACGTAGTCGCGGCTGTGCAGCACGTGCTCGGCGATGGACAACAGGGTGTTGGCGTCCGGCGGCAGGTAGACCCGCACGACCTCGGGCGCCTTGTTGAGGATGTGGTCGATGAAGCCGGGGTCCTGGTGCGAGAAGCCGTTGTGGTCCTGCCGCCACACGTGCGAGGTCAGAAGGTAGTTCAGGGAGGCGATGGGGCGGCGCCAGGGCAGCGCCCGGGTGGTGCGCAGCCACTTGATGTGCTGGTTGACCATCGAGTCGACGATGTGGACGAAGGCCTCGTAGCAGGAGAAGAACCCGTGCCTGCCGGTGAGGAGGTAGCCCTCCAGCCAGCCCTGGCAGGTGTGCTCGGAGAGGATCTCCATGACGCGGCCGTGCCGGTCGAGGTTCTCGTCGACGGGCAGGATCTCGGACTGCCAGGCCTTCCCGCTGGCCTCGAAGACGGCCTGGAGCCGGTTGGAGGCGGTCTCGTCGGGGCCGACGAGCCGGAAGTCGCGGCGTTCGGCGGTGTCGGCCATGACGCGTTCCAGCAGGCCGCCCAGGATGCGGGTGGGCTCGTGCCGGGTCACGCCCGGCTTGTCGAGCGCGACGGCGAACCGCTCCAGCGGCGGCACGGGCAGGGCCCGCAGCAGCAACCCGCCGTTGGCGTACGGGGTGGCACCGAGGCGCAGGTCGCCCTCGGGGACGCAGGCCAGCACCTGAGCCGTGGGGGCGCCGTGCTCGTCGAACAGCTCCTGCGGCCGGTACGAGCGCATCCACTCCTCGAGCTGCCGCAGATGCTGCGGGTTGTCGCGGACGGCCGCCATCGGCACCTGGTGGGCGCGCCATGTGCCCTCCACGGGCAGGCCGTCGACCTCGGCAGGGCCCGTCCAGCCCTTGGGCGTGCGCAGCACGATCACTGGCCAGCGGGGGGGGACCCGCTCCCCCCCCCCC